>JBEDDI010000001.1:0-179480 GCA_041176265.1 Actinomycetota bacterium
AGCTTGCTCGCAGCGCGAAGGAATCGGTCTTCAGCCAAACCACGGCTCCGGCAGTCGGGCCAATGGTGCGCGCCTCGCCGGCAGCCAGCGTGATCGTCGGTGCGGTTCCCGCGGTCACCTGCGCCTGAGTGCCAATGGCGAAGCTAACCTCTGCCTTGCTCGGGTTAGCGACGGAGAGTTTCGTAATGCCGCTCTGAGGCACGCGGAAAGCGCGGATACCCTCAAGCGTTGCACCGGCCTGCAGCCAGGCGAAGTCGGTCGCGGGTGACTTGGTCTTGTTGGTGCGAGGCAGGCGGATTGCTGCGCGAACCGGCTGGTCGGCCGTCACGTACGCGACATAGTCGCCATCTGCAATACCCGTGATCGGCATGTCAGTCGTGGTACCTGAGGTGACCGTCTGCCGAAGCACGGTGCCGAACGTCTTGGCCGTCGCGCCGAAGATCTGAGCGGTGACCGTGACTTGCCTCGCGATGCCGTTAGCGTCGTTGACGCGTGGCACGAATACGCGAAGCATCGGCGACTGGTCGGCATACTCTGGGCGGGTCTTGGCTATCTCGACCGCATCGGCGTTACCACGAAGCAGAAGACCAGGGATAACCAGGCTCTTACCCAGTTCGGTGGCAGGAGCAATGAAGTCGCTACCGCCCGGAATCGTGCCGCGCATCACGCGCTGCTGAATCCAGGCCGCAACCGACCCACCGGACGCGTTGACTCGCAGCGTGAACGTCGGCTGGTTCATGAGGTCGGACGCGAGCTGCAGCACGAGGGTCTTGCCCGCCGCAACAGATAGCCCGGTCAAACCTGCGGTCGAAAGCTCTCCGCCCGTGGCATACGCCGTCACATCGATCTGGGCGTCGACGCGACCGGCGTTGGTCACCACGAGCAGCGCCTCTCGGCCAACCGAGGTGTCGCCGCCGACCAGCCACAGCTCGGTGCTCGGTTGCTGGCATCCTGCGGCAAGCAATCCGCTGAAGTTATCTGCATTTTGCAGTTGCAGCTGGCTGGCATTAACCAGCGTCGAGCCCTGCTCGAGCTCGCCCGAAGGATCGGTGACGGTGAGCAGCGAAGGGCGAGCAATACGCACAGGCAAACCAACCTGAGCCGGCAACGGCTGCGCATCGTTTGGTCCTTCGAGACCGGTGGTGGTGAGCTCGGCGTCGCGCAGCCAGCTCGTTGCGTTTAGTTCTGCCGAACCCGCCTGGTCGAAGACTCCCAGCGCCGTGCCGCTTGCGCCGCCGGTTCGGTAAGCGCCGCCGGGGCAAACCAGCTGCAGGTCGCCGGCCTTTACCTCGCGAACCGAAGAAACCGAAAGATCGCCGACGTTGAGCGCGAACTGCGGCGTGACGAGCGAGCCCACGATAAGTAGGACGACGAATGCAACGAGCGCTGCGCCCGAACCAAGGATGCGTCTAAACAAAGTCGTCTCCCCCGGTCGGTTCGTCGGTCTGACCAACGAAGATTTCGCTGTCGTTGCGCTTACCGGCTGCGGCTCGGCCCGGCACAGCCAAGAGCACAAAGCCCAGAATCACGACGAGCTGCACAACCTTGGTTATCGACCAAGGCGAAGGCGCCTCAGTCGGGGCCTTGGCCAAGTCGGCGTTAGGGCTCTTGACGCGCCACAGCCTGCCGTAATCGGTCTGGCCGGCCGACTCGAGCTCGTTCGAGCTATCTAGTGCGATGGCCAACTTCTTGGCTCCGGCTGATGCGGTCTCTGGCGACAAGATGAAGCCGATGCCGGCTTCGCGAAGCTCGGTGGTCAGGTCGGTGCCGTTAGCGGCGGTCAGGTCGGCGACCAACTGACCGGTCATTCCATACTCGTCTCGCTCTTCGGCCAAACCAGATAGGGCGAAGCGGTACGCGGTGCTCACGTCGTCGAGCTGCACGCCATCGCCCGAAACGAGTTCGGCTGCGAAACGCTGCTCAGCGGCACTGGCAGAAACATCGCGCAGCACCAGTGTCTTGAGCTGACTGCCATTCGAGGTCTCTGCGGCGACCAGCGAGGGCACGACCCGGCCATTCGTGAAGCTAATGGTTGGACTCGCAATGGCGAAGAGAGCCGCGGCTGGCGCGACCGTGGCAACCGCCGTCAGCACGGCAAACGAGCGACGAACGACCGCGCGATTGATCTGGTCTAGGGCTATCACGGCCAACGCAATCAGGCCCATCGCCGCGAGAGCGAGCAGGGCATACGGCGAACCGTTGACGCGATCGAGTGCAATCTGCGATGAACCCACGCCGATGGCTGCGAAGCTAATCCGCTCGACAAGCCAGGCGCAGGCCAGTGCGAACACCACAAGCGCCCAGAGTGAGCTGGCGAACACGAAACGACTGCTTAGTAGAGCAATGATGGCGAGGAGCAGGATCGGGATGGTGATCCACAACGCCGACGCGAAAACGATGGTCAGGGTCGCTCCGCCCGCTTGCGCGCTGGCGTCGACAATTCCCGAATTGACTAGTCCGTCGCCCAGCAGGAGCTGCCAAAACTGCGATACCCGCGACGTCTGCGGAAGACCCGGATCTGCCAGTGATGCCGCCGGCTGCAGGAGGTTGACCGATTCAAACCAGATCAGAGGTGCCAGCGCGGCACCCAGTGGAAGCGGAATCCAGAACAGGTAGCCGAACTTGCCCAAGCGCGAGAAGAGCACGACGATCATGGCCAAAATCAGAGCCGGCAGAACGTTTGGTGCCGCCGCGCCAACCACCATGAGCAAGAGTCCAGATACTCCGACCCAGGACCAGGTTCGCGATGCCGAGCGACGAGGTGCGTTCTTGCCTAGCCCAGCTGCCCTAGCCACCGCGAGTGTGAGCCACGGAAGCGCCACTGCCGCAACGATTGACGGAACTCGCACATCGATTTGCGCCTGACTGATCGATGGCCAGAAGGCGAAGGCTAGAGCGCCAAGAATGCGCAGCCAGCCGCGCGCGGTAAGCAGACCCAACGCACGCCACGCACCCAGAAACGACAGTGACTTGGCGAGTAGCAGGAACAGAGCCAGACCCAAACTTGGCTGCCAAGGCGTCAGGCTGCCGATGGCGAGCAGCACCCAGTTGAATGGATCGCTCGCGCCATAGAAACCGAGACCGATGTTCTGGAAGCTCGAGCCAGCGTGGGTAAACAGCGTGTACCAGTCACCCGAAAGAGGCAGCGCGCCACCACCGATGGCTGCCGGTTGGAACGGGATGAACCGCCAGCTTGCCAAGGCCAGTGCGAGCGCAATCCATAGCGCGACTGTCGTGCTCGAGGCCTTGGTTGCTGTTGCGTCGACGGCACCCTCTGGCGCAAGCGGTGCAGTGCCGACAATCTCGGCGTCCTCGCGTACCTGCTCGTGCAGTCGCTGTTGGCGCACGGCCTGTCGGGAAGCACGCAGGGCGTCTATTGAAGACAGGCTGGAGCTGGCACCGCGGCGCACTCGCGCCCGGGCGGCCAAACGAGCGAATCCCGTGAAGAAAACCCAGAAACCGGTCGATACCTCGGCCCAGATGCGGTTCGGGTGCTTACTAGCAACCGCCAAGATGGCGCGAAGGATGCCGATCAGCGGGGCGAAAAGAACGTAGAGGGAGGCCGCCAGAAAGGACGAGTAAGCGATCTTGAGGTGCGCGGTCGCACGTCGCATCGCGGTTCGCGGCCCGGCCTTCAGCCAACGGCGGTTGCGCTTGCCGGCTAGCGACAGGCCTGCGTGCAGAACCTTTGCGGCTGGGGCGACTGCCACGCGGTGTCCCACTAGTCTCACGCGAACCGAGAAATCGACGTCGGCGGCCAGGTTGGGCACCTTCGGGTCGATGCCACCGACGGCCCGATAGACGTCGGCGTTGACCAGCATGCCGGCCGTGCCGACAGCCATTACGTCGTCGATGTGATCGTGCTGAGCCTGGTCGAGTTCGCCCGCGACGGGCGAGAAGATCGCACCCCTTCGAGTGAGCGTTAGCCCCAGTTGCTTGATGATGCGTGGGTCGTTCCACTCGAGCTGCTTAGGGCCGACCAGGGCAACGGATGGAGAGATCTCGAGGGTATTTAGCAGTTCAGCCAACGCGGCTTCGGCAGGGGCCGAGTCGTCGTGGAGCAGCCACATCCAGTTGGTTGCGCCTTCGACCGAAGGCAAACTTTCTGCCGCCGGCGTTACCGCCTGCGCGAGGTTGCGAATCGGCCCGATGGAGCGAATCTCGATGTGATCTGGCAGCTCGCGGTTCGAAGCCTCGGAGGCCATGAAGCCTTCGGTCGAGGTGTCGACAATAAGGATGCGCTCTGCGGGTCGGGTCTGCTGTTGCAGAGCCGCGAGGGTTACCGACAAATAGTCGCTATCGCCATCGGCGATGACGACCGCGGTAACGAATGGTTTCATTTCGGCAGGATGCCGGGGTTATGCGCGCTTCTTGAGCTTGCGGCGCTCGCGCTCTGACAAGCCACCCCAGATGCCAAAGCGCTCGTCGTTGGCCAGCGCGTACTCAAGGCACTGCTGCTTGACGTCGCAACCGGCGCAGATGCGCTTGGCGTCGCGAGTCGAGCCACCCTTTTCAGGGAAGAAGGCTTCAGGGTCGGTCTGTGCGCAGACTGCATCAGCCTGCCAGCTCAGTGAATTAGTTTCCTCAGCGTCCGAGTAGGCCCCTGCGACACCAAGTCGAAGTACATCAACAAACCAGTTCTCTGGCACACGACTACGACTGTCCATACGCTTCCTATCTGAATGATCGAAAAGTTCCCCCAAGCGCACTCAAAGCGACGCTGCCGGATACTTCCCTCCATGTAATTACACCCGTGTTATTCGCTTCGTGTCAAATCCAATTTGGCAAAGTCTGACCCTCGGGTTAAAGGTCTTACATCGGCATGAGGGCGCCGAATTCGGCTAACCGAACACGACAATCTAGCAGCATTTTGTGGGGCGAATATCGCCGTCAATTTGAGCCTGGAGTGAGTTCCGCGCCACGGCGCGGTTCTGCGGGTGCTCGGGGTCGAAAATCGGCTCAAATATCGCGATATTTGCGGGGCGGTATCCTTTAGCCATGAGCGTTCTAGTCACCGGCGGAGCCGGCTACATCGGTTCTCACGTTGTTCGATTGTTACAAAATCGGGGCAGCAAAGTCGTGGTGGTCGATGACTTCAGCACGGGTCTGGCAGACCGCCTCGGCGATGCCGCTCAGATCAGCCTGAACCTAGCCAGCCCAGACGCCCAGCGTGTGCTCGGCGAAGTCATCGCCGAATACGAAGTCGACTCGGTCATTCACCTCGCCGCGCGCAAGCAGGTCGGCCAGTCGGTCGAGCAGCCCGAGGATTACTACCTGCAGAACGTCGCCGGCATGGCTAACCTGCTAAGCGCGATGCGCAACGCGGGCGTCACCAAATTGGTGTTCTCTTCGAGCGCCGCGACCTACGGAATGCCAGACGTGCCTGCCGTCACCGAGGACCTCGACTGCAGGCCGATCAACCCGTATGGCGAAACCAAGCTAATCGGCGAATGGATGGCAGCCGACGCCGAACGCGCGTGGGGTCTTCGCGCCGCAAACCTGCGTTACTTCAACGTCGCGGGAGCGGGCTGGCCCGACCTGGCGGACACCGCCGTGATGAACCTCGTGCCAATCGTGTTTGCCGCCTTGGCCAATGGGCAGAAGCCCAAGGTTTTCGGCGATGACTACGCGACCCCAGACGGCTCGTGCGTTCGCGATTACGTGCACGTGCTCGACCTGGCCGAGGCACACCTATCGGCACTCGACTATCTCGGCAACGACAACCGCCCGCACAGAACTTTCAATGTGGGCACGGGCACCGGCTCTAGCGTCTTTGAGGTAATTGACGAGATTCGTCGCGTTGCGGGTGAACCGTTCGAGATCGAGGTTTGTCCTCGTCGCGCGGGCGATCCCCCGTTCCTATGCGCCGATGTTTCGCGCATCGCAGACACGCTTGGCTGGAAGGCTCGCAACGGCCTGGCCGAGATCATCGAGTCGGCCTGGAACGCCAGACCGCAGAACTAATCAGCCGAGCGCGATAAAGCAGTCGCCGTTTCCGGCGAGCGTGAAGTGGCGTGCTTCGGGCGACAGGTAAGCGGCTTCTCCGCGACGCAGGTTTACGGCGGATCCCCGCGAATCGGTCAGCTCGACATCGCCACCAACGCATAGCGCGATAGCCGCTGCTGGCAGCGCAATCTCGGCGAGCAGGTTGCCGGCCGACACGCTCGCGCGATACAGCTTGAAGTCGGCGGCAGCCACCGGGAACTCGACGAGGCCGTGGGCCAGTTCGCGCGGCTGAATGCGCGGCACCGCGGCCGACTCGAAGTCGAGCACAGACAGCAACTCGCGAACGTCGATGTGCTTGCTGGTTAGACCCCCGCGAAGCACGTTGTCGCTCGACGCCATCACCTCAACGCCGAGACCGCCAAGGTAAGCGTGCACGTTACCGGCAGGGAGGTATAGCGCCTCGCCTGGCTCCAGATAGACGTGGTTGAGTAGCAGTGCGAGCACGACGCCCGGGTCGCCGGGGTGCAGTTCGTTCAGCCGCGAGGCAAGCTCGAAGCGGGCGCTAAAGTCGGCCATTCGAGCGAGTTCGGCGTTGAAGCCGTCGAGCACGATTGGTTCGCCGCCTAACTGCGGTCGCAGAATCGCGGCGACGAGAGCGGCGAGCCCATCGGCGATGAACGCATCCAGCCACTGTTTGGCAATCGCGACAAAGGTTTCGGATGCATCTGGCGCTTCGACCATGTCGAGCAGCAGATTCTTGATCTGTGGCAGGCTGCGGAAACCACAGAGCGCCTCAAAATTGGTCAGCGCGACGATCGCCTCGGGCTTGTGGTTGGCGTCCCGGTAGTTTCGCATCGCAGCTGAAAGTGGCAGCCCGGCCGCATTCTCGCGCTCAAAGCCGGCCCTAGCCTGCTCGAGGTTCGGGTGAGCCTGAATCGAAAGTGGCCTATCAGCAGCGAGTAGTTTCAGCAGAAACGGGAGGTCTTGCCCGATGTGTTCGCGCAGAGTTACGTGCGGATTGTCGGCGAGCGTGGCAGGTGAACCAGGGTGGGTACCAAACCAGACCTCGGCCATCGGTGCGCCGGTCTCGCGCCAACCAAAGTAGTCGGCCATCAGTGTCTTTGAACCCCACGCGTAGTCGCGTGGGTGGTTCGCAATTTTGACGATCATCTCGCCACTAAGCCTATTTGCCACCCGCCTCTAGACTGGTGAGCATGACCGCGATGACCCAGCCGATTCGCATCGTTTTCAACACGAAAGAGCCCGGCTACCGAACCAAGACCTGGTTCGCTTACCTCGGCGTATTCACGCTGTTCGCTGGCGACGCGGTTCGATACTCGATCGGCTGGATCGGTTGGGGCGCCATGCTTGTCGCGCTCACTGTCAGTTCGTTCGTGCTCTTCTTCCAAAGCGGCAAGATGGGCCTCGAAGGCCCCAAGGTCTGGCTCTCGCGCGTTCCCGCGCTGCTCTACGTGCTCCTCGGTTGGATGCTGCTGAGCGCGCTCTGGTCCGATTACTCCAAGATCACGCTGCTCGCCGTCGTCGCGCAGATCGGCACGACCCTTTATGGCGTGTTCCTCGCGGGCATGTTCTCTTGGCGTCACTTGCTGCGAATCTTTGCGAACGTGATTCGCACCATCATCTTCTCCTCGCTGATTTTCGAGGTGTACGCGGCAATCCGCGGCCCGATCGCTCCGATCTTCGGCAACTACGAGGGCGACACTCCGCCGGCTCCCGAGTACTACTGGAGCCGCGCCAACCTGCTCGAGGGCGAACGCATCCAGGGCATCGTAGGCAACTCGAACCTGTTGGCTTACGTAGCGATGGTTGGCATAGTCGTCTTCGCCGTCGAGTATTCGATCATCGCCGGCCCGCGCTGGCTTAGCGTGCTCGGCATGTCGACCTCGGCGCTCGCGCTAGCCCTGGCCAAGTCGGCCGGTATCGGCTTCGCGATGGCCGCCATAGCCGCTGCCGCGGTCGTGTCGATTGCGGCGGAGGGTAAGAACCGAGAGACCCGCCACCGCTACTACCGAATCGCCTGGTTCTCGGCCGGCATCGCCGGATTCTTTGTGCTGGTCTATCGCGCCCAGGTATTCGAATTCTTTGGCAAGAGCCCAGACATGACAGGCCGCAGCGGCATCTGGAAGGCCGTGCTCCAGCTCATCGCACAGAAGCCGAACCTCGGTTGGGGTTGGATCAGCCACTGGGTGCCGGGCGTCAAGCCATACGACGGCCTCGTGGTTATCAAGGGCGTGCCCTATTTCCAGGCGCACAATGCCTACCTCGACATGTGGCTTCAGGTTGGTTCGGTTGGTTTCGCGCTGTTTGCGGCGTTGCTAATCGTCACGTTCGTCAAACTGTGGCGCCTAGCCGTGCGCCACACGAGTGTGCTCTACCTATGGCCGATCCTGGTCTTCGTCGGCCTGCTTGCCCAGAACCTGACCGAGAGCCGCATGCTCATCGAAATCGGATGGGTGTTCTTGGCGCTATTCGCGGTCAAGGCCAACGAACCGAGCGAGGCGCTCGAGCCGAAGGGGCGTTCGCCTAAAAGAGCTCGTTTGCTCGCTCTAGGTCTTCTGCAAAGTCGATTTCAACAGCGTAAAGATCGCTGATGTCGACGGCCTTGAACTTTAGGCCATCTAGTTCGATCGCCAGCTCGATGCCGCGCTCAAAGTAATCCTGTTCGCCGACCTGGTCGAGGCGTGCGATGAGCGCCTGCTTGTCGGTACCCGAGACGAAGTTGATGCCCACTGCCTCGCCAAGACCACCCGAAACCGTCTTCGATAGCTGGTCGATGTGACCGGAAGCGTCGAGCGTGTACTTAACCTCTTCGTCGCTGACCTTGGCGGTGTTGACGACCACGAATGATTGGTCCGCCTCAATCAGCGGCGCAACTCGGTTCAACACCTGCGGGTCGAAGACCACGTCGCCGTTAAGCCAAAGCACACCGCCATCAGGTGCAGCACGCAGGGCCTTCAGCAGGCTCTTAGACGTGTTGGTCTGGTCGTAGTACTCGTTGTAGACGAAGGTGGCCTGCGGAAAGCGCTCGATGATGGCCTCGAGCTTGAAGCCGACCACGATCATGATGCGGTAGGTGTCGCCGAATGCGCTGCTCAGGTTGTCGATCTGCTGCTGCATGATTGAGCGGCCATCGCGCAACTCGGTGAGTGGCTTTGGCAGCGGGCGGGCCAAGCGGGTGCCCATGCCAGCGGCAAGAATTACGACCTGTTTCGACATGCCACTAAGTCTATGGAATGACCAGAACTTGACCCACGCGAATGGTGTCTGATGTCAGGTTGTTGGCGGTCTTGATTGCCGACACCGTCACGGAGTACTTGACCGCAATCTTGGTAAGTGTGTCACCCGAGACCACGGTGTACTTGCGAACTGTCGCGCTCGGCGATGGGCTCGCGGTCGCTGTCGCTGTCGCTGTCGGCGCAGGCGTTGCGGTTGGTTTCGGCGTCGCTGTCGCGGTCGGCTTTGGCGATGCACTGGCGGGCGGTGACGCACTCGGAGTCGGCGATGCGGTCGGGTTGGTGGTCGGTGCCGGTGATGGGTCGACCACGGTCGCTCCAGCCTTGCGGCCGGCTGGAATGAGGTCGGCAAGACGCTGATCGACGATGATCGCCGAGAGCGTCGTCATTGGCGTCTGGCCGACGAGCGCCTTGTATGCGGTGACGTTTGCAATCGCCTGCTTCTTGCCAGCGGTGATCAGCCAGTAGCTCTTGTCTGGCGTGCGGATGAAGCGCCCGACGCCCTGGGCCTGCGGCGTCAGAAGTGCGCAATTCAACGCGTCCAGGGCCACTGGCGAACCCGGGTAGAGCGCCGCGATTTCGGAGGCAATTGGGTAGAGCTTGCCGCCGGTCACTATGTATTGCTGATCGGCACAGGACACCTTGAAGCCCGAGAATACGCCGCTGCGCGCGTAGCCCTTGAGTTCTGCCGTGGTTAGCTGGCGTGCCGTGAGCTTGCCCGAGACCGCGATTCCCAGCGATGTTGCAGCGGCCAGATCGGGGATCTGCACGAGCTTGTCGTTGCCGTTCACCCAATAGGTGAGCGTCTTGGCCTTGGCTGTCAATTGGCCGCTGACGATGGTGCCTGGCGGCAGCGCGTTGCCGCCCTCGGCGATCTGGTTCAACGCGGTAACCGGCAACACCTGGACGGTCGGGGTTGCCAACTGCGGAATCAACTTCGTGCGGTCGGCCGTCACCCTGATTGCCTTGCGCACTCCCCCGCGAACGAAGTAGAGCTGCTTGTCGGTATTGCTGCGAGCAAACAGTGGCGCAGCGATAGGGGCATCCATGGTCGCGATTCGGGCAAACAGCGTGTTTGGCAGCAACGGTGCATCGGGCACGATTTCGGCAGGTGTGGTTACTTGGCGCTTGCCCGCACTGGTGAGCAACCAGGTGTGCCCCTGGTCGTCGCGCGAGAAGTTGAGAATCGGCACGTTGGTTGCCGAGGCACCGAGCCCAGCCGTAGAGATGGTGCCGGTCGATGACTCGAACCAAGGCTTGAGGTCGAGTTCTTTGCCAACCGCAGCCGGAATCTCGAAGGCTTGGCCATCCATAAAGACCACGTTGTTCTTGGTGTCGCGATTAGCGAAGATGCTGCCGTTCTTGATTACCGGAGTGCCCCAGGGCAGGTAGCCAAACGCCTTGATGGTCAGCTTGGTGTTTAGCGCGGGCAGCGCGATGCCGTTGGCGGTCGCAGATGCGGTGTCGAGAACCTCGCGCTTGAATCCGCCCTGAATCATGTACGTCGAGTTCGAATCGCCAGTGATGTATCCGGTAACCGGGCCTGCGTCGGCCAACGCGGCCAGCTGCGATGCGGTGAGCTGAATTGCCTTGCTGCAATCGAGGCCGAACGAACCCACCTGGTTGCAGTCGTTGAAGAGGTACTTGCTGCCATTCTCGACGAAGTAGTACTTGCCAAGGGCCGACTTAAACACGCGACTCACCGCGCCAGAGTCGGCGAAGGTATTCAGGTATTCGTCGCTGATGACGCCGAGCGGACCGAGCGGAGCCAGTGCCTTGAGGAGGTCTGGATCGCTAACCAGGTAGCGGTTGTTGTCGACGATCAGGTAGGTCGCGCTGGTCTTGCTCTTGAGCAAGAATCCGCCGGCAACCGGGTCGCCGAACCAGTCCGTGTAGAAGCGCCAGAAGTTGCGATTGCCGTAAGCGCTGCAACTATCGCCGCTGCCGTAAAGGTTCTTCAGCGCTGCCGCATTCGGCGTGTATGGCGTGTAGTAGTAGAGGTTCGCGGTGGCCTGCGACTTTATGGTGACCGGCTTGGTACCGCATGAAGAGCTCGGGTTGTAGCGAATGTTTGAGGTCTTGCCGACCTTGAGGTAGGTGAACGATCCGCGCGGGTCGCCGTACCACTGCAGCTGACCCGCCCCGAAGTAGAGCTGGTTGAACAGGCCGGCCTTGACTCGACCGCATGAACCGTTCGGGTCGACGTCTGGGCAAGCGAAGCCGAGCGCTGCGGCATACATTCGAGCGGTCGGATTGGACGACTGAATCAGCCCCTGCTCTTTCTGCAGAGTAACCAGTAGAACGCGCGGATTGATCTTGCAGGCGCGTGAGACTGCATAGATGATCTGGGCTGCTGTCTGATCCTTCTGCGCAGGCATCGCATCGCATCGGCCATCGTCGGCGGCCTTCTCGGGCGTATCCATAATGTAGTTACGCAGGCACTTTGGCCCGCCGTCGCCGTCCTTGCAGACCGGCACCTTGCTCTCGAGGAAGCGCTGGATGTCGGCGACGCCCATGGTGCCGAAGTCGTAGAAAACGCTGTCGCTGATGATCAAACCCGGGTCGAAGCGCGAGACATCGGCGGCCTCTGCGGAGTCACGGGATTCGAGCGCGGTTAAGCCGGTCAGGGCCAGGATCGCGGCTGCGATCATGGCCAACAGGCGGCTCAACTTTGCGTGCATCTGAATCTTTGCGAGTGACTACTTAACGGTTACTGCGGTTGCCGCGGACTGGCCGTGGTAGCCGGTCGAGTCGTAGACCACGCTGACCAGACCGGCGCCCTTGGGCAAACCAACGGTTGACAGCGTCATCGGGTAGCACTGGGTGTCGCTGAGATTTGATTCGGCCTTTACCGCTACCTGCTTGGTGACGGCACCGCTCTGGTAGACGAGGGTGCAGTTTCCGCCATCTTCGGCGATGTTGGCAACGTGCGCGATGACGTTGATAGCCAGCGCGGAAGTGTCGACATCGGCGCTCATGATTTCGACGGTGGCCTTGCCCTTAGGTGCTGCCTGGCTCTCGGTCGGCTGCGGTTCTGCGGTTTCGGTAGCGACCGGCTGCGATTCGCTCTCGCTAGGCGCCGCGCTCTGAGTTGGGGTCTGACCCCAGTTCGGGTAGAACAGGGTGCAGCCAGCCAGGGTTGCAACGCCAACCAGCACCACGAAAACCAGGAACTTTTTCATCGCAGATGGCCCTCTCTAGGGTGTGACAAACGAGCCGAAAATCGGTGCCTTAAGCCTAACTTTGGGGCTCTGAGAACTGTCTGTGACTTGCCGCTGAATTAGGAAAGCTGCTTTAGGGTCTGCTCGCGAGTGCCGTGCACAGCCGCCCATACCGCCTTGCGCAGTTTGCCACTCGACTGGGTCCAAACCTGTTCCGGCGCTTTCGCCAGCAACTTGCCCGCCCGATTGTGCAGTTCGTCGAAGAAGGCCTGATCGGTGACCGGAATCGACTCGACGAACAGCGGCAGGTCGAGCGAGATGATGCGGCTCAACCAGCTGAGGTGCACGTTCGGGGTGATGAATCCGCGCTCGGTGCTCAAGCGCAAAATCTTGTCGATCTGCTCCATCGAGAGCAGGCGGTCTTGAAGGCTCTTTAGTTCGGTGCGACGCTTAGAAAGGCTCTCGCCCTCGGCGCGCACGCGCCAGAAGTAGCTCGCGTTGGCGATGACATCGAACTGCTTGGCGGCTAGGTATGCGGTGACCACCAGCGTCATGTCTTCATAGGCGACACCGACCGGGAACTTGAAGTGGTTGGCCTGCCAGAACTGCCAGTTATAGAGCTTGTTCCAGCTGGTTGCGTCGCCCAAGATCTCGGGCAAATCGTTGACCGAAATTGCCTTGTGTGACTTGGTGAAGAACGCTGCAGTGGAGGTGCGGTCGAAGTAGCGCGCGCCATAGAAGCACACCGCCTTGCCGACCACGAGCGGGCTACCAGAAGACTCGGCGCGCTCAACGAAACGACGCACCGAACCAAGCGGCAAAAGGTCGTCACTGTCGAGGAACATCACGTAGTCGGTGTCTTCGATTGCTGCCAGTCCGGCGTTGCGGGCGGCGCCGAGGCCGGCGTTCTGCTGCACGATCGTGCGCATAAACGGGGTTCGGTAGAAGAAGCGGTCGATGATGGCGGCCGAGCCGTCAGTCGCGCCATCGTTGACGACGATAATCTCTAGGTTCGGCCAGTTCTGGGCGCGAGCGCTCCGCAGCGCATCGGCCAAATACGACTCGACGTTGTAAACCGGAATCACGACGGTGACCTTTGGCATGCGTCTGTCGCGTCGCTGTGTCTTGAAGGCCAGCCACCAGATCGCGCGCAGCAGCGCATACTTGACGCCAGGAATCGGGCCGGTGGCCAGCGCCTTGCGAATCAGTGCCTTGAGGGCTTCCATCAGTTGCCTCCAAATAGGACATCGACGACTCGGGCCGAAGCCTTGCCGTCCTCGAGCGCGTTGAACTTGTGCTGCCAGGCGCGGTAGCGGTCGCGATACTCGACGGCCAGCTCGGGCAGCCGTTGTAGCGCCGCGACTACCTCGGTGTCGCGCTGCAGAATTGGCCCAGGTGCATCGGCCTCGAAGTCGAAGTAGAAACCGCGTTCGGCTCGGTAGCGCTCGAGATCCGGCGCCAGGTAGAGCACGGGCTTGCCGGTCACGGTGAAGTCAAACATCACGCTCGAGTAGTCGGTCACGAGCACATCTGCCGCGATGTAAAGCTCGGTGACATCCGGATACTTGGTCACGTCGATTGCGCGACCGGCAACCTTTGACTTGTGTGCGGCATGAGTGTTGGTGTGCCCGCGATAGATCATCTGGTAACGAGCAGGAAGCTCGATGTCTTCATCCATGAAGTTGACCGATTCCCAGTTGCCGGTGGCGCTGCGCTTGAAGTCGCGCCAGGTTGGGGCGTAGAGCACAACAATCGTCTTGGGGTCGGCAATGCCGATCGACTCGCGAATGCGCTGGCGTTCGTCGGCACCCGCGGTGGTCAAGCGGTCGTTGCGCGGGTAGCCGGTCTCGATGATCGACCCCGAGTAGCCAAAGGCGCCAGGAAAGACACCGGTGCAGAAGGCGTTCGGCGAAATCAGGTGATCCCAGTAGCCGGCCTCGCGGTCCATGGTGTCGAGGTACGACTTGGTTAGGTTGTTATTCGGAATCTCGCGACCGAGGCGTTTCAAAGGAGTGCCGTGCCAGGTCTGCAGATAGACCTGACCGTCGACCTTGCGGAAGTACCAAGGCCAGTTGGTGTTGTTCACCAGGTACTTGGAAGTTGCCAGGGCATCGAGCCACTCGCGACTGCCGTGACGCAGGCCGCGCGACCCCTCTGGGGCATGGGTGTCTGGGCCAGTGGTCCAGAGCAGTTCGAGGTCGGCAGGCAGCTGGCCCGAGGCCTTACGCGCGCGCACCTCAAGAAAGATGTCCAGCGGGTTATCGCCGATCACCTTGCCCTGGAACGATTCGAACAGGATGGCGTTGCGCAGTGCCTTGGTGTCCTGCGGGCGGTACTGCAGCTTGCGCAGCCAGTCGGCGCGACGGCGACGCAGCGCACCGAGCACGCGGGTCGGCGTGTAGGTATTCATTGCCCGCTGCAGTTTCTGTGCCAGATTCACGTTTTCCGCCTCAGTTCTTCGCCGCTTGGGTGCCGCTGCGCGACCGGTCGACAGTCTTGCCGGCACCGCGAATCAGGCCGATCCAGAATCCCCATCCCCAGCTCAGGTGCATCGTCGGTAGTGCCACGCACAGTGCGACTCGAGCCTTTAGCGACAGACCGGATGCCGTGACCGCCAGCAATGCTACGGCGGCCAGGTAGCCAGCCGCAGGCAGGATGCCGAGCGGATTGCCGAACGCGAGGAGTACGAGGCCGGCTATGATCGCGGCTACGGCCAGAGGCGGCAAGAAGTAGCGCTTCGATGCGCCGGCAAAGTCGCGACGGGTTAGGTCTCCGCGCCATACGCCCGTTGAATAGAACTGCTTGGCCAGGCGATCCCAGCGGCCGCGCGGCCAGTATGTGACCTTGAGTTCCGGGCTGAACCAAACCAGGCCGCCCGTGCGCTTGATGCGCTGAGCGAGGTCCCAGTCCTCGCCACGAATGATGTTTTCGTCGTAGCCGCCGACTCGCTCGAGGGCCGACTTGCGAAAGATGCCGAGGTACGCGCTCTCGGCCTCGCCTGCCTCGCCGCCAACGTGGTACGCGGCACCGCCGATGCCGAACCGCGAGGTGTATGCCCAGGCGACCGCCGCCTGAAACGCGCTGCGCCCGCGGGCGTCCATGATGCCGCCAAGCAGGTCTGCGCCGGTCTCGTGCAATAAGCGCATGCCATCGGCTAGGTAGCCATCGGCCGGCTCGCTGTGTGCGTCGACGCGAATTATGAAGTCGTGTTTGGCGAGCTTGGTGGCCGCGTTGAGCCCGATCGTGGTCAGGCCGCGCGGGTTTTGCAGCAGCACCACGCGAGGGTCACGCGCCGCGATCTTGGCGGCGATGTCGTTGGTGCCATCACTAGATGGCCCGAGCGCGAGGATCAACTCGAGAGGAGCGTCGTAGGCCTGATTGAGAATCGCGTCGACGGCCGCCTCGAGGTGTGCCTCCTCGTTGAGCACGGGCATCATCACCGAAAGGGCCGGGAGCTCGAACTTGTTGCCAGCCATGACTAGTCGTTCGTGGTCGCGCCGGTGTGCTTGTTATAGGCGTCTACGACGGTCTGCGGATCGCCATCCATCATCAGTTCGCCCTTTTCGATCCAGATCACGCGGTTGCAGGTGTCGAGAATCGACTGCATCGAGTGGCTGACCAGGAACAGGTTGCCCGCGTTGTCGCGCATCTCGCGCATGCGGGCCTCGCTGCGCTTGCGGAACTCCATGTCGCCAACGGCCAGGGCCTCGTCGACAATGAGGATCTCGTGGTCGCGCGAAGCCGCGATCGAAAAGCGAAGGCGGGCCGACATGCCCGAGCTGTAGGTGCGCATCGGCAGGTCGATGAACTCCTGCAGTCCTGCAAAGTCGGTGATCTTTTCGACGTCGGCCTCGATCTGCTTCTTGCTGAAGCCGAGGGCCAATCCACCAAGGATGATGTTCTTTTCGCCGCTGAGGTTTGGCAGCATCACGGCGCCGACGCCGAGCAAGGTTGGTCGCGCTGAGCTATAGATCGCGCCCTTGGACAGCGGGGTCAGACCAGCAATCGCACGCATCAGGCTCGACTTGCCCGAGCCGTTCGAGCCGATGATGCCGACGGATTCGCCCTCATAAATCGTGAACGACAAGCCCTTGATCGCGTGCACCTCACGCAGGCCCATCTTGCGCGAAAACAGACCGCCGCCCGCGGCCGCACGGGTCGCACGACGACCACTCGAGAACACCTTGTAGGTGATGTGCGCGTCATCGACGACGACGACCGGCTTCAGCTCGGCCGCCTTGCGCTTAGTCTTCGCGGCCATAACGCTCCTCCGCCTTCCAGAAGAACAGCACGCCAAAGACGAAAGTTAGAACTGCCCAACCCGATGCGGTCAGCCACAGGAACGGCGTCACCGCGTAGCCGTCGACCAGCAGACCGCGAGCGAGTTCGATGAAGTCGTAGATCGGGTTGAAGCGCAAGACTGCTAGCAACTCTGGGTATCCCACAAGCAAACGGTCAACACTGAAGAAGATGCCCGAGGTGTAGAACAGCACTCGAACGGCGAATGGCAGCAGCTTGTTGATGTCCTGAACCTGGGCGCCGATGCGGGCCATGATCATCGCAACGCCAAAGTTGAAAGAGGTCAGCAAGAGCACGACCGGAATCATCAACAGCCAATCCCAGCCGATGGTCTGACGGAAGATCAGCAGGGTAATGAGCAAGAGGCCCAGCTGCGGAAGGTTGTTGAGCAACTGACGCAGCACGGCCGAGATCGGCAGCAGCACACGAGGGAATGCGAGCGAGCGAACCAGCCCGGTGTTGCTCGTCATAGCGCTCGCGCCAGCGGTTGCCGAGCCGCTCATGAAGGTGAATAGGAAGACACCCGTAAACAGGAACGGGATGAAGTTCTCTGGGCGATCGCGAGCCATCAAAACGCCGAAGATCAGGCCGTAAACGACAGCCTGCAGGGTTGGCAACAGGATGATCCACCAGCGACCGAGTCGATTCTTGGCGTTCGCGGCTTCGTTGGAGTACTTAGCCAGACCGAAAGCGAAGTCCTTGCGGGCCCAGGCCTGCATCAGATAGTCGACAAACGCAGGGCGGGCACCGACTCGTTTGAGTCCGTGCTCGGCGGCGTAATCGGCGAGGCTCATCACGAAGAGTTTAGCCCTGAGCCTTGAAGCTGGCCTGAATCATCGAGCGAATTCCATCGAAGTCTGGGTAGACCACATTGACCTTTGGCGGGACCAGTTCGAGCGACTTCAGGCCGAGCTCTTTGGCCTTGCGAGCCAGGTTGAAATAGGTGCCGAACATGTCTGATGGAATATCGGTCTTGACCATCTTTCCCGCTGCCTTGGCGACCGCGGCCATGTGCTGAGCGATGTTAACCGGACCGGCCTGATCGAGCAGGGCATCCTCGACCTCACGTTGGCGACGCATGCGGTCGTAGTCGGTGGTGCTGTGGCGCGAACGTGCGTACCAGAGTGCGGTGTAGCCGTCCATGTGCTGCTGACCGACCTCGATCCAGCCCTTGACGTCGCTCATGTCACTGCGCTGGCCACCAATCGGCAGGCGCTCCTTGACGTTGATGTCGACTCCGCCGAGAGCATCGACCAGTCCGGCAAATGCAGCCATGTCGATCATGACGTACGAGTCGATGTGCAGGCCGGTGACCCATTCGACCGCATCCTTGGTTGCCTCGACGCCTGGGGTCGAACCCTTTGCCTCGGCATCCGGGTACAGGTCGGAGTAGTTGTCGGAAACCTCTTTGTAGAGCGCGTTGATAAGGCAGCTGTCGCCGCAGCTCCAGCCGTGCGGGAAAACCTTGTGCAGCGGCGAATCGGCGGCGAAACGCACCTTCTGCAGGTTGCGCGGAATACCGATGTTGACAGCCTGGCCGGTGGCTGCATCGACGCTGATCACCGAGATCGAGTCGGGGCGAATGCCGAAGCGATCCTTGCCCGAGTCGGCGCCCAGCAGCAGGATGTTGTAGCGTCCCTCGCTCGGTGCGTAAAAGCCCTTCTGGGCGAAGACCTGACCGACCAGTGTGCCGACCGAGTTGGTCACATTTGCCGCGGCACCGAAGCCGGTGCTGATGGTGCCCGCCAGCGCGAGCAGCACGACCGTGGCAATCCACTTGTCGCGCGGAACCATGCGGCCAACCTGCATCAGACGCAGGGTATCTAGGGCAATCAAGCCGTACAGAATTGCATAGCCGACAAGACCGAAAGTCACGCCGGTCAGGAACCAGCCCTGGGTTGCGATGGCGGCCAGCCACTGACCCTCGAACGGCAGGGCAATGAGCACGAGCAGGACGCCGATCGACCAGAGCAGCCCCGTGGCGACCAGGGCAACGCGCGCGAGCTTTCGGTTGCCGGCGAGAAGCTGTGCCGAACCGGGCACGATGAATGAAAGGAGTAAAAGCCACCAGGCGCGCTTGAGCATGACCTGCGGCGTCGCACGGTCAAGATTCCTAAACGGGCTGCGTGCAAAACTTGCGGCCGAAGTCGAGCGAACCTCGCCGGCCGATGGCAGCCCCTGGTTGCCTAGATTTGAGATTTCAGCTTCGCATTCTTCTCGGCGACCTGGTGCTTGAGACCCTCGGCGTAGTCGGCGAGGTGGTCGGCCAGGTCAGGGTTTGAGACGGCGAGGATGCGCGCGGCGAGCAAGCCCGCGTTCTTGGCGTTGCCGATTGCGACGGTGGCCACCGGGATGCCGCCAGGCATCTGAACGATCGACAGAAGTGAGTCCATGCCGTCGAGCTGCGACAGCGGAACCGGAACGCCGATGACCGGCAGGGTGGTGACCGAGGCCAGCATGCCTGGCAGGTGGGCGGCACCGCCGGCGCCGGCGATGATGACGCCGAAACCGTTGTTGGCTGCGTTCTTACCCCACTCGATCATGCGTTCTGGGGTGCGGTGCGCCGAGAGAACCTCGACGTCAAAGTCGATACGGAATTCCTTGAGAACCTCGACCGCGTCTGACATTACGCGCCAGTCCGAGTCGGATCCCATGACCACGCCAACGCGAAGTTGCGACATGTGGGGCTCCTTGCTGTCAGCGCCGAAAACGACGCGCGAACCCCTAAATTTTAGTTTCCGCGGCGCAAAATCTCGGCAGCGGCACGGGCGGTGGCCAGCGTCTGCTGGGCATCCTCACCGATCGCGGTGACGTGGCCCATCTTGCGACCCTTGCGAGCCGACTTGCCGTAGACGTGAAGTTTGGCCGTTGGGTGCGCGCTCATCGCTGCCGGATAGTTACGCACGAAATCGTTCTCGTCATCGACACCGAGCAAGTTGATCATCACCGAATGCGCGGCACGTGGCTCGGTGCTTCCCAATGGCAGGTCTGCGACCGCACGCAGGTGTTGCTCGAATTGGCTGGTGACCGAACCCTCGATCGAGAAGTGGCCCGAGTTGTGTGGGCGCATCGCTAGCTCGTTGATGATGATTCGGCCGTCGCGGGCCTCGAACATCTCTACGGCAAGTACGCCCGTGACACCGAGGCCCTCGGCTACCCCGCGAGCGATCTCGGCGGTGCGAGAAAGGGTTGCCGCGTCGGCATTCGGAGCCGGGGCTAGCACCTCGGCACAGACGCCATCCTCTTGCACGGTCTGAACCAGTGGCCACGCGGCAAACTCTCCGCTCGCATTGCGCGCGCTCAGCTGCGCCAACTCGCGCACAAAGTCAACCTTCTCCTCGGCGAGCAAGCTTCCGCCCACCTTGGCTAGGCCATCGGCAGTCAGCCAGTCGGCGGCATCACCTGCCGAGCGCACTACGCGCACGCCTTTGCCGTCGTAGCCACCGATCGGAGTCTTTAGAATCGCTACGCCACCGTTGGCTGCGATGAACCGCTCGAGCTCATCGGCGGTCTGGATCTCGGCCCAGGCCGGCATCGGCAAGCCCAGCTCGGTTAGACGCTGACGCATGTGCAGCTTGTTCTGCGCGAAGGCAAGCGCGCGTGATGGCGGTTGAACCTCGACGCCCTCGGCCTCGAGGGCACGCAGTACCGGCAGCGGCACGTGCTCGTGGTCAAACGTGATGACGTCGACGGTCTTGGCAAACTCGCGCACGACCTCGACCAGGTTGTAATCGCCGACCATCGTCGCACCAAGCGCAGCAGGTGACCCCTCGGCCTCGACCAGCACCTTGACCTCTAGTGCGAGGTGAATGCCGGGCACGAGCATCATGCGGGCCAGCTGGCCGCCGCCGATGATTCCGATTCTCTTGGTCAACGCTGCTCCTAGCCGACGAGTTTCTGCAATTCGGTCGCGATGGTGCGAGCCTTCGCGAGTCGTGAAAATTCGATATCCGGTTCACCGGCGACACTGAGCACCAGCTTCGATCGGCCGACCACCTGAACCTGCTGGATGTTGCGCAGGCTAACCTGGCGCTTGCTTCCGAAGAGACCGCTGGACACAATGACGTTGGCGTTCGTGATCTCGATCCAGTTGCTCAGGTGGCGAATCAGCGGGATGAACCAAAAGACCAGCGCGATTGCCGCGGCTACTGCAATAAAGATGCTGCGCAGCATGACGCTCGCATCGTCCTGTGGCAGCTTTGGCCAGACGAAGCTGAGTACGGCGCTCTCGGCGAACAGCAACAGCATCGGCAGGAACAGGCTCGAGCCGCGAGCGCGCAGCCGCGCGTAGCGAAACTCAGAGACAAAGCCGTTGGACACGTGTTAATTGTGGCGCAAGTGCACGATGTCGCCAGCAGCAACCGCGGTTGGAGCCGAATCGCCGTCGAAAAGCACGATGAGGCGCCCCTGCGAATCGATGCCCTTGGCAGCGCCTAGACGTTCGACATCACCGGGCAGAATGGTTCGCACGCGGCGGCCGACCGACGCGCAGTTTGCGGCGATTTGGTCGCGCAGGCCGCTTGCTACGGCGTCGCCACCCGCCGCAACGAATACTCCGTAAAGACCTTTTAGCTGGTTCAGGTATGCGGCAAGCGCGGTTTCGCGATCTACGGCAACTCCATTTCGCGCCAGCGAGGTTGCCGACTCGATTGGCAGCTGCTCCGCCGTCTGGGTCAGGTTCAAGCCGGCACCGATGACCACGCCAGACAGGTCGGGCAGCAGCTCGCTCAGCACACCCGAGACCTTGCGATGGCCACCAAACTCGGCGGCGTCGGCCTCGGCGATCAAGACGTCGTTCGGCCACTTCACGGCCACCTGCAGTTCTCGCCCAGACGCGGCGGCCAACTCGGCAACGGCGTTGCGCACGGCCAGGCCTGCGATCAGCGGGAGCCAGCCGTAGGCATCGGGCTGCATGGCCGGCCGTGGGCGCAGCAGCACCGACACGAACAGGCTCGAACCTGCGGGGGCGAGCCACTGGCGGCCCGAGCGGCCGCGTCCGGCGTTTTGAAAACCGGCAACTCGCACCGCGAAGTCGGGCAGGTTGGCAGCGGCGGCAATCAGGTCGGTGTTGGTCGACCCGGTCTCGGCCACGTAATCAAAGTGGCCAGCCAGCGCGCGGGCGGAATCGAACTCGCTCATGGCAACAACCGTAGCGCTAGCGTTACCCGCAGGCGGCAGTGCGCAAAGGTAGGCTTGCCGCATGACCTTCGAGAACACCTACACTCAGGCTCTGCGACTCAACCCTGACATCGCGACCACTGCGGGCAAGCTCCAAGACCTTCGCGACCGCTACCACGAGGCGGTAACCGCCGCCGGTGAGGCCGCAATCGCGAAGCAGCACGCCAAGGGCAAGAAGACCGCGCGCGAGCGCATCGAAGCATTGCTCGACCCTGGTTCGTTTGTCGAGCTCGACGAGTACGTGCGTCACCGCAGCACCGCCTTCGGCATGGACGCCAAGCGCCCTTACGGCGACTCGGTCGTCACCGGTGTCGGCACCATCAACGGCCGCCAGGTCGCCCTGTTCTCGCAAGACTTCACCATCTTCGGTGGCTCACTCGGTGAGGCAGCCGGCAACAAGATCATCAAGATCATGGACCTGGCCATCGCAACCGGCGTTCCGATGATCGGCATCCTCGACTCGGGCGGCGCTCGCATTCAAGAGGGTGTCATCGCTCTGGGCAAGTACGGCGAGATCTTCAAGCGCAACACCATGGCCTCGGGCGTGATCCCGCAGATCTCGATCGTCATGGGCCCAGCCGCCGGTGGCGCCGTCTACTCGCCTGCACTGACCGACTTCGTGATCATGGTCGACAAGACCTCGAACATGTTCGTAACCGGCCCGGACGTCATCAAGACCGTGACCGGCGAGGACGTCGGCATGGAAGAGCTCGGTGGCGCCCGCACGCACAACGAACGTTCGGGTGTTGCCCACTACCTGGCTAGCGACGAGGACGACGCGATCGATTACGCACGCGCGCTGCTCGGCTACCTGCCAGAGAACAACATGAGCGAGACCCTGGTATTCGAGTCGCACGCCGAACTTGAGATCACCGACGAAGACCGCAAGCTCGACAAGATCATCCCTGACTCACCGAACCAGCCGTACGACATGCACAGCATCATCGAGTCGATCGTCGACGACAACGAGTTCCTCGAGGTTCAGCCGCTATTCGCTCCGAACATCGTCATCGGCTTCGCTCGCGTCGACGGCCGCAGCATCGGAATCGTCGCCAACCAGCCACAGCAGATGGCCGGCACCCTGAACATCGAGGCCGGCGAAAAGGCCGCGCGTTTCGTGCGTTTCTGCGATGCGTTCTCGATTCCGATCCTCACGCTGGTCGACGTGCCCGGCTACCTGCCTGGCACCGACCAGGAATGGGCCGGCGTCATCCGTCGCGGCGCGAAGTTGCTTTACGCATACGCCGAGGCGACCGTTCCACTGGTCACCGTCATCACTCGCAAGGCTTACGGCGGCGCATACATCGTTATGGGCTCGAAGCAGCTCGGCGCCGACATCAACCTTGCTTGGCCGACCGCCGAGATCGCCGTGATGGGTGGTCAGGGTGCCGTCAACATCCTGTTCCGCGACCAGATCAAGAAGGCCGAAGAGGCCGGTATGGATGTTAACGCGGTGCGTGCCAAGTTGGCCGCCGAGTACACCTACAACGTTGCCAGCCCGTTCCTAGCCGCCGAACGCGGCGAGCTGGATGGCATCATCGAACCGGCCGCGACCCGTATTCAGGTAATCAAGGCGCTGCGTGCACTGCGCACCAAGCGCTCGAACATGCCACCGAAGAAGCACGGCAACATCCCGCTTTAAGCCGGCACGATTATGACGACTCCAGAGAACCAGCCAGACCTGCAGCAGCTGCTGCAGGTCGTGCGCGGCAACCCGACGCCTGAGGAACTGGCAACGGTGATCGCCGTGCTGACCGCGGCAAACGCAGAGGCAGCGTCACAGTCGAGCGGTCGTGAGCGTAGACTGACGTCAACTTGGTCGCGTAACGCGAGCATGCTGCGAAGCCCGATTCTGCCTGGTCCCGGCCAGTGGAAGTTCGCTTCGCGCAGTCGCTAACCCGATTCGCCTTGGTTGCGTGACCACTCGAGCAACACAACTTTTCGAGTGAAGGAGCACGCGATGGCGCGTCAAACAACCCAAATCGACCAGATTGCAGAAGCCTGGGTCGAAAGAATGGCCGAGCTCAGCCCGAGCTTTGCCACCTACATCGGCAAGACCGGCAACGAAGACAAGCTCGACGACGCCTCGCCAGAGGCTCAGGCCGTTTTCTTGGCCGAAGCCAAGAAGGTTCTCGCTCAGCTTGATGCCGCGACCCCGGTAGACAAGGTGGACGAGGTAACCCTCGACGCCATGCGCCGCTCGCTCGGCCTCGACGTCGAACTGCACGCTACCGGTCTCTGGAAGCGCGACCTGGATGTCATCGCTTCGCCGGCCCAGGGCATCCGCGAAATCTTTGACCTGTCGCCGACCGCAACCGAGGGCGACTGGGGCAACCTGACCAAGCGACTGAACGCCGTACCTGAGGCCGTCGACGGCTACATCCGCAGCCTGCGCGAGGGTATCGCGGCCAACGACACCCCGGCCCGCCGTCAGGTGGAGTGGGTGCTGCGTGACGTCAAGGAGCTTGCCTCGAAGGACAGCTTCTTCATCAAGTTCGCCAGCGCAGCAAAGGCTGGCGACGCAGAGCTGCCAGCATCGCTAAAGGCCGAGGTCGTCAAGGCCGGCGAGCACGCGGCCGAGGGTTATGCAACCCTCGCGAAGTTCCTCGGCGAAGAACTGCTTCCAGCTGCCAACAGCGTCGATGCCATTGGTCGCGACCGCTACAAGCTACTTAGCCGCAAGTTCATCGGTGCCGAGATCGACCTCGACGAGACCTACGAGTGGGGCATCGAGGAGCTGGCTCGCGTGACCGCTGAGCAGAACGCCGTCGCCAATGAGATCAAGGCCGGCGCATCGGTCGCCGAGGCCATCGAGGTTCTCAACAACGACGCCAGCCGCAAGCTGCACGGCACCAAAGCGCTGCAGGAGTGGATGCAGAGGCTCAGCGACACTGCTATCGAAAAACTGAACGGCACTCACTTCGACATCGCCGAACCGATCCGCAAGCTCGAGTGCATGATCGCTCCGAGCAACTCGGGCGCGATCTACTACACAGGCCCAACCGACGACTTCAGCCGTCCGGGCCGCATGTGGTGGTCGGTTCCTGCCGGCGTCGAGGAGTTCGACACCTGGCGCGAGACCACGACCGTCTACCACGAGGGCGTGCCGGGCCACCACCTGCAGGTCGCTCAGGCCGTCTACAACCGCGCCGAACTCAACTCGTGGCGTCGCCTCGCATCGTGGACCTCGGGTCACGGCGAGGGCTGGGCGCTCTACGCAGAGCGCCTGATGGCCGACCTCGGCTTCTTGAACGACCCGGGCGACCGACTGGGCATGCTCGATGGTCAGCGCATGCGCGCCGCTCGCGTCGTGCTCGACCTCGGTGTTCACCTGGGCAAGGATCGCCTCGACGGCAACGGCAAGTGGGACTTCGAGTACGCCCTCGACTTCATGGGCAAGAACGTCAACATGTCGCCAGAGTTCGTGAACTTCGAGGTGCACCGTTACTTTGGTTGGCCAGGTCAGGCACCGAGCTACAAGATCGGTCAGCGCATCTGGGAGCAGACTCGCGACGAGTACGCCGCAAAGCGCGGTGCCGACTTCGACATCAAGAAGTTCCACCACGAGGCGCTCAACCTCGGCGGCCTGGCGCTCGACACCCTGCGTTTCGCGCTGCTCGGCTAGCCACCGACTCAACGAGACCGCCCAATCGAATCTCTCGGTTGGGCGGTTTCGCTTTGTCCCCACATCCGGAGGTGTCCCCCAAAGTGTGGACAGCCAAGCGCCCCACAGCGTAATTGCGTTGAACCATACTGGTGTTGGTTGCGTATTTCGACGGGGCAAGAAGCGCAGTTCGGGGGAACGGATGGCCGCAAGGCCATTCACCTGGGGTCGAAGGACGGTTCATGTGAACCGTCTTTTCGTTTAACCGAGGGTTATTCGGCCTCGAGCTTCAGCCACACGCACGGGGTCGACTCGTCCTGGTCGAATGCCGCCAACGTCACTGCCCAGGCTTCGCCGCGCGGTGCTCGAACGGTGACTCGCCCAGATTGCAGGTTGTCGAGTTCCTGTGCAATTCGCCTGTGCAGGGCGGTCACCCGGTCGGCATCAATCTCGACCAAGCCGCCCTCGTCGAGCACATTCACCACTACCCCGCGCTTGCGAGCGGCATAGATTGCGTCTCGAGTCACGCCGCTCATCAGATCGCGCCCACGGATTTCGTCGCGCAGGCCAGCCTCGGTCAGGCGTGCCTCCTGGCGCTGTTCCTCGGATAGCGGCTTTGCCTGGGCAATCGCCTCGAGCAGTGGACGCGTGCGGGCAAGCGTCTCGTGCAGCATGGTCGTGCGCTGGGCGCTAGCTGTCTGCTCAGCCGCGGTTTGAGCAACCGAAGCGGCATTGAGCTCGGCATAACGCCCTGTCTCTGTCTCGGCTCTTTCGAGACCGATTCGCACGACCGATGTGCCAATCAGGAGCATGATTGCGCCGAGCACGCCCGTGCCAAAGAAGTTGTGCCACCCCGCCCAAGCCATAAGTTCAAAGGTCGCGCCGACCATAGCCACGGCTGCCAAAAAGATGTGACCACGCAGCGCCAGGGCCGACAGCACCGTGCCGATTCCCATTACGTACCAGGTTGAGTAGTCGCTGTGGTGCGCGACATCGAGTTGCGACTGCGCGAGCGGCGGAATGGCGAGCAATCCGAGCACCGTGACGACGGCCTGCAACAGCGGAAGCCGGAGCCCCGAGTAGAGCAGCATGGTCGAAACCGCGAGCGCGAGATACATGCCGAGGGACAGGTATGCCGCTGAGGCATCGGCGTACTCCTTCGCCCAAAGGAACCCCAGCATCGCGTGGAACAACGCGTAGGTGAATCCGGCGAAGGCAACGAGCTTGCGACCCATTCTCATGGCGCGCTCACCTCATCACAGTCGACCGAGGGCGACCAGGTAAGCGCGATAGTGCAGCCCTGACCGGGTTGCGACTGAATCGCTACTCGCCCACCAACATCGGCCATGCGAGTGCGAATCGAGAGCCGGAGTCCGAGTCGCGACTTAGGCACTCGGCTTTCGCGAAAACCGCGTCCGTCGTCTTTGACGACCACCTTGATGCGCGCATCGGTGCTGCTCAGGCGCAACTCACGCAGTCGAACGGTGCCCGCGTGGCGCACCGAGTTGCTGATGGCCTGCAGGGTGGCTTCGGTCAATGCCTGCGCAACATGGGCCGGAATCGCGAGCGACTGTTGAACTTCGGTAACCACGAGAAGATCTGGGGCCTCATGTTTGGCCACATCGGCGAGCGCCTCGAAAAATTGGCTGCTTGCCACCTCGACCGCCGCCTGTTCTTGATGGTCGTCCGTGAGGCGTGCGATGGCATTGCTCGCCGCCCGACTTGCCGTGGCGAGCTCTTCGCCGCTTCTGGCTCCCGCGCCAAGCAGCAGCGCCGTCAGCACCGAGTCGTGCACCAGAGCGTTCATGCGCGAGCGCTCGGTCTCGAGCGCCCTGGCCGATGCCGTCTCGGCAGCCAGCTGCGCCTTGCGGTCGAGCTGCAAGTCAATCTTGGCCGTTTGCTGACGCAAACCGATCAACAGCATGCCCAGCAGCGTGCTGAAGAAGTATGACAAGGCGGTGTCCTGCAGCGCGACGAAGAAATCCCTTGGGCCGAAGGCGTCGGTTTGCGAGAGCGCAAGCCAAGTCAGGCTAAGCGTGGTACCCGCGATAACCGCATAAACGGGCTGGAAGGCACCAAACGCGTTCAGGCCCGCAATTGCCAACAGCCACCAGATCCAAGGCATGTCGCCTGGTGCCAGCAGGCCGACCAGCTGAATCGGCCACGTGATTGCCAAAACCAACATGGCGACGTACATCGCCGTGTAAAGCGGGACGATGCTTTTGCCCAGCCAGGCCCAAACTAGTTGAGCAACTTGATTTCCACCGACTACCAAGACACCCAGCCACAGCCAGAATGGGTGCAGGATGGTGGTTTGCTCGATTGCCTTGGGCAGCGCCTGAAGGAAAACGATAAAGATCGCACTGCTCGCGATGCTTCGCGCAATCGTGCGGTCGACTCGGCGAACCGCAAACTTTGTCTCTCTAGAGCTGTTCAGCAATTAGACCAGCCTCAACCGCCAATAGGACCAGATTTGCTTTGTCGGGCATCGGGCGCCCAACGGCGGCATACTTCGAGCGCACGCGGTCGATGTGCTCTTTTACGGTGCTCGGCTTGCAGGTCAGCTGCGCCGCAACCGCCTTCATGGTGAACCCCGAGGCATAGAGCTTGAGCACCTCTAGCTCGCGATCGGTCAGCAACTGCTTTGCATCGAAGTGCTCGTCGGCATCGATAGTCGCAAGCGTCTCGACGTTGTTCACCTCGATGTCGGATGCGACCAGCTGAATCGCTTCGACCAAGCGGGCACTCGATTCCGACTTCTTGATGAGGGCTGCGGCGCCGGCGCGAAGCGCATCCGTGTTGTCTCGCTTGTTGTCGCCGCTCGAATAGATCAGCACCTTGGCACCGGCCGCGATGAGGCGGCTAACGTTGTCGGCTGGCTTGGTTCCGTCGTTCAGGGCAAGATCTAGAGCGACCACGTCGCACTCGGTTTCAGCGCCGAGCTTCGCCAGGAGTTCGTCAACGGTGGCAACCAACGCCACCACCTGCAACCCCTCGGCCTCGCACACGGCACGCATGCCGAACAGCATGGTCTCGTGGTCGTCGACGAACGCCACTCGAATCTCGTTGCGAGACTTGAGCATCGCGTGCGGCTTGACCGTCGACATTAAGCGTCCTTGCGCACCAAACTTGCCACGCTCTCGACGTGGTGGGTGTGTGGGAACAGATCGAAGGCGCGCAGAGCCTGCAGCTCATAACCCGAAGCCAAAAGTTCCTTAAGGTCGCGTGCCAGCGCGACAGGGTCGCAGGCGACATAAACGATGTGCTTCGGTGCGATCTGAACAAGACGTTCGATGACATGTGCGCCGGCACCGGAACGAGGCGGGTCGAGCACGATGGTCGCGGTTGACTTCGCCTCGGCGAGCCCTTCGGCCTTGGCCTTCTTGGCCTCGGCCTTGGCCTCTGCTGCGCGTTCGTTCAGGAAGCGTTCGGTGGCCTGACACACGGCCTTCACGCGAGGGAGGTCGTTCAGGTTGAGGGTCGCGTCCTCGGTGGCCTGCTTGTATGCCTCGACCGTGGTGATGCGCAGGTCTTTGCCGAACTTAGCCGCGAGCGCACCAGCGAACAGGCCGACACCGCCGTAAAGGTCAAGGTTCTCGGCGTCCTTGTCGATGCCGACCGCGGCGACCATGCCGTTGACGGCCGAGGTGAGCACCTCAGGGGCACGCTTGTGCACCTGCCAGAAGCCTCCAGGGCTAACTCGGAAGGTGCGGCCACCGGCGCGCTCGACGAGGCGCTCGGTCGAGTTGAGTTTGCTGTCGACCTTGATCATGGTCTGACCGGTGCTCGAAGCGGCCACCTCGATCTTGCTGACGCCCTGATAGTTGCGGTTATGCATCTCGAGCTCTTGGATGTCTTCGGCGGCCAGTGGCAACGCGCCGACCTTGACGACCTCGTGGGTGCGTTCGCGGTACGGGCCGACGTCGCCGAAGTCGTTGACGTGCAGCTGCACGCGAGTGCGGTAGCCGAGGCCGTTCGCCTCGTCGTCGCCGGGAGCCGCCTCGACGGTTGGTCGCAGGGTGATGCCCGCCATGCGCTGCAGCGCTTCTTCGAGCACGTCGGCCTTGAGTTCGCGCTGGCGCTCGAGCTTGATGTGGCCGAACTCGGCTCCACCGGCACCTGGGCCACCTAGGCTTGCGGCCGCGGCGTCTGGCCATACGTGGTCGACGCGGTCTGGGCTGGTCTCGATGAGCTTGATTGGTTCGGCACGGCAGAATCCCTTGCCGCGGTCTTCATAGACGCGAACCTTGACCTTTTCACCCGGCAGCACGTGGTTTACAAACACCACGCGGCCCTCGTGGCGCGCAACAAAAATGCCGCCGTGGGCGACCTTCTCGATGACGACCTCGAAACTGCGGCCGATCCATGATTCTTTTGGCTGGGAATTCTTCACTAGACAAGTGTGCCAGAGTATTTGCGTGACCCGACTGGTATTGGCATCGACCTCGCCCGCCCGACTGCGCCTGTTGCGCGATGGCGGAATTGAACCGACCACGATCGCTCCCGGCGTTGACGAGGATGCGGTCGTCGAACGACTGACCGCCATGGGAGCCATCGGCAACACTGCCGACATGGTGCTCGCGCTCGCCAAGGCCAAGGCCGAAGCCGTGCTCGATCACCCCGAGGCCCGAGGGGCTGTGATCATCGGCTGCGACTCATCGCTCGAGTTTGACGGCGAGGCGCTAGGCAAGCCGCACGAGGCAGAGGTAGCCAGGCAGCGCTGGCTGGCCATGCGCGGTCGAAGCGGAACCCTTTACAGCGGTCACTGGGTGATCGACAACCGCGAGCCGCAACCCGACAAGCTGGCCCCAGCGGCTGGGACGGCAAGCGCATCCATCGTGCACTTTGCAGACCTGACCGAAGCCGAGATCGATGCCTACGTGGCGACGGGTGAACCGCTGAAGGTTGCCGGCGCATTCACGATCGACGGGCTTGGCGGCGCCTTCCTGCGCGGCATCGAGGGCGACTCGCACACCGTCGTAGGCCTATCGCTGCCGACCCTGCGCACGCTGGTTCGCGATCTGGGCATCGAGTACACCTCACTATGGAATCGGGCCTAAATCGGTAGGCTAGTCGCTATGACTACGCGCAAGATCCACAAGGTTTTGATTGCCAACCGCGGCGAAATCGCGGTTCGCATCGCTCGAGCAGCCAAGGACTCCGGCATCGGTTCGGTAGCCGTCTATGCAGACCAGGATCGCGACGCGCTGCACGTCAAGATGGCCGATGAAGCGTATGCCCTGCACGGCACCACCTCGGCCGAAACTTACCTAGTCATCGACAAGATCCTCTCCATCGCCAAGAAGTCGGGCGCTAACGCGATTCACCCGGGCTACGGCTTCCTCGCCGAGAACGCAGACTTCGCTCGCGCCGTGATCGCCGCGGGCATCATTTGGATTGGCCCGAGCCCAGAGGCAATCGAGCGCCTCGGCGACAAGGTTTCGGCACGTCACGTCGCCGAGAAGGTTGGCGCTCCGCTCGCGCCTGGCACTATCAACCCGGTTCAGGGTGCGCAGGAAGTCCTCGACTTCGTCGCTCAGCACGGCGTGCCGGTTGCCATCAAGGCTGCATTCGGTGGCGGTGGCCGCGGCATCAAGGTGGCCTACAAGACCGAAGAGGTTCAAGAGCTTTTCGAGTCGGCGACCCGCGAGGCGATTGCCGCCTTCGGTCGCGGCGAGTGCTTCGTCGAGAAGTACCTCGAAAAGCCTCGTCACGTCGAGACCCAGTGCCTCGCCGACGAGCACGGCAACGTGGTAGTCGTCTCGACCCGCGACTGCTCGCTGCAGCGTCGTCACCAGAAGCTTGTCGAGGAGGCCCCGGCGCCGTTCCTCACCGCAGACCAGAACGCCCGCCTGTACGCCTCGTCGAAGGCGATCCTCAAGGAGGTCGGCTATGTTGGCGCCGGCACCTGCGAGTTCCTCGTCGCCCAGGACGGCACCATCTCGTTCCTCGAGGTCAACACCCGACTGCAGGTTGAGCACCCGGTCTCAGAAGAGGTCACCGGCCTCGACCTAGTTCGCGAGCAGTTCCGCCTTGCCGAGGGTGGCGTGCTCGACTACGCCGACCCAGAGATCAAGGGCCACAGCTTCGAGTTCCGCATCAACGGCGAAGACCCGGGCCGCAACTTCATGCCAGCTCCCGGTCCGGTTCACGTGTTCAAGGCACCTTCGGGTCCTGGCGTGCGCGTCGACACCGGTGTCGAATCCGGAGATGTCATCAGCGGTTCGTTCGACTCGATGGTCGCCAAGCTCATCGTCACCGGCGCGACCCGCGAAGAGGCCCTGGCCCGCTCGCGTCGCGCACTCGCCGAGATGGAGGTGAACGGTCTTCCGACCGTTCTGCCGTTCCACCGCAAGATTGTCAACGAACCTGCCTTCATTGGCGACGCAGCAACCAACAAGTTCGGTGTCTACACCCGCTGGATCGAGACCGAGTGGGTAAATGACCTAGAGCCTTGGTCGGGCGTTGCCGATGGCAACGCCGAACCGGCCGAGCGCAACAACGTGGTCGTCGAGGTCGATGGCAAGCGCATCGAGGTTTCGCTACCAAAGCGTCTGCTCGTTGGCGGAGGATCGGGTGGCGGCGAAGCTGCTGGTCACGCGCCAAAGCGTCGCGGTGGCGGAGCTGCCGCAGGCAGTGGCAACACCGGTAACGCCATCAAGACTCCTATGCAAGCAACCGTGGTCAAGGTGGCCGTGGCCCCTGGCGACAAGGTTGTCGAGGGCGACCTCATCGTGGTTCTCGAGGCTATGAAGATGGAACAGCCGATCAACGCCCATAAGGATGGCACCGTCAAGGCCATCTCGGCCGAGGTGGGCACGACCTACCCTGCCGGCACAGTGCTCGTAGAGTTCGAAGACTAAACAGGCGAAAACACAGAAAGGCTCCGATTGCTCGGGGCCTTTCGCTTTAGGTCTTGCCGCTAGGCGATGGGCCGAAACTAAGCGATCGGCTGGTGCAGCGCGCGTGCCGCATCCGTAATCGATGCGGTCATCGAAGGGTAGACGGTGAACACCTTGGCGAGCTCATCGACCGTGAGACGGTTGTCGATAGCGATTGCGATTGGGTAGATCAGGTCGCTCGCGCGAGGTGCAACGACGACGCCACCGATGACGGTTCCGCCGGTTGAGCACATGAGCTTGATGAAGCCATCTTCGATGCCCATCATCTTGGCGCGCGGGTTGGTCTGCAGGTCGATCTTTTCGACGTGGCCGGCAACCTTGCCATCGCGGATGTCCTGCTCGCTCCAGCCAACCGAAGCGATCTCTGGCGCGGTGAACACGTTCGAAGCCACGTTGCGCAGCTGGGTAGGCGCCGAGACGTCACCCATGGTGTGGAAGACGGCGGTGCGACCCTGCATGGCCGAAACCGACGCGAGCGGGAAGAACGTGGTGCAGTCTCCGACGGCGTAAACGTTGGCTCGAGCGGTTCGCGCGACCTTGTTGACCACGACGTGGCCGGTCTCGGTTAGCTCGATGCCGGCGTCCTCGAGGCCGAGGCCTGCGGTGTTCGGAATCGCGCCAACGGCCATCAGGCAGTGCGAACCCTCGACCACGCGGCCGTCACTGAGTGTGACGCGCACGCCGGTGCCGGTGTTCTCGACCTTGTCGGCGCGCGACTTGTTCAGGATGTTCATGCCCTTGTTGCGGAACACGCGCTCGATAACCTCGGCGGCGTCGTTGTCGTTGCCCGGCAGAACGGTGTCGCGGCTCGAGATCAGGGTGACCTCGCTGCCGAGGTGCAGGTATGCGCTGGCAAACTCGGCGCCGGTCACACCCGAACCAACCACAATCATGTGCTCAGGCAGTTCGTCAAGGTTGTAGAGCTGCTTCCAGGTGAGGATTCGCTCGCCATCCGGCTTGGCATCTGGCAGTTCGCGCGGGCTGGCGCCAACGGCAACGATGATCGTCTTGGCCTCCATGCGTTCGGCCTTAGCGCCCTTAGGTGCGTCGTCGCCCGGTTCGAAGATTACGTGGTGGTTGCCGTCGAGGCGGCCCGAGCCGTGCAGCACGCGAACGCCCTCGCGTAGCAGGTTCTCGAGCATGTCGCTCGACTGCGCCTCGGCGAGCTCGAGCAGGCGCTGGTTGACGGTGCCCAGGTCGATCTCGACCTTCGGCTTGATGTGCTGACCGCCGAAAGAGAACTTGACGCCCAACTTAGCGGCCTGTTCGACGCGACCCGCTGCTTCGGCGGTCGCGATGAGCGACTTGGATGGCACTACGTCGGTGAGCACGGCATTGCCGCCGACACCGCTGCGCTCAATGAGCGTAACTTCGGCACCAAGCTGGCGGCCGGCGAGGGCTGCTTCGTAGCCGCCTGGGCCACCGCCGATGACGACGATGTGGTGTGGTTTCTTGGGTGCAGTTGCTTCTGGGCTCACGCTCCTATTCTGCCCTAGTGCGCGCAGAATGTCGGCGGCGGCTGGGCCGACGAACCATCAATCAAGGGCCAGACGAGCAAGCCCAAACTCTTGTTTAGACTCGAGTTATGAACAATCCACTCGATGATTCAATGGCGAACCCATTCGAGGTAGCCCAAGCTGCCGCAGACCGCATCGCGGCCCTCAGCGGCGTCGCGCAGCACGACATCGCCCTCACGCTGGGCAGCGGCTGGGCAAAAGCCGCCGACCTGATCGGCGAGACCGTTGCGACGATTCCCGCAACCGAAATCCCTGGCTTTTCGGCCCCGGCTGTGCAGGGTCACGTAGCCACCATCCGCTCGATCGCGCTACCGAACGGCAAGAAAGCACTCGTTCTCGGCGCTCGCACGCACTTCTATGAGGGCCACGGCGTGCGCCGCGTCGTGCACGGAGTGCGCACCGCTGCAGCCGCCGGCGTGAAGACCATGGTTTTGACCAACGGCTGCGGTGGAATCCGTCCCGAGTGGAAGCCAGGCACGCCGGTTCTGATCAGCGATCACATTAACCTGACCTCGGCCAGCCCGCTCGAGGGAGCCAAGTTTGTCGACCTGACCGACCTTTACTCGACACGCCTGCGAGCCGTGGCCCGCGAGGTCGACCCTTCGCTCGATGACGGCGTTTACGTTCAGTTCCGCGGCCCACAGTATGAGACCCCTGCAGAGGTGCACATGGCCAAGGTGCTCGGCGGAGACCTAGTCGGCATGTCAACCGCTCTCGAGGCAATCGCCGTTCGCGAGGCTGGAATGGAACTGCTCGGCATCTCGCTGATGACCAATCAGGCGGCCGGAATCCAGAAGACTCCGCTGTCGCACGCCGAGGTTCTCGAGGCCGGTCGCGAGGCTGAGGCCCGCATCAGCGCGCTGCTGGCACAGATCGTGGGCAAGCTGTAAATGAATCTGGATGCCCTGCTCGTCGCGGCAACTGCCTGGCTGGCTCAAGACCCTGACGCCGAGACCCGTGCCGAACTTTCCGCACTGATCGAGGCCCGCGATGAGGCCGCATTGCGCGACCGATTCGAGAACCGCATCGGCTTCGGCACCGCCGGGCTCCGAGGTGAGCTTGGTGCCGGCCCTAACCGCATGAACCGCGTGCTGGTCGCGCAGGCCGCGGCGGGAATTGCCTCATACCTCCAGGCAAACCGCGAGCAGCTGCTCGACGCGAACGGTCGTTTGAGCGTGGTTATCGGTTTCGACGGTCGCGTGAACAGCGACGTCTTCGCCGAAGACAGCGCGCAGATCTTTGCAGCCGCCGGTATCGACACCTGGTCGGTCGGGCTGGTTCCGACCCCCGTTCTGGCATTCGCCACCAAGTACTGGACTGCGTCGGCCGGCATCATGGTCACGGCCTCGCACAACCCGCCGCGCGACAACGGCTACAAGGTTTATCTGGGTGGAGCGAATGGCGGATCACAGATCATCTCGCCGGTTGATAAGCAGATCGCGGCCGAGATCGACCGCGTAGCTCGCGAGCTCACCTTCGATCAGATTCCGAAGTCGACCGACTTCAATCACAGCGGCGAGACCACGATCCACGAGTACATCAAGGCAACCGGCAACCTGGTTGGTTCGGTTGCCGTTGGCCCTCAGCCACGGGTCGTCTACACGGCCATGCACGGCGTCGGTTGGCAGACCACCAAGCAGCTCTTCGAACTAACCGGCATCAACCCGCCAGCGGTCGTTATCGAACAGAACGAACCGGACGGCGCGTTCCCGACCGTTAGCTTCCCGAACCCCGAGGAGCCCGGCGCGCTTGACCTGGCGTACGCGCTCGCCCGCGCTGAGGGTGCCGACATCATCGTCGCCAACGACCCGGATGCCGACCGCCTCGCCATCGCTATTCCCGACGCGAGTGCCGCCGACGGCTACCGCCGCCTGACCGGCGACGAGGTCGGACTAATCTTGGGCGACCGCATGGCCGCCAAGTGGGTCGCCGACGGCAACGGCTCCAACGCCAACCTTGGCGCATCCATCGTCTCGTCTTCGGCGCTAGGTGCCGTGGCCAAGCACTACGGGTTGGGCTTCAAGCAGACGCTCACGGGCTTCAAGTGGATCAGCAAGGTGCCAAACCTGGTCTTCGGGTACGAAGAGGCTCTGGGCTACTGCGTCGACATCGCGCACACGCCCGATAAGGACGGCATCTCGGCCAGCCTGATCATCCTCGACCTCGCGATCGAGCTGCACCAGCGCGGCTCGAACCTTGAGCAGCACCTGTCAGAACTGGGACAACGCTACGGACACTTCGCGACCGGCCAGATCAGCATTCGCGTGACCGACCTGTCGCGCATCGCGAAACTGATGGAAGCGGTTCGCACGGCTCCGCCGGCCGAACTCTGCGGCCAGAGCGTTCGGTTCACCGACCTAGCGGTTGGCGGCGCCGAACTGCCGGCTACCGACGGCGTGCGCCTGGACCTTGCCGATGAGCGCCGAGTTATCGTGCGCCCTAGCGGCACCGAACCAAAGCTCAAGTGCTACCTTCAGTCGGTTGGCTCGAGTGCGGCCGACGCGAAGGCCAAGCTTGCCGAGTTAGATGCGGCGATGCGCAAGGTGCTCGCCTAGGCCTCAGGCTAGGCGCGCATGAGTTCGACTCTAGGCCTTCGGGCTCTCGATCCAGTCGAGAACGCTCTGCGGCAACGGTAGCGTGGCCGCCTCTTCATCGGTGGGCACCGGAGTGTCGACGACCATACGAAGCGGCAGCACGCCCGACCAGACGCCCTTGCCCAAGTCGTCCGGGTTGTCTTCGACTCCCCCATCGCGCACCTTGACTGACGCCTCATCCAGCGGCAAAGCCAGCACCATGGTCGCGGCGAGTTCCTTCTTGGTTGCCGGGCGAACCTCGGCTACTCGGCCGGGCACCAGCCCGTCGCTGAGCGCATCCAGAGCCGATTCCTTGGCCTCGCCGGTGATCTCGCGAGCCGCGCCGAAGACCACGACCGAGCGGTAGTTCATGCTCGATTCGAAGTTACTGCGCGCCACGACGATGCCGTCGAGCATGGTCACGGTAACGCAAACTGGGGCGCCAGCGGCCATCTCGCGCATGAATCGCGCGCCGCTCGAGCCGTGCAGCAGCAGTTCGTCACCGACGCGGGCGAAGCCCATCGGCAGCACGTAAGGCTGGTGATCGAAGACCAGGCCGACGTGGCAGAGCACGGTCGAATCGAGGATTTCGTACATCGCCTCGCGGTCGAAAACCGCGCGATCATTCAAACGATGGCCCTTGGTTCGTTCGGTCGAACCCGGTGCAGGCAACTGTGTTTCGGCGCTCATGACGCCAGCCTAGCCGAGCGAGTGGCTCAGCTTTTCGGTGATCTCTTCGAGGTCAAAAAAGTGCTCGATCGCAATTACCTCTGCCGGCAGACCCTGCAGCTTTTCAACCAGGTCAGGGGTGGTGAGGATGATTTGCGCGTCGCGGCGCTGCTGCGCGGTAGCTAGGTCGGTAGCGTCGACGGTCGCCTCGACCTCGAGCACCTTCAAAACCTTTTCGGCATTCATCTTCAGCAGCACCGAGGTGCCGATGCCCATGCCGCAGACCGCCAATAACTTCATGCGGATAATTGTCGCAGGTCGGGTTAGAGCGCAGCCCTGACATCTTCGGTTTGCACCGCATTTAACAAAGAATTAACCGTGGATGCGCTGCCCAGCGCGATCGCTAGCTCGCGCATCATGCCCAAGTGCGAGTTGTGGTCGAACGCGGCGAGACCGATCACCAGGCGCACTGGGTCGTTGGTTGCGTGACCGAAAGCCACGGGTTCTGCGAGGGTGACGAGCGAGATTCCGGTGTCGAGCACCTCTGCCGAAGGACGGCCGTGAGCGAGTGCGATGCCCGGTGCAATCACGATGTACGGGCCGTGATCCTCGACCGCGCGCAGCATCTCGCCGGTGTATGTCTCGGTGGCACGACCGCTGGCAACCAGCAGTTCGCCCGACTTCGCAATCGCTTCGCTGCGGTCGGCCGCAGCAAAACGCAAGGCAATAGCGGTATCGGCTAGCGCTTCTTGCAGGGCCGGATAGCGCATGGTCTAGCGGCGACGCTGTTCGTCGAAGCCGTCCTGAATCATGTCCTTCAGCTCGTCGCGGTCTTCGCGATCCTGGAACACGGCATCTGCTGCGTTCAGCTGGAAGCGCTCCAGGTCGTCGAGGTCGTAGTCGAATGCCTCGGTGAGCAGGCGCAGTTCGCGGGTGAGGCTGGTGGCCGACATCAGACGGTTGTCGGTGTTGACGGTCACCTTGAAGCCGAGCTCGTAGAGCACGTTGAACGGGTGGTCGGCGATTGACACGTCTTCGGCGTCTTCATCGAGCCATTCCTCGATCGCGCCGGTCTGCAGGTTCGACGATGGCGAAAGCTCTAGCGCGATGCCGTGGTCGTAAACCCAGCGGGCGACCGGACCAAGGCGAACCACGTCTTCGTCGCCCTCCTCCTCTACCAGCAGCAGGTCTTCGAAGATTCGCACACCGTGACCGAGGCGCTGTGCGCGTCCCGAGACGATGGCGTCCTTGATGCTCTCGATGCCGTCGGCCTCGCCCGCGTGAACGGTGGTCGGGAACAGGTTCTCGGCCAGATAGTCGAATGCGGCCTTGTGGCGCGAAGGAAGGAAGCCCTTTTCGGCACCTGCGATATCGAAGCCGACCACGCCGTTGTCACGGTGGCGCACGGCGAGCTCGGCAATCTCGAGGCCTCGGTCGGCGTGACGCATTGCAGTCACAAGCTGGCCGGTGACGATGAAGCCGCCCTTGGCATCGACCGCCTCCATGCCCTGCTCCAGGCCATCCTGAACCGCTTCGACGACCTCGTCGAGGGTCAGTCCGCCCTTGAGGTGCTGCTCCGGAGCCCAGCGGACCTCGCCATAGATGACGCCGTCCTCGGCCAGGTCGAGCACGAACTCGCGTGCGACCCGGGTGAGCGCCTCGCGGGTCTGCATGACCGCGATGGTGAGGTCGAAGGTCTTCAGGTATTCGACGAGCGAACCCGAGTCGGCCTGGTCACTGAACCACTGAGCCAGGTTGGCTGCATTCTCGGCGGGCAGAGCAACGCCGGTCTCCTTGGCGATGTCGATGATGGTCTGCGGGCGCAGGCCGCCGTCGAGGTGATCGTGCAGCGAGATCTTTGGCAGGGCCTTGAAGTCGATGTTGGCCATGGCGAATCCTTAGTTTCGGGTGATGCGGTCGAGAACGATCTTGCGCGCGCTCGGGTTTGAACTTCCAATGCTAACCGCGCCGGCGAGCGACTCGAGGGCGCGCTCGAATCGAGCGGGCTCGTCGGTGTGCAGTGTCATGAGTGGCTGACCCGCCTGAACGGCCTCGCCTACCTGCGCGTGCAGCTCGATGCCGGCACCAAACTGAACGGCGTCTTCCTTGCGTTCGCGACCAGCGCCGAGGCGCCAAGAGGCCACTCCGACCTGTAGCGCGTCCATAGATTCGATTACACCGGTCGACTCTGCCAACACGACGTGCTGTTCGCGAGCAGTTGGCAACGGCGCGCTCGGGTCGCCGCCCTGGGCCCAGATCATCTCGCGCCACTTGTCCATGGCTCGGCCATCGCGAAGAGCGGCGGCAACGTCGACGTCTGACTTGCCGGCCAGGCGCAGCATCTCGCGCGCTAGGTCGACGGTGAGTTCGACCACGTCGGTTGGGCCGCCACCCGCGAGCACCTCCACCGATTCCTCAACCTCGAGCGCATTGCCAATCTTGCGCCCGAGCGGGGTCGACATGTCGGTCAACAGGGCCGAGGTCTTTACGCCGGCGTCATTACCGAGGTCGACGAGCGTCTCGGCCAGTTCACGAGCGCGCTCGAAGGTCTTCATGAATGCGCCCGAACCGACCTTCACGTCGAGCACGAGTGCGCCGGTGCCCTCGGCAATCTTCTTGCTCATAATCGAGCTGGCGATGAGCGGGATCGCTTCCACGGTGCCGGTGACATCGCGCAGCGCGTAAAGCTTCTTGTCGGCAGGAGCCAGGCCGGCACCCGCGGCACAGATGACCGCACCGATCGAGTCGAGCTGCGCGTGCATCTCGGCGTTGCTCAGGCTGGCTCGCCAGCCGGGAATCGCCTCAAGCTTGTCGAGCGTGCCGCCGGTGTGGCCGAGGCCACGACCCGAGAGCTGAGGCACGGCAACGTCAAACACAGCGACTAGCGGAGCGAGAGGAAGCGTAATTTTGTCGCCTACGCCACCGGTCGAGTGCTTGTCGGCGGTTGGCAGCTTTAGGTCTGAGTAGTCGAGGCGCTCCCCCGAGTTCACCATTGCCATCGTCAGATCGCGGATCTCGCGACGGTTCATTCCGTTGAGCAGGATTGCCATGGCCATGGCCGACATCTGCTCGTCGGCAACGCGTCCGCTCGTGTAGTTGGCGACCAACCACTGGATTTCGCCCGTGGTCAGCTCGCCGCGCTCACGCTTTTTGACGATTAGTTCGACAGCCGAGAATTCGCTCATCAGGCACGCTCCTCAAGATCACGCGGGCCGAACGCATCGGGCAAAACCTGCTCGATTGTGCGCTGACCCGAAACCGTCTCGAGCACCATTCCCGGAGTCGAGTGCTCGAACAAAAGCTGGCGGCAACGACCGCAAGGCATGAGAACGTTCTGCTGGCCGTCGACGCAATAGAACGCGACAAGCTTGCCGCCGCCGGTCATGGCCAGAGAGCTAACCAACGCACATTCGGCACAAAGGGTCAGGCCGTATGACGCGTTCTCGACGTTGCAACCGCTGATGATGCGGCCGTCATCGACGAGCGCGGCCACTCCGACCGGGAACTTGGAATACGGAACGTATGCCTTGCCCATTGCCTCGATCGCGGCCGAGCGAAGCGCGTCCCATGGAATTGTTGCCGACATTGCTGCCCTAACTCTTGATGTATGGCTTGCCGGCAGCAGCCGGGCCAGTGACCTTGCCGACCAGACCGGCAACCGCGATGACGGTGAGCACGTACGGCAGCATCAACAGGAATTCGCTCGGTACCGGCGAACCGATGATGGCGAGGCCGTACTGAAGATTCTGCGCGAAGCCGAACAGCAGCGCGGCAAAGGCGGCGTAAATAGGGTTCCAACGACCAAAGATGAGCGCCGCGAGTGCGATGTAGCCCGCACCGCTCGTCATCTCTTTGCCGAACGCACCGACCTGGCCGAGCGTGAAGAACGAACCACCGAGACCGGCAATCGCGCCACCGATGATGACCGACATGTAGCGAGTGCGGAAGACCTTGATGCCGACCGTGTCTGCCGCCTTCGGGTACTCACCCACGGCGCGTACACGCAGACCCCAACGAGTCTTGAAGAGCGCAAACCAAACGCCGGCGACCGCAACGTACATCAGATAGACGATGAGGGTCTGGTTGAACAGAACGGGGCCGATGACCGGAATCTGGGCAAGGCCAGGAATAGGCAGCTTGTCGAAACGCGGTGGCATGTTGAACAGCACAGTGTTTGCGCTCAACAAAGTTGAGAACAAGAAGTTGGTCAGACCCACGATGAGCACGTTGAGCACGACACCGACGATGATCTGATCGACCACGTACTTGATGCTGAACACCGCCAGGACCCAGCTAACCAGAGCACCGGCGATGGTTGCCGCGAGCAGTCCCACGAAGAGGTTCTGACTCAGCGACGCCGCAAAGGCAGACGCGAAAGCTCCGATGAGCAACTGCGAGTCGATCGCGATGTTGACGATACCGACGCGCTCGCTAAGCACACCGGCGAGCGATCCGAAGATCAGCGGAACGGCAAGTGCCAGCGAACCCTGCATGAGCGAGGTGAAGGTCATGGTGTGACCGGCATACAGGTTGAGCAGAATCTGCAAGCTGAACGCGATTCCGAACGTGAGCACTACCCAGCGCGGTGTCTTGACGTTGCTCTTGAACACGAAGACGGCCGAGAGGCCGGTGGCGATGACCAAGAGCATGAGGGCAACCACGCCGCTGAGGCGAACATCGATCGCAACATCAGGCAGACGGAACAGGTCGCCATCGAAATAGCCCTGCACGTTGGTGATCTTGCTCGGCGTGATCAGAACAAGGATCGCGGCAACTACGGTGAGCGCCGCGAGGGCGATTGGTGTGCGCTTGGATTGCTTCACTTGGCGGCTCCCTTCTGCTTAGGCAAGAAGAACATGGCTTTCACCAGCGGTGGTGCGGCGATGAACAGAACGATCATCGATTGCACCACCAGAACGATGTCGATTGGCACGTTCTGATTGGCCTGCATGGTGACGGCACCGGCTCGCAAGCCACCAAACAGGATGCCCGCGGCGAGCACTGCCCACGGCTTGTTGCGGCCGAGGAGCGCAACGGTGATGGCGTCGAAGCCAAACGAGGCCGCGACTCCGGTGGTTAGGAACTTCTCGGTTCCAAGGACCTGAGTCGCACCGGCGATACCACTAAGACCACCCGAAACCGCCATTACCAAGACGTACGTGAGGCCGATGTTGATACCCGCGGTCTTGGCGGCGCTTGGGTTGTGGCCGAGCGCGCGGAACTGGAATCCGATCGAGCTTCGGCTGAGCAGCCACCACACGAATACGACACACAGCAGCATCAAAAGGAAGCCGGTGTGCACGCGAATTTGATCGCCGAAGGCGGGGAACTTGGCCGAATCGCGGACCGCGGCAGAGACCGGGTTCACGGCGCCGGGAGCCTGCAGAATCGGCGTCTTCAAGACGTAGGTCAACAGGAGTGCTGCCACGTAGTTGAACATGATGGTCAGGATCACTTCGTTGGCACCCGTCGTGGCCTTTAGGAAACCGACCAATGCACCGAACAGTGCACCGCCGAGAACACCGGCGAGCACAGAAATTGGGAAGTGCAGCCAGAACGGAAGATCCAGGTTGATGCCCACCCAACCGGCAAACATCGCACCAAAGATGATCTGGCCCTTGGCACCGATGTTGAACAGGCCAGAGCGGAAGGCAACTGCTAGGCCGAGACCCGCGAGCGTGATCGGAGTCGCGAACGCGAAGGTCTCGGTAATCGGTTTGATCTGAGCGAGGAAGTCCTCAGCCCTGAAGTTGAATACCGAGCCGCGGAACATCGCCTCATAAGCGCCATAGACCGAGTTCCACAGCGCCGCAAAGAAGTCCGATGGACGAGCGAATAGGTAGCCTGCCGTGGTCTGCACGTTGGCGTTGCTGGCCGCAATCAAGATGCCGCCAAAGATGAACGATGCCACAACCGCGAGCAGAGTGGTCAGCCATGAAGCACTGAAGATGTCGGTGACCAGCTTGCGGCCGTCGATGCGTTTCGCTGCTTGCCCGTTTGATGCTGGAATCTGCTGGCTCATGCTGCTGCCTCGCTGTTGCTAATGCCGGCCATCATCTGACCGAGGATGGCTCTTGGGGTGTCGGCCGGAACCACGCCGACGATGCGGCCGCGGTACATGACCGCGATACGGTCGCCCAACTGGGTTGCCTCGTCGAGCTCGGTGGCCACGATCATCACCGGAATGCCCTTGTCGCGGGTGGCAACGATCTGCTCGTGCACGAACTCGATCGAGCCCACGTCGAGGCCGCGGGTGGGCTGAGAAGCTACCAGCAGGCGCAGCTCGCGTGAGAGTTCGCGAGCAAGGACGACCTTTTGCTGGTTACCACCGGAGAGCTGCGATGCGGTCGAATCGATCGACTGAGCGCGGATGTCGAACTCCTTGAGCTTGGCCTGCGCAAACTCGCGCAGCACATCGAGCTGAAGGCTGATGCCCTTGGCGAACGGCTTGCGGTCGCTGCGGTCGAGCATCAGGTTTTCGGCGATGGTGAAGTCGGCGACCAGGCCATCTTCGGTGCGGTCCTCAGGCACAAAGCCGACACCGAGGTCGAGCACCTGCTTTACCGACTTGCCAATTAGCTCGCGACCATCGAGCGAAATCGAACCGTGAGTCTTGCCGTGCATGCCGATGATGGCCTCGGTGAGCTCGGTCTGGCCGTTGCCCTGAACGCCAGCGATGACCATGATTTCGCCTTCGCGAATCTCGAGGTTGATGTCGTCGAGCACCTTGGCGCCGTTGTGGTCCCACGCCGATAGGTTCGAAATCTTGAAGGACGCGTTGCCGAGCTTAGGAGCCGACTTCTCGACGTCTAGGTCAACCGCGCGGCCGACCATCATCGATGCCAATTCGTTCGCGGTGGCCGCGGGGTCGGCCTCGCCGACAACCTTGCCGAGGCGAATAACTGTGATGCGGTTGGCCACCTCGCGCACCTCGCGCAGCTTGTGGGTGATGAACACGATGGCAGTGCCCGCATCGCGCAGCTGCTTCATGATCGCCATGAGCTCGTCGGTCTCCTGAGGAGTGAGCACTGCGGTTGGCTCGTCAAAGACCAGCACCTTGGCATCGCCGATGAGCGCCTTGATGATTTCGACGCGCTGCTGAACGCCAACGGGCAGATCGCCAACGATGGCATCCGGGTCGATGTCGAAGCCGAATCGGTCCGAAACCTCGCGCACGCGGGCACGCGCGGCATCGAGGTCGAGCACTCCGGCTGCCTTGGTTGGTTCGTGACCGAGGATCACGTTTTCGGCCACGGTAAAAACTGGGATGAGCATGAAGTGCTGGTGCACCATGCCGATGCCGGCCGCCATTGCGTCGCCAGGACCAGCAAACTTGACTGCCTTGTCGTCGAGCAGAATCTCGCCGCCGTCTGGCTGGTAAAGGCCATAGAGCACGTTCATCAGGGTCGACTTGCCCGCGCCGTTTTCGCCCAGCAGGCAGTGAATCTCACCCGGATTTGCCACCAGGTTCACGTTGTCGTTGGCCACCAGGCTGCCGAAGCGCTTGGTGATGCCTCGCAATTCAAGCTTCATTGCTCTCTCGCTTTTTGTTGCCGCTGCGACGCCGTTGCGCCGCTATTTGAGTCTAAGTCAGAAGAAAGAATTGGGGGCCGCGCTTAGCGCGACCCCCAACCCGTGAAACGCGATTACTTGCTGTACTGCGAGTCAACCTTGATCTCGCCGGCAACAATCTTTGCCTTCAGGTCGTCGAGCTCAGCCTGGATGCCGTCTGGGTAGACAACATCGTGCTGTGCCGAGATCTGAACGCCACCGTTGTCGAGGGTACCGACGTACTGGTTTGCGTCGCCACCGGCGAAGGTGCCGTCAACGCCATCCTTGATGATCGAAAGAACAGCCTTAGCCATCTTCTTCTCGATCGAGGTCAGGATGTTGCCCTTGTAGGCAGCGTGTGCAGCAAGGCCGAACCAGTCGCTGTCAACACCGATGACCATGGTGCCGGTCTTGTCGAGAGTTGCCTGACCCGAACCGATACCTACTGGACCAGCTACAGGAAGGATGATGTCAGCGCCCTGAGCAAAGAACTGCTCGGTCAGGGTCTTGCCCTTGGCCTGGTCGTTGAAGTCACCGGTAGCAGCCCACTTCGAGCTGTCGTCGCCGTCAGCGCCGAGAACCTTGACGTTCTTGCCCTTGGCCTCGTTGTAGTACGCAACGCCCTGCTTGAAGCCCGACATGAAGATGGTGACCGATGGGAACAGCATGCCGCCGTAGGTGGCAACCTTGCCAGTCTTCGAGCTTGCTGCAGCCAGGTAACCAGCTAGGAACGCGGCCTGAGCAGTGTCGTACTGCAGTGGCTTGACGTTGTCGAGGCTGAGTGGCGAGTAGTCATCGTTCGACAGAGCCGAGTCGATGAGCGCGAAGTTCACGTCGGTGTGAGCCTTTGCTGCGTCGCGAGTTGCTACGGCCAGGTTGAAGCCAACGTTGATGATGAGGTCACAGCCCTCGTCGATCATCGAGTTCACGCCTGAGACGTAGTCGGTCTGGGTTGCGCCGTTTGGCGACTCGACAGTAGCGATCTGGACGCCGAGGGTTGCCTCTGCCTCCTTGAGACCGTTGTATGCCTCTTCGTTGAACGATGCGTCCTTGAAGCCGCCCGAGTCCGAGACCATGCAGGCCTTGTAGTCAACTGGGGTAACGGTAGGGGTTGCCGGCGCGGCCGAGCAACCAGCAAGGGTCATTGCGGCAGCAGCAGCCAGCGCGACGCCCTTAAATACTGAACTGGTGTTCACTTGTCTCCTCCTGAAGCAGCCGGTGGATTTCACCAACTGATTTCACCGCTAGCCTAACCCCGCAAGGTGAACAATTCGGACGCGAACGAACGCTGCGCTGATTATTTACTTAGGCGTTACAAATGGCGGACTGAGCCGACTCGGCGAGCGCGCCAATGCACACTCGGAGTTTGCGACTAGAGGACTTCCTCGTGACCTGTGGTGCGAAGCGCATCGACCAGGTTCTTCACGCGCTGCGCGTGCTCCTTGGTGGTCACGAGCAGGGCGTCAGGAGTGTCGACAACGATGATGTCTTCGACGCCGATCAGCGCAACCAGGCGGTCGGTATCGCTCACCAAGATTCCGCTGGACTGGTCGGCCAGAACCTTGGCGTTGCCCAACACTGCGAGGTTGCCGCGACGACCCTGTGACTGCAGTTCGGCGATTGCGGCGAAGTCGCCAACGTCGTGCCAGTTGAAGTGTGCTGGCACAACCGCAACCAGACCCTCCTCGGCGGCAGGCTCTGCGACCGAGTAATCGATCGCTACCTTCTTGAGCTTCGGCCAAACCTTCGCCAAGACTTCCTTGCGGTCATCGGTATCCCAAGCGTCAGCGATCTTGGTGATCGCGGCGTGCAACTCTGGCTCGGTCTTTGCCAGCTGTTCGAGCAGCAGCGCGGCTGGGGCGATGTACATACCTGCATTCCACAGGTAGTCGCCCGACTCCACATACTTTCGAGCCTTAGCCATGTTCGGCTTTTCAACGAAGCGCGATACTCGACGTGCGTGTGGTGCCTCGGTGAGGTCGAGCGAGTCGCCGGCCTTGATGTAGCCAAAGCCAACCGAAGGCTCGGTCGGTTCGATACCGATGGTCACGATCTTGCCGGTCGCGGCAACGTTCACGGCCTCGCGCACCGTCTCGCGGAACTGCTCGGCCTCGACGATCACGTGATCGGCTGCGAACGAACCCACGATTACGTCTGGTTCGCGCTTGAGCAGGATCGCTGCGGCGAGCGCGATGGCTGCCGTGGAGTCCTTAGGGCTCAGCTCGAGCACCAGATTGTCGGTCGAGAGGTCTTCGATCTGCTCGAGTACGGCCGACTTGTGCACCTTGCCGGTGACAACGAGGATGCGGTCGCGGCCCGCCAGCGGGGTCAGGCGATCCCAGGTGTCTTGCAGCAGGGTCTGGCCCGAGCCGGATAGGTCGTGCAGGAATTTAGGAGCCGAAGCGCGCGAAAGTGGCCATAGGCGGCTGCCAATGCCGCCCGCGGGGATGATGCTGTGAAAGCGAGCCATGGGTTCGCGCTGATTGCTCATAGTGCTAAAAACCCTAGTCGAAGGCGTGCCCCAAGCGACATCCTTCAGCCCCAGACGGGAATAGACTAGGAGCGTTTGCGCTTCAGTGAAGAAGCCCCTTACAAGGAGGAATTCGTGCCATCCAAGCCAGCCGGCACTCTATACCGCGGCAAAGTCGGAATGTGGTCGTGGGTACTCCACCGCATTACCGGTGTAGCAATCTTTTTCTTTCTGCTCGTGCACGTGCTAGACACCGCACTCGTTCGCGTTAGTCCAGAGGCCTACAACTCGGTCATCGAGACCTACAAGACCCCGCTCATCGGCATCGGTGAGCTCGGCCTGGTCGCGGCGATTCTGTACCACGCCCTCAACGGCATCCGCGTGATTCTGATCGACTTCTGGCGCAAGGGCGCCAAGTACCAGAACAAGATGTGGTGGATCGTTCTGATCATCGCCATCGCCCTATTCGTTCCATTCGCAGTGCGCCACCTGTCGCACGTGTTCCACCTATAAGGCTCGAGGTCAGCAAATGTCTGTAGTTATCGAAACTCCACGCAGCCCACGCAGCCGTCGCGGTGCGAACTGGGAAAAGTACGGCTGGATGTTCATGCGCCTCTCTGGCGCGATTCTGGTTGCACTCATCTTCACGCACCTCATCGCCAACCTGGTGATGGGCGATGGCATCACCGGCATTGACTTTGCGTTCGTCGCCGGCAAGTGGGCCAGCCCTGCGATCAAGGCCATGGACTTCACCATGCTTGTGCTTGCCATGATCCACGGCACCAACGGAATGCGCACCATTGTGAACGACTACGTCGAGCGCGAGACCATTCGCAAAACCCTGGTCTGGGCCCTATGGCTCATCTGCGGCGCACTCATCGTGCTGGGCACCTTGGTGATCTTCACCTTCGACCCTTGCATCGACCCAGAAGCCGTCAACTACCTAGCCGAAGTCTGCGCTGCCGCCTAGGCCGCATACGTCATCTAAATAAGGAATCACTAAGTGAGCACTGAATCACCAAAGGTTCACCACTACGAATACGACGTCGTAATCGTTGGTGCAGGTGGCGCGGGTATGCGTGCCGCCATCGAGGCCGGACCACACGCCAAGACCGCTGTCATCTCGAAGCTGTTCCCAACCCGTTCGCACACCGGTGCTGCACAGGGTGGTATGGCTGCAGCCCTCGCCAACGTCGAGGAAGACAGCTGGGAGTGGCACACCTTCGACACCGTCAAGGGCGGCGACTACCTGGTTGACCAGGATGCAGCCGAGATCCTTGCCAAGGAGTCGGTGCAGGCCGTAATCGACCTAGAGAACATGGGTCTGCCGTTCAACCGCACCCCTGATGGCAAGATCGACCAGCGTCGCTTCGGTGGTCACACCCGCGACCACGGCAAGGCTCCGGTTCGCCGCTCATGCTACGCCGCCGACCGCACCGGCCACATGATTCTTCAAACCTTGTACCAGAACTGCGTCAAGCTGGGCATCGAGTTCTACAACGAGTTCTACGTTCTCGACCTGGTCATGACCAAGGTCGATGGCAAGGAGCGCCCCTCGGCAGTTGTGGCCTACGAGCTCGCCACTGGCGACCTGCACGTATTCGCCGGCAAGTCGATCATCTTCGCAACCGGTGGCTTCGGCAAGATCTTCAAGACCACCTCGAACGCCCACACCCTCACCGGTGACGGCGTCGGCATCATCTACCGCAAGGGTCTGCCGCTAGAGGACATGGAGTTCTACCAGTTCCACCCAACCGGTCTTGCCGGCCTCGGCATCCTTCTTTCGGAGGCAGCCCGCGGCGAGGGTGGCATCCTGCGCAACTCTTCGGGTGAGCGCTTCATGGAGCGTTACGCACCGACCATCAAGGACCTCGCCCCGCGCGACATGGTTGCTCGTGCAATGGCCAACGAGGTTCGCGAGGGTCGCGGCGCTGGTCCGAACAAGGACTACGTTCTGCTCGACCTCACCCACCTGCCGCCTGAGGTCATCGACGCCAAGCTTCCGGACATCACCGAGTTCGCCCGCACCTACCTGGGTGTCGAGCCATACACCGAGCCTGTTCCGGTATTCCCTACCGCGCACTACGCGATGGGCGGAATCCCGACCAACATCAAGGCCGAGGTTCTGAGCGACAACAAGACCGTTGTGCCTGGCCTGTACGCCGCCGGCGAGTGTGCGTGTGTTTCGGTTCACGGTGCAAACCGCCTTGGCACCAACTCGCTGCTCGACATCAACGTCTTCGGCCGTCGCGCCGGCATCTATGCCGTCGAGTACGCCAAGACCGCGAAGCAGGTTCCAGTTCCTGCTGATGCAGCCGAAGAGACGATCGCACTGATTGAAAAGGTGCGCAAGTCGAAGGGCAAAGAGAAGGTTGCCGTGCTTCGCAAGGAGCTGCAGGACACCATGGACAAGAACGCCCAGGTGTACCGCACCGAGGAGTCGCTGAACGAGGCCCTGGCCAAGATCGCCGAACTTCGCGGCCGCTACGAGCACATCTCGGTTCAAGACAAGGGTCAGCGCTTCAACACCGACCTGCTTGAGGCAATCGAGCTTGGCTTCCTGCTCGATCTCGCCGAGGTTTTGGCATACACCGCACTCGAGCGTCGCGAGAGCCGCGGCGGTCACTTCCGCGAGGACTACCCAGAGCGCAACGACAAGAAGTTCATGCTGCACTCGATGGCGTACCTGAGCGACAAGCCGGCCAAGAAGCCTGGCGACAACATCAAGGTTGACTGGAAGCCAGTCACCGTCACCAACTACCAGCCGATGGAGCGTAAGTACTAATGGCTACCGCAACTGAGACTCAAGAGATGGGTGCTGTCGCATCCTTCACCGTGACGCTGTTTGTGCGCCGTTACAACCCAGAGGATGGCCAAGAGGCTCGCTGGCAGGACTTCGACGTTGAGGTTCACGCGACCGACCGAATCCTGGATGCGCTGCACAAGATCAAGTGGGAAATGGACGGTTCGCTGACCTTCCGTCGCTCGTGCGCGCACGGTGTCTGTGGCTCGGATGCGATGCGCATCAATGGCCGCAACCGCCTTGCCTGCAAGACCCTGATCAAGGACCTCGACATCACCCAGCCGATCTACGTTGAGCCAATCAAGGGCCTCAACGTCGAGAAGGACCTGGTCGTCGACATGAACCCGTTCTACCAGGCGTACCGCAACATCAAGCCGTTCCTCATCGCGAGCGACAAGCCTGAGAAGGAGCGTCTGCAGAGCGCCGAGGACCGCGAGCGCTTTGACGACACCACCAAGTGCATCCTTTGCGCCGCTTGCACCACCTCGTGCCCGGTGTTCTGGACCGACGGGCAGTACTTCGGCCCGGCAGCAATCGTGAATGCCCACCGCTTCATCTTTGACTCGCGCGACGAGGCTGCCGATGTTCGCATCGACATCCTCAACGACAAAGAGGGCGTATGGCGTTGCCGCACCACCTTCAACTGCACCGAGGCTTGCCCTCGTGGCATCGAGGTGACGAAGGCTATTGCGGAGGTCAAGCAGGCAATCCTGCGCGGCAAGCCGTAAGGCTGGCGAGCAGCTTGGATCAACGGAGACCCGCCCTTGTGGCGGGTTTTCACTTTAACCAGTTGTGACCCCGCCGAAGCGAGGCCACAACCTTGGTTTCTAACTCAGCGCTGCGAGCAGCTGGGCGATTGCGAGAATCACCTTTGCAGCAGCAATCATGAGCCTGATCAGCCTGTCTTTCGACATGCTGGCTCCCCTCTTCCGCGCGAACGAAAACAGGCGAGAACCTTTTCCACAAGCCCTTATAAATCGAGTGAACCCGACCTACAATTACCAGTGAATGCACGAGTGTCATTCACTGGATTGGCTTATGAATCCAGTTCCGACGCCCAGGCGTCGAAGTCAGCCCCCAGCGTGTACTGGGGGCTTTCTTCTTAGCTCGACAAAACAAGTCGCGTTTCTTGTCGTGCACGACGATTGTTCGCGAGAATCGCGTGGTCGTGCGGGGCTGCTTCGAATTTGTGGATAAATGCGGCTTTACATGCCGAAGGCGTCGGCCAGCAGCGTCATGCGCAACTGCGGAAGCAGCGCGGGCGAGGCCGAGAGACTGTCAACGCCCAGTTCAATGAAGCGACGCGCGGTCTCAGGATCGGCAGCCGCCTCGCCGCATACGCTCACCAAGACCCCGTGGCGCTTGGCTGCGGCGATGACTCGTTCGATAGCGGCCATCACCAGCGGATGACGCGCATCGGCGATGGATGGAGTGGCTCCCGGGCCGGTTGGTTCGTGGCGGCTTACGCCGAGCACGTACTGGGTCAGGTCGTTGGTGCCGATGCTCACGAAATCGACGACCTGCATGAGCGCTTCGAGCTCGGAATCCTCGGTGATTTCGGGAACCTCGATCATCACGCCAACCTTGCTTCCGGCAACCGCATCCGCGGTGTTGGATCGACTGCCTAGACCCGCTGCGTGTGCCAGGGAGACGAACTCGCCTGCTTCGGAAGCCGAGAGCACCATCGGCGCCATGACCCAGAGTTCGGTGCCCCTATAGGTGCGTCCGGCTGACGCGAGCGCCGCGAGTTGAGTCTCGAGAACCTCTTGGTTGGCCAGCAATACCTGCAAGCCGCGATTCGCGTATCGCCCACTGCCCGCCTCGCTGAGGAATGGCAACGGCTTGTCGAGGTCGAGGTCGAGCACGCGAGCGATGACTCGCTTGCCCTGGAACCTTGCCAAGAGCTTGATGTACTCGAAAACCTGTGAGTCAAATGTCGGCGGTTTGAGGCGCCCGAGATAGAGCAGCTCGGTGCGGAAAAGACCCACGCCTTGTGCACCAGCCTTGAGCGCAGCCGCCCCCTCGAAGCTCGAGCCGAGATTGGCCAGCAGCTTAACCGGCAACTCGGCATTTAGTTCGCGCCAGTCCTCAGCAGTGGTGTGGCGCGGAATCGAGGCGCGACGGTAGTGCTCGATCTCTTCCGGGCTGGGATCGACGAAGACCTGACCGCTGGTCGCATCGACCAAGAGCAGGTCGCCAGTGCGGATGACCGGAGCACCGATGGCGCCCATGACGGTCGGCAGATTGGCGGCGCGCGTGATGATGGCCGAGTGCGAGGTCGCAGTACCGACGACGGTGATGACACCAAGCACACGGTCGCCACTCAACTTGGCCGCGTCAACGGGCGATAGGCTCTCGGCGACTAGTACGAACGGCTCCGTCGGAAACTCGGGTTCGCGCACACCCTCGACCTCGGCGATCACGCGGTCGGCGAGCGCATCCAGGTCTCCGGCACGTTCGGCAAAATAGCCGCCGAGCTCGGTTAGGCGACGTGCAAACTTGCGGAATGCGCCGCGCACGGCCCTGGCTGCCGGGGCGCCCTCAGACATGTGTGATTTGATCTCGTCAAAGAGCATCGGATCGCGCAGAATCATGGCCAACGCCTGAACGACCTCGGCGGCCGAAGCGCTCGATGACTCCTGAGCCTCGAGGGCGGAGGCAACCGCATCCAACTTCTCTCGCATTGCGCCGAGGGTAAGGCGGGCCATAGGGGTGGTCAGCTCGCTGACGCTCTGCCCGGCTCGACCGAGTACGAAGGCTGGGCCGTATGTGACGCCGGTGCCGACGCCGGCACCAACCAAAACGCGCTTTGCCATGCCTCAAGTCTAGGCTCGCCCCGAGCGCGGTGGCCGGGCGCTTAAACTTGTGCACATGTCAGTCAACGTGGTCACCATCAACGTAAACGGAGTTCGCGCCGCCTTCAGAAAGGGCATGGCCGACTGGGTCGCAGAGCACAAGCCGCAGATCATTGCGTTGCAAGAGGTGCGCGCCGAGACCAAGGACCTCGTCGAACTGTTCGAGACCACCGAGGCCGCATACGCCGATGGCAAAGAGTGGCACATCCTGCACGACGCCGCCTCGGCGAAGGGCCGTGCCGGTGTCGCCGTGCTCAGCCGCGTCGCGCCGGTGGCCCACCGAACCGCCCTTGGTCCAGACGAATTCGACAGCGCCGGCCGCTGGCTAGAGGTCGACTTCGTGATCGACGGCAAGCCGCTGACCGTGATCAGCACCTACGTGCACTCTGGCGAGGTTGACACCCCAAAGCAGGTTGAGAAATACAAGTTCCTCGAGGCGATGCAGGCGCGCATGGCCGAACTGCTGTCGACCGGTGGCGATGTAGTGCTCGTTGGCGACCTGAACGTTGGCCACACTGAGCTCGACATCAAGAACTGGAAGGGTAACCTCAAGAACGCTGGGTTCCTGCCCGAGGAGCGTGCATATTTCGACAACATGATCAAGCAGCAGGGCTGGGTCGACGTGGGTCGCAACGCGCATCCTGACGTACCCGGGCCGTACACCTGGTGGTCGTTCCGCGGTCAGGCATTCGACACGGATGCCGGCTGGCGAATCGACTACCACCTGGCCACCCCGTCGCTCGCGGCTAAGGCACGCAACTACTTTGTGCACCGCGCTGCGTCGTACGACACCCGCTGGACCGACCACTCGCCGGTCAGCGTCGACTACGACCTTTAAACTTGACGCATGACTAAGCCAAACCTGCTCTCGGGCATGCAACCATCGGCCGGCTCGCTGCACCTGGGCAATTATCTCGGTGCGCTGGTCAACTGGGTCAGGATGCAGGATGACTACAACGCCTATTACTGCGTCGTCGACCTCCACGCCATCACGGTGCCGCAGGACCCTCACGAGCTTCGTCAGAACACCCGCATCACCGCAGCTCAGTACCTCGCCGCGGGAATCGACCCAGACAAGTCGGCGCTGTTCGTGCAGTCGCACGTTCCTGCCCACGCGCAGCTCGCCTGGGTGCTCAACTGCATCACCGGTTTCGGTGAGGCCGGCCGCATGACCCAGTTCAAGGACAAGACCCAGAAGGGTGGCACCGAGAACGCCTCGGTTGGCCTCTTTACCTATCCGGTGCTTCAAGCCGCTGACATCCTGCTCTACCAGCCAAAGGCCGTTCCGGTCGGCGAGGACCAGCGCCAGCACCTCGAGCTGACCCGCGACCTCGCGACCCGTTTCAACAGCCGCTTCGGCGAGACTTTTGTGATTCCAGAGGCCGTCATCCTGAAGGAAACTGCCAAGATCTACGACCTACAGAACCCGACCGCCAAGATGTCGAAATCTGGCGACCCAAAGGGCCTCGTGAACATCATGGACGACAGCTCGGTCATCACCAAGAAGATCAAGTCGGCGGTGACCGACCTAGACGGGACCATTCGATTCGACCGCGAGGCGAAGCCGGGCGTTTCGAACCTGCTGGGCATCTATTCGGCAATCACCGGTGAGTCGATTGCCTCGCTCGAGGCCCGCTTCGAGGGCGCTGGCTATGGCGCTCTCAAGGGCGAGCTGGCCGAGGTCGTGCTCGCTTGCGTCGAGCCGATTCGTAATCGCGCCGAGGAGCTGCTGAGCGACCCGGCCGAACTGGACCGCCTGCTCGCCAAGGGAGCCGCGAAGGCAAACGAACAGGCCGAGCAGACGCTGGCCAAGGTGTACGACCGCATCGGCTTCATCGCCGCGAAGTAGACCTCACCGAACGGGCAATTCGTGATCCGCGCCCTGGCGCTAAGCCTGCGCGTTCGCTGAGAGCGCGCTGCGAGAGTTGGCTCCCTCCCCCGTGCGGTGCGACAATAGACCCGCAACAAGTTCTTCGGGGTCAGTGAAAATCTGAGCCGGCGGTTACAGTCCGCGACCCGACGAAGCGAATCGACCTTATGGTCGGCAAGCCTCGGCGGTTGAGCTGGTGGAATTCCAGCACCGACGGTTATAGTCCGGATGGGAGAAGAACCGCGAGTACGCGCACGCGCGTGCCCGCACGTTTTTCGCCTCCCCTGGCGTTCTCGTTGCCTGCCGCAAACCGCGAGCAGAGGTCGAGACAGAGGCACAAATGCTAAACCCGCAGGCTTACGACGAAGCGATGCATCGCGCGCTCGTGCTTGCCGAGAACGGACCCGCCTGGGGCGTAAACCCGCAGGTCGGCGCTGTGATCCTCGACGCAAAGAACCGCGTTATCGGCGAGGGCTGGCACCGCGGCTCGGGTACCCCGCACGCCGAGGTGGTGGCGCTCGAAGCGGCGCTGAACGCGTGTGGCGGCAAACTTCCGAACGGTTGCACCGCCGTCGTGACCCTCGAACCCTGCAACCACACCGGCAAGACCGGCCCGTGCGCCCAGGCCATCATCAGCTCAGGCATCGAACGCGTCATCTACGGCTCGACCGACCCGGGTCAAGCCTCGGCCGGTGGCGCCGAGACCCTGCGCAACGCAGGCATCGAGACCTACGCCAACCTCATGGTCGAGCAGGCCGACGAGCTAATTCGACCTTGGGCAACGGCGATGCGCACCGGACGCCCACACGTAATCGTGAAGTGGGCGACCAGCCTCGACGGCCGCACAGCCGCAAACGACGGCAGCAGCAAGTGGATCAGCGGCCATGAGTCGCGCGAAGACAGCCACCTGCGACGCTCGAACCAAGACGCCATCCTCGTCGGCACCGCCACCATCCTGGCCGACGACGCCGAACTGACCGCCCGCTACGCCGACGGCACCTACTACGAACACCAACCGCTACGCGTTGTGCTCGGCGAGAGCGAACTGCCGCCAACGGCCCGCGTATTCAATGACCGCGCCGAAACCGTTCAGCTGGCCACCCGCGACATCAAGGCCGCGTTGCACGAGCTATTCGACCGTGGCGTGCGTCGCCTATGGGTCGAGGGCGGCCCGACAGTCGCCAGCGCATTCCTGCGCGAAGGCCTGTTCGACGAGCTTGTCATCTATGTGGCTCCCCTGCTGCTCGGCGGCGAGAGGGTCGCAACCACCGACATCGGCATCGGCAGCATCGCCGAAGCCAAAAACCTGCGGATCGTGGAACACCGTCGCCTCGGCGACGACATCCTGATTCGTGCATTGCCAAAGGAGTCGCACTGATGTTCACCGGAATCGTCGAGGAGCTCGGTCGCGTTGCAGCCATTGAGCCGCAGCCGGACGCGATCCGCATCACCATCGAAGGCCCACTTGCAGTTAGCGACGCTAACCGTGGCGACTCGATAAGTGTGAACGGCGTTTGCCTCACGGCAATCGAGCTGGAGGGTGACACCTTCACTGCCGACGTAATGCGCGAGACCCTGAACCGCACCGCGCTGGGCAGCCTCAACGTGGGCGACCCGGTCAACCTCGAACGCGCAATGAATGCCGCCACCCGCTTCGGCGGCCACGTCGTGCAGGGCCACGTCGATGGCGTCGGCGAGATCATCAGCCGCGAACCGAGCGACAACTGGGAATGGGTGCGCGTTGAGATTCCGGTTGAGTTGAGCAAGTACGTCGTGCTCAAGGGCTCGATCACAATCGACGGCGTATCGCTGACCGTCAACGAACTAAGCGACACCTTCGTTGGCGTGAGCTTGATTCCCGAAACCCTGCGCTTGACCACACTGGGCAGCAAGCGCGTCGGCGACAAGGTCAACATCGAGGTCGACGTCATGGCCAAGCACATCGAGCGCCTGCTCGAGGCAAGGAACGCACACATCTAATGGCACTTTCAAACATCGCAGAGGCACTGGATGCGCTGCGCGCCGGCAAGCCGGTCCTGGTCGCAGACGACGAGGACCGCGAGAACGAAGGCGACGCGATCCTCGCCGCCGAACTCGCCAGCCCGGAGTGGATCGCCTGGATGGTTCGTAACACCACCGGCTTCCTGTGCGTGCCGATGGAAGACTCGCGCGCTAACGCACTCGGCCTGCCGGTCATGTGGCGCGAAAACAAGGACCCACACCTCACCAACTACACGATCACAGTCGATGCAACCAACCGTTTTTCGACGGGCGTGAGCGCGCAGGATCGCGCCAATACCGCTCGAGTGCTGGCCGATGCCGCCTCGACCCCTGACAGTCTGATTCGCCCTGGCCACATGATGCCGCTGCGCAGCAAGCCGGGTGGCGTGCTCCAGCGCCGCGGTCACACCGAGGCAGCGACCGACCTAATGAAGCTCGCCGGCCTGGCTGCCGTCGGAGTTATCGGAGAAATGGTCTCAAATGACGGAAGTATGATGCGCCTTCCCGAGTTATTAGAACTCGGAGCCAAGGAAGGACTACCCGTGATTACTATCGAACAACTAGTCGCGCACCGCGAAGACCTAGCCGCTGTCGGCCAGGACATCCCTGCGAGCAACGAACACCTCGACACCTCACGCGTCACGATGCAGGCTGAAGCCAAGCTGCCAACCAAGCACGGTGATTTCAAAGTTCGCGGCTACTACGACAACAAGACCGGCGCCGACCACGTCGCAATCATCGCCGGCAATCCAACCGGCAAGGATGTGCTCGTGCGCATGCACAGCGAGTGCATCACCGGCGAGGCCTTTGGCTCGCTCAAATGCGAGTGTGGCCCTCAGCTGGACTTTGCTCTCGAGACCATCCAGGCCGACCCACGCGGCGGAATCGTGGTTTACCTGCGCGGCCAGGAAGGTCGAGGCATCGGTCTGCTCAACAAGCTGCGCGCGTACGCTCTGCAAGACCAGGGCTTTGACACGGTTGACGCCAACCTGGCGCTTGGCCTGCCGAGCGAAAACCGTGAGTATGGCGCTGCCGTTGCGATCCTGCGCGACCTCGGCGTTACCAGCGTTCGCTTGATGAGCAACAACCCAGCGAAGCGCAACTACCTAGATGAAGCGGGCATCGAGGTCACCTCGTACGTACCCGTTATCGTTGGCTTGGCAGAACAGAACGAGAAGTATCTCGAAACCAAGCGCGAGCGCATGGGTCACCTGCTGCCAGACGCCTAGTCACACCACCGAAGCAAACCAAGGAGCAACACCATGAGCGGAGCCGGAGCGCCCAAGCTGCAGATTGACGCGAGCGGACTTCAGATTGCGATTGTGGTGACCTCTTGGCACACCCAGATCACCGATGGTCTGCTGGCTGGTGCCGAACGCGCCCTTCAGGCAGCGGGTAACAGCGAGTACGAAATCTGGCGCGTACCGGGCGCATTCGAGCTTCCTCTGGGTGCTCAGAAGGCAATCGATGCCGGCGCCGACGCCGTAATCGCACTCGGCGTTGTAATTCAGGGCGACACCCCGCACTTTGATTACGTATGCGCAGGCGCTACCGACGGCCTGATGCGCGTGCAGCTCGACAGCGGTATTCCGGTGGGCTTTGGCCTGCTGACCGTCGACACCGAGCAGCAGGCCCTCGACCGCGCGGGCCTCAAGGACTCGAAGGAAGACAAGGGAGCCGAAGCAGCGGAGGCTGCGGTGCTGATGGCTAGACTGAACGCGTAATCCACCCGTCGAAAGGACGCGTTCATGGAACAAGTTATTGGTGCATTTGTTGGTATCCACCTTCTAGGTTTCGCATCGATTTTCGCTGGTCTGATCAGTGAGATGACCAAACTCAAGGCAGGCCTGGCCAAGGTCAACGCTGCAGTGCTGCACGGCGCCTGGCTCGCACTAGTCGCTGGCCTAGTTCTTGCCGGCCTCATGGGCATGGCCAAGGAAGAGATCAACCCGCTCACTCTGTCAATCAAGGGCCTTGCAATCACGGGCATCTTCGGCCTTGCATACACCTACAAGAACAAGGAGAACACCCCTAAGTGGGTAGTGCCGGTTCTGATGCTGTTGACTTTGATTGCCCTCTTTACGGCAACCATCGTTGGTGTTGAAGCCCCAGAGGCCGAGTAACAATCCAGACAAACAAAAGCGGGTGGTTCTTTCGAACCACCCGCTTTTTGCTTGCCGTTTAGAACGTAATCTGCGTGACTGCCGACGGTGTCGAAAGGTTCGCGCGACTGTTCGTGACCACCCGGTAATAAACCTGAGTACCGGTCGCTGGCTTGCTTAGTGTCCAGCTGGTACCAGAGGTGCTGACAACCGGACTCCAAGTCTGACCATCGAGGCTCTGTTGCAACTGGTAGTAATACAGGGTCGAACCCCCGAAGCTGGTCACGGCAGACCAGCTCACGGTGATGCGCGGCGAACCTGTTGTGGAGTTTGACGAAGTGGTTACCACCGGCGCCGAGGTCGACCCCGGTGCCGCATAAGGCATGCGAATCGAGTAGACGCTGGCCGAAGCCGAGACGCCGATGGCGTTGATCGCATACACGCGGAAGGTTGCGGTCACACCAGGAGCCGAGAACGGAATTCTCGCGGTGAGAGTTGCTGCATCGGTAGTCGCAACCGTCGCGACGGCGGTGCTTCCGCTTTCGACGCGGTCGACGCGGTAGCCGGTGATTGCGCTGCCGCCGCCGTCCGAAGGCGCGCGCCAGGTCAGGGTAACCATGTTTGAGCCGTCGGTGCTGAGCACTACCGAGGTCAAGCTCGGGTAGGACGGCACGGTTGCCGCGCTGTTGATCGTGATGGCAGGCGTGTAATCGCTAAGTCCGTAGCCGGTTCGGGTCGCCATGCGGAACATCACGGACGTTCCCTTGACCGGCCCTGCGACCACTGCAGTGGTACTCGAGAACGAGAGTGTGGTGTATGCCGACCAGGTAGCACCGTTGTTGAACGATCGCTCAAGCGTGTAGTAGGCCGTAGCGGATCCGCCAAGCTCGGTTGGTGCGGTCCAGGTCAATGTGACGTTAGTTGAACCAGCGGTCTTCTGGCTACCGGCGAACGAACCCGGAGCTGCCGGCTTGAGCAGCGGAACCATAATGCTGCCCACTCCAGACACTGGCGAGTTGCCCAAGGCATTTACTGCCGTCACGCGAACCGACTGGTAAACACCTGGGGCAGCGCGAACCCCGGTAAGGCTGCGAACGCTGCCGGCGACGGTGATCGGAGCGGCCCAAGTGATCACGTTGCTTGCCACATTGGTCGCGGTGCCGATTTCAACTATGTAAGCGGTCAGCGGTGAACCACCGATGTCGCTTGGTGCGTACCAACTGAAGATCGGGTTGCCATCAGCACCGAAGGTCACGCGGGCTCCGGTCGGCGCCGAAGGTGCCGTTGCCGTTACGGAGTAGGTGACGCTGTTCGAGGCATCCGAACGGCCGAAACCGGTGATCGTGACGACGCGAATCGTGTACGTGACACCCTTGCCAGGCTTGTTCAAAACATAGCTGGTTGCGTTTGCCGCGGCCGAGTAACTGCTCCATGAGGTGCCGCCGTTAGTCGAGATTTCGACTGCGTAGTAGCGCGCAACAGGCGCGCCACCAAGATCGGCCGATGCAGTCCAGGTCACGGTCAGGCGGCCAGCGGTAGCGGTGTCGCTAACTGCGACAGCGGTAGGAGCAGCTGGCTTCAGCAATGGCGCCGTGACCGCAAGGATCGAGCTGGCCGCACCTACGCCGGTCGCGTTGATCGCGCGGACTCGGTACTGCAGAGAAATGCCAGGAGCCTTTTCGGCATCGGTGTAGTTGAGCACGTTGCCGGCGACTCGGGCGATTTCTGCCCAGCCGTTAGCACCGTTGAACTCGATTACGTACCCTGTGACTGCCGAGCCACCGTTATCGTATGGCGCATTCCAGACGATTGTCGGGATCTTGCCGCTGGCCAAGGTGATACTGCGAGCCGTCGGTGCACCAGGTACCGAGGCTTCACGAGTCAAGGTTAGAGGCGCTGATGCGGTTCCCGCGCCACCCTGGGTGTTCGCGTAGACGCGGTACTGGTAGGTGCTTCCCTTAGGCATCAGAGGCAAGTTGACGGCGACGGCTGTGCCAGGCACCTGGATGTAGCTGACCCACGAGGTTCCGTTGTTGGTGGAAATCTGAATCATGTAACCCAAGACGGAGCCGCCGAACAGGTCAGCCGGAGCCGCCCAGGTCAGCTCGACTCGGTTGAGGGTCTGGTTCACGGTTCCAGCCAGATTTTGCGGCGCAGAAGCCTTCTGGAATGGAACCGCGACGGTGAACGAACTGCTCGGAGCACCTTCGCCAACCTCGTTTACCGCGACGATGCGCAGGGTAACGGTCGTGCCAGAGCCACCGATGTTGGTGACGAGGCTGTTAGTTGGCGACTCGGCGATGGTTGACCAGGTGCCGTCGGAGGCACGCGACTGGAGCAAGTACTTGGTGATTGCTGCGCCACCGTTATCGGTCGGTGCGGTCCAGTTGAGCGTGAAACGCCCAGTGTTGTCGGTAGTTACTCGCATGCCAGATGAGGCCGAAGGAACTGTCTTGGCGAGCGAGTAGCTAACCGACGCGCTCCAAGGGCTGACGCCGGCCGAGTTGTTGGCCGCAATTGCGAACATTGCGGTTTGGCCCTTGCCAAGCGAAATGCGCAGGTTGTACGTGATTCCGGTGGTCTTAGAGCCTGCCGAAACCGTGGCTCCCGTCGTCCAGCTGTTGCCACCATTGGTCGAGTAGCGGATCGAGTAGCTGCTGATGTAGCCTCCGCCGTTGCTGGCCGGGGCATCCCAGGTCAGGTTCACTCCAACATTGTTGGTTCCTGCTGCAACGGTCAGGTTCTGTGGTGCTGTCGCGGCGGTGACAGGGCCAGAAACCGAGGCGACTGTCGAGTAGAGGCTCAGGCCGACGGCGTTGCGCGCCGCAACTCGGAAGTAGAGCGTCTGGCCGGCTGCCGGAATCGGCACGTTCAGCGAAGTCGTTGTTGGACGGGCATAGTCGGCCCAAACCGAGGTGCTCGTGTTGCTCGTCGAGCTTTGAACGACGTAGTCCAAAATCGCCGAACCGCCGCTGCTGCTCACGGCCCAGTTAAGAGTGAAGTCGGTGGCCGACTTCGTCGTGCTGTTCCAGTAGGGAGTAGTAGGCACGTCTGCAGTGGTGGTGAAGCGGTAGTAAGCGGCACTCGACGCGGATGTACCTGCGAAGGCCTGAACGCGCACCCAGCTCGCCATCAGCGGATACAGGTTGGTGATCTTGTATCCAGAGGTTGCAGGCCTGATGGTCTTGATTGCTGTTGTCGTGTAGCTGTAGCCGTAGGTCAGTTCGTAGACCACTGGAACGCTCGGGTCGTTAGATGCAACCGGAGCCCAGGTGATCGTCGCACCCTTGCCATTGATGTCCGAGACAACTACCGCAGGAGCGTTCGGAGCCAGCGGACCGGTCGTGTAGTCAAGCGGGGTTGCTGTACCTGAACCAGCGATGTTGTTCGCAAAAACCTTGAAAGAGTAAGCGGTCAGCGGAGTCAGGCCAGAAACGCGAGTAGCCGCCCTGTTCGAGTTCGAGTAGACGTTGACCCAGGCACCATTCTTCAACTGCTGAACGGTATAAGAGGTGATGGTGTTACCGCCGTTGGTCGGAGCGGTCCACGTTAAGTCGACATAGTCGCCGTGGTCCAGGGCAACCTTGAAGTTGGTTGGTGCGCCAGGTAGATCGCCGATGGTCGTGAACGACGTACCCGCCGAAGCCAGCGAGTCGCCGACCGAGTTTGTCGCTACTGCCTGAACCTGATATGTGGTCAGCGACTGGAGATTTGCGAGGTTCAGCGATGTTGCGGTTGCAGGTGCGTCAACCGTTGTCCAAGCGGTGACGGCCGAATCGCGGTAAGAGATCTTGTAGCCGGTGATTGGCGAGCCGCCATCAGCTGTAGGGGCTGTCCACGAAACCGAAGCCGATGACTGAGTGATTGACGCAACCTTCAGCGCGGTAGGCGCATCCGGAACACCAACGATTGGCGTTGGAACGCTGTTGGCGGCGTTCAAGAAAGTGATGTTCAGCAGACCGTCGTTGGTGCTGAGGGTGTTAGTCAGCTTGCCGTTGATGTCGTTTTCCTGCAGCGCGGCAAGAACCTGAGCCGGGGTCCAGGTTGGGTGCTGGCCTAGGGCAAGTGCTGCCGCACCGGCGACGTGCGGGCTGGCCATAGACGTGCCCGATTTGACCGATGAGCTGCCCGACGCAAATGCGTCGTCCGAGACGATGTTTGAACCCGGTGCGAAGATGTCGACGCAGGCACCCCAGTTCGAGTAATAGGCGCGGGCGTCAGAACTGTCGGTTGCACCAACCGTGATGGCCGAAGCAGCCGATGCGGGCGAAGCATTGCAGGCATCGGCATTAGAGTTTCCTGCTGCGATGGCAGCAGTCAGGCCATATGCGACCAACGAGTTGACGGCATCGTTGACAGGCTGGTTGTAGCCACCACCGATAGACATGTTGATGACGCCCGGGGTTCCGGCAGGGTGATTGGCTTTGATCCAGTCGAGTGCGGTGATGATGCCTGAGAACGAGCCCGAACCCGAGCAGTTGAGAACGCGAACCGGAACGATGCTGGCCTTCTTTGCAAGGCCGTAGCGGGTGCCTGCTACGGTGCCGGCAACGTGCGTGCCGTGTCCCTGGCAGTCGGTGTTCTGCTGCTGGGTGCCGATCACGTCGAAGCCGGGCAGGATGCGTCCGGCGAAGTCGGGGTTGTCTGCCTGAACGCCCGTGTCGACGATATAAGCGCGAACGCCGGCGCCGCCCTGGTTAGGCGATGTGAACGTGTTGTCGAGCGGCAGGTTTACCTGGTCGACTCGGTCTAGGCCCCACGATGGTGGGTTGGCCTCGGTGTCGAGCAGCGAGATTGGGGCATCAGCTAGTACTTCGAGAACATTCTTGTCGAGGCGCAGCGCAGCCGCCTCGCTGTCGGATAGCTTGACGATGAAGCCGTCGAAGACGAAGTCGATCTCGTCGGTTGGCACGTCGCCCATGCTGGCCAGGGTTGCGCGAACCGCGGCGTCGGTGCCTGGTGCAACCTTAACGATGTAGTTGGTGCGCGAGATCGAGACGACTGCGTTGGCCGGCATAGCGCCAACCAGCATCGCGATTGCAATCGACAGAACGATTGCGACTCGGCCCCACCCTGAGCCCAATACTCGCTTGACATTCGACACGGCAAAACTCCCCTCGAGCGCGAAAACGCCCATAGGCAAATTTTACCTCGCCGCTCCGACATGCCCTAGGGGTGCGGCCTGTAATTATCTGGGGTTGAGACGTTGCCCAACCCGAGCCGATGACCCTAGCGCAAGAACAGTGCGCGCAGGCGGCGAGTGGTGAACCACAGGCCTCCGACGATCATCACCACGAAGTAGAGCACGTGGCCCAACAGAGCGGCGTCGATGATGCCGAGCGTGAGACCTCGAACCATCTCGATCGCCTGCCAAAGAGGCATGGCCTGGATAACCCACTGCACCCATTCTGGGTAGACGGTCAGCGGGTAGAAAGTTCCCGAGAACAGGAACATCGGCATCATGAAGAAGTTGATCCAGTTCATCTGCTGGAACGATTTCAGATAGCTGGTGATGGCCATGCCGAACGATGCGAAACCGAAGGCAATCAAGACAGCCGCGAGGATCGCGAAGATGCCGGTCCAGCTGCGAATGAGTGGATCGCCCGTCACCGTTCCAATGCCCGTGATCACAACCGTGAAGCCGATCGCATAGGCAAAACCGCGCATCAAGGCCCACGTAATCTCGCCGAGCGCGACATCCAGCGTGCCCATCGAAGTAGCCAGGATGCCCTGATAGAGCTTGCCGAAGTGCATCTTGAAGAACACGTTCCAGGTGCTGTCATAGATTGCGCCGTTCATGGCCGAGGTGGCCAGTAGCGCCGGTGCGATGTATGCGGTGTACGACACCGGGTTGCCCGCGCCATCGACGATTCCCGTGACGTTGCCGATCACGGTGCCGAGGCCCAGGCCGAAGGCCATGAGGTAGAAAACCGGCTCGACGAAGCCCGAGGCCACGATGATCCAGGTCGACGAACGCAGTGCGAAGAACGCGCGCTCGATCATGGTGGTCGGGCGACCACTGAAGAACTCGGCGCCTAGCTTGCCGGCGCGCTTTTCGGCGATTGCTACTGCGCCGCCGACTGTCGCGTTGACCAGACTCATGCTGCCAACCTCTTCTCAAACTTCTTGGTGGCCACAATCAAGCCGGTGATGAACAGGACAGCCATGAACGCGTAGTGGATGGCGATGAGCCAGCTGGGCGCTTCGTGGCCGTAGCTCAACACGCGACCGAGGTTGGTCGAGTGCCAGACCGGCGATACCCAACCGATCGCCTGCAGGGGGGTTGGCAGGGTCTCGAGCGGGTAGTACGTGCCCGAGAACATGAACAGCGGGGTGATGATGAAGCGGCCAACGATGGCGAAGAAGCCGTCATCCTGCTTCACGAACGATGTGACGCCAAGCATGACGGATGCAAACGAGATTCCGGCCAGCGATGAAGCCCAAGTGAGCGCCGGCAGCGACTCCCACTTGATGGCGCCGAACGCCAGCAGGATGACCTCGTACATGAACACAGTGAACAGGCATCGAATCGCCGAGGCAATCATGATGCCCTGAACGATCATCGATCCGCTCAGCTGCGTCGAGTTCATCGCGAAGAACGACTTGTCCCAGACGAATCCCTGCAGTGTCGGGAAGGTGACCTCATCCATCGCGCCTTGAATCGCGGCGGTGGCCAGGAGTGCAGGGGCGAGGAAGACTAGGTAGCCGACGCCATCCATTGGGGTACCGCCCGAGCCCTTGTCGACGAGGGCGCCGATGCCGATGCCGATCGAAAGCAGGAACAGGACCGGCTGACCGAGGCCGAACGCGAAGATCGCGCCCATCCACTTGGACATATTGCGAAGGCGGTACTCGGCAACGAACCAGCCACCCCAGGTGAGGGCCTTGCGCATGTTCACCAGCTTGGTGGCACCCTGCCAGTTTGGATTAGTGATTTCAGACACGGTTATCGAATCAGTTCTGCGCCGGCGCTTAGTCGACCAGGGTGCGGCCGGTGAGACGCAGGAACACGTCTTCGAGCGACGAACGACGGACCAGCGAGGTGATCGGCTCGAGACCGAGCGCGGTGATCTTTGCCAGCGACTTCTCGCCATCTTCGCTGTAGACCAGGATGCGGTCGGGAAGAACCTCGATGCGGTCTCCGACCGACGCGAGCTGCTCGGCGACCTCGGCGTTGCGGCTCGAACCGAAACGAACCTCTAGAACCTCGCGGCTCGAGTAGTCCTTGATCAGCTGAGCCGGTGAGCCCTCAGCCATGATCTTGCCCTTGTCCATGACGATCAGGCGGTCGCAAAGCTGCTCGGCCTCGTCCATGTAGTGGGTCGTGATAACCAGAGTTACACCCTGCTCCTTGAGGCGGAACAACCGGTCCCAAAGAACGTGACGTGCCTGCGGGTCGAGGCCCGTGGTTGGCTCGTCGAGCATCAGGATCTCTGGCTCGTTCACCAGCGCACGAGCAATGGTGAGGCGGCGCTTCATGCCGCCACTGAGCGCATCCGTCTTCACGTTTCGCTTGTCTTCGAGCTGAGCGAAAGCCAGCAGCTCCTCGATCTTGGCCTTTACGAACTTGCGGGCAAGGCCGAAGTAGCGGCCGTAGATGTATAGGTTCTCCCACACCTTGAGCTCGAAGTCCAGGTTGTCCTGCTGAGGAACAACGCCGAGATGCGCGCGGATCTCAGGGCCCTTCTTGTTTGGGTCTTTGCCCAGAATCTCGAGGTCGCCTGAGGTGCGCTGCGAGGTCGATGCGATCATGCGCATGGTGGTCGACTTGCCAGCGCCATTTGGACCCAGGAGGCCGAATGCCTCGCCGCGCTTGACGGTGAAGTTGATGCCGTCGACGGCAACGAAGTCTTCATATTTCTTGGTTAGATTCTTGGCGACAATCATGTCTTGAGTCATGACTCGAAAATCTCTCTCAATAGCGCGAACTCGCGCCGGATTGCGCGTCTTTGCGGGCCCTAATTCGGGCAGCGTTTCAGACTAACCGCCTAGAGCGATTTGCGCAAAAATGACACGAGTTTGGTGGCGTGGCCAACCGACTGAACGCCGTACCAGGCGGCCAGAATCTTGCCGTCCTTGTCGATCACAAACGTGCTGCGGCTGCGGCCACCCGAGAGAATCGCAAACGGATGCGTCCAGCGGCCAATGCCGAAGGTGGCGTGTAGCTTGCCGTCGGCGTCGCTGAGCATCGGGTAGCTGAGGCGGTGGTGCTTGGTGAAGGCCTCCTGCTCTGCGGCAGTGTCGCGCGAGATTCCGAACACCTCGACGCCCAGATCGGCCACGTCGGTGTAGGCGTCGCGCAATTGGCAGGCCTGAAGCGTGCAGCCGGGGCTCTCGACCGCCGGATAAAACATGAGCACGTATGCCTTGCCCAGCAGCGAGTCGCTCGAGATCGCGCGGCCATCAGAGGCGGTCGCGTGAAACTGCGGAACGGATGCGCCTGCGCTAAGTTTGTTGCTCATATCGATTGCAACACGATCGGGCAGGTGCTTATTCCGAGCCTGATATTCTTGGCGAGTGAATGCAGCCAAGCCCGCCAGCCAACGCGTGCGCTTGGGCAACCGTCGAGTCACCGGCAAAGAGCAGTACTACACGCCGGAGGACCTCGCCCTTCGCTTGACGGCCGAGGTCGTGGCGGTCGCAGGCCCGCTGAACGGACGCACGGTACTCGAGCCGGCCGGTGGGACCGGAGCCTTCATCAAGGCGGCCAAGACCCACGGTGCTGGCGCATTCGTGAGTTTCGACATCGACCCTAAGTTCGAGGGGGTTCGCAAGGGCGACTTCCTGGCGGCCAAGTTGAGGTTGCCGCACGATGCGGTCGCAATCAGCAATCCGCCGTTTGGTCGCAACAACTCGCTCAGCATCCCGTTCTTCAACAAGGCGGCAGATCACGCCCAATACATCGCGTTCATCGTGCCGCGCTCCTGGCGCAAGTGGTCGGTGCTCAATCGCCTCGATCGCCGCTTCGAACTCGTGGCCGATCACGACATCCAGATTGACTACGTCGACGACCGCGGGCAGCACATCAACAAGCAGTTGCGGCTGCGAACCTGCTTTCAGATCTGGCGAAGACTGCCGAGTGGTCAAACCAGGCCGCTTTATCGAGTGGTCGACAACGGCTTGATTGCCAAGACCACACCCGAGGATGCCGACATTGCCCTACGCGTGTTCGGCTTCGGCTGCGGGCGGGTTCTGGAAGATTTCGAGCGCCGACCGAATTCAACCCTTATGTTCCTGAAGTTGCAGCACCCGCGCACCCTCGAGGCGCTTCGCAGCGCAGATTTCGAACGCTTCTTCAGGAACACTGCATACACTGAGGCCCTGAGCTTGCCCGAGATAAATTACCTGCTAAACGAGGCGATTTTGGGCGACCCGATGCTGCAGACAGACACCGAAACGAGCAACAAATGAGCATGATGGGCGGCCGCGGACGCGGCAGAAACATGAACCCAAAGGACACCGGCCCGAAGGCCAAGTTCAAGCAGCTCTGGCCATACCTGCTCGAGCACAAGCCTGCACTATGGGCCGCGGTCGCGCTGTCGATCGTCGGCGCAGCGGTCAACCTCGCCCAACCGCTCGTGGTTGGCCAGGTCATCACCGCAGTGCAGAAGCAGCAGGATGCGACGCTCGTCGTCATCGCCCTCATCGCGATCGTGCTTGCCACCGCCGTCACAAGCGGCCTCATGTATTACGTGTTGGCGAAAGCTGGCGAGGGCGTCGTGCTCTCGGCCCGCCAGAAGCTTGCCGCCCGCCTGTTGCGCCTGCCGATTCACGAATACGACCTTCGTCGCACCGGCGATCTGGTCTCGCGCGTCGGTAGCGACACAACTCTCTTGCGCGCGGTTCTCACTCAGGGCCTCGTAGACGCCACCGGTGGTGCGCTCATCTTCTTCGGTTCGCTAGTCGCGATGGCCGTCATCGACCCGCTGCTACTGGGCCTGACCCTGCTGATGATTGCGTTCGCGGTCGCCGCAATCGGCCTCACCAGCCGTCAGATTCGCTCGGCGACCACCAAGGCGCAGGAGCGCGTGGGTGACATGGCTGCAGCTGTCGAGCGTGCGCTGTCTGCTGTTCGCACCATTCGTGCCGCACGCGCCGAGGAGCGCGAGACCAGCCACATCGAGGGCGACGCCAAGAATGCCTTCGAGCAGGGCGTCAAGATCGCACGTCTGAACGCTTACGTGACCCCGATTGCGGGCATCGCCGCCAACGGTGCGTTCATCGTCGTGCTCGGCGTCGGCGGCTACCGCGTTGCCACGGGCGAGACCACCGTGGCGAACCTCGTCACCTTTATCCTGCTGATGTTCCTGATGATTCGCCCGCTAGGCCAGGCCTTCGGCGCCTACTCGAGCGTGCAGGCGGCGCTCGGTGCGCTCGCCCGCATCCAACAAATCCTAGATGTACCGCTCGAATCGGATGACGAGCACGGCACCGCGAGCGATAAGCGTCACGCCGTGAACGACGTGGCCATCGAGTTTGAGAACGTCGAGTTTGCCTATGCCGCCGCACCGAATGCGGACGGCACCCCTGGCGAGGCCAACGCCGATGTTCTGCGTGGAGTCTCGTTCGCGATCAAGCGCGGCCAGCGAGTCGCAATAGTGGGCCCTTCGGGCTCTGGCAAGTCGACCACCTTCAGCCTGATTGAGCGATTCTATGAGCCGACCGGCGGGCAGATTCTGCTCGACGGCCAGCCGGTTCACCAGCTGACCCGCTCGGCACTGCGCGAGCAAATCGGCTACGTCGAGCAAGACGCGCCGGTGCTTGCCGGCTCGATTCGCTCGAACCTGTTGATTGGTCGACCGGATGCAACCGACGAACAGCTGCGCGACGTGCTTGCCGAGGTCAACCTGCTCGGTGTGCTCGAACGCGACAAGCGCGGCCTCGATGCCGAGGTCGGCGAAAACGGAATCATGCTCTCGGGTGGCGAGCGTCAGCGCCTGGCCATCGCCCGCACGCTGCTGGCCGCTCCCCCGATCCTGCTTCTCGACGAGAGCACGTCGTCGCTCGACGGTCTCAACGAACAGATGATGCGCGACGCGATCGATGCCGTGGCCAAGAACCGCACCATGCTCGTCATCGCACACCGCCTATCGACCGTCGTCGACAGCGACCAGATCATCGTGCTCGAAAACGGCAAGGTTCTGGGCGTCGGAACCCACCAGGAACTGCTAGCCAGCACACCGCTTTACAAGCAGCTGGCATCCAGCCAGATGCTCGACTAGCAGGGTCGATAGCCCCACGCTAAGCAATAGCGGCGTGCAACATTACGTAACCATCGGCAACCGTTTGTAACAGACGGGCGGGCCAGCCCTGCGCTGGCTAACTTTGAGGAAACCTCAACCCTCAAAGGATTCAAATGTCGCTTTACGTTGCAGAGATTGACACCACTTCGCTTGCCCAGAACTCTGCCGGCACTGGCATTGGTGTCGAGGGCGTCCTTAGTGCAGTTGAGGCTGCCGCTGCCAAGCGCGGTGGCGAGTTCATCGAGAGCCAGGTGACTGCCGACCACGGCCGCGTCTTCGCCGTCATCGAGCACGACAACCTGCTCGACCTTCGTGCCGACCTAGAGGCAGCAGAGCTGAAGATCGACGAGCTCGCACTCGTTCGCCTCGTCGGTGCCGAGCTCGACGAAGTCAAGAAGCTCAAGAAGGCCGGTCAGTATCTGGTCGAGTGGGACTTCCCTGCCGGTCTAACCATGGACAAGTACCTCGCTCGCAAGAAGGAAAAGTCGCCGCTTTACAACGACATCACCGACGTCAAGTTCCTGCGCACTTACGTTCGCGAAGACATGGTTAAGTGCCTGTGCTTCTACGACGGCGACAGCGAGGATGCGATTGTCGCAGCCCGCGAGGTCGTCGACACTCCGATCAGCCGCCTGCACAAGCTCGAGGGCTAATCGTGGCCGCAGCAAAGTTTGCCGACTTCATCGCGGCGGTTGCCGAGTCGGCCGCCGTTGCCGATCGTGGCGAGGCCGGCTCGAGTCCAGCACCGCTGCGCTCGACACTGCTCGACCTGGTTGCGCGCGGCGGAATCGACTTTGGTCTGAGCAATAGCTCGGCCCCGCTGGCCGCGCAGGCCGAGGTCATCGGCGGCATCGCCGAGGAGTGCCTGAGCACCGCATTCGTCACCTGGTCGCACCACATGACCACCGAATACATCGACCGCTTTGCTGCTGCGGCACTGCGCGACCGCTTTCTGCCCGAGCTGCTTTCGGGCATCCGCGTCGGCTCTACCGCTCTGGCAACCGCTCTGGCCGACAAGTCGGGCAAGGAACCGCTGCCGATCACGTTCACCGAGGCGACAGACGCATCCGGTGCAGCGGTGTTCACCATCAACGGCGTGATTCCTTGGGCATCGAACCTCTACGAAGACACTCTCATCGTGTTTGCGGCTCGCAACGAGACCACCGAGGAGCGAGTGGTTTTCGCCGCGCTGCTGGCTAGCGATGGAGTTGCCGTCAAGCCGGCTGGTGAGCTGTTGGCGCTCAACGCGACTGCCTCTGGCACCGTGCGCTTCGGTGGCCTCGAGCTGTCGGCCGAGAACGTGCTCAGTCGCGATGTCGACTTCTTCATCGGTCAGATGCGCCCGCGCTTCCTGGTGTTGCAGACCTCGTTCTGCCTCGGGCTCGTTCGTGCATCGCTGGCGGCCATCGCGACCGCACCATCGACGGCTCCGTTCGCGGCAGATATCGCAGGCTTTGAGGCACGTCTTGCGGAACTCACCGCCAAGCTCGACGAGCTGGCCGCATCGGTCGCCGAGTACCCGGCGCCTGGAAACGGTCGGGCTCCACTCGAGTTCCTGCAGACTCGACTCGGCGCTGCCGAGCTGGCCCAGGCAGTCACCCGCGTCGAGCTGGCCACCATCGGCGGCCGCGGCTACTACGCGGCGAGCGCTACCAGCCGTCGAATCCGCGAAAGCCTGTTCCTGAGCGTTCAAGCACCGACCGAAGGAAGCCTGCGATGGGAAATCTCGCAGCTGACCTCAGCGGCGTAACGCTGTCGCGCGGAGCCGGCAAGGCTGCCCGCCAGGTAATCGCCAACCTCGACCTACAGGTCGCCCAGGGCGAGATCGTCATCGTTGTCGGCGGCTCGGGCCGCGGCAAGACCACCCTGTTGCACGCGCTTGCCGGCCTAACCAAGGCCGACTCTGGCTCGATCACGATCGCGTCTTCTGGTCTGGTTTTCCAGCAGCCGCTGCTGCTGCCCTGGCTTACCGTGCGTCAGAACATCAAGCTGGGACTCCGCTTCAAGGCCAACCGCACTGCGATTGCCGGCGGCCGTCGCGCGGTCGAAGCCAAGCTGGATGAGCTGCTCGCCAGACTCGGCATCGCCGACCTGGCCGAACGACTGCCGGCCGAACTCAGCGGTGGTCAGGCGCAGCGCGTGGCGATTGCCCGCACCATCATCACGAACCCCAGCCTGCTGCTGCTCGACGAGCCGTTCTCGGCGCTCGACGCCGCGACCCGCGCCAACCTGCAGCAGTGGCTGCTCGAGCTGCGCACGCGACTCGGCCTCACCATCATCCTGGTCACTCACGACATCGACGAAGCAGTAATTCTCGGTGATCGCATTGTCTTGCTCGGCGAACCCGGGCAGCCCCTCACCGAATACCGCGGAGAGGCCTCTGCCAAGGCCGAAATCATCGCGCAGCTCGAATATTCCATCTAAAGAGAGAACCCATGTCGCACGAACTAGACCCACAGACAACACACGCCGGCCACCTGCACGCCTCGGCCGAGGAGGCCGCGCTGCACGAGGCCGGCAACTTCAGTCGCCGCAACCTGCTGCGTTTCGCGGCCATTGGCGCGGCAGCCGCATCCACCGTTGGTTTCGGCGAGGCAGTTCCGGCCAGCGCCGCCGGCTGGAGCGATGACCTCGGCACGCTCAAGATTGGCTACCTGCCGATCACCGATGCGGCGCCGCTGTTGGTCGCGCACGGCTCGAAGATCTTCAAGAAGAACGGCATCACCACCGCCAACCCAACGCTGTTCCGCACCTGGCCATCGCTGGTGGAGGCATTCCAGGCCAAGAAGGTCGACGTGGTGCACCTACTTATGCCGCTTGCGCTGCAGCTCAAGTTTGCGGCCAACCAGGACATCAAGATCATCAGCTGGAACCACACCAACGGCTCGGCTCTCACCGTTGCCAACTCGATCAACAAGGTCACCGACCTCGCCGGCAAGGTTGTCGCGATTCCGTTCTGGTATTCAATCCACAACGTCGTGCTGCAGCAGCTGTTCCGCAAGGACGGCCTGACTCCGGTGTTCACCGGCACCGCCGACGCCGCAAAGAAAGAGGTCAAGGTCGTGATTCTGGCTCCGGCCGACATGCCAACCGCGCTGGCCAACGGCAGCGTCTCTGGTTACATCGTGGCCGAACCATTCAATGCCCTGGCCGAGGTCAAGGGCATCGGCAAGATCCTGCGGTTCACCGGTGACGTCTGGAAGGACCACGCATGCTGCGTGACCGTCGTTCGCGGCGATCTGGTGAAGAACAACCCGCAGGCCGCACAGGCAATCGCCGACAGCATTGTGGCCGCGCAGGCGCAGATCAACCAGGGACGCCAGACCGCTGCCGCCCTGCTCAGCGACCTGGGCTACCTGACCCAGCCGGTCGAGGCCATCCAGCGCGCGCTCACCTACTACCCGATCGCCAACTACAAGAAGGCAATCACGAACACCTCGTGGGCATCGCGTCGCATCGGCTTCCAGCCGTTCCCGTTCCCGACGTACACCGCCGCTTTGGTCACCGAGCTGCGCAAGACCAAGGTCGGTGTCGACAACTCGTTCCTGAACAAGATCAACCTGAAGACCGTGCACGCCGACATCGTTGCCGTTGGCCTGGCCGAGGCGGCGATCAAGAAGAATGGCGGCAATAAGGCCTTTGGCTTGCCGACCAAGCTGGCTCGCACAGAGGTAATCAAGCCCTAAATGAAAACGCTATTGCTTCGTCTGGTCACCACCGCAGCCTTCGTCGGGCTGTGGTGGTGGTCAACCGACATCCTCTCGGCAGACAACCCGATCATCAGCAACATGTCGCCGGTCGACGCGCTCGGCGCGCTCGCACGCTTCATCGAGGCGGGCAGCATCTGGAACGCGATTTCGGTGACCCTGACCCGACTGGGCCTTGGCCTGGCAATAGCGACAGTCCTCGGCGTGCTCATCGGGTGGGTGCTCGGCAGCTACCGCCTCGCCGAGCAGTCGAGCTCGATCGTGGTGCAGTTCCTGCGCATGGTCTCGCCGCTCTCCTGGGCTCCGGTCGCCGTGGTGCTCTTCGGCATCGGCACCGCCCCGGTGGTGTTTCTGATTGCGATTGCGGCCATCTGGCCGATTGCGCTCAACACAGCTGCCGGAATAAAGTCGCTCAACCCCGACTGGATGCTGCTTGCGCGCTCGCTCGGCGCAACCCGGGGCGAGGCTATTCGAACCATCGTCGTTCCTGGCATTCGTGGTCACGTGCTGACCGGCCTGCGCCTGGCGCTTGGCGTGGCATGGATCGTGCTCGTGCCGGCCGAGATGCTCGGCGTTGATTCGGGCCTCGGCTTCGAGGTGCTCGGTGCTCGCGACAACATGGACTACTCGGGTCTGGCCGCGGTGATGCTGCTAATCGGTCTGCTTGGCTTCGCCATGGATTTGCTGGCGCAGAGCCTGTTCAAACGTTGGGCGGCGGCAACCGCCTGACCCTCGTTGCGGCTCGGTTTCGCGCCGCAACAACACTTGGGAGTCGACCCGTTTTTTGAGGGGCAGGTCGGCTCCCTTTTGTGTTTCCACAGCCCAGCGATTTGCTTGCCTGTTGGCGGCAAATATGCGAACCTTGTGGGAGCAAACTGACTGCTCTCTCGAAAGGGCCGGTAGTCGGGAACCCCAGTGTGGCTACGGCAGCTGGGGTTTGCTTTTACCCAGCCTGGTCCGTCCAATAGGTAACGCTCGCTCTTTCCTCGATTGGCTCCATGAAACGCGTATTGTCCCAAATCAGCCGCTGACGAATCGCAGTGGCCGCCGCATCTGGAATCCACAGGAGGTTCTCCTGCGATGGGCTCCTCGGTCGCATGTCCACTTCGCCAAACATTCGTTTTAGGCCATTGGCCGTTCGCAAGTCAGCTTGTTGTTGCGCGCCAGGTCTTCGCGCTTCGTACACAATCTCAAGATCTTCCTCGAAGGCTAGCCTGAGCTGCCCCACTGCCCGTCTAATCGTTTCAGCCCTAGTAGCTTCACCATCCCTGTCGCCCTTCAGGACCGGCTGAAAGACAGTGAAGGGCAGTCTGACCTGTTCGGGCAACCCTTGAAGCAAATTAAGTAATCGACGTTGCCCATAGGACGACCTGAGGCACTCAGTCGCATGGAAATAGGTATCGCCGATCAACTCCACCAATCGCGTGCGCGTTACGGATAGAAAATGACTTGGAATGACTGCAACTGAGATTACATAAAAGCTCACCGCGCTAGCTTTTCCTTTAACGGCATATGTCTCGTCAATGAATGCATGCATCCGCGGTTTCTCTGGCATCAAACGACTCTAGGTCGGCGCTAAGACAAAGAACCTGGGCCTCAAAGCCCATTGTGGATAACCGATAGGCTCGATTCGTTCGACGACGAATGAAAGGGCCGCCAGAATGAGCGACTTTGACCCACGTGGATACCTCAACGACGTGTATGCGAAGGCCGGGCCGGCGACCAGCCGTGCGGCAGCCGAGGCTCTCGAGGCGGCCGACCCACTCGCCCACTACCGCGAGCTGTTTCACATCGCCGACCCAGACCTGAAGTACCTCGACGGCAACTCTCTCGGCCGTATGCCTAAGGCCACCGTCGCGGCCGTAAACGACTTTCTAACCAACGAGTGGGCCACCGAATTGGTTGACGGTTGGGCTCATTGGATCGACCAGGCGCAGGTGGCCGGCAACATCCTCGGTTCTGCAACGTTGGGTGCAGCACCTGGCCAGACCCTCGTGCAAGACACCACCTCGGTCAACTTCTATCAGCTATGCAACGCGGCAATTGCCGCCCGACCCGGCCGCAAGACCGTCATCATCGACGCCAGCAACTTTCCAACCGACCGCTACATCCTCGCCGGCATCGCCGAGGCGCAGGGCCTAAACCTAATCACCCTCGACAACGACGGCACGGGCGGCCCAGGAGCCGTGGCCATCGACGCCGACTGCGAGCTGATCACGCCTGAGGCGCTCGAGCCGTTCCTCACCGACGACGTTGCGCTCGTCACGCTGCAGGCGATTCACTACCGCTCGGGCAGCCGGCCAGACATCAAGGCGATCACCGAACTGTGCCGCGAGCGCGGAATTCTTGTGGTTTGGGATGCCTCGCACGCCGGCGGCGCCATCGACCTGCGCTTCGACGAGTGGGGAGTCGACCTGGCCGTCGGTTGCACCTATAAGTACGGCAACTCGGGCCCAGGTTCGCCTGCATGGTTGTATGTGCGCAAAGACCTGCAGACCCAGCTCGGCACCGCGATTCAGGGCTGGTTCGCCAACCACGATCAGTTCGCGATGGGCCCGTTCTTTGAGGCCACCGACTCGATTCGTCGTTTCCAGATTGCCAGCCCGAGCATCATGGGTCTGCGTGCCGTCGAGACCAGCTACAACATGATCGCCGAGGCCGGCATGACCGCCATCAGCCAGAAGGCAGCCGTCGGCACCGAGTTCATGCTCGATCTGTTCGACGCGTGGCTGGCACCGCTCGGCTTCAAGTTGATCACCCCGCGCAACCACTGGCAACGCGGCGGACACATCACCGTTGCTCACCCAGAGGCCAAGCAGATCGCCGCGGCCATGCGCAAGTTCAGCAACGTGATCCCCGACTATCGCGTGCCCGACTCGATTCGCCTCGCGATCGCGCCGCTGCCAACCTCATACACCGAGGTGTGGGACGGCCTCGACCGCATGCGCGCCCTCGTCGAGAGCAAGCGCTACCTCGAGATTCAAGACAACGGAAGCCGTGTGACCTAATGCCAGATTCAACCAAGGCACTCACCTACATCAGCTATCTGAAGGTCGACGAGCTGCTGGCGCTGCAGCAGCCGCAGTCGGATGGCCCCGATGGCCCCGAGCACGACGAGCTGCTCTTCATCATCATTCACCAGACCTACGAGCTGTGGTTCAAGCAAATCATTCACGAGCTCGAGGCTCTGCAGAAGGCTTTGGTCGCTGGCGACACCCACAGGTCGTTGGCGCTGCTCGGCCGCATCCGCACAATCATGAAGACCTGCGTTGGCCAGATCGACATCCTCGAGACCATGACGCCGTTGCAGTTCAACTCGTTCCGTGGGCGTCTGCAGTCGTCGAGCGGTTTTCAGTCGGCCCAGTTCCGTGAGGTTGAGGCGATTCTCGGGCGTCGCGACGCGGCCGGCGCTGGCGCTGCGGAGGGTTCGGGCATGCGCATGGCCGAGCACCTGATTGCCGGTTCGCCGGCGCGTTCTCGTGTTGAGGCCGCGATGGCCCGCGCCTCGCTCTGGGACTCGGCCCTGCGCTACCTGGCCTCGCGCGGTTATGCGCTGCCGGCCGACGTGCTCGACCGCGACGTTACCGTCGGCTACACCGCCGACGAGCGCGTGCAGGCTGTGCTGGTTGACGTGCACCGCAATGACCCTGATGCGGCTGCTGTGTGCGAGCGACTCGTCGACTTTGACGAGGGCCTGCAGGAGTGGCGTTACCGTCACGTCAAGATGGTCGAGCGCACGATTGGTCGCAAGATGGGCTCCGGCGGCTCCGACGGTGTTGGCTACCTGGCCTCGACGCTGTTCCGTCCGGTGTTCCCGGACCTGTGGGCTATTCGCTCTCAGCTTTAAGCCCTATCGCGCATTGGGTCCGTGGCGATCCCAACAATGCTGGATCGATCATCTAAGATCCTTCTAGGAGCGTGCGAAATGACCTTTGAATCCCGTACTTACAGCGAACCAACCGAGCCGGTTGGCAACGTCGCTGAGCTATTCGCGGGTGTTGGTGGTTTCCGCATCGGTCTTGCCGCAGCAGGTTGGAAAACTGTCTTTTCGAACCAGTGGGAGCCCTCGACAAAGGCTCAGCACGCTAGCAACGTATACGCGGCGCGATTCGGTGAAGAGGGTCACACGAACGTTGACGTTGCAACCGTCGAAGCACTACCCAAGAGCACCGACCTGCTAGTTGGCGGATTCCCCTGTCAGGACTACTCGGTTGCCAAGAGCGCTAACGCCGCCAAGGGTCTCGAGGGAAAGAAGGGGGTCCTCTGGTGGGAGATTCTTCGCCTAGTTCAGGGCCAAAAGCCTAAGTTCGTATTCCTCGAAAATGTTGACCGTCTGCTGAAATCGCCGACCAAGCAACGTGGACGCGACTTCGCAATCATGCTCAAGACTCTGGGCGCCGAAGGTTACGTGATCGAGTGGCGCGTGGTCAATGCCGCCGAATACGGCTTTGCCCAGCGCCGCATCCGTGTTTTCATTGTGGCCCGTCGCGTGGATGCGCTAGCTAAGGACTGGTCTTTCGACGCCAAAGACGAAATCTACAAGGCTGGTGTTCTTGCTCGTGCCTTGCCCATTCACCAAGCCGATGAGGCCCTCAAGCAGGTAGACCTAAGTGCTGATGCTGACGTGATTTCGCAGACATTCAATCTTGCTGGGGGCAAGAGCCCGTTTGAGAATTCGGGCATCTACTTTGGCACTACCGCACATACGGTGAAGACTCTCGCAGTGAAGTCAACTAAACCGGTATTGCTAGGCGATGTGGTGTTGCCTGACACCGAGGTGCCAGAGGAGTACTGGATTTCTGCCGACCGCCTTCCCGAGTGGGAGTACCTGAAGGGCGCCAAGAGCATTGAGCGAACGCATGCTGGCGGCGGCACCTACAACTATTCAGAGGGGAAGATGGCTTTCCCTGATTTGCTCACTAACCCGAGCAGAACGATCCTCACAGGCGAAGGTGGCACTTCTCCATCACGCTTCAAGCACATCATCAAGACCGAACGCGGTTATCGTCGCCTAACTCCCATCGAGTTGGAGCGATTGAACGGTTTCCCTGATGACTGGACGAAGACCGGCCCAAGCGGCGAGACGATTTCGGACGTTCGACGAGCATTCTTTATGGGCAACGCCCTGGTCATTGGACTGATTGAAAAGGTCGGAGCGGTCTTGGCTGCGGACCTAAAAGGCTCGCGAAGCTAAATTTCCGCCACAACGCGCTCAATGTAGCGCTGGTTCAACCAGAAACTCCTCTTCATGCGTTTCTCGCCATCCGGGCACATGATTTTGTCTTCAGCGTTGCGAGCATGAGGCCGAACGTGCGACACAGCGTTCTCCGACGACTGCGGAAACTCATACCGCCCGAGAATGATTCGTTGACGCGTTTCTTCCCAAACCTGCTGAGCCTCTTGGCGGTCAGCAAAGGGCATATTCCAGTACTCAGCCTTCACGAACCGCTCCACTCCATCCAATCCCTCTTGGAATACAGCGAAGAGAAACTTCGCCTCGAGGATCTGGCTGAAATCTGAATTTTCCCATTCTTGATTCACGATTTCGCAGTAATCGAAGCTCTGGAATGACATCGCCTCGCGGGTTCTACCCGAAACCTTGAGGCGGATTGTTTTCAGGCGAATCCCTGCCTTCTTCAGCTCCTGTACGGAGCTGCCGCCATCCGACAAGATTCGAACGAGCAGATCATATCGTGCAGATTTGCTAATCCTGACACCATCCCTGACTAGACCAAACTCTTCAAAAAGTTCGCGAGATGGCTTTCCCAGGTGCATGGCCAAGCGCCGATGCGTTGCCTGTTCAAAGGTTTCGCCAGGAGCAATACCTAAGGAGCCGGAGTTAGGCTCAGCTCCGGCAATCACAGAGGTCATGAAGCCGTTGTTGAAAGACCAGCTTCGGCGATTGGCTTTTCTGCTGGAAAACGGCTGCTCAGTGAGGTCCTTCTCCCCACCCGCGCCTTTGCGGTTCGCCTTCAAGTAGAAAGTGTCACCCTCGGAGATTTCGTGAGCGAGCCCGGCTTTGACTTTGCTTTGAATCAATTCCCAGTCGCGTTTGATTACCGAAAGCTCTTGTTCGACCAGTCGGAAGATGAACTGATTTTCGGTAAAAATCTGGTCTACTTCAAGCTTCGCTTTGTCGTACAAATAGCAAAGAATGAGAATCTTCTGGCACTTCTTGTAAAAAGAGCTAGTTTCAAAAGTCTCATTCACAAGCTCATGGAAGTTGATCATGTTCAAGACCAAGCGTTCCTTGGCTTTGATGGGATTAGGTGAGACGGACTTTAGGCCAGTTACCTTTAGCTCCAGTCCTGCTTTGGGGAAGTCTGGCTCCGGATTGCTATTGGGCTTGTAGCCGAAGTAGAACTCTTCGACAAGGTTTCCCAGGCGTCCTTTGCCTCTTCGGTCTCGCTCCAGTTCGCTCTCGGGCAGTTCAACGACCTCTGCGAGAGACTTTCCGATAAGACCAGCAGCATATCTGAGAATGTCTGTTTCTGACGTCTCATCAAAACGGTCCGTGAACACTGGAACCCCCCAAAATTCCGTGCCTCAGTCGGCACGAAATTGAGTCTACGACTGCCTAGCCGCGAGCAGCGGTGTCAACCACGTTCTTTACGAGCATCGCACGGGTCATAGGCCCGACCCCGCCCGGATTAGGTGAGAGGTAGCCGGCAACGGCAGCCACACCTGGGTCGACATCGCCAACCAGTGTTGCGGTGCCATCGGCACCAACAACGCGAGTCACGCCAACGTCGAGCACAGCAGCGCCCGGCTTGATCCATTCGGGCTGCACAAAGTGCGCAACGCCTAGAGCCGCAACGACGATGTCGGCACGCTTGACCGCGTGTTCGAGGTCGCGCGAGGCCGAGTGCAGCAGGGTGACGGTGCTGTCGATGCCCTTGCGGGTCATGAGCAACCCGAGTGGGCGACCAACGGTGACGCCACGGCCGATTACGGCAACCTCAGCGCCTGCGGTCGGCACATCGTGACGACGCAGTAGCTCGACGATGCCTGCCGGAGTGCAAGGCAGCGGAGAGCTCAGCTCGCCCGAGACACCGAGAACCAGCCGACCGAGGTTGGTTGGGTGCAGGCCGTCGGCATCCTTGGCAGGGTCAATCAACTCGAGCATCTCGTTGGTGTCGATGCCAAACGGCAGCGGCAACTGCACGATGTAGCCGGTGACATCCTTGGCGTCATTCAGATCGCGAATGGCAGCGCGAATGTCGGCAGCCGAAGCCGAAGCCGGCAGGTCGATGCGAATCGAGTTGACGCCAACCTGAGCGCAGTCGCGGTGCTTGCCGCCGACGTACGAGTGCGAGCCCGGATCGTCGCCCACAAGCAGCGTGCCTAGGCCTGGGTGAATGCCTGCCTGCTTGAGCGCGATGACGCGCTCGGCGAGCTCACCCTTGATGGCCTTGGCGACGGCTAGCCCGTCGAGCTTGATCGCGGTCATGCGCTCAGGCTTACCAGTTCTCGAGGCCGCTGTAGAGCGGGAACTTGTCTGCCAGTGCCTGGGTGCGGGCACGGAGGCTCGCGATGTCAGGGTTTGGCTTGAGCACTGCCGCGATAACCTCGGCGATCTCGGTGAACTCTGCGGCACCAAAGCCACGAGTCGCGAGTGCTGGGGTGCCAACGCGAACACCCGAGGTGGTCATTGGTGGGCGTGGGTCGTTAGGAACCGAGTTGCGGTTCACGGTGATGCCAACCTCGTGCAGCAGGTTCTCGGCCTGCTTGCCGTCGATCTCGCTGTCGCGCAGGTCAACCAACACGAGGTGAACCTTGGTGCTGCCGGTCAGAACCTGAACGCCGGCGGCCTTCATGTCGGCCTGCGCCAGACGGTCCGCGATGATCGCGGCGCCCTCTACGGTGCGCTTCTGGCGGTCCTTGAACTCCTCACCCATGGCGGCCTTGAATGCGACTGCCTTGGCTGCGATGACGTGCATCAGCGGGCCACCCTGCTGACCAGGGAACACGGCCGAGTCGATCTTCTTGGCGAACTCTTCCTTGCAAAGGATCAGGCCCGAACGAGGACCGGCGAGGGTCTTGTGAACGGTGGTCGAAACGACGTCAGCGAAAGGAACCGGGTTTGGGTGCAGACCGGTCGCAACCAGTCCGGCAAAGTGAGCCATGTCAACCCAGAGCTTTGCGCCAACCTCGTCGGCGATCTTGCGGAACTCGGCGAAGTCGAGGTGCTGCGAGTATGCGCTCCAGCCGGCGATCAGAACGGCTGGCTTGACCTCGTGCGCGCGCTTGCGAACGATGTCCATGTCGACCAGGTGAGTCTCAGGGTTGAGCTCGTAGGCGTGAGCCTCGTACATCTTGCCCGAGAAGTTCAGGCGCATGCCGTGGGTCAGGTGGCCACCGTGAGCCAGTTCAAGACCAAGGATGCGGTCGCCAGGGTTCGCCAGCGCCATCAGCACTGCGGCGTTTGCCGAGGCACCCGAGTGTGGCTGTACGTTTGCGTGCTCTGCGCCGAACAGTGCCTTGGCGCGCTTACGCGCTAGCTCCTCGGCAACGTCGACTGCTTCGCAGCCGCCGTAGTAGCGCTTGCCTGGGTAACCCTCGGCGTACTTGTTGGTGAGCACCGAACCCTGCGCCTCGAGCACACCGCGCGAAACGAAGTTCTCGCTCGCGATCATCTCGAGCATGTTGCGCTGGCGGTCGAGCTCGGCGGTCAGAACCGCTGCGATCTCTGGGTCAACTTCGGCAAGCGGAAGGTTGTGAGTTGAAGGGATGCCTGACATAGGTCTATTCCTTTGATTTCGCGGGTTGGCGGAGGGGTTTGCAAATGGTGTTTGCAGGTGGCGTCAGCGCCAGATAAGACCTGCTAATTCTACCGCGCGACGACCGCGACACGACTCTCGTTCGGTTAACCACAGGTATGCGCCCTGCGCGCGAAATGTTCGCTACCGTGAACATGTTTTGGGGGCTCGCGCCAGCGTTGGTGCATCGTTGAAAAGGAACATAGCTTTGCCTGCTGCCGCAATTATCGGAACCGTGATGATCGTCGCGGGCCTCGGCCTCGTCGCATACGTGACCATGCAGGTTCTGCAGGAGCGCCGTTCGCGCCGCTAACCTTTAACGCATGACTGAAGCGACAACCACCCACTGGGTGCTCACCCTCGTATGCGAAGACAAGCCGGGCATCGTTCATGCCATCTCTGGCGCCATCTTTGCCGCGAACGGCAACATCACCGAGTCGCACCAGTACTCGTCGCCTGACACCGGTCGCTTCTTCATGCGCCTGCAGATCGAGTCGGCCGTGCCACGCGAGTTCTTCGTCAACCAGCTCACCCCGGTCGTCGAGCGTTACGGCATGGACTGGAACCTCGACGTCGTTGGCCGCCCTACCAAGACCCTCGTGCTCGTCTCGAAGAGCGCGCACTGCCTGAACGACATGCTGTTCCGCCAGCGCGAGGGCCGCCTGCCGGTCGAGTTCCCTGCCGTGTTCGGCAACCACGCCGAACTGGCGCCGATGGCCGAGTTCTATGGCGTTCCGTTCGAGCACCACGCCATCAACGGCGAGGCCGACAAGCGCGCCTTCGAGCAGATGCTGCGCGACTACATCAAGTCGGCTGGCATCGAACTAATCGTTCTCGCTCGCTACATGCAGATCCTTTCTGAGGAGTTCTGCCGCGAATTCGAGGGCCGCATCATCAACATTCACCACTCGTTCCTGCCGGGCTTCAAAGGCGCAAACCCTTATGCCCGCGCGCACGCACGCGGCGTCAAGTTGATTGGTGCCACCGCACACTTCGTGACAGCGGACCTCGACGAGGGCCCGATCATCGAGCAGAACGTCATTCGCGTTCAGCACTCAGACACCAAGAACCGCCTGGTCTCGCTTGGCTCAGATATCGAGGCCAAGACCCTGACTCAGGCGGTCCGCTGGTTTGCCGAACACCGCGTGCTGCTCGACGGCGAGCGCACGGTCATCTTCAGCTAGGCCGCACCAAAACCAACTGGACGCCGTCTCGGCAACCTCAGTTTCACGCGCCCTGAGAGCCGCCCGAGTAATCGTTGCGCGGCAACCGCGCCAGCCGTGACCCCTCCGACCGCAGCCAGTCCCGCCGCGACAGGCATCAGCCACTCTGGGGAACTCGCAGGTTCTTGCTCTTCGATTTCGAAGGCGATCGGCTCGGCCGCGACAACGTGCTTCGTGGGCGTTCCACCATCCGAGCCTCCATCGCTGACCACGGATATCGCGCCGGCCTGTTCGTCTGATCGCTGACTCGCCACGGATGCGCGCACGGGCTCCGCTTGGGGTTCGGGGACGCTTTCCGCGGCAGGTGGTTCGACTTGCTCCGGCGCAACCGGCTCAGCGCCTGGCGTGGCAGGCTCCACAGCTGGCGGAACCGGTAGTGGCGTCGTGACCTCGGGAGCTACCGTTGCGGTCGGGGCAGGAGTAACCGTCGCGCTCTGCTCTGGGGTTACCGTCACACTCGGAGCTGGGGAAACCGTCACACTCGGCTCCAGCGTTGGTGTCGGTGTTGACGTGGGCGCTATCGACGGTGATGCGGTCGGCGATGCCGTGGGCGTTGGTGTTGCTTGCGCTTGAACACCAGCCAGGACCGCGGGCTGAATCGGGGCGAAATATACCTCCGCGTCTGGGCCATCACCGTTCCCGGCCACCGCGCCAGGCAGCAGGCTCATGCTCATCCATTGCGAGCTGCACGAACGCACAAGCACGGTGAAGTTGTAGTGGTCTCCCGAATCGAGCACGCTGCTAACGACGCATCCTTGCGACATGGGTGAAAGACGCAGGTCCGTCGTATCGAACCCCGAAACCGGCTCGCTGAACTTGAGCGTTGCCACGGCTGAGAGGTCGGAGCCGAAGGTGGCGAGTTGTTGCTCTGTCGGCGCGGCCAGCGTGCGCAGGGCCACGCTTGGCACAAACATCTGTCGAATGCGCACTCGCCCATCGAGCGCTGGGTCAAACGGCTGCTGCAGCCGGGTCATCGCCGAGATTGCGCTCGGCATAAGGCTTGCCGGGTCTGCGCTGTTAGGGCTTGCCTGCAGCGCGATTCCGCCGTTGTCCCAAACGCGCGATGTGCCGGCGAAGAAGTCGACAATCACGATTCGGCTAGGGTCGACCAGCCTGGCGCTCCAGGCGTTGATGATCCCCGGCATTACCTCGGCGGATTGAACATCGATCATGATTACGCCGCCAGGCACCGCGCTGTCGCGCCCGAGAATGAAGCTGTATGCGTCGGTCGCGGGCGTAAGCGTCCAGGTGCAGGCGAAGATGTCGCATGTGGGCGGGTCGGGCATCAACATCACGTCTGCGTGGGTGGTGGCGTCTTGCACTGCCGAAGCGGGCTGAAGGGCGAGCATCCCTGTTGCCATCAAACCGAACATGGATGCGGCAGCCGCCAGCGTTGTGACTCGCGGCCACCGAGGGGTACGTGCGCGGTGTTTTGGCCCGCGCTGTGTTGCTTGGGTTGAAATGTTCATGCACACACAGAATCGCTTTTCGGCCATCCGCGCCCGAGTTATCCACAACCCGCTGGGGGGGGATGGTTCCGACTTGCTAGGGAACCAAATCGATATACGGCGTTTTATCGCCTCAAATTCGCCATACCCTGCCGAAATATCGCGATATTTCGATAGTTCTTTCCAGGCGGCAGCGTCGCCCTGGTCAGCCGAAGCTCGGATCGGTAGGGCAAAACTCATTGCATGTTAGCGCGGAAATATCGCAATATTTGTGGCTTCAACGGCGAAAATGCGGCGATATATCGACATAAATCACGGTGCTCCCCGAACAACTCGGGCCCACCTTCTTTCCTTGCGAAACCCCGCGACACACACCCAAGCCAAGAAAGCAAACAAACCGAAACACGAACCGCGTGCCAGCAAGCGCTTACGGCATTTAGCATTCTCTCTATGACTTTCAAGAGCACCCTCGCCAAGATCACGGTCGCAGCAGCATCGCTAGCCCTCATCGGCTTCGGCCTAACCCCGGCAACGGCCGAATCGCCACTGCAGCCAAAGACATTCGTCAAGGGTGCAGTCGGCCTGCAGATGTTCGGCTGGAACTGGAACTCGATAGCCAACGAGTGCAAGACCGTGCTCGGCCCAGCCGGCATCGACTGGATCCAGACCATGCCGCCACAAGACCACATCAACGGTGGTGCTTGGTGGATTCACTATCAGCCAGCTTCGTACTCGCTCAACTCGAATGCCGGAACCCGCGCGCAATTTGCCAACATGGTCGCTACCTGTAACGCGGCGGGAGTGAATGTAATTACCGACGCGGTCATCAACCACATGGCCGGCGGTGGCGGAACGAGCTTCGATGGAAAACCATATGGCGACGAGAACCTGATTTTCGACGGCGTATTCACCAAGAAGGATTTTCACAACGGTTTACCTACAACCGACCCGAACTACTGCGATGCCGACATTGCAAACTGGGATTCAGTGCCCGAGCGATTCAACTGTCGCTTCCCTGGGTTGCCAGATCTAGCAACCGAATCTCCATATGTTCAGCAACAAATTGCCAAATACCTCAACGACCAGATTTCGCTGGGGGTCGCGGGATTCCGCATCGACGCAGCGAAGCACATCCCGCCTGCTGACATCGCCGCTATAAAGAAGCTACTGACGAACCCGGATGCAATCTTGATTCAAGAGGTTCCTGGTTCGAAGGCTCAGAACGAGGAATACACCGGCAACGGTTTTGTCTGGGCCTGGGACACCCACACCAAGGCAGTTTCGATGTTCGGCTACCCTGGCGCTGCCTATCGCGGCGCAACGTACGACACGGTTGACACCCCAGACTACGTCGACACGAACGTTGGCATCAGTTGGATCACCAACCACGATACTGAGCACTGGGGCGGAGCCATGACATTCATGAATGGCAAGGCGTACGAACTGGCCAACATCTGGCTGCTCTCAGAAAAGTACGGCTCGCCGATGCTCTACACCGGCTATGCATACGCCGATCCAAATGAATCGCCGGCCTATGGTTCCGGAAACTACTTGAAGGACGCCGCCTGCGCTGCGCCGTCAAATCGCATTAGCCCAACCGCATCAACCAGCTACAAGCCTGGCCAGTTCGTCTGCCTACAACGCTGGACCTCGATCAAGGGCATGATCGGCTGGCGCGACGCCGTAGGCGAGGCAGCCAAGACCAACATGTATGCACCAAAGGTCGGCGCTGCCAATGCTGGAGTGTACGCCTTTGGCCGAAGCGGCCTCGGCTACGTTGCCATCAACTCGAAGGCATCGGCCGTAAAGCTGAGCGGGATCGCTACCGGAATGAAGCCAGGCACCTACTGCGACATGATCTCGGGTGGCAACAAGCCGTTCAAGACCGTGACGGTAAACAAGAAGGCCACCAAGGCCTGCGTTGGCAGCCAGATCGTGATCGATAAGGCAGGCAAGGTGACCGCTTCGGTGGCAGCCCAGACCGCAATCGCAATCGCGACCACCAGCAAGCTCAAGTAGCTCAACAAGCTAAAGCGAAACCCCGTCGAGTTCGTCTCGGCGGGGTTTCGTTTTGGTTCGGCGGCGCTGGCTGCGGCCCGTCCGTGACCTTTAGGCCAGCGACTCGCGCCAGGCCTTGTGCATCTTTGCGAACTTTCCAGTGCCCGCGATGAGCTTAGCTGGGGTGTCATCCTCGATGACCTGTCCGTGTTCCATCACAAGCACGCGGTCGGCAATCGAGACCGTGCTCAGGCGGTGCGCGATGATGATCGCGGTTCGACCAGCGAGCAAGGTGCGCAGCGCGTTCTGCACCGCGCGCTCCGACGGAATGTCTAGCGAAGCCGTGGCCTCGTCGAGAATCAGTACGGTCGGGTCGGCGATGAACGCACGCGCAAACGAGATGAGCTGGCGCTGGCCGGCGCTAACGCGTCCGCCTCGCTTGTTCACGTCGGTGTCGTAGCCATCCGGCAGCGACTTGATGAAGTCGTGCACGCCCACGGCAGCCGCGGCCGCCTCGATCTCGGCCTGCGATGCCCCCGGCTTGCCGAGCGCGATGTTCTCGCCGACGGTACCCGAGAACAGGTATGCCTCCTGCGTCACCATGACCACCGCACGACGCAGCTCTTCGTTGGCCACATCGCGCAGGTTCACGTTGTCGATCGCGACCAGGCCGTGGGTCGGGTCATAGAAGCGCGAAACCAACTTGGCCAGAGTCGACTTGCCGGCGCCCGTCGTGCCGACGAGCGCGATGGTCTGACCGCCTGGGATGTCGAGGTTGAAGGTCGGCAAGATTGTCTTGCCATTCGAGTAGTGGAACTCGACGTCGCGGAACTCGATGTGTCCCTTGCGTGAATCGAATGAGACCGGATTAGCCGGCTCCGGCACGGTCGGTTCCTCCTCGAGCACGCCCGAGATCTTTTCGAGCGCCGACGATGCCGACTGGAAGGCGTTGTAGAACATCGCCATGCCTTCCATCGGGTCGTAGAAGCGCTTGGCGTAGAGGATTGCGGCCGTTAGGACACCGAAGCCCAGGCTACCGTCGAGAACGCGTAGACCGTCTACCAGCAGCACACCGGCTACCGTCAGGTTCGCAATCATGATCAGTCCCGGGTCGTAGATGCCAAACAACTGAATGACCTTGGCGTTGACCTTGCGGTAATCCTCGACCAGCCCCGAGTATTCGGTGTTGTTGCGGGCATCCTTGCGGAAGGCCTTGACGGCACGAATACCGGTCATGGTTTCGACGAAGTGCACAATCAAACGTGCCGAAGCCACGCGCGTCTTGCGATAGCTGATGCGGGTGTTCTTCTGGAACCAGCGGGTCAGGACGAACAGCGGAATCAACGAAACCAGAATCACGGCGAACGAGTTCCAGTCCAGCCAAACCAGAGCCACGGCGGTGAAGAGCATGTACAGCGTGCCGGCAATCATCTCGTTGCCGCCCGTATCGAGCAGTTCCTTGATGGCGTCGAGGTCGCTGGTCTGGCGCGCGATAACGCGACCAGAGGTGTACTTCTCGTGGAACTCGAGGCTGAGTTTCTGGGTGTGCACGAACACGCGCTGACGCAGGTCGAGAATCACATCCTGGTTGATCTTTGCCGCGTAGCTGATGAAGAAGTAGGTCAAACCGGCGGTTGCCGTAGCAGCCAACAGGTATGCCCCGACCGTGTAAAACAGGTGCATGTAATCGCCGGCGATCGCGTATGGCAGTGCCTGGTCGATTCCGTACGCGATGAGCGCTGGGCCAACCACGCGCAGGGCCTGGCTGAGAATCACCGTCGTGAAGCTCAGCACCAAACGGCGTCGCACCGGACGCACGAGGCTGCCGAGCAGTCGCATCGAGCGCGCACGCAGGGCCTTTGCCTCGGTTTTGCTGAGGTCAATCTTTTCTTCGTCTTGAACACCTTGCATGCTCATCGGATTACCTCCTTTTCGTCGTCGAGGCTGGCGATAACGTGTCGGTAGTGCTCGTTGCTGGCCAGCAGGTCGCTGTGTTTTCCGACGGCTGTGATCCGGCCATCTTCGAGCAGCGCGACGCGGTCGGCCAACTGCACGGTGGATGGACGGTGAGCCACAATCAGCGCCGTGGTAGAGGTCAGAACCGTGCGCAGGGCGTCCTCGACCATGGCCTCGGTGTCGACGTCGAGCGCACTCAGCGGGTCATCGAGGATCAGCACGGCCGGTTTGGCCGCCACCGCACGCGCCAGGGCCAAGCGCTGACGCTGGCCACCGCTCAAGCTGAGTCCCTCTTCGCCGATCTTGGTGTCGAGGCCCTCGGGCAGTTCGTAGGCGAAGCCCGCCTGGGCGATCTCGAGTGCCTGGGTGAGTTCCGCCTCGCTGGCCTCAGGATTACCCAGCAGAACGTTGTCGCGCACGCTCGCGCTGAACAACGTGCTGTCTTCGAAGGCCATGGCAACGTGGCGACGCAGCTCTTCGCGGTTTAGGTCACGAATGTCTACGCCATCGAGCAGGATCGCTCCCCCGCTGACCTCGTATAGGCGCGAGGTTAGCGCGGTCATGGTGGTCTTGCCCGAGCCCGTGACACCAATCAGAGCGACAGATTCACCCGGTTCGAGAACCAGGTTGACGTCCTTGAGCAGCGGTTCGGCAGCCTCAGGGGCGTCGGCGTACTTGAAGCTGACGTTCTTGAATTCGAGGCGACCCGCCGGCTCGGCGATGGTCTTCGGCGTTTGAGGGTCTTCGATCTCGACCGGGGCGTCGAGCACCTCGAAGAAGCGCTCGATCGCGGTCTTCGCGTCAAGGGTCATAGACAGCAGGAAGCCGACCGATTCCGTTGGCCAGCGCAGCACGGTCGTGGTTGCGAAGAACGCGACCAGCGCGCCGACGCTCATCTGGCCCTGTGCGACCAGCCAAACGCCGACAAGCAACGAGAGGCCCACGGCGATTTCGGGAACCAGAATCAGATAGATCCAGATGTCCGCGATGAGTCCGGCCTTCTTGACCTCGGTGCCGCGAAGGCGTCGTGCGTCGCGAGCGAACTTCTCGGCGGCAAAATCGCCGCGACCGAGTGCCTTCAGAACGCGAATGCCGTGCACTGCCTCCTCGACCGATGTTGCTAGGTCGCCGGCCTGATCCTGGCTCACGCGAGCGATCGAGTGGTACTTCTTTTCGAAGCTGAATCCGCGAACCCAGATCGGCACAGAAGTGATGAAGAAGATGAGGCCCAATATCCAGCTGTATGTGAACAGCACGACTAGGCCCACGATGATGGTCAGGCCGTTGGCAACGAAAAGCACTAGGCCGAACGAGAGCCAGCGACGAATCAGGCTCAGGTCGCCTGTGGCGCGGCTGAGTAGCTGACCGCTAGGCCACTTGTCGTGGAAGCTGACCGGCAGTTCCTGCAGCTTTGCGTAGAGGGTGCGGCGCAGGCCGGCCTCGACGTGCGTGCCTGGCGTCAGCACGAGCCAGCGACGCAGCAGCACAAAGAGCGCCTCGGCGATACCGAGAGCGAGCACAGCGATGACCGCTGGAATGAGGGTAGCTACGGTGCCGTTGTCTTTGAGCCCGTTGACCACCTCACGCAGGAACTGCGGGATGGTGAGGGCAAAGAGGTGTGCTGCGATGGCCGCGAGGGTGCCAAGAATCACTCGCGGTAGTGCCGATTTGGCATAGGGGAAGATGCGCAACAGCGTTGCGATAGTTCCTCTGGACTTCATTGTTAAACCAACCTGCTGCCGATCGCGCGGATGCGAATTTCAGGCAGCAAAGTAGGCTAACACGCCCGCGCGCGAAGTTATTCTCGCGCCTCGCGAGAACTCTGGGGGGCTTGTTGCAGAGACCCTCGTTCTAGTGGAAGAAGTGGCGCTCACCGGTGAAGTACATGGTGATGCCTGCCGCATTTGCAGCTGCGATAACCTCTTCGTCGCGCTTTGAGCCACCCGGCTGGACCACTGCCAGCACTCCGCCGTCGATAAGGATCTGCACGCCATCGGCAAACGGGAAGAACGCGTCCGAAGCGGCAACCGAACCCTTGGCGCGGCTTTCTGCACGAATCACGGCAAGGCGACACGAGTCGACGCGGTTGACCTGGCCCATGCCAACGCCGACCGACGCGCCATCCTTAGCAAGCAGGATGCCGTTCGACTTAACCGCACGGCATGCGCGCCAGGCGAACTCGAGGTCGGCCATGGTGGTCGGGTCGGCAGGCTTGCCGGCAACCAGCTGCCAGTTGACACTAGAGAAGTTGCTGAACTCGTCCATCTCTTGCAGCAGCAGGCCGCCCGAAATCTGACGAACCTCAAGAGGCTCGCGCGAGTAGTCGGCAGGCAACTGCAAGATGCGCAGGTTGCTCTTGGTGAGCAGAAGTTGCAGCGCCTCGACCTCGTAGCCGGGAGCCACGATTACCTCCGTGAAGACCTGGGCAATCTGCTGGGCCATGGTCAGGGTCACGGTGCGGTTCGAGGCGATTACGCCACCGAATGCCGAAATCGTGTCGCAGAGGTAAGCCTTGGCGTGCGCGTCGGCGATTGGGTCGGCCGAGGTTGGGTCGCCGATGGCGATGCCGCACGGGTTGGCGTGCTTGATGATTGCGACCGCAGGCTCGCTGAAGTCGTATGCGGCGCGAAGCGCGGCGTCGGCATCGACGTAGTTGTTGTACGACATCTCTTTGCCGCCGAGTAGACGGGCTTGAGCGATGCCAGCGACGGCACCTTCGCCGGTGCGACGATACAGAGCCGCGGCCTGGTGCGAGTTCTCGCCGTAGCGCAGGACGTTCGCCAGCTCGCCACCGATTGCCAGTTCTGGAGCGAAGCCAGGGTTCTTGTTTGCTGCCTGCTCATCGGCGCCCGCGGCCTTGCGCCACTCGCCATCGAGCTCGGTGTCGAACCACGCTGCAACGGCCGCGTCGTACTTTGCGGTGTGCGAGAAGGCTTCGCGAGCTAGCTGTCGACGCTGGGCCAGGGTGGTGCCGCCTTCGGCAAGCGCCGCGACGATTTCGCCATACTTCGCAGGGTCGACGACGATCGCGACGTTGGCGTGGTTCTTGGCCGAGGCTCGAACCATCGCTGGTCCGCCGATGTCGATCTGCTCGACGACTGCGTCGCCCTTGGCGCCCGACTGAACGGTCTGCACGAACGGGTACAGGTTCACCACGACGAGTTCGAACGGAAGCGTCTTGAGCGCGTCCAACTGGCCCTCGTGAGCGATGAGGCGCATGTCGGCGAGGATGCCGGCGTGAATCTTTGGGTGCAGCGTCTTGACGCGACCGTCGAGCGTCTCTGGGAAGCCGGTGACCTCGGCAACCTCGGTGACTGGCAAACCTGCGGCCTTGATGGCCGAGTAGGTTCCACCGGTCGAGATGATGCTCACACCAGCGTCGACGAGAGCCTGAGCCAGCTCGAGGAGTCCGGTCTTGTCGCTAACCGAGAGCAGCGCGCGCTTGATTGCGACGCGGTCGCGGTGGCGGTAGTCGGCAGGCTGGTGGTCGTGGTGGGCGGCCATTGCGGTCTCCTTGGGTTGGGCTCGACCGCGGCCGAGCAACGAGGGTTAAAGACGAATCTTCTGCTCGGCGATCTCGCGTACCGTCTGCACAATCAGTGAACGCTCAACGGACTTGATGCGTTCGTGCAGTTCGGCCTCGGTCTCATCGGGCAGAATCTCAAGCTCGCGCTGAGCCAGGATTGGTCCGGTGTCGACACCCTCGTCGACCACGTGAATCGTTGCGCCGGTCTTGGTGGCTCCGGCGGCTAGTGCGTCGCGAACCGCGTGCGCACCAGGAAAGTTCGGCAACAGCGAAGGATGCATGTTGATCAGGTTCGGCGACAACGCGCGCACGAAGTTGGCAGGCAGAATCTTCATGAACCCGGCAAGCACGACCAGGTCTGGCTTGAAGTAGCCAATGTTGGCCAGCAGCATCTCGGCCCAGGCCTCGCGGGTCTCAAAGGCGCGCGGGTTCACCACGAAGGTTGGGATTCCGAATTGATCCGCGTGGGCCAGGCCCTCGGCCGGCACGTCAGAACCAACGGCAAGGATGCGGGCCGGGTACAGCGGGTTGTCGGCTGCCTCGAGCAGTGCACGCAGGTTCGAACCCGAACCAGAGATGAGCACTACGACCGACAGCATGAGACCAGTTTACCCGCGCCAGAAAGCCGAGTTACGAACCGCTACCGCGCAGCAGCGGGTGGTCGGCTCGGTCGGGGCGAGCCACGTTGAAGGCGGCGATGGTCGAAACGGCAGCCACCTCGAGGAACGTGACGACGAAGAGGACGAATGGCGAAACGCCAACCACCTGCAGACGGCCAGGGCCAACCGAGCCAGACGCCAGAGCGCCTAGCAGCGCTAGTTCGGCGGCGGCAACGAAGCCCACCGAAACGCCGAGCGTGATCGCGGCGAATAGCGGGTTGGCGAACTCGAAGCGCATCTCGGCGGCGTGACGCTTGATCGAGAAGGTAGCGAATGCCGCGGCGAGCAAAGGCACGCCCACGAACATCAGACCGATGCCGACCTGGCCCGGAGGCAATACCGCCAGAATCGGCAGGTTAGGCAGTGGGCCTGCCGCCGAACCAATGGGCCCGAAGTGCGAGCCATCACCGATCGCGAATCCCGCGCCGGTGAGCCAGCTTGCGCCGTAAATCACCAGGTTAGGAAGGATTGCAATTTGGCCGATGGTGACGGTTGCGCCGCCGAGCACCGTAACCTGCAGCGCCTCGTAGAAGTTGATGATGTTGATCCAGTTGAAGCCGGTCAGCACACCGATGAACGCCGCCGAGGTGCCGAGCAAAATCAGCACCACGCCTGTTCCCGCTCGAAGAGCCGGTGAAGCAACCGCACGAATCACCCAGCCGGTGTTCGACCACTTGCGCTGCAGCCAGCCATAGAACTGCACGCGCTCAATCGCAACCTCCGCACCGAGAAGGCGCTCTTGCTGCGAACGCCCGAACATCGAACCGAGGAACATCCAGAACGCGAAGAACAGAGTCGGCAGGAACGTGCCCTGCCAGTTGATCGGGTAGATGGCCTTGTCGTATGCGGTGGTGCTCAGCAGCAACGATGCGCCACCGTAAGCCAAGCCCGCGCCGAGCCACGCCGGCCATAGTTCTGGCGCGATCGAAAAACGGCGTCCGACCCTGAAGGCCAGCCAGCCCAGGTATGCGGTAAACGCGAGTGGCAGGAACGCGAGCGAGAACTGGTCGACGCTGACGCCCAGGATCTTGCCCGCGGCCACGACGATGTCGGTGCCCTGCGCGGCCAGCCAGATGTCGGCACTCGTGCGGTAGGCAACCAGCCAGCTGATCGATGGGTCGTTCTCGAACAACCAGATCAGAGTGATCGGCCCGAGCAAAACACCCAATCCCAGAACGACACTGAACAAAGCATCGATGCCCGCAGTCAGGAAGGTGAGTTGACGCTTCATGCGTTGCTCACTCCCCTATCTGCAGGCATCGATGGTGGCCCGCGCCGGAAAGCGCTTAGCCGTTGCTTGAGTGGTCGTTACCGACCGACGGCCTAGAGGCTCTTGTAGACCTCGCGCATCAGCGCAGCGGTCTCGCTTGGAGTCTTTCCGACCTTCACGCCACAGGCCTCGAAGGCCTCCTTCTTGGCCTGAGCGGTTCCAGCCGAACCCGAAACGATTGCACCGGCGTGACCCATGGTCTTACCTTCTGGGGCGGTGAAGCCCGCGACGTAGGCAACGACAGGCTTGGTTACGTTCGCCTTGATGTAGGCGGCAGCCTTCTCTTCCGAGTCGCCACCGATCTCACCGATCAGAACGATTGCCTTGGTCTCTGGGTCTGCCTCGAAGGCAGCCAGTGCGTCGATGTGGGTGGTGCCGATGACAGGGTCGCCACCGATACCGATTGCGGTCGAGATGCCGATGTCGCGCAGCTCGTACATCATCTGGTAGGTCAGGGTGCCCGACTTCGAGACGAGACCGATTGGGCCCGCGCCCGAAATGTCGCTCGGGGTGATTCCCGCGTTCGACTTTCCTGGGCTGATGATGCCAGGGCAGTTAGGGCCGATTAGGCGGGTCTTCTCGCCCTTGGCCACGTTGTATGCCCATGCCTCTGCCGAGTCGTGCACCGGAATGCCCTCGGTGATCGCAACGGCAAGCGGGATCTGGGCGTCAATTGCCTCGATCATCGCAGCCTTTGCGAAGGCTGGTGGAACGAAGATTACGGTGACATTGGCGCCGGTTGCGTCCATCGCCTCCTTGACGGTGCCGAAGACAGGCAGGTGCTTGCCCTCAACGTCGACGGTCTCGCCAGCCTTGCGTGGGTTCACGCCACCGACGATGTTCGAGCCACCGAGCAGCATACGACGGGTGTGCTTCATGCCCTCGCTGCCGGTCATGCCCTGAACGATGATTCGCGAGTTCTCGTTTAGAAAGATTGCCATTTTGGATTCCTTGTCGTCTTCTCGCGCTTAGGCGTTGTGAGCCAGCTCGGCGGCCTTGTCGGCTGCGTCGTCCATGGTTTCGACGACGGTCACCAGCGGGTGAGCGAAGTCAGCGAGGATGCGGCGGCCCTCAAGCACGTTGTTGCCGTCGAGGCGAACAACTAGCGGCTTGGTTGCCTTGGCACCGAGGGTGTTCAGCGCGCCGACGATGCCGTTAGCAACGGCGTCACAGGCGGTGATTCCACCGAATACGTTTACGAACACACTCTTGACCTGCTCGTCGTTGAGGATCAGGTCGAGGCCGTTAGCCATGACCTCTGCCGAAGCGCCACCACCGATGTCGAGGAAGTTGGCCGGCTTGACGCCACCGTGGTTCTCGCCGGCGTATGCGACGACGTCGAGGGTCGACATAACGAGGCCCGCACCGTTACCGATCACGCCCACCTCGCCGTCGAGCTTTACGTAGTTGAGGTCGAGCGCCTTAGCCTTAGCCTCGAGCGGGTCTACCTTGGCGATGCTGACGACCTCGCGGCCCTCGTGACGGAACTCTGCGTTGTCGTCGTACGAAACCTTGCCGTCGAGGGCCAGGATCTGGCCGTCCTTCGACAGAACCAGTGGGTTGACCTCCACCAGGGTGGTGTCTTCGTTCTTGAAGACGTTCCACAGCTTGACGAATACCGGCGCAACCTTGGCCGCGATCTCGTCGTCGAAGCCACCCTGCTTGGCGATCGACAGCGCGGTGGCCAGGTCGATGCCATCGAGGGCGCTTACTGGAACCTTGGCGAGTGCCTCTGGGCGCTCGACTGCGAGCTGCTCGATCTCCATGCCGCCCTCGACGCTGCACAGCGCCAGGAAGGTGCGGTTCGACCGGTCGAGCAGGATCGAGAAGTAGTACTCCTTGTCGATCGCGGCACCCTGGGCGATCATCACGCGCTTTACGACGTGGCCCTTGATGTCGAGACCGAGAATCTTTGATGCGGCTTCCTTAGCCTCTGCTGGGCTGTGAACGACCTTAACGCCGCCTGCCTTGCCGCGGCCGCCGACCTGCACCTGAGCCTTGACTACGACGGTGCCGCCGATCTTGGCTGCTGCAGCCTCTGCTTCTTCTGGGGTGTCTGCGATTAGACCCTGCAGGACTGGTACGTCATAGGCTTCGAAAAGATCGCGCGCCTGATACTCAAATAAATCCACTTTGATTTCCGATCAGAAATAAGACGGTTAACGGCTCAAGTCTAGGGCTTTTCGCCTAGAGCTTTTCGATGGGCGCGACCTTGACCAGCAGGCGTTTCGTGCCCACTCGGTCGAAGTGAATCTCGGCGGTCTGACGCGCTCCCTCGCCCGAGGTAGTGAGCACTCGGCCATCGCCGAAGTCCGCGTGCTTGACGCGGTCGCCGACAGCCAACTGCAGGCCCTCGTTATTGCGAACCGAGGTTATTCCCGACTTCCACTCGGTCTTTTCCTTGGGCGTTCCGCCATAGCCGGAAGAGCTGCCCGAGCCACTCGCCGAACCACCCTCGCGGTAGCCCTGAGTCTCGGCGATGGATTGGCGGTATTTGAATCCCGAGACCTGGTTGCGTGCGCCCGATTCGCGCCAGTCGATGAGGTGCTGCGGAATCTCTTGCAGGTAGCGGCTCGGGGTTGAGGAATCGGATTCGCCGAAGGTGGTTCGAGTGAGCGCGAGGCTCAGATAGAGGCGCTTGCGGGCACGAGTGATGCCCACGTAGAACAGACGACGTTCCTCAGACATTCCACCCGGGGTAACGAACGACATGCGATGTGGCAGCAGCCCTTCTTCGATGCCGGTGAGGAACACGGCCTCGTACTCGAGGCCCTTGGCGGTGTGCAGGGTCATCAACGAAACGGTTCCCGACTCATCGTCGATCTCGTCGGCGGCTGCCACCAGTGCAACCTCGTTCAGGAAGTCTGGCAGGCGACCCTCTGGGTTATTGCGGCCGAATTCCTTGGCCACCGAGATGAGTTCCTCGAGGTTTTCGACGCGAGCCTCGTCTTGCGGGTCGCGGCTGTTGCGCAGGGTCGCCAGGTAGCCGGTGCGGTCGAGCACCTGGCGCAGGATGGATTCGACAGTGTCGGTCGGCACAAGCGCGTCGAGTTCGTCGAGCAGCTCGGCGAGCTCGGTGATCGCGGCATTAATCTTTGGCCCAAAGCCGATGGTCGAGACGTGGCCGAGAGCCTGGCGAACCGACAGCCCGTTCTGCGCCGCATAGTTGGCTAGCTGGGTCTCGGTTACGTCGCCGATGCCGCGCTTCGGCACGTTCAAAATGCGTCGGGTGGCAAGGTCGTCGCGCGTGTTCGCGATCGCAACCAGGTACGCCATCGCGTCCTTGATTTCGAGGCGCTCATAGAACTTGGTGCCGCCGACAACGCGGTACGGCAGCGCAGCTCGAATGAAGATTTCTTCGAGTGCACGGGTCTGCGAGTTGGTGCGATACATGACCGCGATGTCTCGGTAGTTCGTGCCCTCGCGGTGCAGGCGATAGATCTCGTCGGCGACGAACTGGGCCTCGTCGTGCGCCGAATAGCCCGTGAAGCCGACGATCTTTTCGCCATCGCCCGAGTCGGTCCAGAGGTTCTTGTTTGGGCGGTCGAAGTTGTTCGAGATTACGGCGTTGGCCGCGCTCAGGATGTTCTGGGTCGAGCGGTAGTTCTGCTCGAGCAGGATCGTGCGCGCACCGGCGAAGTCCTTTTCGAACTCGCTGATGTTTCGGATGTCCGCGCCACGGAACGCATAGATCGACTGGTCCGAGTCGCCAACGACGGTGAGGCAGGCGGGCTCTGGCAGCGCACCCGTGCGAGGGTCGATCATCTCGGGGTTGCGTGCGGCCAGATCGGGGTCGAGCGGCATGGTCAACTCGCGAATCAGTGAGTACTGCGCGTGGTTGGTGTCCTGGTACTCATCGACCAGAATGTGCTTGAACTTGCGCTGGTACTGGGCCGCGATGTCTGGGTGGTTGCGGAACAAAAAGACGGTCTCGCTGATCAGATCGTCGAAGTCGAAGGCGTTGTTGCGACGCAGCTCGCGCTGGTAGCGCTGGAAGATCTCGGCGATCATGCGCTGAACCGGGTCGGTCATGTCGGCGTTGCTCTCGAACCCATCGGCGTCGGAAAGCTCGTTCTTGGCGTTCGAGATGACGGATGCAACACCCGCCGGCGTCAGCTTGTGGATGTCGGCGCCCATCTCCTTGATCAGGCGCTTGAGGATCGCTCGGCTGTCACCCGAGTCGTAGATGGTGAAGTTGGCGTCGTGACCGAGGCGCTCTGACTCGCGGCGAAGGATCAGCACACAGGCCGAGTGGAAGGTCTTGATCCACATGCCGTCGGCGGACGAGCCGAGCAGGTGCTTGACGCGCTCGCGCATCTCGGCGGCAGCCTTGTTGGTGAATGTGATGGCAAGGATTTGGCTTGGCCAGGCCTCGCGCTTGGCCAGCAGGTGCGCGATGCGGTGGGTCAGCACGCGGGTCTTGCCCGAGCCGGCGCCGGCCACGATCAAGAGTGCACGACCGCGGTACTCGACGGCTGCGCGCTGCTGCGGGTTTAGCCCCTCAACCAGTTCGTCCGGGTCGGCCGACGAGGTGAAGCCGGCACCACCGAAGTTCGATGCATCGAAGATGCCTGTCGAACTTCCGCCGCGAGCGACGATGACTGGCTCGATCGGCACTGCCGCAGAGGTCACCTTAGGGGAAGCCGACTCGGCTTGCTTGGGTGCGCCAGAGCCCTCCGGCTCTTGGCCGAAGTTATCCGAGAAGAATTCCAACTGAGTCATGACTGAGCAATCCTAGAGCGAGGCATCGACAGTAAGAACGCACGACGAGGGTTGCTCATCGTGCGCTCTGCGTGGCCGAGGTTTCGGCCCAAGTTTGGGTCTACTCCCATTCGCCCTGACCGGGCGAATGCCATACAGTGCCCACAAATCGAATGGTCGCCTACTCCCATTCGCCCTGGCCGGGCGAATGCCATACAGTGCCCACAAATCGAATGGTCGCCTACTCCCATTCGATCGTGCCAGGTGGCTTCGAGGTCACGTCGAGCACGACGCGGTTGACTCCGGCCACCTCGTTGGTGATGCGGTTCGAAAGCTTGGCAAGCAGGTCGTAAGGCAGGCGGGTCCAGTCGGCGGTCATTGCATCCTCCGACGAAACCGGACGAAGCACGATTGGGTGCCCGTAGGTGCGACCGTCGCCCTGGACGCCGACCGAGCGAACGTCGGCGAGCAGCACGACAGGGCACTGCCAGATCTCGGCGTCGAGGCCGGCTGCGGTGAGCTCCTCGCGCACGATGGCATCGGCCTTGCGCAGCAGGTCGAGGCGCTCCTTGGTGACCTCACCAACAATGCGAATACCCAAACCCGGGCCTGGGAACGGCTGGCGCTGAACGATCTCGTGCGGCAGACCGAGCTCGGCACCAATTGCGCGAACCTCGTCCTTGAACAGTGTGCGCAGCGGCTCGACGAGCTCGAACTGCAGGTCTTCAGGCAGGCCACCCACGTTGTGGTGCGACTTGATTCCAGCGGTGGCGCCGCCACCCGACTCGACCACGTCTGGGTAGAGGGTGCCCTGAACCAGGAACTTGATCGGGCGATTGTCGGCCTTGGCCTCGGCGATCAAAGCGGCTTGCGCCTCTTCGAAGGTGCGAATGAACTCGCGGCCGATGATCTTGCGCTTGGTCTCTGGGTCGCTGACTCCGGCGAGCGCATCCAAGAACTTCTTCTCGGCGTCGACGGTAACAAGACGGATGCCGGTCGCGGCGACATAGTCGCGCTCAACCTGCTCGGCTTCGCCCTCACGCAGCAGACCGTGGTTGACGAACACGCAAACCAGCTGGTCGCCGACCGCCTTGTGCACCAGCGCCGCGGCAACCGCCGAATCGACACCGCCCGAAAGTCCGCAGATCACGCGGTCGGTGCCGACCTGCGCGCGAATCTTCTCAACCTGCTCGGCGATGACGTTGCCCGAGTTCCAGTCGGCAGGAATGCCCGCGGCCTTGTGCAAGAAGTTGACGAGAACGTCCTGGCCGAACTGCGAGTGCTTCACCTCTGGGTGCCACTGCACGCCGTAGATCTTCTTTTCATGGTTGGCGAACGCGGCAACCGGGGTGGTCTCGGTCGAAGCGAGCACCTCAAAGCCTGCCGGCGCCTGCATTACCTGGTCGCCGTGGCTCATCCAGCAGATTTGGTCGGCGGGCTGACCCTCGAGGATCACGCCACCTGCGCTGACCTTGAGGTCGGTTGCGCCGTACTCACGCTTGCCGGTCGCATCGACGCGACCGCCGAGGGCGTTGGCCAAAACCTGGAAGCCGTAGCAGATGCCGAATACCGGCACGCCAAGTTCGAGGATGCCGCGGTCGAGCTGCGGCGAACCTGGCTCGTAAACCGACGACGGTCCACCCGAAAGGATGATCGCGAGCGGGTTCTTGGCTGCAACCTCGGCCGCGGTCACGTTGTGGTGCACGATCTCGCTGTAGACGCCGGCTTCGCGCACGCGTCGCGCAATCAGCTGCGCGTACTGCGCGCCAAAGTCGACTACCAGAACTGGACGGTTAGACATCTGCTGCCCCTAGTTGGCTTGCGCTGCCTTGGCCAGCTGGGCCTCGGCAACCTTGGTGAAGTGGCGCTCGGTGAAGAACGACAGGAGTGGAACGACACCGCCGAGGGCGATGATGACAAAGCGAGTAAACGACCAGCGATAGAGGGTCCACATGCGGTAGTCGCCATACAGGTAGGCGACGTACAGCCAGCCGTGCACGATCAGGATCGCGGTCGAGACGTTGAGTCCGGTGCCCGAGAGGCCCGAGCCCTCGACTCCGTGAACCTCAAGGGCCAGTAGGCCGTTGATACCGCCGACGATTAGGTCATAGCCCAGACCGTAGCGAACGATCATTTCGAGGCAGAGCAGCAGCAGGAAGGTACCGGTGATGTATGACGTAACGCGGTAGAACTTCAGGGCCGATTTCATTGGTCTAGTTTACCTTCGCCCTTGCGCAGCCCGAGGCGCTCGTCCTGCACCAGGCGCCACCACATGAACACCGCGAAGCCCGCAAAGACTACCCACTCGATGGCATAGAAGACGTTCAAGAAATTGAGTTCGACGAACTGTTCGGTCGAACCGATTTCGATGGCCTCTCCCCCGGTGATTTCGGCATCTGGCACGACCTCGAGGGCCACGATGCCCGGGTAGACGGTGCTGGGGGCATCGTCTCTGAACACGTTAACCAACTGCGCAAGCGATAGCGACTCGAACAGGAACTCACCCTCGCGAGCCGGCTCGGGAGCCTCGGGCGCCAACAACCAGCCCTTGTGTGTCTTGTACTCGAGCACATCCGCCCAAAGGGTCTGCTGCAGGGTCGTTCGCGACGCCTTGGCCTCGGCCTCGGTCGCAAACCACGCGTCGGCTGTGACGGCGATGACGCCTTCGGGAGTCGTGCAGTAAGTCAGCAGCCAAAACCCGCTTTCACCATTTTGAAAGCGATTGGCGACGATGAGTGGGTTCATGCGACTCGGAGCGCACTCGATCGTGACCAAGCGGCCGTCGGATGTCTCGCGGAACCCCTCGCCCGGCTTCGCCAGTTCGTCGATCGGGGTGTAGGTCTGCTGCTGCTGAGTGGTCTGGCCGACGGTGCGGAACGAGCGGTCTAGCTGCCATTGACCTAGCAGGGCAAAGATCGCCGCCATCGCGAGCGAGGCGAGCAATGCAAAGATCCACTTGGGTCGAGTGGCAACCCGCAGGAACGGCTCCGGGTTTTCGATCCCGGCCGCGGCCTGCTTTGCTGCCAATTGAAACTCGCCTGGTTCGAACGACTACGCGTTGTAAGGCGCGGCGACAACCTCGACGCGCTGGAATTCCTTGAGGTCGCTGTAGCCGGTGGTGGCCATCGCGCGGCGCAGTGCACCCATCAGGTTGGTGGTGCCATCGGCGCTGTTCGATGGGCCGAGCAAAATCTGCTCGAGCGAACCAGCGGTACCAACCTGCACGCGGTGGCCTCGAGGCAGCTCGGCGTGGAACGCCTCCTGGCCCCAGTGGCTTCCGTGGCCAGGCGCCTCTTCGGCACGAGCCAGAACCGAACCGAGCATCACGGCATCGGCGCCGCAAGCGATTGCCTTGACAATGTCACCCGAGGTGCCAAGGCCGCCGTCGGCGATGACGTGCACGTAGCGGCCACCCGACTCATCCATGTAGTCGCGGCGAGCGCCGGCCACATCGGCAACCGCGGTCGCCATAGGAGCGTGGATGCCCAGAACCTTGCGGGTGGTCGATGCAGCGCCGCCGCCAAAGCCAACCAGCACGCCGGCCGCACCGGTGCGCATCAGGTGCAGAGCCGCGGTGTAGGTCGCGGCGCCACCGACGATGACCGGAACGTCGAGTCGGTAGATGAAGTCCTTGAGGTTGAGCGGTTCGGTGTTCTTCGACACGTGCTCGGCCGAAACCGTGGTGCCGCGAATAACGAACAGGTCGACACCTGCCTTCACGACGACGTCGCTAAACTCGGCTGCGCGCTGCGGGGTGAGCGAACCGGCTACGGTGACCCCAGCGGCACGAATCTGAGCGATGCGATCGCGGATCAGCTCTGCCTTGATCGGCTCGGCGTAGATCTGCTGCATTCGCACGGTCGCCTCGTCGGCCGATAGCGCTGCAATCTCGGCAAGCTGCTTGGTCGGGTCTTCGTAGCGGGTCCAGAGTCCCTCGAGGTCGAGCACACCGAGGCCGCCGAGCTTGCCGATGGCAACCGCGGTGTCTGGCGAGACGACCGAGTCCATCGGCGCACCGATGACCGGCAGACCAAACTCGTAAGCGTCGATCTTCCAGGCGGTAGAGACGTCCTTAGGGTCGCGGGTGCGACGCGAAGGAACGATCGCGATGTCGTCGAATGCCCAAGCACGCGAGCCGCGCTTGCCGCGTCCGATTTCCATTTCGCTCATGGTTTTACCCCTTTATAAGTCGATTGACCGATGCCGAGTGTGCCCGCGGGCAGCGCTCTAGCGAGTTCCGTAGTTTGGCGCTTCGGCGACCATCTGAATGTCGTGCGGGTGCGATTCGCGCAGTCCCGCAGCGGTGATGCGCACGAACTTGCCGCGCTGCTGCAGCTCGTCGATCGTCTCTGCTCCGACGTAGCCCATCGAGGCACGTAGGCCACCGATCAGCTGGTGAGTGACCGATGCGACAGAGCCGCGGTAAGGGACGCGTCCCTCGATGCCCTCTGGCACGAGCTTGTCTTCGCGCAGGACGTCGTCCTGGAAGTAGCGATCCTTCGAGTACGACTGGGCCTGGCCGCGCGACTGCATCGCACCGAGCGAGCCCATGCCGCGGTAGGTCTTGAACTGCTTGCCGTTCACGAAGGTGATCTCGCCAGGTGCCTCTTCGGTGCCAGCCAGCAACGAACCGAGCATTACGGCGTTTGCGCCGGCGACGAGCGCCTTAGGGATGTCGCCCGAGTACTGGAGGCCACCGTCTGCGATTACCGGAACACCGGCTGGCTTGCAGGCGAGCGAAGCCTGGTAGACGGCGGTGACCTGCGGAACACCGACACCGGCGACCACGCGAGTGGTGCAGATCGAACCCGGACCAACGCCAACCTTGACGCCGTCTGCGCCCGCCTCGACAAGTGCCTGAGCACCCTCACGGGTGGCGATGTTGCCGCCGATTACGTCGACGTTCTTGGCGAACGGCTCGGCCTTGAGCTTTGAGACCATCTCGAGCACCGCACGGTTGTGGCCGTGAGCGGTGTCAACGATGAGTAGGTCAACGCCGGCCTCAATGAGCGCCATCGAACGCTCCCACGCATCCTGACCAACACCAACGGCGGCTGCGACGAGCAGACGACCGGCGGCATCCTTCGAGGCCATCGGGTACTTCTCGCTCTTGTCGAAGTCCTTGACGGTGATCAGCCCGCGCAGCTTGCCGGCCTCGTCAACCAGCGGCAGCTTCTCGATGCGGTGCTGGGCGAAGATCGCGATAGCCAACTCCGGCTTGATGCCTACCGGTGCGGTGACCAGCGGCATTGGGGTCATGACGTCCTTAACCAGGGTGGTCGGGCGCTGCACGTGCTCAACGAAACGCATGTCGCGGTTGGTCACGATGCCGAGCAGCACGTCGTTCTCGTCGACCACAGGAAGACCCGAGACGCGGTAGTGGGCGCAAAGTGCGTCTACCTCGGCGATGGTGGCCAACGGGTTTGTGGTCACAGGATTCGTGATCATGCCGGCTTCGCTGCGCTTGACCATGTCGACCTCGGCGGCCTGTCGGTCGAGCGATAGGTTGCGGTGCAGCACGCCGATGCCGCCCTGGCGCGCCATGGCGATCGCCATGCGGGCCTCGGTGACGGTGTCCATCGCGCTGGAAAGCAGCGGGATGTTGATCTCAATGCGCTTCGAAAGTTTCGTGCGGGTCTGAACCGCGCTCGGCACCAGGTTCGATTCGCCCGGCAGCAGCAGGACGTCGTCGTAGGTTAGGCCGACAAAGCCAAATGGATCGTTTTGCGTCATTGGGAATGTCCTAAACAAAGGAAGAAACGGTCCCTCAAGTCTAATCGGCGAACGGATTACGTTCTAAGGCGCTTTCGTGACCTGCCCGAAACATTTGTTCGCTAATGTTTTGGGTGGCAAGCAAGGGCGCCCCAGCGCGTCCAGCCTGAGACGTGGAGGTTGGTTTGAACCGACTTATGAACCCCAGCAGAACGCGCGCAACCGTCGTGTTTTCTGCCCTGATGATGATGTTCGCGGTGCTATTCAGCTCGCTGCCGGCAACTACCGCCAACGCGGCCGATGCCACAGCGACCCCAGCACCTATCGGCCAGCTCCTCATCAAGGGAACTCTGAAGAACAACAACGAGCCGGTTGCTGGCGTCGAGATGCACATCACCGGTGATGCATTCGATGGCAAGGCAACCTCTGGCGAGGACGGCAAGTGGCAGATCGAGGTGCCTAAGAAGGGCACCTACAAGGTTGAGATCAACCTCGAGACGCTGCCTGAGGGTGTTGGTCTTCGCGATGCCGACAAGTCGGTCCGCGAGGTAGACCTCAACATCACTTCGACCGCCGCGGTTCTGTTCCCACTCGGCAAAGACATGCGCGTGGTCCAGCCATTTGGCGAGCAGGTTGTTATTCGTGCCTTCGCGGGCCTCAACCTCGGTCTGCTGTTGGCACTTGCCGCAATCGGCATCTCGCTGATCTTCGGCACCACCGGCCTCAACAACTTCGCCCACGGCGAGATGGTCACGTTCGGTGCGCTGCTCACCTGGTTGCTGCACGCGCAGTTGGGCCTCGACTTGATCGTGGCGGCAGTCATCACCATCGCACTTAGCGCAGGCTTCGGCTGGTTGCAGGATGCGTCGCTCTGGAAGCCGCTGCGCAAGCGTCGCCTGGGACTAAACCAGATGATGATCGTTTCGATCGGTTTCTCGATCGTGCTTCGCTACCTGATGCTCATCTTCTTCGAGGGCGACACCAAGGTGCTCTCGGGTGAATTCTCGCCAGTCGAGATCGGCCCGATCGACACCACCGTCACCTCGCTCATCTCGATGGGAATCTCGGTCGTGGCTCTCGCTGCGGTCGCTTACTTCCTTACCCGCACCCGCCTCGGCAAGGCAGCCCGCGCCGTATCTGACAACGCTTCGCTCGCCGCCGCGACCGGTATCGACGTCGAGCGCATCATCCGCATCATCTGGGTGGTTGCTGGCGCACTGACCGGCCTCGCCGGCATCCTGTACGGCCTGCAGTTCCAGGCCAACTGGCTCACCGGCTTCGCGATCCTGTTGCTGCTGTTCGCATCGGTTACCCTCGGTGGCCTGGGCACCGCACTCGGCGCAACCGTCGGTGCAATGATCATCGGCTTCGTGGTCGAGATGTCGTCGCTGTTCATGCCGACCGACCTCAAGTACGCGGCCTCGCTCATCATCCTCATCGTGGTTCTGCTGGTTCGCCCTCAGGGTGTACTCGGCAAGAAGCAGCGAATCGGCTAGGACTAGGAGAAAAACATGGACTGGCTCAGCATTTTCAACCTCGCCCTCGGCGAGCTAATCAGCCCGATCACCGCCGTCTTCGTGATGTGCGCGATCGGCCTCTCGGTGCACTTCGGTTACACCGGCCTGCTCAACTTCGGTCAGGCGGCCTTCGCGGCCGTTGGTGCCTACGGCATGGCGATCAGCATCCTCACCTTCAAGGTGCCGCTGCTGGGCGCCGTGGCAATCGGCTTGGTGGCCTCGGCCGTCTTCGCGCTGATTCTGGGTATTCCGACGCTGCGACTGCGCGCCGACTACCTCGCAATCGTCACCATCGCTACGTCTGAGGTGTTCCGCTACCTGATGACCACCATCGGCTTCGCGCCGGTTACCGGTGGTTCGAACGGCCTTAGCCAGTTCGGCGCCGAGTTCTGGGCGATGAACCCGATTCCGGTCGGCGAATACGCACTCGGCCCGTTCAGCTACCGCCACGACCAGCTGTTCATCATCATCCTGGCCTGGCTGCTTGTCGCGGTCTGCGCCGTGCTGGTTTGGCTGCTCATGCGCTCGCCTTGGGGTCGTGTGCTCAAGGGCATTCGCGAGGACGAGGACGCCGTGCGCTCGCTCGGCAAGAACGTCTTCGCCTACAAGATTCAGGCGCTGATCCTCGGTGGTCTGTTCGCTTCGCTCGGCGGCATGGTCTTCGTGCTCAACCTGTCGAACGTGCAGCCACAGTCGTGGGGAACAACCATCACCTTCATGATCTGGACCGTACTGCTGCTCGGTGGCGCTGCTACCGTGCTCGGCCCGATCGTCGGTGGCATGGTGTTCTTCGTGCTGCTGAGCCTCACCCAGGGCATCATGAGCGGTCTGGTCGACGCCGGCCTGCTGCCGTTCCTGACCGCCCCACAGGTTGGCCAGATTCGATTCCTGCTCATCGGCCTCGCGCTGATGCTGCTCGTCATCTTCCGCCCTCAGGGCATCTTCGGCAACAAGAAGGAGCTGCAGTTCAATGGCTAACACCGAGAACCAGATTTCCGTTGGCCCGGCAGCCCCTGGTTGCAAAAAGGTCGATCCGATCCTCATCGCTTCTGGTGTGCGTCGCCAGTTCGGTGGCCTCACCGCCGTCGACGTCGCGCACGTCGAGATCCCACGCGGCAAGATCACTGCTCTCATCGGCCCTAACGGTGCCGGCAAGACCACGTTCTTCAACCTGCTGACCGGCTTTGACAAGCCGAACGAGGGTTCGTGGACCTTCGACGGCAAGGAGCTCGCCGGAGTTTCGTCGTACAAGGTTGCTCGCCTCGGCATGATCCGCACCTTCCAGCTCACCAAGGCACTCAGCCTGCTGACCGTGATCGAGAACATGCGTCTGGGTGCACAGGAACAGCCGGGCGAGAGCTTCTTGCGTGCGTTCATTCGTCCGCTTTGGTCGCGTCGCGAGGCTCAGATCACCGAGACCGCCGACGAGCTCCTCAAGCGCTTCAAGCTCGACGCCAAGCGCGAGGACTACGCGGCTGCCCTTTCGGGCGGTCAGCGCAAGCTACTCGAGATGGCTCGCGCGCTGATGAGCAACCCGAAGCTGGTCATGCTCGACGAGCCGATGGCCGGTGTTAACCCTGCGCTCACCCAGAGCTTGCTCGACCACATCAAGCAGCTCAAGACCAACGGCACCAGCGTGCTGTTCGTCGAGCACGACATGCACATGGTTCGCCACATCAGCGACTGGGTCATCGTGATGGCCGAGGGCAAGGTTGTGGCTGAAGGCCCACCGGCCGACGTCATGAAGGACCAGGCAGTTATCGACGCCTACCTCGGTGCACACGCCAACACCGACCTCGGTGATGTCGAAATCGGTGGCCAGAAGGAGACCAACTAATGTCAACCCCAGTTGTTTACGCCGAGAACCTGGTTGCCGGCTACCTGCCTGGCATCAACATCCTCAATGGCTGCTCGCTGGTTGCTAACCAGGGCGACCTGATCGGCATCATCGGCCCTAACGGCGCCGGCAAGTCGACCCTGCTCAAGGCCATCTTCGGCCAGGTCAACGTGCGCGAGGGTAACGTTTGGCTAAACGGCGAAGACATCACCAACCTCAAGGCCAACAAGCTGGTCGAGAAGGGTGTCGCCTTCGTTCCGCAGACCAACAATGTTTTCCCGAGCCTGAGCATCGAAGAGAACCTCGAGATGGGCGTCTTCCAGTCGCCTAAGCGTTTTGCTGAGCGTTTCGAGTTCGTCACGAGCATCTTCCCCGACCTCGGAAAGCGCCGCGCACAGAAGGCCGGTTCGCTATCGGGTGGTGAGCGTCAGATGGTTGCCATGGGTCGCGCGCTCATGATCGACCCGTCGGTCTTGCTGCTCGACGAGCCTTCGGCAGGCCTCTCGCCTGTTCGTCAGGACGAGACCTTCCTGCGCGTCAAGGAGGTCAACAAGGCCGGCGTAACCGTCATCATGGTCGAGCAGAACGCTCGCCGCTGCCTGCAGATCTGCGACCGCGCATACGTGCTCGACCAGGGTAAGGACGCCCACACCGGTACCGGTCGTGAGCTACTAAACGACCCGAAGATGATCGAGCTTTACCTCGGCAACCTAGCCGACCTCTAAACAATCAAACGGATGCGCCCAGGCGCCTGCTGACGGCCGGCCCTGGGCGTTTTCGTTGCCGCTGCGTCTCGTAGCATAGAGATGTCCGTGATCCCTCTCTCTGATCACGGCAAAGCAAAACCCCGGCCCTTGCGGACCGGGGTTTTGTCTTACTCAGTGAGTTACTTGACCGAGTTACCAGCAACTACGTTGAGGAGGTCGCTAGTACCTTCCTTGCCGTACTGGTAGATACCGATCGATGCACCGGTTGGGTCACCGTTGTCGTCGAACTCGATTGGGCCGCTGTAGCCTTCGAAGTCAATGTCGTCGCCAGCCTTAGCTGCTGCGAGGGCATCCTTCAGAACGGTAACTGCGTCACCCGATGCGATGTCGAACTTGGTGCCCGAGGTCGATACGGCCTGCATGTTGTGTGCGATTGCGTCGCCCGAGTCGTTCTGTGCTGCTTCTGCAGCAAGAGCGAGAAGGACTACTGCGTCGTACGACTCAGCGAGGTAAGCGAACTCGGTGAGTTCCTTGCCGTACTTCTCCATGTACAGAGCCGAAGCGCGAGCCTTGAGGTCGTCGTTCAGCTTGCCACCAGGCAGGGTGCCCTTGGCGCCTTCGAGGTATCCCTTCCAGGTCTGGTCGCTGTAGTTAGCGAGGTTACCGTCTACGAGGTAGACGTCCTTGCCAGGGAAGCTCTTCTTCTGCAGTGAAGGAGCGATCTTCTTGAACTCGTCGTACGAGATTACGAGGACCGAGTCTGCGCCAGCGGCAACAGTCTGGTCAACGATGGTGTCGAAGTTGGTCTCTGCCTCAGGGAAAGGAAGCGACGAAACGACGGTAGCGCCAGCAGCCTCGATGGTTGCCTTTGCCTTAGCCTCGAGGCCCTCACCGTAAGCAGTCTGCTGGTAGATGATGGCTACGTTCTCGTGGCCGTCCGAAACGATCTGGTTTCCGACGATTGCACCCTGAAGAAGGTCGCTAGGAGCGGTACGGAAGTAGAAACCACCGTCGTCCCAGGTCGAAAGGTCAGGAGCAGTGTTCGACATCGAGATCTGAACGGTCTTGTTCTTGGTGATCTGGTCGATGATCAGGCGGGTAACGCCCGATGCAGCGGCACCAACAACTGCGTCTGCACCCTCAGCGAGCACCTTGGTTGCCGAAGCAGGTGCGATCTCTGGGTGGTCGCCGTCGCTCGAGTCCTCGAGGGTCCACTCGACAGGCTGACCAAGGACGCCGCCAGCAGCGTTGATGTCCTGTACAGCAAGCTCGATACCTGCAATTTCAGGTGGCGAAAGGAATGCAAGTGCGCCGGTCAGCGGCAGAATGCCACCAATCTTAAGAACGCCGTCGCCAGCCGCGTAGGTTGCGGTTGGGGTCGCGCTCTGAGCACAGCCGGTAAGCGCAAGCGCGGTTGCTGCAACGGCAGCAGCGACGCTAACGAACTTACCCTTCTTAGTAAATACGCTCATTCGTGTCTCCTATTAGATGAAACGGCGCATCAGCCTTGATGCGTCCGTCTGCGTTGAGTCTAGCGATGGGGGCAGACGGCAAAAAGGACCCTTGAAACAGTTCGCGCTCGTTCGGGGGCTAAAGGCACGAAAAACGCGTGTTTTTTGGGGGTAATTGCCACGAAATCAGCGGTTTGACTGCGTCTAAGCTTCGAAATTCGCAGGTTTTGACGTCAAATACTGCGCGCGTAACAATCTTGTTTCTATGCGGTAAAACTTTGGCTTTTGCGCATCCGTCGACCGGCATCCGCGACCAGCAGAGCCAGGCCTAGCCAGACGACGGCGAAGCCGATCCAGCGCACGGGCGGCATGGGTTCGTGCAGCAATGCGACGGCCACAAAGAACTGAATGCTTGGCGTCAGGTACTGCATGAAACCCACGTAGCTAAGCGGCAGGCGCTTGGCGGCCGAGCCGAACATGATCAGCGGCACCGCGGTCATCACTCCGAAGAAAGCTAGGCCGACGCTCGGCCATAACTCGCGACCGAAGGCCAGGCCGGTAGGGCCGGCGAAGGACGCCATCTGGGCGATCGCAATCGGGATCACCAGCAACGTCTCGACCGCATACGAGTTCAGAGCGCTGAGCTCGCCCGAGAGCTTGCTCTTGACCAGGCCGTAGAAGCCGAATGAGATGGCTAGCGAGAGTGCGATCCAAGGCGGTTGACCGTAATCGACGGTCAGAATTGTGACTGCGATGAGACCGAGCGCCACGGCCACCCACTGCACCCGCCCTAGCCGCTCCCCCAGGAACGCCACCGCGAGCACGATCGTCACAAGCGGATTGATGAAGTAGCCGAGCGAGGATTGCACCACCTGTTGGGTGAGCACGCCAAGTACGTAGACCTCCCAGTTGATCAGTATGAGCACGGCCGCGAGCGCGAGCCACCCCATGAGACGCCGATTGCGCAGGATCGCCCAGATTTGGGCCCAACCACGCGAAACCGTAATGAGTGCGGCCGCGGTGACAAAACCGAACAGGATGCGCCAGCCGACCACCTCGCTCACCGGAGCGAATGCGAGCATCGAGATGAAGAGTGGGAACGAACCCCAGATGAGGTAAGCGCCGAATCCGTAGGCGAAGCCCTTGCGCACTTCGTTCTTACCTGTTGTGGTCACTCTTCGAGCCTAGCGAGAAAGAAAAAGGGCCCAGACCGAAGTCTGAGCCCTCTCGAAAGGTGTTGTCTAGCGAACCACGACTGCGAGCACGTCGCGAGCCGAAAGGATCAGGTACTCCTGGCCACCGAACTTGAGCTCGGTGCCGCCGTACTTCGAGAAGATGACCTTGTCGCCAACGGCAACGTCGAGTGGAACGCGGTTGCCCTTGTCGTCGATGCGACCCGGACCGACAGCGATAACTTCGGCCTCCTGCGGCTTCTCCTTAGCGGTGTCTGGAATGACCAGACCCGAAGCGGTGACCTGCTCGGCCTCAACCGGGCGAACAACAATGCGATCTTCAAGCGGCTTAATCGAAACCGACATCATGACCTCTTCTGTGTAAGGAACTAAAACATTGAAATCGGAGCCTTGCGACCCCGTCAATAAACGACTTTAGGGCATCGATTAGCAGTCGGTCAAATAGAGTGCTAACGATTTCGCCGACAGCCAAATCGGCTTTTCGTGCGGGCTTGCTAGCCTGTTAGGCGTGAATCGCACCGAGTTTTCAAGACTGCTGACCGCCGAGGGCCTCGCGCTCCTGGCCGAGGTCGGCGAACTCGATTCCAAGACCGACGTGGTGCGACTCGTTTCGCGACTGCGCGCTGCCGGTCACGATCCGCAACTCGTGGCTGCGGTGCTAACCCAGGCCAAACTTCGACGTCGCGGCGTGGCCAAGTTCGGCGAATTTGCTCATGCGATGCTGTTCACCGAAGCCGGACTCGAGCAGGCTTCCCGCCTCTCGGTTGCCGCGTTACACGCTGGGCGATTCAGAGCCAACGGCATCTCTTCGGTCGCCGACCTCGGTTGCGGCATCGGTGCCGAATCGCTCGCCTTCGCTTCGCTTGACCTGCAAGTAAGGGCGTTCGACATCGATGAGGTTGCGGCCGCGGCGGCGACATACAACCTCGCGCCCTTCAAGAACGCCGAGGTCGCTCAGGCCGACGTAACGGCCCTCGATTTTTCGGGCTTCGAGGCCCTGTTCTTCGACCCGGCCCGTCGCGAGCTAACCGGTGCCGCACGAGCCAAAGCTATTCGCAAGTTTGACCCAGCCGAATTTTCTCCAAACTACGCCTGGGTACTCGAGCAGGCGGTGACCAGGCCGACTGGTATCAAGCTCGGCCCGGGGCACCCGCACGAGGCGATTCCAGCACGCGAGGCGCTGCCGGACGGCGTAAACCTCGAGGCGCAATGGGTATCAGTCGCCGGCGACTTGGTCGAGCTCGGCCTTTGGTTTGGTCCGGTGGCTCGTCCAAGCATCTCGCGCTCGGCACTCCTCATCGATGCCGCCGGACGCCATCACGAGTTCAACTCGGCGAACGAGGAGCACGATCAGGCCGAGCTCAGCGCACTGGGGCGCTACCTGCACGAGCCCGATAACTCGATCGTGCGCTCGCACCTGATCGGCCCTCTGGCGGCCGAGCTGGGGCTGACGGGCTTCGCGCCGGGCATCGCATACCTGACCTCTAGCGAACCGGTGGATTCACCCTGGCTGCGCTCGTTTGAGGTGCTCGACGACCTGCCATTTGACCGCAAGAAGCTCAAGGCACACCTGCGCGAGCGGGGTATTGGCAAGCTCGAGATCAAAAAACGCGGTGCCGACATCGTGCCCGAGCAGCTGCGCAAGGAACTGCAACTTAAAGGCGAAGGCGCCGCCACACTCATCGTTACGAGAGTGGGCGACGCCCATCGCGCGATCATCGCGGGATCGACTTCGCGATAATCGACACTCGGCCAGCGGCCGAAGCAATTAGTTGGTCTGGGTCTCAGGAACCGCGGTTGGGTCGGTGCCTGGTACCGTGATTTGGCCCTGGCCGCCCTGGTCACCCATCATTGGGCCACCAAAACCGTCCATCTGGCCGTGGTGCATGCCACCCATGTCGCCCTGGTTGATGCCGCCCTGACCGAAAGCGCCGCCCTGGTCGGTGGTGCCCCACTGCTGCATGCCCTGCGGACCGAAGTCGTCCATGTGTGCGCCGCCGAATTCGAAGCCGTAGCGAGCACCCCAAACGCCGAGAGCCGCACGCGCGATTCCCGAGACGACTGCAACGCCAATGCCGGCGTAACCGACGACCATACCGGCGATGGCAAGCCCGCGACCCTGCTTGCCGTCGCTCTTGAGCTGAGCGAGCGCAATGTGGCCGGTGATGACACCGGCTACTGCGCCGAAGCCGGTGAGCGCGGTCGCGATCGAGACGACCGAGAGGGTGTTGAGGTTGTTGAAGTTGTACTTCTTGGCAGGCTTTGCTGCCGGGGTCGAGTCACTGCTCGCGGCGGCGGCCTCTGCCGGGCTCTGCTGAGCGTCGTACTCGTGTTCTTCGTTCTTCTTAGCCAATTGATTTCCTTTCGAAATGTCCTGTGGTGCTAACAGCCATTCGACTCTCGAAGTCTGGGAGAAGGCTGAAACAAACCTGCGACCCGGCTAGGAGTGTTGGTGGCAGCACCGACACCCGCCAGGGCCTGCCTGGCGAACTAGAGGCTCTGAACGTGAGTCACAGGCAAGGTCGACTCCGCGCCGAAGGTCAGCGATGAAGGCTCGCGTCCGGCCATAATCAACTGGGCTCCAAGGGCCGCAATCATGGCACCGTTGTCGGTGCAGAGACTCAATGCAGGTATGCGCAGCTCGATGCCGTGCTTGTCGCACTGGGCCTGGGCCACTTCGCGCAGGCGGCGATTTGCCACTACGCCGCCACCCAGCAGCAGGCGCGGCACATTGTGATCTAGGCAGGCATTGACGGCCTTGGTGACCAGCACGTCGACGACCGCCTCGCGGAAGCTTGCGGCTACGTCGGCCACGCTGAATGACTCGCCGCGCGATTCGGCTAGCTCAACATGTCGGGCGACGGCTGTCTTGAGCCCGCTGAAGCTGAAGTCGTAGCGGTGCTTCTCCATGTCTTTCGGAAGGCTGAGTCCGCGAGGGAAGCGAATCGCGCGAGGGTCGCCATCGGCGGCGGCACGGTCGATCTCGGGGCCACCCGGGTATTTCAAGCCGAGCACGCGGGCCACCTTGTCGAAGGCCTCGCCGGCCGCGTCATCGATGGTCTCACCGAGCAGTTCGACATCGTTCAATAGATCGCGCACGTGCAGCAGCGAAGTGTGGCCACCGCTCACCAGAAGCGCGATGGTCGGGGTCTCGAGCACGCCTCGCTCGAGCACGTCGACGCCCACGTGACCCACGAGGTGGTTGACCGCATAGACCGGTTTGCCGGTTGCGACGGCCAGCGCCTTGGCCGCGCCAACGCCGACCATGAGTGCTCCCCCGAGCCCTGGACCATTGGTGACGGCGATCGCGTCGATGTCGTCTAGCTCGAGGTTCGATTCGGCGAGCGCTTTTCGCAGCGTGGGCTGCAACGCCTCGAGATGCGCGCGCGCCGCGATCTCAGGAACGACACCGCCGAAGCGAGCGTGTTCATCCATCGAACTCGAAATTACGTTTGCGAGAAGGGTGTTGCCGCGCACGATTCCGACGCCGGTCTCGTCGCAGCTCGATTCGATACCGAGCACGATCGGTTGCTTTCTGCCGCGGGTCGGCAGTTCGTACGCGTTCAAATCAAGACGCATGATGATCGCGTCGACGCCGTCTGGGCGGTAGTAGTTCTGGCGTACGCTGATTCGAACGAATCCGAGCTTGCGGTAGAGCTTCTGCGCGATGGGGTTGTCGGCTCGAACCTCGAGGAACAGCTCGGTCGCGCCGAGTTCGATGGCGCGCGCGATGAGGCGGTGCATCAGTTCGCGGCCAAGGCCCGTGCCACGCTGTTGAGCGTCCACCGCAATGGTCTGGATGTCGGCCTGCTCGCTCGATGGCAGCTTGCTGAGACCCGCATAGCCCACCAGTCGGTCGTCGATCTCGGCGGCTAGATAGTAGGTGTGGTGTTCGGTCAGCTCGGCGCGCATGTTGGCCTCGCTCCAGGAGTCGCTTCCGAACGACGCGTGCTCGAGCGTCATGATCGCAGCGAGGTCGGGCTCGTGCGCCTCGCGAATGCTCCAGTTGAGGTGAAGGCTCATCAGCCGCTCACCTTCTTTCCAGGGCTCGGCACCGCGTCTGGCTCGCGCAGGTACAGCGCCGAAACGTCGTGGCTCGACTGGCCGGCTAGGTGCTGGGCGAAGAAGACTTGGGCGAGGTTGGCGGCTTCGACGTGCGCGTCGGCCCGACGGTATGCGGTGCCCGCCGCGTCAAGTTGCTCCAAAACGGAGGTCAGCTTGGCTACGCCCGGGCCGCGCAGTCTCACCGGCAATCCGGCCGTGTCTTGGCCATCGAAAACGGCCCAGTAGACCTCGCCGCGACGGGCGTCGGTCGCGACCAGCAGTTGCTCAACCCCGTTGGCGTGCCGGCCGGCCTGAGCCTCGGCCAAAGCAATCGCGTCGAGGCTGACCACTCCGAACAGCGGCACGTGAGCGCCTTCGGCAAAGAGAATCGAAGCGGCGATGCCCACGCGCAAACCGGTGAACGGAGCCGGCCCACGACCAACGACGACCGCGTCTAGCTGCTTAGGCTTCAGCTCGGCCTGCGCGAGGCAGTCCGAAATCGCGATGCCGACGTTTTCGGCGTGCTTCATGGTGTCGGCACTGTGCCAGGTTGCCAAGGTCACCGCATCAGATGCCCCCGACGCGCCGTCGCGCAGCTCGACTATTGCCACCGAGGTTCCAGCCGAGGTATCGATGGCTAGCACGCGCTTCATAGTGTGCTTCCGTCGAAGTCGGCCCAGCGTGCTCCGTGCCCGATGAGGGTCAGTTCGCGCGTCTCGGTTTCGCCGCTGTGATCGCGCTCGATCTCGAGGTCAAGCCATGATTCGGCGATGCCATAGGTGAAACCGCGGCCCCACTCGATGAGAGTGACCGAGTTAGCGAAGTCGATGTCGAGGTCGTCGAGCTCGGCCGGGCTGCCCAGACGATAGGCGTCGACGTGCACGAGTGGCGCTTCCGAATTTTCGCGCTTGTGGGTTCGCGCAATCACGAAGGTAGGGCTCGATACCGTGCCGATGCAGCCGAGGGCCTCGCCAACACCGCGGGTCATGGTGGTTTTTCCAGCTCCGAGAGGACCGGTGAGCACGACAAGGTCGCCGGGTTTCAGCATCGCGCCTAGGCGAAGCCCGAACTCGTGCATTGCTTCGGCCGTGTGAATTTGCTTGCGACAAAGGAGTCGCGACGCCTGCGCGCTCATTACTCGGCGGCTCCGAGGTAGCGGCGACTAAACCGACCACCCATGCGAGTCACGATCTCGTAGTTGATGCTGTCGCAAGCGCGAGCCCAGTCGTCGGCGCTTGGTACGCCGGCTGCGGGGTCGCCAAACAGCACGACCTCGTCACCAGCCCGCACCGTGTCGTCGCCGACATCGAGCACGAACTGATCCATCGCGATTCGACTGCCGACCGCATACTTCTTGCCGTTGATGGCGACGCTGGCCTTGCCCGATGCATCGCGCGGAAGGCCCTCGGCATAACCCACCGGCACGAGCGCGAGCGTGCTCTCGCCAGAGGTGCGGTGCATGTAGCCGTAGCTGATGCCCTCGCCGGCTGGCACGCGCTTTGTCTGGGTCACCAGTGCAGTCGCGGTCATCGCCGGCACCAGGCCGAAGTCGGCCGAGGTGTGCTCGACGAACGGGCTTAGGCCATACAGCGCGACACCGATACGAACCATGTCGTAGGTGGCCTGCGGGTAGTTCATGCTGCCGTCGCTCGCGGTTAGGTGGCGCAGTTCGAAGGTCACGTCTGCAGCACGGGCTGCCTCGATAGCCGCCTCGAATCGGCGAATCTGGCGCAGGTCGTCGGCCTCGCTGGTGCAGCTGAGGTGACTGAAGATGCCGACCGTCTGCACGAGCCCGGCGGCAACCAGCTCTTTGACTCGCTCGAGCAGCGCCTGCCAGTCGGCCTCGGTAGAACCGTTGCGACCAAGGCCCGTATCGATCTTCAGGTGGATGCGCGCTACGCGACCGGTCTGCTTTGCCGCCGCAGCGATGCGGTCGAGCTGTTCGATGTTGGCGATGCCCAGTTCGATGCCGGCGGAAAGTGCCGCCACGAACGTCTCACGCGGCGAGTGCAGCCAGGCCAGGATCGGCAGGTCGATTCCAGCGTTGCGCAACGCGAGGGCTTCGGCGATGTCTGCCACGCCCAGGTAGTCGGCACCGACCGCTTCGAGTTTGCGAGCCACGGGAATCATGCCGTGGCCGTATGCGTCGGCCTTGACCACACACATTACGAGCGGACGCGTCTCGTCGTGACGCGTCACCTTGGCTGTCATGGTTGCCAGGTTGTGCGCGATCGCGTCGAGATCAATGATCAGTTCACGCATGAGCACCTCCCTGTTGGCCTGTCGCGTCGTTCTCGGCGATCGCGTAGGCGATGGCCATGCCTCCATCATGCGCTATCGACAGGTGCCAGCGCGATACGCCGGCCTTGACCGATGCGGCAGCGGTGTCACCCGATAGCTCGAAGAATGGCTTGCCGTCGGAATCCTTGACCACACACACGTCGTGCCAATTGAGTCCGACCCCGCTGCCCAGTGCCTTTATGAACGCTTCCTTAGCTGCGAACTTGCCGGCCAGAGTCGCCGGCTTGAGCGCCGAATCCCCCGATAGTTCGGCTGGGGAAAACAGGCGTTCGGTGAGGCCCGGGGTCTTCCCAAGCTGCTGCTCAAAACGGGCGATGTCGACTAGGTCGACGCCGATGCCCGTGATCGCCATGCGGGAACTCGCTGCCTTGGAGTCCGCTATTCGACGGTTACCGACTTGGCCAGGTTGCGTGGCTGGTCGACGTCGAGACCCTTGGCGGTCGATAGTTCGAGCGCAAAAGTCTGCAGCGGAATGACGGTGAGGATCGGGCTGAAGATGTTCTCGCTCTTAGGCACGAAGATGACGTGCTCGGCGTAGTCGGCGACCTGATTGTCGCCATCCTCGGCAATCGCGATGACGCGAGCGCCACGCGCCTTGATTTCCTGGATGTTCGAGATCACCTTCGGGTGCAGCGACTCCTCGTCGTGCGGGCTAGGCACGATCACGATGACCGGCTGACCCTCTTCGATGAGTGCAATCGGGCCGTGCTTCAGCTCGCCCGCGGCGAAGCCCTCTGCGTGGATGTAGGCCAGCTCCTTGAGCTTGAGCGCACCCTCCATCGCGATCGGGAAGCCGACGTTGCGACCCAGGAACAGCACCGACTTGGCCGATGCCATGTCCTTGCCGAGCTGGCGCGAAAGGTCGAGTGACTCGAGAACCTCGCTCACCTTGGCAGGCATCTTGAGAAGCTCTAGGCCGAGGCGCTTCAACTCAGCCGAAGCCAAGGCGTTGCGGCCGGCGGCGGCGCGTCCGTTTGCCAACCACAGCGCAAGCAGCATGCCCGCGGTGATTTGTGCGGTGAGGGCCTTGGTCGATGCCACGGCAACCTCTGGGCCGGCGTGGGTGTAGATGACGGCGTCCGATTCGCGGGCAAGGGTCGCGCCCTGGGTGTTGCAGATTGCGAGCACCTTGGCGCCCTGCTCCTTGGCGAAGCGAGTGGCCATCAGGGTGTCCATGGTCTCGCCCGACTGGCTGACGGCCACGATCAAGGTGTTGGCGGTCACGATCGGGTCGCGGTAGCGGAACTCGTGCGATAGCTCGACCTGAACCGGGATGCGCGCGAACTTTTCGATGGCGTACTTGGCCACGTCACACGCGTAGCTCGCGGTGCCGCAGGCAACCATGACAATGCGGTCGATGGCGCCGATGTCGGCGATCGATAGACCGTCCATTTCGTCGAGCTTGACCGAGCCGTCCGAGTCGAGACGACCCATGAGGGTGTCGGCTACGGCCTGAGGCTGGTCGGCGATCTCCTTGGCCATGAACGAACTCCAACCGCCCTTGCTGGCAGCCGAGGCGTCCCAGTCGACGGTGAATTCCTGAGGATGCACGGTCTCGCCGGCAAATCCGCGAACCTCTACCGAGTCGGCACGCAGGATGACGATCTCGTCCTGACCGACGCTGATCGCTCGCTTGGTGTGCTCGACGAAGGCGGCTACGTCAGAGCCGAGGAAGTTTTCGCCATCGCCCAGGCCGATGACCAGCGGTGCGTTGCGGCGCGCGGCCAGCACAACATCGGGTTGTTCTTCGTGAATGACAAGAATGGTGAATGCGCCATGAAGGCGGTTGACCACATGAGCGAATGCGGTCGGCAGGTCGCCGACCTTGGCAAACTCGCGGGCGATCAGGTGAGCCGCTACCTCAGAGTCGGTCTGGCTGGCAAAGCGGGTTCCCTCGGCAACCAGCTCGGCCTTTAGCTCGGCAAAGTTTTCGATGATGCCGTTGTGAATCAATGAGAGCTTGCTCTCTGGGCCTCCGAGGTGCGGGTGCGCGTTGCCGTCGGTCGGTGCGCCGTGGGTTGCCCAGCGGGTGTGGCCGATTCCGATGTGTGCCTCTGGCAACGGGTTCTGACCGATTTCACCGATCAGGTTGTCGAGCTTTCCGGCCTTCTTGCGGGTCTCGAGGTGACCGCCCGGAGCGATTACCGAAACACCAGCCGAGTCGTATCCGCGGTACTCCAAACGACGGAGTCCGCCGAGCAAAACATCGAGGGTCGATTTCGGGCCTACATAGCCCACGATTCCACACATGGGTACTAATTTACCCGCGGATTAGGGCAGAATTGCTCTTTGTGACCGACCTAGTTAGCCCGTTCGTTGAGATTTCTCGCGCCGACTGGGCTACCCTCGCCAGCCACACCGAGCAGCCACTTACCGAAGCGGAAATTTCCCAGATTCGCGGCCTCGGTGACTTCCTCGATATGCGCGAGGTAACCGAGGTTTACCTGCCGCTCAGCCGTCTGCTTAACCTGTACGTGGCCGGCTCGCAGCAACTGCACTCAGTCACCAACGACTTCCTCGGCGAGCGCGCAAAGCGCGTGCCATTCATTATCGGAATCGCCGGATCCGTCGCGGTCGGCAAGTCGACCGTGGCGCGTTTGCTAAAGGAACTGCTGTCGCGCTGGGAAGGCACCCCGAGAGTTGCCCTGGTCACCACCGATGGCTTCCTGCACCCGAATGCCGAATTGCAGCGCCGCGACATCATGCACCGCAAGGGCTTCCCCGAGTCGTACGACCGACTGGCTCTGCTCAAGTTTGTCGCCGAAGTGAAGAGCGGTCTGCCGCTCGTGCACGCACCGGTCTACTCGCATCTGGTCTACGACATCGTGCCCGGTGAGAACATCGCAGTCGAAAACCCCGACGTGCTGATAGTCGAGGGCCTCAACGTGTTGCAGCCGCCGGCCGCCGGCCAGGAGGTCGCGCTGAGTGACTACTTCGACTTCACCATCTACGTCGACGCCGAGGTCGAAAACGTGGCCAAGTGGTTCATCGGACGTTTCGAAAAGCTGCGCGAATCGGCCTTCACCGACCCGGCCAGCTACTTTCACCGCTACGCCGAGATGGATTACGAGGCGGCACTGGCACGCGCCCAGGAAATCTGGCGCACCATCAACCTGCCAAACCTGACCGAGAACATTCAGCCGACCCGCTCGCGCGCCAAGTTGGTGCTGCAAAAAGGCGAACAGCACGCCGTTGACAGCGTGCTGTTGCGAAAGATCTAGCGGGCGCTTAGGCGCTGCAGCACTTGATCACGTTGAGCGGGCGAATCGTTGGCGCCGCCTGAGCCGGCACGCTTGCGCCGAGCAGTAGCAGAGTTGCGGCAACGGTTGCGATAACAATCTTCATGAGTTCCCCAATCTTGACCTCTCGGTGAGGTATTTCTTTAACATCTCGAACATTGTTAAGAAAGTCAATACATAATTATGACGATCGCCACCGGCTCCGAACTGCGCCGCATTCGCCACTCCCTAGGCCTGACCCTAGATGAGGTTTCGCGCGGCATCTGCAGCTCGGCCCACCTCTCGCTCGTTGAACAGGGTCAGCGCGAGGCATCCGAACGCATGGCAGATCTGCTGTTAACTCGCCTTCGCGCTGCCGAGAGCGAATCGGGGGTAGCCGTTCAGATCACCGCTCTAAAGGTTGCCGAGTATGAACTGCGCCAGAGCGGAACGATTCAACCGCAGACGCGTTCGGCGGCCGCGCTCAAGACCCACGAGAAGGTGCTTCTGGCGCTCGAGGCAGAGAGCGCCTCGCAGTTCGGTGCCGCGATTGGACTCTTAGACGAGTGGCTTGCCGCCAACGAAAATGCTCGCGACCTCCGCAGTTTTGGTGCGCGCCTGCGAGTGCGCATGCTTCGCGCCGCCTCGCGCGACAACGAAGCGATTCAGTATGCCGCTCGCGTGCTGGCCGGCCCCGACAGCGGCATCAAGTCGCGCCAGGACGACCTGCTCGAGATCGCGTTCCAGCTCGCCAGCCTCTATGGCGACGCCGGCGCGTGGGCCGACGCCATCCGAGTTCTCGAAGCCCAGACTGACAGACTCAGTGAACCCAAGCAAGAGCTAAACGCGCACTGGGCAAAGTCGGACAACCTCTATGGCAAGGGCGACATCGATGGAGCCCTGCTCGAGGTGACCGCCGCGCTCGAGGTAGCTTCGGCGATGGACATTCCGGCCACGACAGCCAAGTTGCTGAATAACCTGATCTGGTACGAGTTGCTGGCCGGGCGCCTCGAACCGGAGCGCCAGCGCGGGCAACTAGCCGCAATCGAGGCGACAATGCGCGAGGTTGCAAATGCACCGATGGTCGCTTCGGTCCTGAGCACTCGAGCGTTGCTCGAGGCGCGGTTGGGTGACGCCGCTGCGGTGCGCGAGCTGGCCGGACAGGCCATCGGCGCGAGCGTGCAGCATGGCACTCGCACGCACGAGGAACTAGTCCTTTCTCTCGGAGAGATCGGCATGTCCGCTGGTGATCCATCGCTTGCCGAGAGCGCCCTGGCCCTGTTCGACGCACGCACCCGAGAGATTCGCCCGAGCCGCGCGGAGGCCAACCTGCTCTACCGAGTTGGCAGCCTGTGTGAGCGCCTTTGCGACCTGGAACGCGCCAACGAGTATTACGCAAACGCGCTGCAGTGCCTCGGATTCGTCTCGGTCGCTCCGTAACGCCGCAAAGCGAAAACGTTGCGCAGCTGCAGCGCCGTAACGCCGTAATACCGCGCTACTTGATGCGGTACTTCTTCATCAACGCGGCGACGTTCGTCTGCTGGCGCTTGAACCAAGCGATCGAACGCAACTGTTCGGCCTTCGCTGCATCGTTTGAGTACGAAGCAATGGTGGTCGAAAGCTGGGTCATGTAGGTGGTGTACTTGATCGAGGTTGCCTTGGCCGAGACGGCTTTTAGCTTCTGCAGGTAAGCGGTCTTGCACGGCGCATACTGCAGGCACTTCTGAAACAGCAAACCTCGCGGCAGGTCAACCGCGTCCTTGTTTACGTACTTGATCCACGGGAACGAAGTGCGCGGGGCATCCATCGCAAAGAAGAAGTCATCTAGCGGAACGGCGGTCTCGCGGTTCTCGCCGAAGTTCTGATCCACGCCCCACGGCAGCATCGTGAACTTGCCCGCGGTATTGCTACGCAGGTAGTAGTTGTTGATGATATCGCCCGAGTATGCGTCCCAGCTGCCGAGGATGTTCTCAACCGCGAACTGCCCGAGCAGGCGATCGCGGTCCATGTAAACCGCCAGCTGTGTCCACCATGTCTTCAGGTTTGGCTGGTTCGCAACCGCGATGAGCTTGGTCAGATCGTTCTTGTTAGGGTACTTGCTCCAACCCTCGTCAACCAAGAACGCACCATCGTTCTCGCCGCCGTTGTCCTTGCCTGGCGCAAGGTCATTCCATGCCACGCCTTCATACAGGTGCTGAGTCTGATCCTTGAATCGCGAGGCCAGGAATACGTCATCGGGAGTCTCGATGTTGGCGTAAAGCCCCTTGGAGATGCCGTTCACGATTACCTCGGCCCAGCCGGTGCGCGGCGCGATCAGGCCCATCGCGTTGTAGAGCCGATAGGTCGCAACCTCGTGAATCATGCTGGTGTCTTGAGTCATCGAGTTGAGCGTCATGTTCTTGAGACCAAGGAAGCGCTGTCCGGCCAGCTCGGACCAGTTGAACTTGATTTTGATGCTCGGCTTTTGCTTGAGCGGCTGAATCGAAGTCGAGCCCTTGAGTCTCATACCGATCTTGAAGTTTTGTGAGGTCTTGCTGCCTTGCTCAAAGCGCACGCTAGCGCTCACCCAGGTCTTCAGTGTCTTCTGATTGTTGAGCGATGCCTCGGATGCCGCAGGGACATCGAGAATGACCTTGGTGACGGCCGAAGTATTGAAGATGTCGGTGAGCGCAATGGCGCTTTCCGCGCTAGCTGGAGCGGCGGCCGTAAAGCCCGCGAGCAACATTGCAGCAGAAGTCAGGATGCCGATGAGGCGTTTGAGTAGCATGCCTCCAGCGTAAACCCGAGAGGTGGTTAAAGCGCGAGGCGCTTTTCGACGACGCGCGCGATGCGGTCTGCCCACGACTGAGCACTGCCCTCATCGGCGGCCTCGACCATCACGCGAACCAGTGGCTCGGTTCCCGAAGCACGCAGCAGCACACGGCCGCTGCCGTGCAGCTCGGCCTCCGCTTCGCGAACGATTGCCTGAAGTTCTTCGTCGCTGTCGACGCGCGTCTTGTCGACACCCTTGACGTTCACCAAAACCTGCGGAAGTACGGTCATTACGGCTGCCAGCTCGGCTAGGGACTTGCCCTTGCGCGCAACCTCGGCCGCCAGCTTCATGCCGGTCAGGATGCCGTCGCCCGTGGTGGCGTACTGCGAGAAAATCACGTGGCCCGACTGCTCGCCACCCAGCGTGTAACCACCCTCGCGAATTGCCTCGAGCACGTAGCGGTCGCCCACCTTGGTCTCGATTACCTCAATGCCGGCATCGCGCATGGCGAGCTTCAGGCCAAGGTTGCTCATCACGGTTGCGACGAGGGTGTTGCGAGCCAGCTGGCCGCGCTCCTTGAGCGAGAGTGCCAGGATGGCCATGATCTCGTCGCCGTCCACGATTTTTCCGTCGCCATCTACCGCAAGGCAGCGGTCGGCGTCGCCGTCGTGGGCGATGCCCAGGTCGGCTCCGTGCTCGATTACGGCCGTCTGCAGCGCACTCAGGTGAGTCGAGCCGTAACCGAGGTTGATGTTCAGGCCGTCCGGTTCTGCACCGATAACGATAACCTTCGCGCCCGCGTCGGTGAATGCCTCTGGCGAAACACCAGCCGCCGCACCGTGGGCACAGTCGAGAACGATCTTGAGGCCGTCGAGGCGGTTTGGAATCGAACGCAGCAGGTGCACGAGGTAGCGATCTTCGGCGTCTGCGAATCGGTGAACGTGACCCACGCCTGCGCCGACAGGAGCCAACGGAGCACCTGCCATGGCAGCCTCGATCGCGTCCTCGATCGCGTCGGGGAGCTTGTGTCCACCAGCGGCGAAGAACTTGATGCCGTTGTCGGCTGCTGGATTGTGCGACGCCGAAATCATGACGCCGAAGTCGGCATCGAGGTCGGCGGTGAGAAACGCGGTGGCCGGCGTCGGCAATACACCCGCGTCAAAAACGTCAACCCCCGAACTCGAGAGTCCGGCAGCAACTGCTGCTGCGAGGAACTCTCCCGAGATTCGGGGGTCGCGGCCGATTACGGCTTTAGGCTTTAGGCCCTGGCTTCGAGCGGTCTCGCCCAGCACGATCGCGGCAGCCTGTGCCAGCGAAAGCGCCATCTCTGCGGTGATGTCTCGGTTTGCGAGACCCCGAACTCCGTCGGTTCCGAAGATGCGAGCCATGCTCTTGAAGCGCTCGGAAGCGAATTAACGCTTCGAGAACTGCGAAGCCTTGCGTGCCTTCTTGAGACCGGCCTTCTTGCGCTCGATGACGCGTGCGTCGCGCTTGAGGAAGCCAGCCTTCTTGAGAGCTGGGCGGTTGTTGTCGCGGTCGATCTCGTTCAGTGCACGAGCAATGCCGAGACGCAGTGCGCCAGCCTGACCTGCCGAGCCACCACCGCTGATGCGAGCGATGACGTCGTATGCGCCCTTGAGCTCGGTGACGGTGAATGGGTCGTTGATCAGCTGCTGGTGCAGCTTGTTTGGGAAGTAGTCTGCGAGGTCGCGACCGTTGACCTTGATTGCACCGGTGCCTGGAACCAGGCGAACGCGAGCGACTGCCTCCTTGCGACGGCCGAGACCGGCGCCGCCCTGAGTCAGTGGACCGCGCGACTTGGCAGCAGGTGCCTTGGCAGCAGGGGTCTCAGTGGTGTAGCTCTCTGGAGCTACTACGTCTTCTGCGATTTCGTTCTTAGCCACGATTATCCTTACTGGGCTACCTGGTCAATGATGAATGGCTTTGGCTGCTGTGCAGCGTGTGGGTGGCTTGCACCCTTGTAAACCTTGAGCTTTGCGAGCTGGTTGCGACCAAGGGTGGTCTTTGGCAGCATGCCGCGGATCGCCTTCTCGACTGCCTTCTCAGGGTTCTTCTCAAGAAGCTCCGAGTAGGTGGTCGCGGTGAGGCCGCCTGGGTAGCCCGAGTGGCGGTAGGCCTTCTTCTGAGCAAGCTTTGCGCCGGTCAGGGCAACCTTCTCAGCGTTGATGATGATGACGAAGTCGCCGTTGTCCATGTGTGGAGCAAAGGTTGCCTTGTGCTTGCCGCGCAGGAGTGCTGCGGCGTGGGTTGCTAGACGGCCGAGAACCACATCGGTGGCGTCGATTACGAGCCACTGGTTGCTGAGCTCGTGAGCCTTTGGTGAATAAGTACGCACGCTAAATTGCCTTCTACTTCTGTTCCGGATTGAACTGAATCCGCTTCAGAAGTCTCGCTTCTTGGGATCCAAGCTTTCACATTGGCTGACCGCCAATACCAAAGGTCAAGTTTAGCCAGTTAAGCCCCTGATGGTCAAACCCTAATTTGCCGTCTAGGCCACAAACCTTGCGTGGCCCTCACCCGACAATTGCCGACGGAGCCCGTCTAGTCTTCGAGCTCTTCGTGGCTGCGCAGGTTCTTGGCCAGTTCTGCCTGTTGGGCGAGCAACTCGTCAGCCGGGTAGCCGATCTCGATTAGCGTGAGACCCTGAGCGGCCACAACGCGATATGACTGCGTACGCGATGCCCGCTCGAGGGTCGCTCGCACGTCGGAGCTGGTCGCTTGCCCCTTACCTACGGCGATAAGCGCGCCGACAATCGAGCGAACCATGTTGTGGCAGAACGCGTCGGCGAGCAGCTCGATCTCGATGACGTTGCCAGCCTCGGGGTTGCGGCGCACCTTCACCTCGCGCAGTTCGCGGATCGTCGTCGACCCAGGTCGCGGACGGCAGAATGAGGCGAAGTCGTGCAGCCCTAGCACCTCGAGCGCTGCAGCCTGCATGTCGATGGTGTTCAGCGACTGAAAGACGGTCAGCGTGTACCGAGCCTCGAGCGGGTTGTTGGCCGCGGCACCGTCGGCGATGCGGTACCGATAACGTCGGAAAATCGCCGAGAAGCGGGCATCGAACCCTTGAGCCGCTGGAGCGACGGTGTGAACGCGAAGATCCTGGGGCAGAATGCGGTTTAGTCGGTCGGCCAGGTAAGTCGGGTCGGCAATATCGTCACGATTGCGGCCGAGTCGATTAATCTGTTCCGCAGTCAGTTCGATATGTGCCTGCTGGTGCAGCGCGTGTACGCCGGCATCGGTGCGCCCTGCCACGCGAATACCGAAGTCGTCTTCTACCTCACCGAAGATCACGCTTAGCGCTGCAAGCAGTTCGCCCTGCACCGTACGTAGACCGGGTTGCTTCGCCCAGCCATAAAAGTCGGTGCCGTCATAAGAGAACGACAGGCGATAACGGGTCGGGGTTAAACGAACGAGTCCGTCAACCTCGCGGTCAACGGACTCGTTCATGAGTTACTGGGGCTAAGCGGGTGGCTTAGGCCTCGGTGGTCTCGGCTGGAGCCTCAGTTGCGGCCTCGGCCTCGACTGGTGCCTCAACGACAGCCTCAACGGTTGCCTCTTCTGCTGCTACCTCAGCGGCCTCGATGGCTGCGTCGTCGGCTGCAACAGCAGCGGTTGCACCGGCTGCCTTAACAGTGTTCTGAAGCTTTGGCTTCTTGGTTGCGTTCTTGGCAACAACAGGCTCGAGAACGAGCTCGATGCGTGCCAGAGGCGCGTTGTCACCCTTGCGGAAGCCGAGCTTGGTGATGCGGGTGTAGCCACCCTGACGCTCTGCAACGAGTGGTGCAATGTTGGTGAACAGCTCGTGAACGACCGACTTGTCGGTGATCTGAGCCAATACGCGACGGCGTGCGTGCAGGTCGCCGCGCTTTGCGAAGCTGACCAGGCGCTCAGCCACTGGACGAAGGCGCTTGGCCTTGGTCTCGGTGGTGGTGATTGCACCGTGCTTGATGAGCGAAGTCGCCAGGTTGCGAAGCATTAGGCGCTCGTGCGCTGGTCCGCCTCCGAGGCGTGGTCCCTTAGTTGGGGTAGGCATTGCTTTCTCCTCTTAGTTTTCTGACGGCCGGCGATTAAGCCTGGTCCTCGTCGAAGTTTGCGCTGAAGTATGCGGCGTCAAAGCCAGGAACCGAGTCCTTGAACTTGAGTCCCATCGAGTGCAGCTTGTCGCGCACCTCGTCAACCGACTTGCTGCCGAAGTTGCGGATGTTCATCAACTGGTCTTCGGTCAGAGCGATGAGCTCCGAAACGGTGTTGATGCCCTCGCGCTTGAGGCAGTTGTACGAGCGGACGGTGAGGTCGAGCTCTTCGATTGGCATTGCGAGCTCTGGCGAAAGGCCAGCCTCGGTAGGTGCTGGACCGATCTCAATACCCTCGGCAGCTGCGTTGAGCTCCTTGGCGAGACCGAACAGCTCGACCAGGGTCGAACCAGCCGAAGCGACTGCGTCGCGTGGGCTGATCGATGGCTTGGTCTCGACGTCGACGATGAGCTTGTCGAAGTTGGTGAACTCGCCCGCACGGGTTGCCTCGACGCGGTAAGCCACGCGAAGAACTGGCGAGTAGATCGAGTCAACTGGGATTACATCTGCGTCGAGGTCCGCGGTGCGGTTCTGCGATGCCTGAACGTAGCCACGGCCGCGCTCGATGGTCAGCTCGACCTCGAACTTAGCCTTCGAGTTGGTGTGAGCGATTACGAGCTCTGGGTTGTGAACCTCAACACCGGCAGGAACGGTGATGTCAGCGGCGGTAACGACGCCTGCACCGTTCTTGACGAGGCGAGCAACTACTGGCTCATCGTTCTCTGACGAGACGACGAGGCCCTTGATGTTCAGGATGATCTCGGTGACGTCTTCGGTGACGCCTTCGATGCTGCTGAACTCGTGGCGAACGCCTGCAAAGCGAACCTTGGTGACTGCAGCACCAGGGATCGACGAGAGCAGGGTACGACGGAGCGAGTTGCCAAGGGTGTAACCAAAGCCTGGCTCAAGTGGCTCGAGCGAGAAGACCGAGCGGGTTGACGACTTTACGTCTTCGTGAAGGGTTGGGCGCTGTGCAATAAGCACGTTTGTTCCTTTCAGCTGAGCATCCGCTATTTGATGCCCAATTTGGGGGCTGCGCAGTGGCCACTACGCAGTTTGTTGCGATTGAAGCTTGGGTGGTCGCGGCCCTAACTGGGTAGGGCACGCAACCGACGGGGTGCGAACTTAGACGCGACGACGCTTTGGTGGGCGACAGCCGTTGTGTGCCTGTGGGGTTACGTCCGAAATCGAACCAACCTCGAGGCCTGCTGCCTGAAGCGAACGGATGGCGGTCTCGCGACCCGAACCTGGTCCCTTGACGAATACGTCAACCTTCTTGAGGCCGTGCTCCTGAGCCTTGCGGGCTGCCGACTCGGCTGCTAGCTGAGCTGCGAACGGGGTCGACTTGCGCGAACCCTTGAAGCCGACGTCACCCGACGACGACCACGAGATTACTGCGCCGGTGGCGTCGGTGATCGAAACGATGGTGTTGTTGAAGGTGCTCTTGATGTGCGCCTGACCAACGGTTACGTTCTTCTTTTCCTTCTTGCGTGGCTTGCGGCTTGATGCTGCGCCGGCCTTTGCCTTAGGTGCTGCCATTAGATTCTCCTAATACTTTCTCGGAAGTGCTCGCGAGCCAGAGGCTACTTGCGAGCCGCCTTCTTCTTGCCGGCTACGGTGCGCTTTGGACCCTTGCGAGTACGAGCGTTGGTCTTGGTACGCTGACCGCGCACTGGGAGGCCCTTGCGGTGACGAAGACCCTCGTATGAGCCGATCTCAACCTTGCGGCGGATGTCTGCAGCTACGTCGCGACGGAGGTCACCCTCAACCTTGTAGGTGCCTTCGATGAAGTCACGGATTGCGACCAGCTGGTCGTCGGTGAGGTCCTTGACGCGGATGTTCTTGTCGATCTTGGTCTCGGTGAGGATCTCAACCGAGCGGGTACGGCCGATGCCGTAGATGTAGGTAAGTGCGATTTCGACGCGCTTCGCGTCTGGAATATCGGCTCCGGCAACACGTGCCATTGGATTTCTCCTTGTGGTTAGAAGGTCTGCAGCAGCGCTACCCCGACTCGGTTGAGTGGGCCCCGGCCTTCTCCGGGGGTGCCATCTCGAACTTCGAACCTTGCGGATCGGGCTTCGAGACTGAGCGTTGCCTTGTTTTTGTTATTTAGTTGTGGTGGTGCGAAGTGAAGTTCGGACTAGCCCTGGCGCTGCTTGTGACGTGGGTTCTCGCAGATAACCATGACGCGACCGTGGCGACGGATGACCTTGCACTTGTCGCAAATCTTCTTGACGCTTGGGTTTACCTTCATGACTCTTACTTCTGTTTGGGGTTATTGCTAACCGGTTTCAAGACGCTGGTTCGATTGATCCAGACGCCAAGTCGCTATTTGTAGCGGTAGATGATTCGGCCACGAGTCAGGTCGTAGGTGCTGAGCTCAACAATCACGCGGTCCTCTGGGAGGATGCGGATGTAGTGCTGGCGCATCTTGCCTGAAATGTGTGCCAAGACCTTGTGGCCGTTGGTCAACTCAACACGGAACATTGCGTTCGGAAGAGCTTCAACAACTGAGCCCTCGATCTCGATGACACCGTCTTTGTTGGCCATAAACTCACATATCTTCTAGCTACTTTGATGCTTCCGGCGCACGCAAAGACACCAACTTTGTAATTGGGATTACGTGCAAGAAACACCGAAGTTCAATCCTAGGGGAAATCGCCAAATATTGGTAATTAAATGTTCCCGAAGGTTAGCCCAGCGCGACCGGCTTGATGCCGTATGGCGCGAGCCCTGCGGCTCCACCATCCTCGGCGGTAAGCACCCAGATGCCCTTGTCGTGCATGGCGACGGTGTGTTCCCAGTGCGACGCATCCGAGCCGTCCTTGGTCGAAACGGTCCAGCCGTCCTTCAACACCTTGGTCTTGTTGCTGCCCGCGGTGATCATCGGCTCGATTGCGACGCATAGGCCGGGAACAACCTTCGGGCCGAGGTCTCGAACTGCAAAGTTGTAAACCGGTGGGTCTTCGTGCATAGAGCGGCCGATGCCGTGACCGACGTACTGGTCGAGAATGCCGAAGCGCTGGCCGTGCTTTTCGACCTGCTCGACGATAAATTCTTCGATTGCCGCACCAACTTCGTGCAGGTGTGCGGCCTTGGCGAGAGCGGCTATGCCAACCCATAGCGACTGCTCGGTGACATCGCTAAGCAGCTTGCGCACCGCGTACTTCTCGGCACCGATCTGAGTTGGTTCGCTGCCGTCCTCGTTTGGAACGATGACGGTGATGGCGGAATCGCCGTTCCACTCACCCTTTTCTGCTCCGCAGTCGATGCTGACGATGTCGCCAGCCTCGAGAACTCGTCCACCGGGGATGCCGTGAACGATCTCGTCGTTCACAGACGAGCAGATTGTGTGAAAGTAGCCGTCAACCAGCTGAAAGTTGGAGTGGGCTCCACGCTTGACGATGGTTGCCTCGGCGATCGCATCTAGCTCGAGAGTGGTCACGCCTGGGCGGATAGCCTTGCGAACCTCGCGGAGTGCTGCGGCGGTGATGAGCCCGGCCTCGCGCATTAGCAAGATTTGGTCGTTTGACTTGATTTCGAAGCCGTGGCGGCCCATAGCGAATTACCTCTGTTTGAGCGTTGCTCGAATTAGAGCTTTTCGATACCGCGAGCGGCAAGGCCCTCGAGGATGCGGTCGGTGACCTCGGTAACCTCGCCGAGGCCGTCGATCATGATGACCAGACCTCGCTCAGCGTAGGTGCTGATTAGTGGAGCAGTCTGCTCTTCGTAAACCTCGAGGCGGCGACGAATCACGTCTTCGGTGTCATCGGCACGACCCTGCTCGAGCGCACGACCAAGAAGTCGACGAACAACCTCTTCGGTGTCGGCGGTAAGCAGCACGACTGCGTCTAGCTGGGTGTCCAGTGCGCCAAGCATGTTGTCGAGTTCGACAACCTGGTCGGCGGTACGTGGGTAGCCATCCAGAAGGAAGCCAGCAGCCGCATCAGCCTGAGCCAGGCGGTCGCGAACCAGGTCGTTGGTCAGGCTGTCTGGAACGTACTCGCCACGGTCCATGAAGGCCTTGGCTTGCTTGCCCAGCTCGGTCTCGTTCTTTACGTTGTGACGAAAGATGTCGCCCGTCGAGATCGCTGGAATCTCGAAGGTCAGTGCGAGGCGTTCGGCCTGGGTTCCCTTGCCGGCACCCGGAGCACCGATCAAAAGGAGGCGGGTCACTTCAAGAGTCCTTCGTAGTTGCGCTGCTGCATCTGCGCGTTGATCTGCTTGACGGTGTCAAGACCGACACCGACGATGATCAGAATCGTGGTTCCACCGAATGGGAACTCCTGGCTAACGCCGAGAAGCGAGAACGCAATCAGCGGAACGAGAGCGATGAGGCCCAGGTAGATCGAGCCAGGGAAGGTGATGCGGCTCAGTACGTACTCGAGGTACTCGGTGGTTGGACGACCGGCACGGATGCCTGGAATGAATCCGCCGTACTGCTTCATGTTGTCGCTGACCTCTTCAGGGTTGAAGGTGATCGCAACATAGAAGTAGGTGAAGCCAACGATGAGCAGGAAGTAGAGCGCCATGTACAGCGGGTGGTCGCCCTTGGTGAGGTACTCCGAGATCCAGGTGACCCAACCATCGACGTTGCCCTGTGCGTCTGGCTTAGCGAACTGAGCGATAAGTGCTGGCAGGAACAGGAGCGACGAGGCAAAGATGACTGGCACAACGCCGGCCATGTTGACCTTAATAGGGATGTAGGTGTTTTGGCCACCGTAGGTGCGACGACCGACCATGCGCTTTGCGTACTGCACCGGGATGCGACGCTGCGACTGCTCGACGAGGATTACGAGGGCGACGATTAGGACACCGACAGCGAGCGTTGGTAGCAGACCGAACAGGATCGCGACGAACTGGTCGAAGGTGCCTGGTTCTGCGCTGCCTGCCGACTGGTTACCAATCGAGATCAGCGATGAAGGGAACTTCGCGGCGATCGAGGTGAAGATAAGGAGCGACATACCGTTGCCGATGCCGCGCTCGGTGATGAGCTCGCCGAGCCACATGATGAGTCCGGTACCCGCGGTCATGGTGATTACCATGAGGGCGATTGCCCATGGCTCGCTCGAGGTAAGGATGCTCTGGTCCTGGCACTGCTCGCCGAACAGGGCGCGCGAACGAGCCACCGAAATTAGGGTGGTCGACTGCAGAACGCCGAGGGCGATGGTCAGGTAGCGGGTGTACTGAGTCAGGGTTGCCTGACCAGCCTGGCCTTCCTTGTGCAGCGTCTCAAAGCGTGGAATTACCACGCGAAGAAGCTGAATGATGATCGATGCGGTGATGTAAGGCATGATGCCCAGCGCAAAGATCGAAAGCTGCAGTAAAGCGCCGCCGCTAAACAAGTTGACCAGCTCATACAGACCACTGGTCTGAGTGGTCTGGGTAAGACACGCCTGCACCTTGCCGAAGTCGACGAATGGTGCAGGGATCATCGAGCCCAGACGGAACAGGGCTACGATCGCAAGCGTGAAGAGCAACTTGTTGCGCAGATCCGGGGTGCGGAATGCGCGTGCGACGGCGCTAAACATTAGGCCTCCTGGCTAAAAAGCTAGACGTTGATTACTCGGTAACCGAGCCACCAGCGGCGACAATCTTCTCTGCGGCTGAGCGCGAGACCTTGTCAACACTGACGTTCAGTTTAACCGCGATGTCGCCGTTGCCGAGAACCTTGACGAGCTCGTTCTTACGAACTGCACCCTTTGAAACAAGATCGGCCACGGTCACATTGCCGCCTGCTGGGTAAAGCTCAGCAAGCTTCTCAATGTTGACGACCTGGTACTCAACGCGGAATGGGTTCTTGAAGCCGCGCAGCTTAGGGGTGCGCATTACGAGACGTACGCCACCACCTTCGAAGCCTGGGCGAACCTGGTAGCGAGCCTTAGTACCCTTGGTACCGCGGCCTGCGGTCTTACCCTTCGAACCTTCACCACGACCAACGCGGGTGCGCTCCTTCTTCGAGCCCTCTGCTGGACGCAGGTGGTGAAGCTTGAGCACGTTCGACTTCTCTGCCGGTGCAGCAGCCTTCTTTGCAGCAGGCTTTGCTGCAGCCTTAGCGGCTGGCTTCTCTGCCTTCTCCTCGGTTGCCTTTGGGGCAGCCTTGGCGGCAGCTGGCTTCTTCTCGGCAGCTGGCTTGGCAGCAGCCTTCGGAGCAGCAGGCTTCTTCTCAGCGGCAGGCTTAGCTGCAGCCTTGGCTGCTGGCTTTGCCGCTGGAGTCTTCTTCTCTTCAGCCATTAGTTGATCTCCTCAACCTTTACGAGGTGTGCAACCGTACGTACGAGGCCGCGTACCGACAGGCTGTCGTCCTTGACGACGATGTCGCCAATTCGCTTCAGTCCGAGGGTGCGCAGGGTCTCGCGCTGGTTCGGCTTGCCACCGATTTCACTCTTGATCTGGGTTACCTTGAGGCGCGCAGCCATTAGGCACCTGCCTTCTGCTGACGGAGGAGACCCGCAGGGGCAACCTCGTCGATGCTCAGGCCACGACGTGCGGCAACTGCTGCAGGCTCTTCGAGTCGCTTCAGTGCGTCGATGGTGGCGTGGACGATGTTCAGGGTGTTCGACGAACCGAGCGACTTGCTCAGTACGTCGTGGATGCCAGCGCACTCGAGTACGGCGCGAACAGGACCACCGGCGATAACACCAGTACCCTGGGCAGCTGGGCGAAGTAGTACTACGCCGGCAGCGGCCTCACCCTGAACAGGGTGTGGGATGGTGCTTGCAACGCGTGGAACGCGGAAGAAGTTCTTCTTGGCCTCTTCTACGCCCTTTGCGATCGCAGCTGGGACTTCCTTCGACTTGCCGTAGCCAACGCCAACCAGGCCGTTGCCATCGCCGACGATAACCAGAGCGGTGAAGCTGAAGCGACGACCACCCTTGACTACCTTCGAAACACGGTTGATGGTGACAACGCGCTCCAGGAATGGGCTCTTGGTCTCTTCGCGGTCACGACGCTCGCCACGTGGTGCACGGTCGCGGCTGCCACGACGGGCCTCGCGCTCGGTGCTTTCGGTGGTCTCGGTGGCAACTGCGGTTGCGGTTGCGGTTGACTCAGTGGACAACTCTTGCTCCTTGATTTCAGCCATTAGAGGACCAGCCCGCCTTCACGAGCGCCGTCGGCAACTGCCGCAACGCGTCCGGCGTACTGGTTGCCACCGCGGTCGAAGACGACCTCGGCGATGCCAGCCTTCTTGGCGCGCTCAGCGACAAGCTGACCGACCTTGTTAGCCTTGGCGCTCTTGTCGCCGGCGAACTTGCGCATCTCTGCTTCCATGGTCGAAGCCGAAGCCAGGGTGATGCCCTTGCTGTCGTCTACTACCTGGACGAATACGTGGCGAGCCGAGCGGGTTACCACGAGGCGTGGACGCGATGCGCTTCCGACGATCTTCTTGCGAAGACGGAAGTGACGACGTGCACGTGCGGCTGACTTGCTCTTGCCGCGAGTCTTTGAAGTGAGACCCATGATTACTTACCTGACTTTCCGGCCTTGCGACGGACAACCTCGCCTGCGTAGCGAACACCCTTGCCCTTGTAAGGCTCTGGCTTGCGCAGCTTGCGAATGTTTGCGGCAACCTCACCGACGGCCTGCTTGTCGATACCCGACACGGTGACCTTGGTGTTGCCCTCAACGGTGAAGGTGATGCCCTTAGGAGGCTGCACCAGGATTGGGTGCGAGTAACCAAGCGCGAACTCGATGTCCGAGCCCTTTGCGGTCACACGGTAACCGGTACCAACGATCTCGAGGCCCTTTGAGAAGCCCTGGGTAACGCCGGTGACCTGGTTTGCAATCAGGGTGCGGGTCAAACCGTGCAGCGAACGCGAGTTGCGCTCGTCGTCTGGACGGGTGACAACGATGTTGCCATCCTCGAGTGCAACGGTGATTGGCGATGCAACGGTGAGGCTGAGGGTGCCCTTAGGACCCTTGACCTCGACATTGCTGCCATCGATCTTTACTTCGACTCCGGTTGGAACCGGAATCGGCAACTTACCAATACGCGACATCTGTGATTACCAAACGTAGGCGATGACTTCTCCGCCTACTCCCTTCTTGGCAGCCTGACGGTCAGTGAGCAGACCGGATGAGGTGGACAGGATTGCGATGCCGAGGCCACCGAGAACACGTGGAAGCTCAGTCGACTTCGCGTAAACGCGGAGGCCTGGCTTCGAAACGCGCTTGATGCCTGCGATCGAACGCTCGCGGTTTGGACCGTACTTGAGGTCGATGGTAAGAGTCTTACCTACCTCTGCAGCCTCAACCTTTACTGAAGCAATGTAACCCTCTGACTTGAGGATCTCGGCGATACCGGCCTTCAGCTTGCTGTAAGGCAGGCTAACGGTCTCGTGGTAAGCGCCATTGGCATTGCGCAGCCGGGTCAGGAAATCTGCTACCGGGTCTGTCATTGTCATTGTGTTGCACCTTTTCCTCGGCGGTTTCCAGCCGCTTTACAGAGCGACTGGACCTATCCGATTAGTTGTTGGTCTTGAAAGGGAAGCCAAGGGCTAGAAGCAGCGCCTTGCCTTCTTCGTTGTTCGCTGCGGTGGTAACGACGGTTACGTCCATACCACGTGGGCGGTCAATCTTGTCCTGGTCGATCTCGTGGAACATGGTCTGCTCGGTGAGGCCGAAGGTGTAGTTGCCACGGCCGTCGAACTGCTCGCCGTTGAGGCCGCGGAAGTCGCGGATACGTGGAAGAGCAAGGTTCAGCAGGCGGTCTAGGAATTCCCACATGCGGTCGCCACGAAGAGTCACGTGGGCACCGATTGGCTGACCCTCGCGAAGCTTGAACTGAGCGATCGACTTGCGGGCCAGGTTAACCTGTGGCTTCTGGCCGGTGATTGCGGTGAGGTCCTTGATGGCGTGCTCGATGAGCTTGCCGTCCTTTGAAGCCTCGCCGACACCCATGTTGACCACGATCTTGGTCAGGTTAGGAACCTGGTGTGGGTTCTTGAAACCGAACTCTTCGACGAGAGCCTTGACGACCTCGTTCTTGTACTGAGCCTTCAGACGTGGCAGTGCACGGCCGGCTGCATTGGTGTTTGCCTTAGCCATTAGATGTCCTTACCCGACTTCTTCGCAATGCGAACGCGAACAGTCTTCTTTACGCCGTTCTTGACTACGGTCTCGACGCGAGCACCGATGCGAGTCGGCTTCTTGGTCGATGGGTCAACGATCATGACGTTCGAGATGTGAATAGGTGCCTCAACGGTCTCGATGCCACCGGTAACGGCGCCCTTCGAGTCCTGACCAGCCTTGACGTGCTTCTTGACGAGGTTTACACCCTCGACGATGACACGGTTGGTCTCCTTGTTAACAGCGAGGACCTTGCCCTGCTTGCCGCGGTCGCCGCCGCGGTCCTGCTTGGCTCCGGTGATGACCTGTACCAGGTCGCCCTTCTTGATGCTTGCCATGACTAGATAACCTCCGGTGCTAGCGAGATGATCTTCATGAACTTCTTGTCGCGAAGCTCACGGCCGACTGGGCCGAAAATACGGGTGCCCTGAGGCTCGCCGTCCTTCTTGATGATCACAGCTGCGTTCTCGTCGAACTTGATGTATGAGCCGTCTGGACGACGGGTCTCCTTCTTGGTGCGGACTACTACCGCCTTGACTACGTCACCCTTCTTGACGTTGCCGCCAGGGATTGCATCCTTTACGGTGCAGACGATTACGTCACCTAGACCCGCGTAACGACGACGCGATCCGCCCAGGTTGCGGATGACCAAGAGCTCCTTGGCGCCGGTGTTGTCGGCTACCTTGAGTCGTGACTCCTGCTGAAGCATTGCTTACTCCTTGTTGTGTGGTTATCCATTCCGACGGATAACCTCGGGATTTGTTACTTGGCCTTCTCGATAACTTCGACTAGGCGCCAGTTCTTGGTGGCCGACAGTGGACGGGTCTCGCTGATGAGAACGAGGTCGCCAATGCCTGCGGTGTTGAGCTCGTCGTGAGCCTTGACCTTGCTGTTGCGGCGAATAACCTTGCCGTACAGCGGGTGCTTCACGAAGTCTTCGAGCTGAACGACGATGGTCTTGTCCATCTTGTCGCTCACCACGTAGCCACGACGGGTCTTGCGGTAACCGCGCTCGACTGCTGGTGCAGCCTCTACGGCCTTAGCCTTCTTCTCAGCCATGGTTATGCCTCCTCGGTGGCAGCTGCGTCCTTCGACTCAGCCTTCTTAGCCTTGGTAGCTGGCTTGGCAGCGGCAGCAGGAACTGCACGAATACCGAGCTCACGCTCACGAATGATGGTGTAGATACGGGCGATGTCGCGCTTTACGGCACGCAGACGTCCGTGGCTTTCGAGCTGGCCGGTAGCCGACTGGAAGCGGAGGTTGAACAGCTCTTCACGAGCCTTCTTGAGCTCCTCGACGAGAACCGAGTCCTCGATCTTGTCGAGCTCAGCTGGGGTTAGGTTCTTCGAACCGATCGACATTATGCGTCACCTTCTTCACGCTTGATGATGCGGGCCTTGAGCGGCAGCTTGTGGATTGCGCGGGTCATAGCCTCGCGAGCGAGCTGCTCGCTAACACCGGCTACCTCGAAGAGGACGCGGCCTGGCTTGACGTTTGCTACCCACCACTCGACGTGGCCCTTACCCGAACCCATGCGGGTTTCGGCAGGCTTCTTGGTGAGTGGACGGTCTGGGTAGATGTTGATCCAAACCTTGCCACCACGCTTGATGTGACGGGTCATTGCGATACGAGCAGCCTCGATCTGACGGTTGGTTACGTATGCAGGGGTTAGTGCCTGGATGCCGTACTCACCGAACGAGACCTTGGTGCCACCACTTGCTGCGCCCGAGCGCGATGGGTGGTGCTGCTTGCGGTGCTTTACGCGACGTGGAATCAGCATGATTTATGCCTCAACGCTTTCTGCTGCTGCTGGAGCTGCCTCAGTTGCAACCGGGGCTGCAGCTGCAGGAGCGGCGTTGCGACGTGGGCGCTCTGGGCGCTTAGGTGCGTTTGCCTGCTGAGCAGCGAGCTCCTTGTTGGTGATGTCACCCTTGTAGATCCAAACCTTTACACCGATGCGACCGAAGACGGTCTTGGCCTCGTAGAAGCCGTAGTCGATGTTGGCGCGGAGGGTGTGCAGTGGAACACGGCCTTCACGGTAGAACTCGGTGCGGCTCATTTCTGCGCCACCGAGACGACCCGAGGTCTGAACACGGATGCCCTTTGCACCGCTGCGGAGCGCACCCTGCATGCCCTTACGCATTGCGCGGCGGAAAGCCACACGTGCGTTGAGCTGCTCGGCGATACCCTGCGCAACAAGCTGTGCGTCTAGGTCTGGGTTCTTAACCTCAAGGATGTTGAGCTGGATCTGCTTGCCAGTGAGCTTCTCGAGGTCGGCACGGATGGCCTCTGCCTCGGCGCCACGACGACCAATAACCAGACCCGGACGGGCGGTGTGGATGTCGACGCGGACGCGGTCACGGGTGCGCTCGATCTCGACGCGCGAAACGCCGGCACGGTCAAGACGCTCGGTGAGGAGCGAACGGACCTTGATGTCCTCGGCTACGTAGTCCTGGTAGCGCTGACCCTTCTTGGTTGAGTCTGCGAACCAACGCGATACGTGGTCGGTGGTAACACCGAGTCGGAAACCGTATGGATTAACTTTCTGACCCATTAGTTCTTACCCGCCTTCTGAGCAACGAGCTCGTCTGGAGTTGCAACGACCACGGTGATGTGGCTGGTGCGCTTGAGAATCTGGAACGCGCGACCCTGGGCACGAGGCATGAAGCGCTTGAGGGTGGTGCCCTCGTCGACGAATGCCTTCGAGACGAACAGGTCGTCCTCGTTGAACAGGGTGTTGCTTGCGTCGGCCTTTACCTTGGCGTTAGCCATGGCTGCCTGAACCAGCTTGTAAACCGGCTCCGAAGCTGCCTGTGGGGCGAACTTCAGGATGGCGAGGGCCTCGGTGGCCTGCTTTCCGCGGATCAGGTTGACGACGCGGCGAGCCTTCATTGGGGTGACGCGGATGTGGCGCACACGTGCGACTGCTTCCATTGTCTTTCCTCTCGTCTTTCTAGGCGCCGCTTACTTGCGGCGACCCTTCTTGTCGTCCTTCACGTGACCACGGAAGGTGCGGGTAGGTGCGAATTCGCCGAGCTTGTGACCAACCATGGTCTCGGTGACGAATACAGGGACGTGCTTACGACCGTCGTGCACAGCGATGGTGTGGCCCAGCATGGCTGGAACAATCATCGAGCGGCGCGACCAGGTCTTGATCACGTTCTTGGTGTTGGCCTCGTTCTGAGCTACAACCTTCTTGTAAAGGTGCTCGTCAACGAATGGGCCCTTCTTCAAACTACGTGGCATTCTTCAGACTCCTACTAGCGCTGCTTGCCCGATGGACGACGGCGGACGATCATCTTGTCGCTTGGAAGGTTTGGCTTGCGGGTACGACCCTCAGCCTGGCCCCAAGGCGATACTGGGTGACGACCACCAGAGGTGCGGCCTTCACCACCACCGTGTGGGTGGTCGACTGGGTTCATTGCGACACCACGAACGGTTGGGCGCTTGCCCTTCCAACGCATACGGCCGGCCTTACCCCAGTTGATGTTTGACTGCTCGGCGTTGCCGACCTCGCCAATGCTTGCGCGGCAGCGTGCGTCTACGTTACGGATTTCACCCGATGGAAGACGAAGCTGTGCGTAAGCGCCATCCTTAGCAACCAGACGGATGCTTGCACCGGCCGAGCGGCCGAGCTTTGCACCGCCGCCTGGCTTTAGTTCGATGGCGTGGATAACGGTACCCACTGGGATGTTCTTCAGAGGCAGGTTGTTACCTGGCTTGATGTCTGCACCCGGGCCCTGCTCGATGCGGTCGCCCTGCTTGAGCTTGTTCGGAGCAATGATGTAGCGCTTCTCGCCATCTGCGTAGTGCAGAAGGGCGATGCGAGCGGTACGGTTTGGGTCGTACTCGATGTGAGCTACGGTCGCTGGAACGCCGTCCTTGTCGTTACGACGGAAGTCGATCAGACGGTACTGGCGCTTGTGGCCACCACCGATGTGACGGGTGGTGATGCGACCTGATGCGTTGCGACCACCAGTCTTGGTGAGTGGACGGAGCAGCGACTTCTCAGGAGTCGAGCGAGTGATCTCAGCGAAGTCTGAGACCGACGAGCCACGGCGACCTGGGGTCGTTGGCTTGTACTTACGAATTGCCATGATTAGGTTCCTCTATTCCCGATTAACCGACGTTGGTGAAGATGTCGATGTTGCCGGACTTCAGGGTGACGATGGCGCGCTTGGTGTCCTTGCGCTTGCCAAGGCCGAACTTGGTGCGACGGGTCTTGCCCGCGCGGTTGAGGGTGTTGACCGAAGCCACCTCAACCTTGAAGATGCTCTCAATCGCCTGCTTGATCTCAGTCTTGTTCGAGTTCGGAGCCACCTCGAAGGTGTACTTGCCGTTGTCGATCAAGCTGTAGCTCTTCTCAGAAACGATTGGCTTGAGGATGACCTGACGTGGGTCCTTGTTCAGAGCAGCCATTGTTATGCCTCCTTGGCAGCTTCTGCCGAGGTAGCGACGGCCTTGGCCGATGCACCCTTTGCAGGACCTGCGATGTAAGCGTCCAGAGCGGCCTTGGTGAACACCAGGTCGTCGCTCAGCAGAACGTCGTATGCGTTGATCTGGTCAACCGGCAGAACGTGAACGTTTGCCAGGTTGCGCAGGCTCTTGTAGCTGACCTCGTCCGAGCGGTCGAGAACAACGAGAACGTTGCGACGCTGGGTGAGCTGGCTAAGAACTGCGGCGGCTGCCTTGGTCGAAGGCGAGGTGCCGATTGCGAACTCCGAGATGATGTGCAGACGGCCATTGCGGGCGCGGTCCGAGACGGCTCCCTTGATAGCTGCGGCGATCATCTTCTTTGGGGTGCGCTGCTCGTAGGTGCGAGGGGTAGGACCGTGTGAGACCCAACCGCCGCGCATCTGTGGAGCACGAAGCGAACCCTGACGAGCACGACCGGTGCCCTTCTGCTTGAACGGCTTCTTACCGGTACCGGATACTTCGCCGTGACGCTTGGTCGACTGGGTGCCCTGACGAGCGGCTGCCAGCTGTGCGACGACTACCTGGTGGATAAGTGGAACGTTTGCCTGGACGTCGAACAGGTCAGCAGGAAGCTCAACCGAGCCAGCCTTCTTGCCTGCGACGTCGAGAACGTCAACCTTGGTGCTTTCAGCCATTTGGTTACGCTCCCTTCACTGCGTTGCGGACGAATACGAGCTGGCCCTTAGGGCCAGGTACAGCACCCTTGACCAGCAGCAGACCGCGCTCGGCGTCAACTGCGTGGAGGGTGAGGTTGAGAGTGGTAACGCGAGCGCCGCCCATACGGCCAGCCATGCGCATACCCTTGAACACGCGTCCCGGGGTCGACGACATACCGATCGAACCTGGCTTGCGGTGGTTGCGGTGTGCACCGTGCGAAGCCGAAACACCAGCGAATCCGTGGCGCTTCATGTGACCGGCGAAGCCCTTACCCTTTGAGGTGCCAACGACGTCGAGCTTTGCGCCGACCTCGAATACCTCAACACCGAGCTCCTGGCCGACTGCGTAGTCGGCTGCGTCTGCGGTGCGGACCTCAGCGATGTGACGACGTGGGTTCACGCCTGCCTTCTCGAAGTGGCCTGCGTCTGGCTTGTTGACCTTGCGAGGGTCGATCGCGCCGTATGCGAGCTGGATGGCTGCATAGCCATCGGTCTCGATCGACTTGATCTGAGTGATTACGTTCGAGCCGGCCTCGATCACGGTGACAGGAACAAGCTTGTTGTTCGAGTCCCAGACCTGAGTCATGCCGAGCTTCTTGCCCAGCAGGCCCTTAACAGTCTTGTTTGGAGTTGACATCTTTAATCCTTTTAGAGCTTGATCTCGATGTTGACGTCTGCAGGTAGGTCGAGACGCATCAACGAGTCAACTGCCTTAGGAGTTGGGTCGATGATGTCGATAACACGCTTGTGGGTGCGCATCTCGAAGTGCTCGCGGCTGTCCTTGTACTTGTGAGGCGAACGGATTACACAAACCACGTTCTTCTCGGTAGGTAGAGGTACAGGACCGACGACGGTAGCGCCGGCACGGGTAACCGTGTCGACGATCTTGCGCGCCGAAGTGTCGATGACCTCGTGGTCGTACGACTTAAGTCGAATGCGGATTTTCTGTGCCGCCATGTTGACTCGCTCTCGTTCACACCGCGTTGTTTAGACGCGGACGCTTAGTAGCACTACTGATGTTGCACCACTGTTCTTTTACAAAACCCACTGGATGCCTGGAGGGCATGGCCCGGTGGGGTACTGCTCCTCCGACCCACGCTGTCGGGCGTGTCGCGTGATCTACACGCAGACGCTCGCAGGTTGCGATCGGATACATTTCGTTGTTGCTGCGGCCGGACCTGGCTGAATCAACCAGTTCACACTGCCTGCAGTGAGGTGCGCCAGAAAGCGCACCATATGAACAACCTGACTAGTCTGCCACAACCTGGCGTGTCAATGCAAGTGCGGATTTACCCGCAGGGTTACATTTCGCTCGCGAACGAACCCAGGCGATCCGGCAACCGCCTTCTGCGCCCAGTTAGCCGGCGAACTTGCTGATGAAAGGCGCTACCGCTTCGACTAGGTCCTTACGCAAAACCATATTCGTCGTAGTTCCGTCGGCGTCGGTTGAACTCAGGTACACCAGCATCAGCAGGTTGCCGCGGCGAACGAAAGCGTAGTACCCGCGACTTGAACTCTCGGTGGCGTCGGCGTACTCGGATAGTTTCATGTAAACCCATGAGCTTGACTCAATCACGATACCCTCGGCCCCTACGCCAAAGGCTTCGCTGACGTTCTGTGGGTTTTGATAGTCGAATTTGAATGACATAGTCGTCGCGTATTCAGACAGTTGGCAGGTGTTATCGGTTGCGACTGCGGCCGCAGCTTCGATTGCACGCTTGGCCATCGTTTCGCTGGGCATCGAAATGATTTGCTGATCGAGGCTGAAGTAATTTTGCCCCGCTGAGGCCTTCTCAAGCTCCGATATTGCCCACAGGTCGCCTTCGTGAAGGTATGTAGCCAAATCCTGACCTGAGCTGCATTTGTCGCTGAAGAAGTCCTCCACCGTGTAGTCGGTCGGCTCCTCGGCCTGCTTCACATCGAATGGCAGATCCTTCTCGGTTGCGATGAACGACGCGGCGTTGGCCTTAGTTGGTGCATTGAGCGCCTTGATGCCCACAACAGCGCCGACGATGGCGAGGATAAGAACCGCTGGAATCGTAATGAGGGCAGCCTTTGGCAGACGCTTGATGAAGGCTAGAGGATCTTTGGCCGGAGCGGGCGGCGTGCTGCCAGTAGCAAAGCCCTCAGAGTTTTCGGTCGAAACTGGTGAACCCGCGACGGCCTTGCCGCAGCTGAAGCAGAAAACTGCGTCGTCTGTCTGCTGTGCACCGCATGCTGAACAAAAAGCCATGGAAACCACTCCCCCAAGTCGGCTGCGTTCTCTGGCTTGCCGATTGGCAGCGCAACGTAGTCGCAGTACTTAACAGGATACCGCTGTGGGTAAGAGGTTGGCTCGATTCCACCAAATGTTGAAACGTTTCAGAATTGGGCGTATTGTGAGACGCAACGAGCACCTCTTTGAAAGCGAGCACATCATGAGCCTCACCCCTAGCCCGGCAGACAAATTCACATTCGGCCTCTGGACCATCGGCTGGACCGCCCAGGACCAGTTTGGTTCGGCTACGCGCAAGGACCTCGACTACGTAGAGGCCGTCGAGAAGCTCGCCTCGCTCGGCGCATACGGCATGACGCTGCACGACAACGACCTGTTCCCCTTCGATGCGAGTGAGGCAGAGCGCCGTGGCCACATCGATCGCCTGAAGTCGGCTCTTGACTCGACCGGCCTGAAAATGCCGATGATCACGACCAACCTCTTCAGCCACCCAGTGTTCAAGGATGGCGGTTTCACCAGCAACGACCGCGAGGTGCGACGCTTTGCACTGCGCAAGGTGCTCAAGAACATCGACCTCGCCGCCGAGCTGGGTGCCGAGACCTTCGTCATGTGGGGCGGCCGCGAGGGCGCCGAGTACGACGAGGCCAAGGACGTCATCAGCGCACTGCAGCGGTACCGCGAGGCGGTCAACGTCTTGACCACCTACGTAAAGGACAAGGGCTACGGCATCCGCTTTGCGATCGAGCCGAAGCCAAACGAGCCGCGCGGTGACATCTTGCTGCCAACGGTTGGCCACGCACTCGCCTTCATCGAGACTCTCGAGCACTCCGAACTGGTCGGCCTGAACCCTGAAACCGGCCACGAACAGATGGCTGGACTGAACTTCACCGCCGGCATCGCTCAGGCCATGGAGGCGGGCAAGCTCTTCCACATCGACCTGAACGGGCAGCGTGGCATCAAGTTCGACCAAGACCTGGTCTTCGGTCACGGCGACCTGATCAATGCCTTCAGCCTGGTTCGACTGCTGGAATTCGGCAACGATGGCAAGACTCGCTACCAGGGCATGCGCCACTTCGACTACAAGCCGAGCCGCACCGAAGACTACAACGGCGTCTGGGCTTCGGCCGAGGCCAACATCCGCATGTACCTTTTGCTCAAGGAGCGCGCAGCCGCATTCGAGGCTGACCCTGAGGTTAAGGCCGCACTGGCCGCCGCCCGAGTCGACGAGCTCAAGCAGCCGACCCTAAACGCTGGCGAGGGCTATGCGGAACTGCTCGCTGCCGGCGACGGTGGTTTCAATCCAGACGAATACTTCAACGGCAAGGGATTCAACTTTGTGCGCCTGAACCAGCTGGCCATTGAGCACCTGATGGGTGCTCGCTAAGCATGACAACGCTGGTGGCGGGTGTCGACTCGTCGACCCAGAGCTGCAAGGTTGTCATCGTCGAGGCAGAGACTGGACGCGTTGTGCGCGAGGGGCGCGCCAAGCACCCCGACGGCACCGAGGTCGATCCGGCCGCCTGGTGGCGCGCCTTGCAGGATGCCATCGCCCAAGCCGGTGGTTTTGCCGACGTATCAGCAATTTCGATTGGCGGGCAGCAGCACGGCATGGTCGCGCTCAATGCCAAGGGCGAGGTGATCCGCCCAGCTTTGCTCTGGAACGACACCCGCTCGGCTGGCGCCGCCGACGAATTGGTTGCCCGATTTGGTGCGGAATGGCTGCTTGAGAACACGGGTTCGGTACCTGTTGCTTCGTTCACCAGCACGAAGTTGCGTTGGCTAGCAACCCGCGAGCCGCGCAACGCAAGCAAGGTTGCCGCCGTAATGCTTCCGCACGATTGGCTTTCATGGCGCCTCGCGGGTTATGGCGATAAGAAGTCGAAGCTAGGGCCCGACTTCAGCGCCGCTTGGACGGATCGCTCTGACGCGAGCGGCACGGGCTATTTCGACGCCGCAAAAAACACATACGTTCATGAAGTAATCGACTTCTGCCTGGGCGACGGAGCGAGCGAGCGAGTCGCTCTGCCGAAGGTGCTTGGCAGGGCGGAGCGCGGCGGCACGGTCTTCGGCACCACCACGGTTATCGGCGGTGGCGCCGGTGACAATGCAGGTGCGGCCAAGGGCCTCGGGCTGGCGGTTGGCGACGCGGTGGTGTCGATCGGAACCAGTGGCACGGTGTTCGCGATCGCAGAGGCGCCGGGCACAGGCGCTCCCGAGATTGCCGGTTTTGCCGATGTGGATGGGCGGTTTCTGCCACTCGCCTGCACTCTCAACGCAGCCCAGGTGCTCGACCTATTTGCCGCACAACTCGGCGTTGATTTCGTTGAGTTCGAGGCACTTGCCCTTTCGGCGCCTCCTGGCGCAGAAGGGCTGATGTTGCTGCCGTTCTTCAAGGGCGAGCGCACACCAAACCTGCCGAACGCAAAGGCGTCCTGGCACGGAGTAACCCTTACCAACTGGACGCCAGCCAACATCGCTCGTGCAGCAATAGAGGGAATCCTGCTCAGCCTTGCCAATGCGCTCGAGTTGTTCCGCCAGACTGGCCGACCAGTGACACGCGTGAAGCTCATCGGTGGAGCGGCGGCCAACGAAGCCGTTCAGCAGATTGCGGCTGGACTTTTTGGCGGCACCGTCGAATTGCCCAGCGCGGGCGAATATGTCTCTCTCGGCGCGGCCCGCCAGGCCGCGGAAGCCCTCGGTATCGACAGCGCAGGATGGCGAGTCGATTCCGAGAGCGTGTCCGCGAAAGCCTACGACCCCGCCATACTCGATCGCTTCCGGGAGCTTGTCGCTTCGATATCCCGCTAGCATCTAAGGAATTGAACAGTTCAATTTTGCGCGGGAGGGCCAAATGCCAGCGAGCATTCGCGACGTAGCAGCCGAAGCCGGTGTTTCGGTCGGCACGGTATCTAACGCGCTCAACGACCCTTCTCGCGTAGCCCCTAGAACCCTAGAACGCGTTACGGCAGCCATCGACAAACTCGGTTTCGTTCGCAACGACGCGGCTCGTCAGCTTCGCGCCGGCAAGTCGCGCGCAGTTGGCCTGATCGTATTGGACGCAACAAACCCATTCTTTGGCGAACTCGCCAAGGGAGTTGAGGCAACGGCTGGTCAGCACGGATTGAGCGTGCTGATCGCAAACTCTGACGAGAGACCGGAGCGCGAACGCGAACTCTTGAACTTATTCGAAGAGCAACGTGTGCTTGGCGTACTGATTTCACCCCTGGTGGTCGATCCGGAACCCCTGCGTAAGCTTCGCGATCGCGGCACGCCCGTGGTGCTGGTTGATATGACCAGCGAGGATAAATCGTTCTCGTCGGTTTCGGTCGATGATGTGGCCGGTGGAGACCTTGTCGTGCAACACCTTGTGGAGGGCGGTGCGAAGCGAATTGCATTCGTAGGCGGCCCGTTGATTCGCGAGCAAGTTGCAGATCGACTCTCTGGCGCTCGCAACGCAGTAGAAGCTGGCCAGGCGACTCTCGAGGTGATTGAAACGCCCGCAATGACCGTTGCGGCCGGTCGCGCGGTGGGCGAAGCTCTGCTCGAGCGCGCAACCGAAGCGATGCCCGACGCACTCTTCGCCGCCAACGACCTCGTTGCACTCGGATTGATGCAGGCGATCATCGTCGACGGCAGATTCGCGATCCCCGAGGATGTCGCAATCGTTGGCTATGACGACATCGCATACTCTGCCACGTCAATCGTGCCGTTGACTTCCGTGCGCCAATCGCCAGAACTAATCGGTTCGACAGCTCTCGGCCTGTTGCACGCCGAGGCAAACAACGGCAGCGAAGCCGTGAAGCAAATCGTGATTCAGCCAGAACTGGTCATTCGCGCTTCATCAAAGCGCTAGCACCTATCGCCCCGTGCAGGGGCGCGCCCCAGGGCCATCAATGGCGACCTCTTCACCCGGTTAAACCGAAAGGGCCCGACCGAAGTCGAGCCCTCTTGGTTAGTAACCGAAATTACTTGGTGATCTTGGTGACGGTACCGGCACCAACAGTGCGGCCACCCTCACGGATTGCGAAACGCAGACCCTCGTCCATGGCGATTGGCTGGATGAGCTCAACCGACATCTCGGTGGTGTCACCAGGCATAACCATTTCAGTGCCAGCTGGCAGGGTGATAACACCAGTTACGTCAGTGGTACGGAAGTAGAACTGTGGACGGTAGTTCGAGTAGAACGGGTTGTGACGGCCACCCTCATCCTTCGAAAGGATGTAGACGTTCGCGTCGAAGCCGGTGTGAGGCTTGATCGAACCTGGCTTGACAACAACCTGACCACGCTCAACGTCGTCACGCTTCAGACCACGGATCAGTACACCAACGTTCTCTCCGGCCTCTGCGTAGTCGAGAAGCTTGCGGAACATTTCGATACCGGTAACGGTGGTCTTCTGGGTGTCGCGGATACCAACGATTTCAACTTCATCGTTGATCTTGACCTGGCCGCGCTCAACCTTACCGGTGAGAACGGTGCCACGACCGGTGATGGTGAAGACGTCTTCGACAGGCATAAGGAATGGCTTGTCAGTGTCGCGCTCTGGCTCTGGGATGAAGGTGTCGCAAGCATCCATGAGCTTGAGAACTGCCTCGCCCCAGGTTGCGTCGCCTTCGAGAGCCTTGAGGCCCGAAACGCGTACAACAGGAGCGTCGTCGCCAGGGAACTCGTACTGGTTCAGCAGGTCGCGGATTTCAACCTCAACGAGCTCGAGGATTTCCTCGTCGTCAACCATGTCCGACTTGTTCAGTGCGACAACAATGTAAGGAACGCCAACCTGGCGAGCAAGGAGAACGTGCTCCTTGGTCTGAGGCATAGGACCGTCGGTTGCTGCTACTACGAGGATGGCACCATCCATCTGAGCTGCACCGGTGATCATGTTCTTGATGTAGTCAGCGTGACCTGGAGCGTCTACGTGTGCGTAGTGGCGCTTCTCGGTCTGGTACTCAACGTGCGAGATGTTGATGGTAATACCGCGCTGCTTCTCCTCTGGGGAGTTGTCGATCTGGTCGAACGCGTACGAAGCGTTCAGATCTGGGTACTTGTCGTGAAGTACCTTGGTGATTGCCGCAGTCAGGGTGGTCTTACCGTGGTCAACGTGACCGATGGTACCGATGTTGACGTGCGGCTTGGTGCGCTCGAATTTCGCCTTAGCCATTTGTGTCCTCCTCAGGACTCGTCATTCATCATCGGGCGCGTTGTTGCCCGAAGAAGTTTGTGGGTTTACAGATTTACTATCTTACTTGGGTTTGTAGGTAGTCGTAACTACTTACTCGCCCTTGCTCTTCTGAACGATCTCGTCGGCGACAGCCTTAGGAACCTCAGCGTAGGTCTCGAAGGTCATCGAGTAGACCGCACGACCCGAAGTCTTCGAGCGCAGGTCACCGACATAACCGAACATCTCCGACAATGGAACGAGGGCGCGAACGACCTTGACGCCCATAGCGTCGTCCATCGACTGGATCTGACCGCGTCGAGAGTTGAGGTCACCGATGACGTCGCCCATGTATTCCTCAGGGGTACGTACTTCGACAGCCATCAACGGCTCGAGCAGAGTTGGGTTTGCCAGACGAGCGGCCTCCTTGTAGGCCATCGAACCGGCAATCTTGAACGCCATTTCCGACGAGTCAACGTCGTGGTAAGCGCCATCAAGAATGGTTGCCTTGACGCCAACAACTGGGTAGCCCGCGAGGGTACCAACCTGCATTGCGTCCTGGATACCTGCGTCGACCGAAGGGATGTACTCGCGAGGAACGCGACCACCGGTTACGGCGTTCACGAACTCGTAAGTCTTGTCGCCCTCGACCTCCATAGGCTCGAGCTTGATCTGAACCTTTGCGAACTGACCCGAACCACCGGTCTGCTTCTTGTGGGTGTAGTCGTACTTCTCGACAGCGCGCTTCAGGGTCTCACGGTATGCAACCTGTGGCTTACCTACGTTTGCCTCAACCTTGAACTCGCGACGCATGCGGTCGACGAGGATGTCGAGGTGGAGTTCACCCATGCCCGAGATAACGGTCTGGCCGGTCTCCTGGTCGCTCTCAACGCGGAAGGTTGGGTCTTCTTCTGAAAGCTTCTGAAGTGCAAGACCGAGCTTCTCCTGGTCGCCCTTGGTCTTTGGCTCAACAGCAACCGAGATAACTGGCTCTGGGAAGGTCATCGACTCGAGGACGATCTGCTTGTCTGGGTCGCAGAGGGTGTCACCGGTAGTGGTGTCCTTCAGGCCGATAGCAGCGTAGATGTGACCAGCGGTGACCGAGTCGACAGGGTTTTCCTTGTTGGCGTGCATCTGGAACAGCTTTCCGATGCGCTCCTTCTTGCCCTTGGTCGAGTTGATGACCTGGTCGCCCGAGTTGGCCTTGCCCGAGTAAACGCGGATGTAGGTCAAACGGCCGAAGAATGGGTGGGTCATGACCTTGAACGCGAGAGCCGAGAATGGCTCGTCTGCGCTAGCTGCGCGGTGCAGACGGATCTCTTCGTCGCGAGGGTCTCCACCCTCAACCGACTCAACGTCAAGTGGCGATGGCAGGTAGTCAATAACGGCGTCGAGCATTGGCTGGACACCCTTGTTCTTGAACGCCGAACCACAGAGGATCGGGTACATGATCGAGTTGACGGTCAAGTGGCGGATGCCCTTCTTGATCTCGGCAACGGTCAGCTCTTCGCCAGCGAAGTACTTCTCCATGAGAGCCTCGTCGGTCTCTGCAACTGCCTCGAGGAGTGCGACGCGGTAGCTGTCAGCCTTCTCCTTGAGGTCGGCTGGGATCTCTTCGACGTTGTACTTTGCGCCCATCTCGACGTCGCCGCGCCAGGTCAGCGCGCGCATCTCGACGATGTCGACAACACCCTCGAAGGTGCTCTCTGCGCCGATAGGGATCTGGATAACCAGTGGCTTTGCACCAAGGCGGTTGATGATGGTGTCTACGGTGAAGTAGAAGTCAGCGCCCAGCTTGTCCATCTTGTTGACGAAGCAGATACGTGGGACGTTGTACTTGTCAGCCTGACGCCATACGGTCTCTGACTGAGGCTCAACACCTTCCTTGCCGTCGAAGACAGCAACTGCACCGTCGAGAACACGAAGCGAACGCTCAACCTCAACGGTGAAGTCCACGTGTCCTGGGGTGTCGATGATGTTGATCTGGTTCTTGTTCCAGAAACAGGTGGTAGCAGCTGAGGTAATGGTGATACCGCGCTCCTGCTCCTGCTCCATCCAGTCCATGGTGGCTGCACCGTCGTGCACCTCACCGATCTTGTGAGTGATACCGGTGTAGAACAGGATTCGCTCAGTGGTGGTGGTCTTACCGGCGTCGATGTGAGCCATGATGCCGATGTTGCGAACCTGATTCAGGTCGGTGAGCACGTCTTGTGCCACGGTTGCCTCCGAAGTTGACTTTTGGTTTTGAGGATTGGGGTCTGAATGGAAACAACCGCCTACCTGCCGGTTTGGCTAGTAGGCGGCTGTCGTGCCTACTACCAGCGGTAGTGGGCGAATGCCTTGTTGGACTCGGCCATCTTGTGGGTGTCTTCGCGACGCTTTACAGCTGCGCCAAGACCGTTCGATGCGTCGAGGATCTCGTTCATGAGACGCTCGGTCATCGTCTTCTCGCGACGAGCCTTTGCGTACGAAACCAACCAACGCATGGCGAGGGTGTTGGCACGGTGTGCCTTGACCTCGACAGGAACCTGGTAGGTCGAACCACCGACACGACGCGAACGAACCTCAACGGTTGGGCGTACGTTGTCGAGAGCCTTCTTGAGCAGGGTGACTGCATCTGCGCTTGCCTTGTTCGAAGCGCCCTCAAGGGCACCGTAAACGATCGACTCTGCGAGCGACTTCTTGCCGTCGAGGAGGATCTTGTTGACGAGCTGCGAAACGACTGGCGAGTTGTATACCGGGTCGGCTACAACTGGACGCTTGCTAACTGGACCTTTGCGAGGCATTACTTACCCTTCTTTGCGCCGTACTGGCTGCGAGCCTGCTTACGGTTCTTAACTGCCTGGGTGTCTAGAGCACCACGGACGATCTTGTAACGAACACCAGGGAGGTCCTTAACACGACCACCACGAACGAGCACCATTGAGTGCTCCTGGAGGTTGTGACCCTCGCCCGGGATGTACGCGGTAACTTCGATGCCGTTGCTGAGCTTGACACGAGCTACCTTGCGGAGAGCCGAGTTCGGCTTCTTTGGGGTAGTGGTGTAAACACGGGTGCAAACACCGCGACGCTGAGGTGAACCCTTCAGCGCAGGGGTCTTGGTCTTCGACGCCTTGTCAGTGCGGCCCTTACGAACCAACTGCTGGATTGTAGGCACTACTTCTCCTTGTTAGGTTCCGGACACAGTGGTCCGGATGCTTCTTGTGAAACAACTTGTTCTTTGGCCGTTTCGCTTCAAACCCATGAGATCCACGCGGTTCGAGCGCATACGCCGAAAGTTTTCTGAGCCCACCGGAGCAATCAACTGCTAGCAAGGGCGTCCGTGCGCTTTAGCACACGCTCGCTCCAGACTACCCGAAGATACTCCGGTGGGTCAAATGGTTTTTTGTTATTCCTCGTTCGAGTAGGTCTCGATCGAGGTGAAGGTGAGGCCACCGGTCGAGAACTCGTCGGTGTAATCCGTCGCGTTTTCGCCCCACATGCGGTTTGGATATGCCGCAGTCTTGGCTTCTTCGGTCGCCTCCACAGTGATGTTGCGGTACTGCTTGAGTCCGGTACCAGCTGGGATGAGCTTTCCGATGATGACGTTTTCCTTGAGGCCCTCGAGTGGGTCAACTCGACGGTCGAGTGCCGCCTGGGTCAGAACGCGAGTGGTCTCCTGGAACGAAGCGGCCGATAGCCACGACTGAGCTGCCAGCGAGGCACGGGTCATACCCATGACTTCCTGTCGGCCCGACGAAGGCTTCTTGCCTGCCTCCTGTGCAGCACGGTTGACTGCACGGTAGCGGTTGCGGTCGACGATCTCACCAGGGAGGAACTCGGTTTCACCCGAGTCAACGATGGTGACCTTGCCGAGCATCTGGCGAACGATGACCTCGAGGTGCTTGTCGTGCAGAGGCACACCCTGACCACCGTAGATCGCCTGAACACCCTTGATGATCTCGTTAGCTGCCTCGGCGGCACCCTTGACCATCAGAACCTCGTGAGGAATTGGAGTTCCGTCAACCAGGTAGTCGCCAGCCTTGACCTCTTCGTTCTGCTCAACGAGCAGATCGTCGACGCTGTTGACGGTCGCGATTGGCGAGTACGGCGACAGCTTCTTGAAGGTCTTCGAGGTGGTACGGCTGAACGAGTAACGAAGAGCTAGCTCCTCGGCCTCCTTCTCGCCTGCCTCAGTGACTGGGCGAACGTAGACGTCGAACTTGCTGCCGCCTGCGCTTGGGACCTCGACGATGTCGACGCGGCCAGACCAGAATGCCATGACGGCAACCTTGCCCTGCTGACGCCAACCCACACGAGCCTCAAGGAGGTCGGTAACACCGTTCAGACCCTGGGTGATGTCGTACGAAATCAGACGCTCAACACGAACCTTCTGACCACCAATCGACTTCAGAATGGTCTGCTTCTTGACCTGGTCTGCGGCACCACCGGTGTGGAAGGTACGCATGGTCAGCTGGGTTCCAGGCTCACCGATCGACTGGGCCGCGATGATGCCGATGGCCTCACCGAGTTCGACCTTGTCGCCGGTAGCGAGCGAGGTGCCGTAGCAGAGTGCACAAACACCGTTCTGCGATTCACAGGTAAGAACCGAGCGAACCTTGACCGACTCGACGTTGTGCATCTTGAATGCCTCGACGAACTTCTGGTCGACGATGTCGCCAGCCTTCGCCAGGGTGTCCTTGCCAACAACGACGTCAGATGCGAGCGCACGGTGCAAGACCGAAAGCTCTACGGTGTTCTCGTCCCACGCGCCATCGGCATCCTTCAGAGCCTTCTCGAGGCCCTTGTTGGTGCCACAGTCGTCTTCGCGAACGATGACATCCTGTGCGACGTCGACGAGACGACGGGTGAGGTAACCAGCGGCAGCGGTCTTCATAGCGGTGTCCGCGTTACCCTTACGGGCACCGGTCGCGTTAATGAAGTACTCGTTTGCGGTCAGACCGAGCAGGTAGTTGCCCTTGACCGGCATCGGAGCGAAGTCACCCGACGAGGTGGCTACAGGGCCACGCATACCCATGATCGAACGGATCTGGATCCAGTTACCACGAGCACCCGAGGTGACCATCTGGTTGATGGCGTTGTCGGCTGGGATCGACTGCTGAAGCAGGGTCTGGATCTCGGTGGTCTTCTTGTTCCAGAGCGCACCAAGTTCGTCACGACGCTCGAGGTCGCTCTTCAGACCGTTGTCGAAGGCTTCCTGGATCTTGGTGTGTTCCTTCTCGGCGGCCTCGATGATCTGGCTGCGCTTCTTGTCGAACGAGCCCGATGCGTCGAAGTTTGCGTCAGCAATCGACATCGAGACGCCCGAGCGGGTTGCCCAGTAGAAACCGGCGTCCTTGATGCGGTCGAGAGCCTGAGCAACCTCGGTGCGGTCGCACTTCTGAACCAGGTCAGCCACAATGCGGCCGATCTGCTTCTTTCCGACCTGCTCCTCAACCTGAGCCACTGCAACACCGAACTTGTCGGTCTTTGGCAGTGCCTGGTTGAACAGCGCGCGACCAAGGGTGGTCTCGACGAGCTGGCCGTCGATGCGGATCTTTACCATCGCCTGGATGTCGAGAGCCTTGCTGTCGAAGGCCATCTGAGCCTCGGCGATCGAACCGAATGCCTTGCCCTCGCCTACTGCACCCTCGGTGTGAGTGGTCATGAAGTAGAGACCGATGATCATGTCCTGGGTTGGGGTAGCAACCGGGCGACCGTCCGAAGGCTTGAGGATGTTGTTCGAAGCAAGCATCAGGATGCGAGCCTCGGCCTGAGCCTCAACCGAGAGCGGAAGGTGAACAGCCATCTGGTCGCCGTCGAAGTCTGCGTTGAACGCAGCACAGACGAGCGGGTGCAGCTGGATTGCCTTGCCTTCAACGAGCTGTGGCTCGAAGGCCTGGATGCCCAGACGGTGCAGGGTTGGTGCACGGTTCAGCAGAACCGGACGCTCGCGGATGACCTCTTCGAGGACACCCCAAACCTGTGGACGCGAACGCTCGACCATGCGCTTGGCGCTCTTGATGTTCTGAGCGAGGCCCAGGTCAACGAGGCGCTTCATTACGAATGGCTTGAAGAGCTCGAGTGCCATCAGCTTTGGAAGACCACACTGGTGCAGCTTTAGCTGAGGACCGACGACGATAACCGAACGACCCGAGTAGTCAACGCGCTTACCGAGCAGGTTCTGACGGAATCGACCCTGCTTACCCTTCAGCAGGTCGCTGAGCGACTTGAGGGCACGGTTTCCGGTTCCGGTAACTGCACGACCACGGCGGCCGTTGTCGAACAGTGCGTCGACGGCCTCCTGAAGCATGCGCTTCTCGTTGTTGAGAATCGTCTTAGGCACGGCACCGAGGTCGATGAAGCGCTTAAGACGGTTGTTGCGGTTGATGACGCGACGGTACAGGTCGTTGAGGTCTGAGGTCGCGAAGCGGCCACCGTCAAGCTGAACCATCGGACGGATCTCTGGTGGGAGAACCGGCAGCACGTCGAGAACCATCGAGGTTGGCGAAGTGCTCGAGTTGATGAACGACTGAACGACCTTGAGGCGCTTGATGGCCTGGGTCTGCTTCGAGCCCTTGGTGGTGGCGATCTCCTGGCGGAGCTCTGCAGCCGAAGCCTCGAGGTCGAACTCAGCGAGAACACGCTGAACTGCCTCTGCACCAATCGAGGTGTCGAAGTACTCGCCGAACGAGTAGTCGAAGTGATCGAAGATGACGTCGTTCTGGATCAGGTCGCCCGACTTTGCAGTCAGGAACAAGCGCCATGCCAGCTGCTCCTTCTGGAGGTTGGCTGGGCGCTCAATGCGAGCGTATTCCTTGACGATCTTGTCGGTCTTCTTGCGGAACTCGTCCTTGAGCTTCTTGAGCTCCTTCTCTTCTGCTGCTGAACGGGCGACAACCTCGCCGGCGTTCTCGTCTGCAGCGTCAGCGACGGCGTTGCCCTTCTTCCAGACACCCTCAGGGTTTTCGATCTCGGCGCGAACGATCGAGTCGATGTCGCGAACGCGAGTTGCGTCGACCCACTGAGGAGCCTCCCACAGCTTGACCGATGGCTCGAGAGCCAGGCCAGCCGCGGTTAGCGCGTCGATCTCGTTGCCGGCGACAGCCTGCATCTCTTCGTAACGCGACTCGATGAGAGTGCGAACACGCGAGACATAGTCTTCGTGGATGAGAGTGCGGTCGTAGTCGATGTCTTCTACATGCTTCTTCATCACGCGGTAAGCGGCGAAGTAGATGATCTTCTCGAGGTCCTTAGGAGCCATGGCTAGCAGGTAGCCGAGGCGCGAAGGAACACCCTTGAAGTACCAGATGTGAGTGACCGGGGCGGCGAGCTCGATGTGGCCCATGCGCTCACGGCGAACCGAAGACTTGGTTACCTCAACACCACAGCGCTCACAAACGATGCCCTTGAAGCGGACACGCTTGTACTTGCCACACGAGCACTCCCAGTCCTTGGTCGGACCGAAGATCTTCTCGCAGAAAAGGCCGTCCTTCTCTGGCTTTAGGGTGCGGTAGTTGATGGTCTCAGGCTTCTTTACCTCACCGTGCGACCAAGAACGGATGTCATCTGCAGTAGCTAGACCTACGCGTAGCGCGTCGAAGTTTTCAACTTCCATGATTTTTCCTTAATCCTTGATCGTGCTTAGAAGTTTGGGAACTCTGAGTTGTACTCGACGTCAACGCCTGACGCCTCGTTGCGGGAAAGGTTGATGCCCAGCTCTTCGGCTGCGCGGTCTGACTCAAAGCTGTCTTCTTCCTTGAGTGCCACGGTCTGGCCCTGTGCGTTGAGAACCTCAACGTTCAGTGCGAGCGACTGCATTTCCTTTGCGAGGACGCGGAACGACTCTGGAATACCAGGAGCCTGGATGTTCTCGCCCTTGACGATTGCCTCGTAGGTCTTGACACGACCGGTGATGTCGTCCGACTTGATGGTCAGGAGCTCCTGAAGGGTGTGCGCAGCACCATAAGCCTGGAGTGCCCACACCTCCATCTCACCGAATCGCTGGCCACCGAACTGGGCCTTACCACCGAGTGGCTGCTGGGTAATCATGCTGTAAGGACCGGTCGAACGAGCGTGGATCTTGTCGTCGACGAGGTGGTGCAGCTTGAGTACGTACATGTAGCCAACCGCGATTGGGGCTGGGAATGGCTCACCCGAGCGACCGTCGTAAAGGCGTGCCTTACCGGTTGCGTCGATGAGCTTCTTCTTGTTCTCGGTCTCCCACGCGTTAGGGGTGGTTGAGTCGAGCATGCCCACGATCTGGTTCTTCGAAGCGCCGTCGAAGATTGGGGTGGCAACCTTGGTGCCGGCCTCTCCAGTCTTCATGGCCTCTGGAAGGTCGGTCACGTAGTCGGCGAACTTCTTCGAGATGCCCGAGACATCCCAACCGCGGCTGGCAATCCAACCGAGGTGGGTCTCGAGGACCTGACCGAAGTTCATACGACCTGGGATACCCAGTGGGTTGAGGATGATGTCAACCGGGGTGCCGTCCTCGAGGAATGGCATGTCTTCGACAGGGAGAATCTTCGAGATAACACCCTTGTTGCCGTGACGACCAGCGAGCTTGTCGCCCTCGGTGATCTTGCGCTTCTGAGCGATGTGAACGACAACGCGCTGGTTGACGCCTGCACCGAGCTCGTCGTCGCCGGCTTCGATGTCGAAGACCTTGACGCCGATAACGGTGCCCTGCTCGCCGTGCGGAACCTTCAGCGAGGTGTCGCGAACTTCGCGGCTCTTCTCGTTGAAGATGGCGCGGAGCAGACGCTCTTCGGCCGAAAGCTCGGTCTCACCCTTAGGAGTGACCTTACCGACGAGGATGTCGCCAGGGCGAACCTCTGCACCGATACGGATGATGCCGCGCTCGTCGAGCTGAGCCAGTGCCTCCTGCGAGACGTTTGGCAGGTCGGCGGTGATTTCTTCCTTGCCGAGCTTGGTGTCGCGAGCGTCAACCTCGTACTCCTCGATGTGAATCGAGCTGAGGGTGTCGTCTTGAACCAGGTTGCGGCTGAGGATGATCGCGTCCTCGAAGTTGTGGCCTTCCCATGGCATGAATGCCACGAGCAGGTTCTTGCCTAGAGCGAGCTCGCCGTTGTCGGTCGAAGGGCCATCGGCCAGCACGGTGCCTGCCTCGATGCGGTCGCCTTCCTTAACCAGAACGCGCTGGTTGATGGCGGTGCCCTGGTTCGAGCGGTCGAACTTGCGCAGGGTGTAGGTGCGGGTGCCACCCTTGTCCTGCTGGATCTCGATGGCTTCTGCCGAAACTTCCGAAACGACACCTGCGGTCTCTGAGACCACAACGGCGCCCGAGTCGATTGCGGCGACGCGCTCCATGCCGGTACCTACGAAAGGAGCCTCGCTGCGCAGCAGTGGAACTGCCTGACGCTGCATGTTGGCACCCATCAGTGCACGCGACGAGTCGTCGTGCTCGAGGAACGGGATGAGCGAGGTCGAAACCGAAGCGAGCTGACGAGGCGAGATGTCGACAAAGTCGACGTCTTCTGCGTCAACCTCAACGACGTCGCCCTGGTAGCGCGCGAACACCTTCTTGTTGGCGAAGGTCTTGTCTGCGTTCAGCGGCACATCAGCGCCGGCAATGGTCTTGCCCTGCTCGGTTGCTGCGTCGAGGTACTCGATCTTGCCCGAAACCTTGCCGTTTACAACCTTGTTGTAAGGGGTCTCGATGAAGCCGAATGCGTTGATCTGTGCATACGCGGTCAACGAACCGATAAGACCAATGTTTGGACCTTCTGGGGTCTCCACTGGGCACATACGGCCGTAGTGCGATGGGTGAACGTCACGAACCTCCATCTGGGCACGCTCACGAGCGATACCGCCAGGGCCGAGGGCCGAGAGGCGACGCTTGTGTGCGAGGCCGGCCAGCGGGTTGTTCTGGTCCATGAACTGCGAGAGCTGCGAAGCACCGAAGAACTCCTTGATCGCGCTGACGACTGGGCGCAGGTTGATCAGGGTCTGTGGGGTAATTGCTTCGATGTCCTGGGTCGACATGCGCTCGCGAACGACACGCTCCATACGGCTTAGGCCGATGCGAACCTGGTTCTGGATGAGCTCGCCAACCGAACGGATGCGGCGGTTCGAGAAGTCGTCGATGTCGTCGGCGCTAACGCGAACCTTTACGGCCTTGGCGTCCTTGTCCATCTTGACTGCGAAGTCAACGTTTGCACCCGACTGAGCGACGGCAGCGTTCTTGATCTGCAGGTCGAACAGGAGTAGGTACTTGAGGGTGGCGACGACGTCGGTGACGGTCAGGGTGTTTAGGCCTGCCTCGACGTTGATGCCGAGCTTGCGGTTGAGCTTGTAGCGGCCAACCTTTGCCAGGTTGTAGCGCTTTGGCTCGAAGTAGGTCGAACGCAGCCATGCCTCAGCAACTTCGGCACCGGCGGTCTCGCCGCGAACCTTGCGGTAGAGCTCGCGAAGAGCGTCTTCCTTGGTGATGATCGGGTTTGCGCCGAAGACCTTCGACTCGTCGTAGGCCAGGGTGTTGGCGATGAGGTCGACATCGAACTCCCAGCCCTTGGCTGCGAGGACTGCCGGCTTTACGTCGGCGAACAGGTCGATGATCTCGTCCTTCGAGAGGCCGAGGGCCTTGAGGAAGATGGTTGCCGAAACCTTGGTCTTGCGGTCGACAGCGACCTGCAGGATTGGCTGGCCAAAGCGAGCGATCGGCTTGCGGTCGTCGCGAACCCACTCGGTGAGGAACTCGAGGTACGAACCGCGGCTAGGGATGATCTGAGCCTTGTTGTTGCGGACGTCGAGGTTACCGGTGGTGTTGGTCGACACCGAGAAGTAGACACCAGGCGAGCGAACCAGCTGCGAAACAACGACACGCTCGGTGCCGTTGATGATGAAGGTGCCCTTCTCGGTCATGACAGGGAAGTCACCCATGAAGACGGTCTGCGACTTGATTTCACCGGTCAGGTAGTTGGTGAACTCGGCCTTGATGTAGAGCGGCTGGGTGTAGCTCTTGCCCTTGGTCTTGCACTCGTCAGGAGTGTATGAAGGGTCGAACAGCTCAGGCTCAGCGAAGGTGAGGCCCATCTTGGCATCCTGCGATGCGTTGGCCGAGTCTTCGATTGGCGAGATCTCCTCGAAGATCTCTTGCAGACCGTTCTTGGTGCCAGCCGGGACGGTGGCCTTCCAAGCGTCGTTGCCGACGAGCCAGTTGAAGCTCTCCGTCTGCAGCTTTAGTAGGTCTGGGACCTGAATCGGTTCAGGGGTCTTCGCGAAGGAAGGGCGCTGAGCCGTACGGTCGTTCTTGATGGTCTTTGATGCGTTCTTCGCAGCCAAGGAAATCCCTCCAAAAGGATGACTCGATGGTTAGTGGATGAGATCGCAACCCTGAACCATGTCGCCTCTATATGCGACACGCGCGCCAACCAAAATATGAGGGCGGGTGTTGGGAGCAAAAGGTCAGTCTATAACGGTTGTGCGACAAATGTAAAGAGGTATTTGTCAGCAGCTGGCGAGCGTGTAGTTAATTCGCTCGGCCCATCCCTCGGCGTCATCGATGCCGATAATCACCCGGGTGTATTTGTGCCCCTCGAGGTTGATTTGCAGCGGATTTTTGCTGCGCGACCAGCTCACGAATGCCCTGTCACCCTTCCAGCGGTAGGTGCCAGCCACGTAAAACGGTGGCAGGCCGGTGCCGGGGATGCGTAGACCTAGGCCAGACCAGAAGTTGCGGGGCACGGTTTCGGCGCCGCGAAGCTGTGACCAAGGGATAGTCACGTCGCCACCGAAAGCCCAGACCTTTTCGGCAGGCCTGAGGCGCACGATGAGCGCGTCCGGTGTCATTTCGATGCTTGGCATGATTTCAGGCTACGCCTAGTTGCCGAAGAATGCGCTGACGCCCCAGGTGAACAGCGGAGCGAAGGCGAGAGCCGGAAGCATGTCTGCCACGGCGATTGGCTTGAGGTTCAACAGGCGCAGCGAGATGGCGAGCATCAGGACGCCGCCGGTCGCGGTGATCGCCGCAATCATGGCACCCGGGATAAAGGCGCCGGCGAAGGCGGCAACGAGGGTTACGAGGCCTTGCCAGAGCCCGACCGTGATTGAGGATGCGGCGACGCCCCAGCCGAGGCTGGCAGCGAAGGCGATGCAGGCGAAACCGTCGAGGATTGCCTTGATGATGAGGGTGTTTGGGTCGTGGTCGGTGCCATCGGCGATCGAGCCGAGGATTGCCATCGGGCCGATAGCGAAGATCAGCGAGGCATCTACGTAGCCGGTGATGAAGCGCTCACGGGCCTCGCCCGATTGGGTCTTGCCGCGCGAGAGGCGCTTCTGCAGCCAACCGCCGAACGACTCGAGACGGCGTTCGATGCCGAGCAAAGAGCCCGTGATGGTGCCGAACAACATCGCGAAGATGACGATCATGAAGGTGCCAACCTGACCGGCTGCTGTCACGAAGCCTTTGTCGGTCAGCGAGACGAGGTTGAGGCCGGCAAGCACCAGAGTTAGCAGGCCGAGGGCCTCGGTGACGGTGCGATTGGTCTTTTCTGGCAGGCGCGAACCGAGCAGCACGCCAATTGCCGAGCCACCAATGATGGTTGCGACATTGACGAGGGTTCCGAGGCCGATCATTGGTTCAGTCTAAGTCGCGACCTCCATGCCAATGCGTGTGGCCCAAAGGCCCTGGGCCACACCTCGGCTAGTCGCCGAGCAAATAGTTGATGCAAACCGTTATCAACTGATTAATCAGCGAGACGGTCACTCCAACTAAAATGGCATGGATGAAGCGCCGCAGGTTCCGCACTTCATTCCCCCTCCAGTTCTGCGTACAGGAAGGGCCACGCTCGAAAGAAACCTTTACGCGTGAGGGTTTCAGACGTATGCTTTCCTCAGGTTTAGGCCTAGGAAACTTGGTTTCCAAGAGCGTCCCTTTCGGAGCTCAAGCAAGAGGACCCGCGCAAGGGTCCTCTTCGCTTTAAGCGGGTATTGCCGCGCAGCCGCAAGACCTGAGATAAGCGTCTCCGATTCCGGTCGCTACCCGATTCGGGTTTGTAAATCTGTTGATAAGTGGGCGTTTAGTGGCGCTCGAGCAGCAGTTTTGCGCCAAAGCCAATCATTGCGAAGCCCGAGATGGTCTCCATCCACTTGGCAACGCGTGGCTTGGCAAAGAATGTCTTGAAGAATTGCGTGAGCCCGATGATCATCGTGAACCAGATCAGCGCCTCGAGGTTGTGAATGGTCGCCAACAGCAATCCGCCGGCCACGGGATTTAGGTCGACTGGCAAGAAGGCTGGAAACACGGCCACGTAAAACGCGCCGTTCTTTGGGTTCGTCATGGTAATTGTGAAGGCTCGAAGCATTGCCTCAATAGGCTTCACCTCGGTGCCGGCGAGGTTTACCTGCAGACCGTGGTTTTTGCGGGCATCGAGAATCATGCGAACGCCTATGTAAAGCAGGTATGCGGCACCGATTATTCGGACGACGTCGTACAGCTGAGCCGATGCCAGCAGCAGTGCGCTAAGACCGACAGCTGCGGCGATTCCCCACATCCAGACACCCAGTGCAATTCCAAACAGCGTTATGTACGCGAGCTTTGGCCCGCCCTTAATCGCCGCTCGCAGCATCTGCGCGGTGTCGATGCCAGGAAGCACCGTGAGTAAGCCCGCGACGATCGCAAACTGGACGAGGTCGTTCATGCCTCAAGTGTTGCGCAGAAACAGAAAAAGGACCCCACATTGCGGGATCCTTTTCAGTGGCGGTGACGGTGGGATTTGAACCCGAGCGCAAGGTGGAAGCGAGGTTATCGCTTTCACTGCGCGAGACCGCCAGCTGCTTTTGGGTTCGAGCGGCGACTGGGAATCAGAGACACAGCCGACCCGCTTAAACAAGCAAGCCCCCTACTCGGGGGCTTGTTTGTTTATCTGGCGGTGACGGTGGGATTTGAACCCACGGTGGCTTTCACCACACAACTTTTCGAGAGTTGCACCTTCGGCCGCTCGGACACGTCACCGTGGGATAGTTTATTACCGCTGGCATACACGGGTCAAACTGTCGCGACCCGACCAGGAAGGGAACCATGAGCACCGAAGGATCGATGCGCGCGATCATCGCCGCACTGGCCGCAAACGTAGGCATCGCAACCACCAAGTTCGTCGCGGCCGGAATCTCGGGCTCGGCCTCGATGCTGGCTGAAGGCATCCACTCGGTAGCCGACTCGGGTAACCAGGTTCTGCTCCTCATCGGCGGCAAGCGTGCCCGCCGCGAGGCCACCTCACTGCACCCATTCGGCTACGGCCGCAGCCGCTACATTTATGCGTTCATGGTTTCCATCGTGCTCTTCTCGGTCGGTGGCCTGTTCTCGGTTCTCGAGGGCGTCAGCAAACTTCAAGAACCGCACGAACTGCACAATGCCTGGCTGCCACTCACGGTTCTTGGCGTATCGATTGCGCTTGAGTCGTTCAGCTTGCGCACGGCGCTTAAAGAGGCAAAAAAGCTGCGCGGCAAGACGTCGCTCTTCCACTTCGTTCGTCACGCCAAGTCGCCGGAGCTTCCGGTTGTCGTGCTCGAAGACATCGCGGCTCTCGCCGGTCTGGTTCTGGCATTCGGAGGCGTGGGCCTAACCGTGCTCACCCACAACCCAATCTGGGACGCGATTGGCACCCTCGCCATCGGCGTGCTCTTGGTTTTGGTCGCAATCATCCTGGGCCTCGAGACATCGTCGCTGCTGGTGGGCGAAGGTGCAACCGCCGAGGACACCACTCGCATTCGCAAGGCGATGGAGTCGAGCAAGGGCGTACAGGGCATCATTCACATGAAGAGCCTCTACCTGGGCCCTGAGGAACTGATGGTCGCGGCCAAGATCGCCGTGGCACCGGAATCGACCGGCAAGCAGATCGCCGAGATTATCGATGTGGCCGAGGACGCGATTCGCGCTGCAGTGCCGTCTGCTCGCGTGATCTACCTCGAGCCAGACATCGCTCGCTAAAACCGATCGGGCTGGGCAAGCTAGCGCTTGCTGGCGAAGAACTCTTTGAGCTGCGCCGAACATTCGGCCTCGAGTACGCCGGGGACAACCTCAACCGGCCGACCTAGGCGTGAGTCGCGCAACAGGTCGTAAAGCGACCCCGACGCTCCGACTCGGTCATCCCAAGCACCAAAGACCACCTTTGGGATGCGCGCAGCGACGATCGCACCAGCACACATCACGCATGGCTCGAGAGTTACAACCAGCGTGCAGCTCTCGAGGCGCCAATCCGCCAGGGCCTCGGTCGCGCGTCGAATCGCAATGATCTCGGCGTGACCGGTCGGGTCGTGCGTGACTTCGCGGTTGTTGTGAGCCGAGGCAATCACCTTGCCGAACCCATCGAGCACAAACGCTCCGACAGGAACGTCTTCGCCCGACTGTGCGGCGAGCGCAATCGCATCGCGCATCAGCGTCTCGAATTCTGAACTGTTGGTCACGAGTTCAATACTAGATTTGAGGCATGCGAGTACATGTTGCAGATCACCCACTTATCACCCACAAACTGACGGTTTTGCGCGACGTGAACACCCCGTCACCGGTGTTCCGTCAGCTGGTCGAGGAACTCGTCACGCTGTTGGCATACGAGGCAACTCGCGACGTGCGCGTTGACCGCATCCAGGTTCAAACCCCTGTGGCTATGGCCGATGGCGTCAAGCTCAGCCGCCCACGCCCTCTGGTCGTGCCGATTCTGCGAGCCGGCCTCGGAATGCTCGAAGGTATGACCAAGTTGCTGCCGACCGCAGAGGTGGGATTCCTGGGCATCAAGCGCGACGAAGAGACTCTGCAGCCATACACCTACGCCAACCGCTTGCCGGATGACCTGAGCGGCCGACAGGTTTACATCATCGACCCGATGCTGGCGACCGGTGGCACCCTGATCGACTCGATGAACTACGTGTTTGAGCGCGGGGCAACCGAGGTAACGGCCGTGTGCCTGCTCGGTGCACCCGAGGGCGTCGCCGCGGTCGAGGCCGCGATGCACGGCAAGAACGTGCGCGTGGTGCTCGGTGCGCTGGATGAGAAGCTCAACGAACTCGGCTACATCGTGCCGGGACTCGGCGACGCGGGCGACCGCCTCTACGGCATCGGGCAGTAGCCGCCAGCGGTAACAAACCGAAACTTTACGAGGGACGCGTTGCGAGGGCAGCGCGTCCTTTCTATTGTTTGAGCCATGACTATCGGCAGCAACCTGAGCTCGAGCGCAACCTACGCTCGCACGGCTGCACGCGCCGAGATGTGCATGCGAATGTGCGCCTAACCCACCTGGGTAGCCACTCGAATCGTTCGCAATCAAATAAGCACATCAAACCGAAAACGGATATAGTCAAATGACAATCGCAATCAACGCCTACAACGTTCGCACCCAGACCCCCCGCCCAGCACACGGTCGGCAACTGGCGAGCAAACCGGGAAGGCAACTTCGGGTCGTCAGAGAGGGGCAAGCCGTGAGCGAGCAATCAACCCACGAACCCACCGAGGCGCCCGTAGTCGAGACCGAGGCACGCGGCTTTGCGTTGTATGTCGGCATCGACGAAGCGACCGCGGCGGCAGCCGGAACGTCGCTCGCGGCGGTAGTCGCGGCCCTGCGCAAGACCATCGCCGATCTGGTTCCCAGCGCCGCCGAAGAAACCTACGCCGCAGTCGCGCTGGCCCCAAAGAACACCGGCGGCCGCCCGATCGACGTCGTGCGCACCGCCCTTCGCGACCCGCGCGCCATCGACAAGGTGGTCAAGCAGCAGGCCGAGGCAGACGCCGACGCTAGCAAGGGCATCGTCATCGACTTCAACCGCAAGAAGGTCTTCACCGACGGAGACGTCGCGCCGCTGACCTACAAGGAATTCGAGCTGCTCAACTACCTGATCAAGAACCAGGGCGAGACCATCAGCCGCAAGGAGCTCATCGAGCTGGTTTGGGGCGACGACGAGCTCGAACAGATTCCGAACGAACGAACGATCGATGTGCACATCCGTCGCCTGCGCAGCAAGATCGCCGGCTACGAAGACGTCATTCGCACGGTTCGCGGCGGTGGCTACCGCTTTGACCAGCACCCAGACGTTATCTACGAAATCTAGCGGGTTAGATGTCGCGACAGATCACACCGGAAAACGGTTTGCAGGGGCTTGCCGACAGACTGGTCGCCGAGCTAGTCGGGCTGGTTGACAACGGTATCGCCACCCCGATTCTGCTAATCGACGGCCGAGCCGGCAGCGGCAAGAGCACGCTGGCCGAGCTCGTCAAGAACGGTTTCTTCAAGGCCGGCGAATCCGCTCCTCGCGTCGTGCACATGGACGATCTTTACCAGGGCTGGAACGGTCTGGATGCCGGCGCCGACTACCTCAACCGCTTCGTGATTGCCCCGATCGGCAAGCGCGAGGGCGCGAGCTGGCAGGAGTGGTCCTGGGCCGAAGACGCTCGAAGCGGGGAGTGGCGCGAGTTTCGTGGTGGCACCCCGTTGATTGTCGAGGGATGCGGTTCGCTAAACGGCGTGAGCTCGCAGGCTGCCCACATACGCGTCTGGCTCGAGTTGCCCGAAGGCGTTAGACACCAACGCTGGCTCGATCGCGAGGGCAACGACGAGTTCTGGGCGCGTTGGAGCGCTCAGGAGGTCGAGTTCTATGCCCGCGAGAAGTCGGACGAGCTGGCTGACATCGTGGCCGCTAACTAGCCGGCGGACGACCCCTAACTAGCGGTTCTTGAGCCAGGCGCGCAGGCCGGCGACGATCGAGGCCAGGATGAAGAAAATCGCGATGCCGTATGAAACGTTCTTGACGGCCGGAATGCTCGCAGCGAAGTAGCCGGTGACGGTCAGCCCGGTGCCCCAGGCGAGTGCGCCTACGGCATTAGCCGAGAAGAACTTGTAGTAGTTCATGCGCGAAATGCCCGCGATGACCGGCACGAACACGCGAGCCCAAGGCATAAAGCGCGCGATCACGACGGCCCACCAGCCCCAAGCGGCATAGATCGCGTCAGACTTGGCGATGGCCGACTTGAGCCACTTGCCCTTGCGGCGATCGAGGTATGGGCGGCCGTAGTGACGACCGAGCGCATAGCCGACCTGGTCGCCGAGCCAAGCGGCGATGCCGACTCCCGTGGCCATAATCCAGATGTTCACGTCGCCCGAGGTGGCCGCGACGAGCCCCGCGGCAAAGACGAGCGAATCGCCGGTGACGAACGGCACAAAGGCGCCGATCAGCAGGCCGGTGCCGGCAAAGACCAATAGCCAGACTGCGCCGTAGAACAACCAAGGCCCCATGCCGGCATACCAACCAGAAATCTGGTCTGAAATGGATGCGGCCAGCGGCGGCGCGAAGTTACTGAGGGGCCATGAAGCGAGTTGCACGTATCAAGCCTAAGGCTTGCCGTGCAGGACGATTTCGTCGAGGGTGAGGCGGGTGCGGGCCAGCAGCTCGCGCTCGAGCAGCGGGCCTTCGAGCTCTTCAGGCAGCGCGCGCTTGCCGATGGTCAGCGCAACAACCGGGTCGATGTTGTCTGCCAGCGAGAGGTTTTCGCGCAACCACTCTGGCTCGATGCCACCCATGACGTGCGTGGCAAGGCCGAGTTCTGCGGCCTGAAGCAGCAGGTTCTGCACGGCCGAACCGGTGTCGTAGTGCGCATACGGGTTGTTCTTGCCATCGGTATCGGCGGTAACTGCCGAGACGATGATGATCGCCGAAGCCTTTGGCGACCAGGCCTGGTTCCAGCCCTTGAGGCCGTGAGCGATCAGGTCGCCGAAGAGCGCATCCTCACGCTTGATGACCGAGAAACGCCAAGGCTGGATGTTCATTGCCGAAGGTGCCCAGCGCGCGGCCTCGAGAACCGAGAGCAGCTCGTGCTGAGTGAGCACGTGGGTTGGGTCGTAAGAACGTGGGCTCCAGCGCTCCGCGATGACAGGCAGGACAGGCGCTGCGGTGATGGCGGTCTTGTTGATTGCTGGCAGGTGAGGCATGGTTTCTCCGCGTTTTGTCTAGGGGGTCTTGACTAGCATAGGTGGGATGCTCGAGATTCGCAACGGCTAGGCTAACCAGCATGTCTCGCAAAGGATTCCTACTATTCCTCATGGCCGGTGTGGCCTGGGGAATGCCCTACCTGTTCATCAAGTTCGCGGGTGAGGAATTCTCGACGGCAAGCATCGTCTTTTCTCGCGTCGTGATTGGCGCGCTCGTGCTGATTCCGCTTGCGGCATACCGCAAGACGCTGCTGCCGGCACTGCGCGAGTGGCGCTGGGTGTTGGTATTCGCGCTGATCGAGATGGTCGGCCCATGGTGGCTGATCACCGAGGCCGAGCGCCAGATCGACAGCGGCCTCGCCGGTCTGCTCGTCGCAACGGTTCCGTTCTTCGGCCTGCCGATCGCTTACTTCATGGGCGACAAGTCGGTGGCCCACCCAAAGACCATCATGGGCATGGTGTTGGGCTTCGGAGGCCTGATTCTGCTGGTCGGCATTGACACGTTCCAAGGCCACATCGAACCGCTCTACGTTGGTTTCATCGTGCTTGCAGCGGTGGGATACGCGGTCGCCCCCGCGGTCGCGGCACGCAAGCTGTCGCATGTCGCGAGTGACGCATCCATCGGTCTTTCAATGGTGATGGTGGCCGTGATCTACGCGATTCCCGCCGCTTTCACCCTGCCGGCCGACATCGCAGCCGAACCATCGGGCAAGGCCTGGGCTTCGCTTATCGGCCTCGGCGTGATCTGCTCGGCGATCGCCTTCGTGGTGTTCTTCGCCCTGATCAAAGAGGTGGACGCGGCCCGCGCGACCCTGATTACCTACCCGAATACTGCCGTAGCGATCCTGCTCGGCGTGCTGCTCGCTGGCGAGACGTTCACGCTCGGCATGTGGGTTGGGCTGCCGCTAGTCGCGATTGGCAGCTACTTCGCATCGCGCAAGCACTAGAGCGCTCTAGCGAGAGCGCAGCAGCTCGGCCAGGTCGGCTTTCTTGCCATAGAAGTAGTAAGGGTCACCGGCATCGGGCAGTGAACCGAGTCCTGCGGCCATCTGCTCTGCGGTCTCGAAGGCGTGCGCGTGGCCACCATCGATCAGGGGCGAGAGGTGCTCCCAGCCCGCGAGCTTGAGAATGCCCACGCGATTACCTAATCCGGCAGCCTCGATCAAAGTAGCCGAGAACACGCCGAGGCAGAGTTCCGATTCCGCCAGTAGCTCGAGCGAGGTTTTGCCCTCAGGCGCCATAACTAGGTTGGCTGGCATAGGCTGGCCGGATTCGGCGAGCGCGGTGTCGAAGTCTGACTGTTCGTCCTTCGGGTGCGGCTTGAAGACGAAGCGGTAGTTTGGTGCGAGCCGGGCGAGCTTCAAAGCGGCAGCGAACAGCTCGCCACCGATCAGCGGTTGCGACATGATTACCGCGGTGCCGGAGATGCGCTCGATCGGGTTGGTGGCGCCCGAACCGACGCGAAGCACGCGCTCGCGAACCGCCTCAAACTCGTCTGTCGCGCCCGCCACCACGATCCGCTGGCTGCCCGAGTTGTCGATGCCGTCGGTCCAGTACTGACCCCAGGTCCAGATTTCGTTCGGAAGGTACGGAATCTCGGGGCGGCCAGGCCACGAAAACTGCATGTTGTACTTGCTGAACACTCCACACTGCAGCTCGATCACCTTGATGCCGCTGTCTTGGGCCGCGGCCATGAACAGCATGCGCGAGGCGTTGACGATAAACAGACGCTTCAACGGGATGCGCTTGAACAGGATGCGGTATCCGCGGCGCTCAGCAAAGAAGTTGCGAAGGGTCCAACGAGGAAAGTTGCGGTACGGACCGGCCGAGGATCGGCTGGCATCCTCTAGGTATTTGATGACGCGGCGATACTTGGCGTAGTCGGCTTTGCTGACACGCAGACGCACGAAGACCGAAGCTAGCAAGCCCCATCGGTCGCGGAAGATGCCCTGCAAGCGGTCGATCTGCGGCCATGGCGATTCGCGGTCCCATGAGCCAACTCCGAACCGGATAGCCTTGTCGCCCAGCTCGTCGATGACCGGCTGCATGAAGCGGTCTACGCCGCGCGCGTCGCGATTCGAGAACGGCGAAATCATGTCGGTTGCGGCAAGCCACTTGATTGCACGCTCATCGCGCATTGAGTCGGGAATCAGGCCACGAAGGTGCCAGCGCCAACCGGTGACGGACTTCCAGAGAACCTTCTCACCCTTGGTTCCGGTCCACACCGGGTAATCCGCAGGCTTGACCAGTGGCTTGCTGTCTTTCCACTTGTAGGTGCCTGAGTTTTTAGTCAGGTTGTAGAACACGCGAAATCGCACGAGCGGCCAAAGTCGAACGCCTAGGACCTCCCAGTTGTAGAGGTCTTCCTCGCGCTCGATGCGCCAAAACGCCTCGCAAACCTCACCGACCGTCGCCGGCGAGACCTCCTCTTCGATCGAGTCTGAAGAGACGTCGAACTCTTGCTCTGCGTTGCTCATGCGGTGGGATGTGCCTTCAAGATTCGTGTCAGTGCCTCGGTTGAGACGGGCGGTGCAAAATAAAATTCTGGGTCGGATGCCGGCTTGGCGGCCTTGAGAGCCGCGGCCAAAGCCGGATCCTCGTTCGGGTCGGCAAACACGAGGTCACCGCGCTTTTCAATAGATTTTAGGTTCTCCCAGCCCGGCAACTGGGCAGCCACGACCTTCGCCCCAAGCGCCACAGCCTCTACGAGCGCCATGGAATAGACACCAACCACGTACTCGCTCGTGGCGATCAGGTTGATGGCCGCTGCGTCGCGTTCGGCAAAGTGCAGGTTCGCAGGCTTCGAACGGCCAAGCGCCGCCAGGTGCGCATCGAACTGCTCGCGGTCTTCCTGCGGGTGCGGCTTGACGGTCACGCGGTGCTGTGGGTTGGCGTCGGCCACGTGCAGGGCAACCTCGAACAGGCGAGTGGTGTGCTGCGCCTGCGAGACGAACAGAATCGTGCCAGGCTGGCGCTCGGTAGTGAGCTCGCGCGCCTTGGTGATTGCAGCCGGCGCACCAACCACGGTCGTGCGCACACCGCTTGGCAAAGCCGCATTCTCGGCCCAGTAATCGCCCCACACCAGCAGTTCGTTGGGCAGGTAGGCAACCGATTCGCGACCGGTGAACGACAGCAACGGATGCATGTCACTCAAGAGGCCGTGCTGCGGCTCGACTACCCATACGCCCGCCCGCTGAGCGCCAGCAATCATCGCGCGCTTCCATGCATTGACGACGAAAAGCTTCTTGAGTCCGAGCGAACGGAAGAGTCGGGCAAACCCGTAGCGCTGCGCAACGAAGTTGACGAGCAACCAGCGCGGGAAGCCCCGGTTTGAGCTGAGCCGGATGTTGAACTCGCTCTCAAGAAAAGCGATCACGCGGGCCCAACGGAGCGCATGCTTGCGGCGAAGCGTAGGAAGCACGAGCAACTTGGCCAGCACTCTGTAGCGCTTGAGGAATTCGCGTTCGAGCAGTTCGATCTGCGGCCGACCAGAGGCGGCGTCGTGCTCGCCCATGCCAAACACGAGCGTCGAATCGGCGGGAAGGGCCTCGACCAGTGGAGCGCTAAACCTGTCGTTGCCAAGCGCATCGCGACGCAAAAATGGCACGACGCCAAAGTCAAAACGATTCGCGATGTGAGAGATGTTTCCCGCGGCCACTTCGGGGCGATCCGGCAGCGACTCGAAGATGCCGGCTGCCTCTGCCACCTCGCGATACAGGCGCATTCGCACCAGCGGCCAAAGGTAGACATCGCCGACCTTCCAGTCGAGCAGCCCCTCGCGACGCTCGATGTCCTCGAGCGCTTGCCACAGCTTTTCTATGGTCATTGCAATCGACGGATGCGCGACCCCGCGCTACCGGTCTTCCAGGAGCGCAACGGCCCGGTCGAAGTCGGCCTGGGTGTCGATATCTACGCTCTCGTCTGCCGACATCACGAATGCCGAAGAGCCCGCGGTTGGGATTCGACGCCCGGCGACAAAGTCGGACCACCGGAACAGATAGAGCGCGCCGTTGGGCACGTATGCGGCGGGCAGGTCTTGGCGATTCTGCGTCATCGCGTCCGGGAACAGCGGCTTGAGGCGCCCTTCGTCGATAACCATCGTCCAGTAAGGGGACTTCTCGAGTGCCGAAACCGAGACCACCGATGGGTTAGGCACGGACAGGTCGAGGTTTGCGTGCATCATGTCCAGAGCCTGGCGCACGTGGCTCGAGTTACGCATCGGCGAAGTCGGCTGCAGGTAAACGACGATCACGTCGGTGTTGATCAGGGCATTTTCTTCGCCCGCGAAGTAGTCCTCGAGCAGGTCTGCGGCGGTCGCGGTGTCAGATGCTGCCTCTGCCGAGCGCAGATGCGGAAGCGCTCCAGCGCGCTGGGCCTCCATCAGGATTGCGTCGTCATCGCTCGAAACCACGACGAGATCAATCAGGTCGGATGCGCCTTTCGCGCTCTCGACCGCGCGCTCGATCAGGCTCTTGCCAGCTAGCTTCTTGAGATTCTTGCCAGGCAGACCCTTCGAGCCGCCGCGCGCCGGAATCAGGGCTACGACCGTCAAACCGTTCAGCATTCGCTTGCCTATTCGCCTAGAAGTCGAGCCACTCGGCGTGGTTGTTGCGCGCCTCGTTGAGGTCGTCGTGGCGACCGATGTCGAGCCAAGACTCGTGAATCGGGAAAGCCACAACCTTCTCGCCACGTGCACGAACCAGGTCGAGCAGGGTGGGCATGTCGGTGAACTCGTCCTTCGGAATCAGCGACAGGGCCGACGGGTCGAGCGCGTAAATGCCCGCCGAAACCATCGAGCGGTGAATCGGCTTCTCGCTGATCGACTCGACCTCGGTGCCCTCGATGTTCACTACGCCGTAAGGGATCTGGAACTGGTACTCGCGAACGCCGAGTGTGGCGGTGGCCTGCTGCTTCTGGTGGAACTGGATCACCTGAGTGAAGTCGCAGTTGGTGAGCAGGTCGGAGTTCATGACGATGAACGGCTCGTTGAACTTGCCCGAGAGCTGTCCTAGCGCGCCAGCCGTGCCGAGCGGCTTGTCCTCGTGCAGGTACTGCACGTTCAGGCCGAGCCAGGCGCCATCCTTGACGTGAGCTTCGATGATGTCGGCCAGGTAGTTGACCGAGATGAAGATGTTCTTGAAACCCTGCGACTTGAGCTTGCGCAGGATGATCTCGATGATCGGGGTGTCGCCGATAGGCAGCATCGGCTTTGGCACGGTGTGAGTCAGCGGGTGCAGACGCACGCCCTTGCCGCCGGCCATCAAGACCACCGGGGTCGAGCGCTCGACCGTTGCCGTCAGATCGTCATCGGTGAACATTCCCAGCAGCTTGCCGGCCGCGTCGATCACCGGAACCTGGTGGATCAGCTTAGGAATCTCGCGCGTCATAACATCGCGACCGTTGTCGTCGATGGTTGCGGTGTGCGGCTTGGTGTTCATCACCTGCGTGACAGGCGCGTCGACAGCGAGACCGCGAAGCAAACCACGGCGGATGTCGCCATCGGTAACGGTTCCGAGCAGCTTGCCATCGGCATCGACCACTAGCGCAATTTGCTTGGCACCCCTGTTGATGGCTTCGATGGTCTGCAAGAGGGTGGCGCTAGGTGCCACGGTAAGGTCGCGAAGATCGCTGATCACTGCTGGCCTCCGTTGGCTCTGGCGACGGCTGGAACACCAATCGCGGTCTGATTGTCGGGCACGTCGCGAGTCACGACCGCACCCGCCCCAATGATACAGTTCGAGCCGATTTTGACTCCCTGAAGAACGGTCGCATTTGCGCCGACGTGGGTGTTGTCGCCCACCTCGACCATGCCGCCGAGCACCGCGCCGATGGCGATGTGGCAATTCGCGCCGATCACATTGTGGTGCTCAACGATTGCCCCAGTGTTGACGACCGTGTTTTCGTCGATGCGCGCATCGGTGTGTACGACGGCCTTGTGCAGCACCTGCACGCCTTCGCTCAAGAGCGCGGATTCACTGATGTGCGCCGTCTGGGCATCGAGCTGCAAAAAGTTGAAACCGGCCTGCTTGAGCTGCGCGTAGACCCGGGCGCGTGCGGTGATCGGGCCGGCCGAGCCGATGCCGTTCACCAGGAGGAAGTCGATTGGGTCGAGGTCGCCCTCGCCCGAGACCAGCTCGGCCTCGTCGTAACGCTGCAGGTCGCCAACCAGCAGGCTGCTGCCGTCGGCCGGAGCAACATAGCCGCTGAGTGCAATGCCGGCCTCGGCCAGCAGTTCCTGCAGCACGCGAGCGTGGCCGCCCGCGCCGACCATGAGCAGCTTCGGGTTGCTCTCGCGCAGCTCGTTAGTCAACGTACTCACCAGCAACGTATGCGCGGCCCGCGACAGAGCCGACGACCTCATAGAAGTCGAAGCTCGTGCGACCGTTTAGCGGGCGACGGCACTCGAGGTCGGCCTCGGTGATCACGGTTCCGGCGGCGATGTCGCGCTTGGCGACCAGACTGCGGCGGACTACCGCCTTGTTCGCGAGCTCGATCGGGGCTGGCTGCTTCTTGCGCTCACCCAGGGCACGGGTGGCCTGGCGAATCTGCGAGACGAGTGACTCGAGCTCGGTCGGGTCGAGCGACGCCTCGTGGTCCGGCCCCTCGAGCGACTTGTCGAGGGTGAAGTGCTTCTCGATCACGGTCGCCCCCATGCCGACCGCGATGACCGAGGCCAAAGTGCCGAGCGAGTGATCGCTGTAACCTACCGGAAGGCCGAATTCGTCGGCAATCAGCCCGATGGCATTGAGGTTGAGGATGTCTAGCTCGGCCGGATACTGCGTGGTGCAGTGCAGAATGGTGACCTTCTCGAGCATGATCGCGCGCACATCTTCACGCGCGTAGTTGGACTCGAGCTCGGCTGCCGACGGCTTTGCATCAATCGCAACGATGCCGTTGGCGCGCGCGTAACCCCAGGCGATGAACTTGAGGGCCTCGCCGATCTCGTCCAGCACGGCCATTCCGGTCGAGACGATGACGGGCAGGTTCGACTGCCCGGCCTCGACCAGCATCGGGGCAAAGGTTAGGTCGCCCGAGGCAACCTTCACCAGTGGAATGTGCAGCTCTTCGATCAAGAAGCGAAGCTCGTCGAGGTCGAAGCCCGTCGATAGGAAGCCGATGCCGATCTTCTTGCAGTGGTCGCGCAGCTGAGCGAACTCCTCGTGGCTGAGCTCGAGGCCCTTCAGGAGGTCCCACTGGCTGCGGTTGTCGTCGTCGCCCTTGCGCTGGTAGTCGGCTAGCTTGGCGTCCTTGCTGGCTAGCTTGTCGGCCGAGAAGGTCTGAAACTTGACGATGTCGGCACCGGCACGCTTGGCCACGTCGACCATCTCGATGGCGCGCTCGATCGAGCCGTTGTGGTTCACGCCGGCCTCGGCGATGATCAGCACTGGCTGAGCCTTGATTTGGTTCGCGATCATTATTTGGCGCTCCAGAACTTCTTCTTTGGTGGGCTAGGGATTTCGTGGCGCATGAGCTCTGCGGTTGCCTTTTGAGCAAAACCCGGCAGGCCGAATGGGGTGCCAGCGGCAGCCGCGCGGGCACGGAACTCGGGGTTGAGGGCATTCTGCATTGCCTCAAGAATCAGAATGCGATCTGCACGCGCCGGCTTCAGAACGCTGGCCGACATCGGGCGACCCTCCTGGCGATTGCCGATCAGAACGCTCGGAACGCCGAGAACAGGAGCCTCAAGAACGGTCGATGAAGAATTACCCGTCACCAGATTGACCTTCGACATCACGCTGAGATACCCCAGCTGGCCGAAGCTCTCGACGTACGAGACGCGGTCTGGCAGTCGAGCCGCGAACGCGGCAATCGCCTCGCGAACATCGCCCGAGCCGATGTCGTTGTTGGTTCCGGTGATGATCAGCTGGGTTTCGCTCGGGTCGAGCGCGCTAGTGAGCGCCTCCATCGCAGCCAGCAGCTCGCCGATCATCGACTTGGCGCTGGCCTCGTCGAACGCGGCCGGGTGGAAGGTCATCAGTACGGTGTTCTTGGTTCCGAATCGAACACCGAACTTGTCCTCGAGGGCCTCTCGCGACATTAGCTCGAGGTTGGCAATCGCATCCAACACCGGTGCACCAAAGTTGAAGACTCGCGATGGCTCCTCGCCGAGCTGAATCACGCGGTCGCGGTGCTCCTCGGTGGTGGCAAAGTGCAGGAACGAAAGTTTGGTGATGGCGTGGCGCAAGCTGTCGTCCATCGCGCCCAGGGTGAGCTCGCCGCCGTGAATGTGAGCAACCGGAATCAGCAAGATGGTAGCCGCCGATGCCATAGCAAACGCCTCGAGACGGTCGCCGAGCACCACGACCACATCCGGGCGCAGGCGCTCGAGCTCGCGGGCAAACTTGGCGATTGCTTCGCCGGTGTCGACGGCCGCGGCCAACGACGTGTCGTCGGTCGACCAGATAGGGATCTCGGCGGCTGGCTCATAGCCGTCGCGGCGAATCTCGGCCACGGTCATGCCGTGCTCGGCCGACAGGTGGCTGCCAGTCGCGATGATCTGCAGCTCGACCGTGCGGTTCAAGCCGTTCGCCTTGCCGTGCAGCTCGGCGATCAGGTTCTTGAGCAGACCGTAGTCGGCTCGAGTGCCTGTCATCACCGCGATCTTGCGCATTAGAGGCGCTCCGCCAGCTTCGGAGTCGAAGGAATGCAAATCAGCGACGCGTGCAGCGCGGTGGCCACGTTTAGGTTGCCGCCGAGCGAGTCGCCCGCGGCCGGTGCACCGGTGTACATGCGCTGCTTGTGCAGCAGGTTCCACATCGGGCGGGCCATGAAGCCCGCGTCGGCACAGGCCTGCAGAACCTCATCGCGCAGCTCGAGGCTCGGGTCATCGAGCTGAATGGCACAAAGCCAGTAGTTCGACTCGGTCGACTCTGGTTCGAAAACAAAACGGACGCCGTCGATACCGGCGAAAGCCTTGCCGTAGGCAAGCGCCAGGCGGCGCTTCTGCTCGAGGAAGCGGTCGAACTTGTCCAGCTGAGCCATGCCCAGGGCGGCGTTGAGGTTCGGCATGCGGTAGTTCCACGCGATGTGGTCGTGCTCGAACTCCCACTTGTGCGGCAGCTTGGCCGTGGTTGTGAGGTGCTTTGCCAGCGGGCCGAGCTCGTCGTCGTTGGTCAGGATCACGCCACCACCACCGGTGGTGATGGTCTTGTTGCCGTTAAACGAGATCATTCCAGTCAAGCCAAAGGTGCCGGTGTGCTGGCGCTGGCCCGAACGAGTCGTGATCCACGAGCCGAGCGACTCGGCGGCGTCTTCGACGACGGGCACACCGTACTCGGCCGCGATATCGCAGATCTCCTCGATGCGAACAGGGTGGCCGAGGGTATGCATCGGCGAGACGGCGGCGATGCGAGCGCCGGTGAGCGGATTGCGCAGTGTGCCGTCGGCGTCGCGGAGCATAGCGGCCAGGCGGTCGCGGAGGGCATCAGGGCTCATGCCCATCGTGGTCAGCTCGCTGTCGATGAAGTGCGGGGTCGCACCGGCGTGCGAGACCGCGTTAGCCGTGGCGATAAACGACAGGGTCGGAACGATCACCTCGTCGCCAGGGCGAACACCGGCTAGGAAGAGCGCGACCTGAAGGCCGACGGTGCCGTTCGATACGGCAATCGCATACTTGGCGCCCGTGATCTCGGCGATGCGAGCCTCAAACTGCGGGATGAATGCACCCACTGACGATACGAAAGTGCTGTCGAGGCATTCGTTTACGTACTTCTTCTCGAGCTCGTCGATCTCGGGCTCGTGCAGGCCGATCATGCGGCCGGCCTCCGGTGCTCCGAGCACCGCGGTCAGGCGCTCGACGATTTGGTTAGCAAGTGTTGTCATCCGCTAGCTCCTCTGTTCGGGCGCAAATCTGGTGCGCCGCTACGACTTTCGAATCGCGTGCCAGCCCCACCCCAGCACCATCGGTCTTAGACGGTGTATTCGTCCGGACGGTACTTGGCCAGGTTGACCGGGTTGGTGAACCACTCCACGGTCTTTTCGAGGCCGGCACGGAACCCGTCTAGACCCTTGATCTCAGGCTCCCACTGCAGCACCGACTTGGCCTTGGTGTTGTCGCTGAACAAGCGCTCAACCTCAGAGTTCTTCGGGCGAATGCGGTTCGGGTCCTCGGTTGCAACAGCGCCGGCACCCATGATGTCGTTGATGATGTTGAAGGTCTCGCCGATGGTGACCTCAAAACCGACGCCCAGGTTGGTAACCTCGCCGAAGCCGGTGGTCGCGTGCAGCGCGCGCTCGAAGCCCTTGGCGGTGTCGGTCACGTAGGTGAAGTCGCGGGTCGGGGTCAGCGCACCCAGGTTGATCGACTTCTTGCCGGCGGCGAGCTGGCTGATGATGGTCGGGATCACGGCGCGGGCCGACTGACGTGGGCCGTAGGTGTTGAACGGGCGGATGGTCAGGGTCGGCAGCTCGAAGCTCGAGTAGAACGACTTAACCATCTGGTCTGCACCGATCTTCGATGCCGAGTACGGCGACTGGCCCTGAAGCACGTGACCCTCATCCATCGGCACGTACTGAGCGGTGCCGTAAACCTCGCTGGTTGAGGTGTGGATGAAGCGGTTGACGTCGTGGTTGCGTGCCGCGTTGAGCAGGTTCAGGGTGCCCTGAATGTTGGTCTGCACGTACATGTCTGGCGCTACGTACGAGAACGGGATGGCGATGAGGGCCGCGAGGTGCATGACGGCCTCCTGGCCGCGCACGAGCTCGTTCATGTGGTACGGGTCGCGGATGTCGCCGAGCACGATTTCCATGTGCTTCTTGACCTCTGGGTCGATGGTGTCGAGCCAGCCGTGCGAACCGATCGAGTTGTAGATGCACAGGGCCTTGACCTCGTGGCCGGCGCGAACCAGCTCTTCTGCGAGGTGTGAACCGATAAAGCCGTCAGCGCCAGTTAGAAAGACCTTCATGAGGGTCAAGTTTACC
>JBEDDI010000002.1:0-166849 GCA_041176265.1 Actinomycetota bacterium
ACGACGCTAGTTTCCAACCTCACATCCGTTCTAAAGAGGCCCTTAGAAATCTAAAGGTTCGGGCAAAGAATCCAAACGACGAACTAGAAATCGTGATTGTTCGCGACATGTGGCTCACTGGGTTTGACTCGCCTTCGATGCACACAATGTACGTCGATAAGCCTATGAAGGGCGCAAACTTGATGCAGGCTATCGCTCGAGTCAATCGAACCTTCAAGGACAAACCCGCCGGTCTAGTTGTTGACTACCTGGGCATTGCCGAAGACCTAAAGAGTGCGCTTTCGGACTACACGTCGCGAGACCAGGAAAACCAGGAACTCGGGCAGGACCTTCGCATTCAAGCAATCCCAGCAATGGTTTCTAAGCATGAAGTTGTCTGTTCGATTCTTCACGGATACGAATGGCGCAAGGGTCTGGCCGGCGGCGGGCCTAAGGCGTTCATTGACACGTTGTCAGGCACCGTTGAATCTCTACTTTCAACTCATGTCGACGCCCCTGCGGAAAAAGCGTGCACCAAGGAAAAGCCGTGCCTCAAGCATCGCTTTATGGGACAGACCAGAGACCTGATTGCCCTCTACGTTATGTGCGTTCCCAGTGGTGAGGCTATGAAAATCCGCGACGATGTGGCTTTCTTCGAAGCCGTCCGTTCACAGATCTCAAAAATCGAGGGTGTCGATCGAGAGGGCGGGGATCCAGGTGCGGCCCTCGACACGGCCATCCGTCAGATTGTTTCCGAAGCCATGACTGGCAGTGGGGTTATCGACATCTTTGCTGAAGCGGGTCTAGCAAAGCCTGACATCAGTTTGATTGATGAAGATTTTGTCAAGAACTTCAAGAAGTCACCCAACCCTAATCTTCAGTTGGAAATGCTCAAGAGAATATTGGCGGCAGAAATCTCTAAGGTGGGCAAGCGTAACATCGTGACTGGCCGCGCGTTTTCTGAAATGTTAGAACGCTCACTGCTGAGGTATCAAAACAGGACCATTGATGCCGCTCAGGTCGTTGCCGAACTGGTCGAACTAGCACAATCCCTCAAGGCAGAAACAGATCGTGGACTTACACTCGGCCTCAACGAGGATGAACTCGCTTTCTACGACGCCATCAGAACAAATGACTCCGCCGTGCTTGAAATCGGCGATGACACACTTAAAAAGATCGCTCACGAACTCCTCGATATTGTTAGACGCGATGCGAAGACAGACTGGAATGTCAAAGAGCAAGTTCGAGCGAAACTGAGAGCAACCATCAAACGCTTACTTCTGAAGTACGGCTACCCGCCAGATCAAGAGCCAAATGCGACGCAGTTGGTTCTAGAGCAAGCGGAAGTCATTGCGACTGACGAAGCAGCCTAAGGATTTGCGGCACCAAAGAGATCTACTCGGAACCCCAATCCCCTGAGTAAGCGAATGGATTCGCTTCCAAGAAGCGAGTGTTCGTCCAGAGATGTCACGCCGATTTTGATTCGATTGCTCAGGTCCCGAACACAACAGTTCCGGACGTCATCTGCGAGATCCCAGTAAGGCGCTAAGGATGGCTTGCCATCGTCGGGAAAGATTAGGTTTTGACTTTCCCTAAGTAACCAGTTGAGAGATTCGCTGCCAAAAACCGCGCCCAGCAACAAAATCAAAGAATCGGCAACTAGTTCAGGTTCGATACTGTCGACCATCATCGACTCAATCTTCAAATGGTCTTCGTAACTGGGTAGCGGAAGCCAGTAAGGTCCCGCTGATGAACCTTCCACAAGGTTCGCGCACCAGTTCACGCGCCACTCATCCGAGAAGAACGGGCCTGACCCGAGAGGGCTTGCGAAAACTAGTGCTGAGGTGAATCTGGACATTTTGCCCCTATCTCCCCACACCGCTGCAATCATCTCGTCCAGGTCCGACATTGACGAGCCGAAAGTCAGGCCGATATATCAAGAGACCGTGAGCCCACCCTCTTCTTCGGTCAGCAGAACGCCCGGCCACCCCACACCAACCGGGCGTTCTGCCATTCCAAAGGCCGAAAGTTAGGGGTGCCGATAAGTCTCAGTAGCCCCGACACGATCGGGTAATCAAGAAGAGGCTCATCATGAGAATCATTGTGGAAACAAACGAAGAAACCTTTGCGGCTACCTACACGGGCGGCGACTACATCACCATTCACTCAACACCAGACAGCGAGGCCGTGGACGATCTGATCAAAGTCTGGGACTACGAGGAAAACATCTCAGTGTTCAAGATGTCGCCCCGAGAACTCGCCTTAACCGTCCAAGACTGGCTGAGAGATATGAAGCCAGACTCGAGGGTAAAGCGCGTCATCGTCCAGACGACACTTCTCCCAGTCGATCAATCTGATATTCAAGACTGGCTACCGCTGGACGAATGATTTCCGCGGCAACATAGTTCACGGCTAGAAGCCCTGCTAAGGCAATAAACGCCATTCTCACTAACTGAGCCAAAACCCCTCCTCTAGGTCGTTCTAGAGGGTTTCTAGCGGTTCAGGAGAGGGGTTGGTGTGTTTTGCTACTTATTCTGCTACTTACACAAAAAGTTGGACGATTTAGATTTCGCTATTTGAAAGGGAAAAAGAGCACAAGGCTCAAAGTCAGCCATTCTCCGCAGCGAAAAGCCCCAGAGCAATCTGGGGCTTTTGTCATTTCGCAACAATTTCTCCGGCCAAGGTAGTTCCACTTTTGATGGTGTTATAGATGGTGCCGAACTTCATCAGGTTCTTGTGAAGAAGGTCGAGTTTCTTCTGGTCGGCCTTAGTTTCAATCCGGATCAAATACCTGATGTCTTCGATTCGAGCTTCGTCGACAGGACGGTGAGCGGTGAGGGACACATCCACTGATTCGTATTCGATTCCGAGTGTTGCCGCCACGCGTTCAACCCCTTTGATAAGGCAGGCCGCAAGGGCAGCCAGCAGAAGTTCGACAGGATTTAGGGCGTCGAGCCTGCCATTCACGCTTGTGTCAATCGTCAATTCGGCATTTTTGGCGCTGACCGTTGAACCTTCGGCGTTTATCTTTTGCGCGTTGACCTGAAAGGCCATCATTTCTGAAGCCATTTCAGATTTCCAAAAGTTTTGCGATTTGTTGCCAACGTTCCTGGTTAACGGTGTACCAAACCCACGTGCCTCGCTTTTCGCGTTCGATCAGGCCTGCATCCGCGAGCACCTTTAGGTGATGACTCACGGTTGGTTGAGTGAGCGAAAGCGGCTCGGTGAGGTTGCAAACGCATGCCTCAGCGTTGTTGCTGGCGTTGATGTAGCTGATTAGTTGAATACGTGTTGGATCAGCTATGGCCTTCAAGAGAGCAGCAAGTTGTTCCGCTTCGGGGCGACCGATTGGGGCGGCCAGACCTGCCGGCGCGCAGGCCGCTACATCGATCGGTGTGAGTGTCAGCGTTTTCATCTAAGGAACCTCATCACGAAGAGATGAACATTTAGCAAACATAGACAGTTGTCTATGCGATTTAGTGTAAAACATAGACAGATGTCTATGTTTGAAGGGAAACCCACGTTGGCAAAGGTTTTCAGAAAGTCCCTAGCTGAGTTCGCCGGAACCGCGCTGCTCGTCACTGTGGTTCTTGGCTCGGGGATCATGGGCGCAAATCTTTCCGATGACGTTGGTGTCACTTTGATCATCAATGCACTGTCGACAATCATGGCGTTGTCTCTCTTAATTCTTTTGTTAGGGCCTGTTAGCGGCGCACACCTGAACCCTGCCGTGACTTTCGTCCAGATTCTTCGCCGCAGCTTTGCAGCGGGTGAAGCCGTCGCCGTTGTTGGTGCTCAGATCACTGGTGCAATCGTTGGTGCTCTTCTGGCAAACCTGATGTTTGATCTGCCGGTCGTCCAGATTTCAACACACGAACGAGTCTCAGCTGGGTTGCTGGTAGGTGAAGTTGTCTCTACGGCTGGGTTGATTGCCGTCATTGGCATCCTCGGTGCACGCAACCAGGAGCGCTTGTTGCCTGTCGCTGTGCCGGCCTGGATTGGTTCTGCCTACTTCTTCACGTCTTCGACATCATTCGCTAACCCAGCCGTGACCATCGGCCGGGTATTCAGTGACACCTTTGCTGGTATTTCACCGGCGTCCGTTTTGCCATACATAGTTGCCCAACTTTTGGGTGCGCTCGTAGGTATGGCAGTCGTCAAAGGAGTGACCCGTGCTTAAAACCACACCGAGTGTTCTTTTCGTCTGCGTTCACAACGCAGGCAAGTCGCAGATGGCCGCCGCGTTGATGCGAGCAAAGGCCGGAAACGCCATCGAAGTACTTTCGGGCGGCACTCACCCGGGGGATGCCCTCAACGAGCCAGCACGAATCGCTGTCGAAGAACTCGGAGCCTCGATGGCCGGCGAATATCCTAAGGAAATCTCTGACGAAGTCTTCATGAAAGTCGACCGCATCGTGATCCTTGGCAACGAAGCCAAGCTCACCGCCGTGGAGGGGATGAACGGCAGCATCGAAACGTGGCTGACTCCAGAACCAGGCCCTGAAGTTGGCGACAAGCTTGCACAAACTCGCATCGTGCGTGACGACATCGCCCGTCGCGTTGAAGACCTCTACAACGAACTAACCAAGAACTAGGAGAAGCAGTGTCAGACAAGAAAGCAACAGTCCTCTTCGTATGCGTCCACAACGCTGGACGCTCCCAAATGGCAGCCGGATACCTCCAACACTTAGCCGGTGATCGCGTGCAGGTTCTCTCAGCTGGAACCGAGCCAAAAGATCAGGTCAACCCCTCGGCGATCGCAGCGATGGCTGAAGAAGGCATCGACATTGCCAACAGCACACCAAAAGTTTTGACCACAGAGTCAGTCAAGGGCTCCGACTACGTCATCACCATGGGCTGCGGCGATGCCTGCCCATTCTTCCCCGGCAAGACTTACCTCGACTGGCCACTCAACGACCCGGCAGGCAAGGGCGTCGAAGAGGTCCGTCCAATCCGTGACGAGATTCGCGCGAAGGTTGAAGCACTCATCGCAGAAATCGACGCCAAGTTCTAATGTCCGACATCCACGACGTCATCATCATCGGGTCTGGCCCGTCTGGTTACACCGCTGCAATCTACGCAGCTCGAGCGCAGCTCAACCCAATCGTTTTTGAAGGTGCTGTGACCATGGGCGGCGCGTTGATGAACACCACGGAGGTTGAGAATTTCCCCGGCTTCACCGACGGCATCATGGGCCCAGACCTGATGATGAACATGCGCGCTCAGGCAGAACGCTTCGGGGCAAAACTAATCACCGAGGACGTCGTTTCGGTAGATCTTGAAGGCGATATCAAGCAGGTAACTGACGCCGCAGGTAACACGCTCAAATCACGGTCGGTAATTCTCGCTATGGGAAGTGCATTCCGCGAGCTAGGGGTACCAGGAGAGAAAAGGCTCTCGGGTCATGGGGTCTCGTGGTGTGCGACCTGTGATGGATTCTTCTTCAAAGGACAAACCGTCGCCGTGATTGGCGGCGGCGACAGCGCCGTTGAAGAAGCAACCTTCCTCACCAAGTTCGCGGACAAGGTCTACCTGGTGCACCGCCGCGACCAACTTCGTGCTTCCAAGGCAATGATCGCCCGCGCCGAGGCGGACCCCAAGATTGAGTTCGTCTGGAACTCAGAGCCCGTTGAAGTTCTAGGCGAAACTAAGGCCACGGGAATCCGACTCCGTAGCACCGTGGACGGAACTGAAAGTATCTTGGATGTCACCGGCGTTTTCGTTGCGATCGGGCACGACCCACGCAACGAACTGGTCAAGAGCACTATCGACCTCGATGCTGGCGGTTACGTGAAAGTCGAATGCGGTTCAACCGCAACCAACGTGGAAGGCGTCTTCGCTTGTGGCGACCTCGTCGACCACTCATACCGCCAGGCAATCACAGCAGCGGGAACTGGCTGCTCGGCAGCCCTTGACGCCGAGCGTTGGCTAACCCACCAAAAGGAGACCGCATGAGCGAGAACGCAATCGTCATTACCGACGCAACATTCGACGACCTAGTGACTAAGAGCGACAAACCAGTTGTGGTTGACTTCTGGGCTCCATGGTGCGGCCCTTGTCGGGCAGTTGCCCCGATCTTGGACGAGCTTGCCGGTGAATACGCCGACAAGATCACCATCGGAAAAGTGAATGCGGATGAGAACGTCGAATCGGTCACCGCTGCTGGTGTCGTCAGCATCCCCACGATGAATGTCTACGTGAATGGTGTGATCGTGAAGAGCATTGTCGGGGCCAAGCCGAAGCCGGTCTTGCTAGAAGAGCTCGCCGAGTTCATTAAGTAGCCCCCACGCAATCGGTAGAAGCAAGAAATCGAGCTACTTGCCCCACTGGTCCGGTGGACCAACGAACAGCAACAGACTGAAGATTCCGACAACGGTCGCAAGCAGGACGACCACTAGCAGAGCTGGCCGGCAGATAAACCAGCGGTAGAGGCGATCGAACCAGTGTGCATCGCGCGGGTCGCTCGAGGCCGCCGTGCGCCAATCCCCCACCAGTAATCCGTTTCGTTCGCGATTGCGCTCGAACGGGATGGTCGCGTAAGGCACGATTGCCAGCAGGATTCCGCCGATTATGGCTCGCAGGGTCCAACGCTGGTTTACACCCACAAGTGCTGCGCTGACACCGTAGCCCAGGAAGATCGCGCCGTGAATGCCACCCACGATTGTCGAAACAGTCGGGCTCACGAGCTCGGTGGCTCGAAGCACGATCGCGACGATAAGCGCCGTCCACGTGAATGCCTCTGCGGTGGCGAAGAACTTGAAGAGTTTCTTTGGTGTCATGTGAAAAGTCTGCCCAAGTTTGATGCGAACAAGGGCGTCGACAGGCGCGGCATATCGAAATTCCAGGAGGAGACGTAGGCTGAACCCATGTTCAACGCGATCTTCGTAAACCTCCCCGTCGAAAACCTCAAGCGTTCGGTCGACTTCTTCACCGAACTGGGCATGAAGTTCAACGCTCAGTTCACCGACGAGACGTCGACCTGCATGATCGTGGGCAAAAACCTCTACGTGATGCTGCTAGAGCACTCAAAGTTTTCGGGTTTCGTCCAGAAAAAGATTGCCGACAAGGACACGGTCGAGGCCATTCTCGCGTTTTCTTGTGATTCAGCCGACCACGTTCGCGAGTTGAGCGAGAAGGCCTTTGCCGCCGGCGCACGCAAGATCAACGAGCCAGAGGACCACGGCTTCATGTTCAGCTGGGGCTTCGAAGACCTCGACGGCCACCTGTGGGACCTGTTCTGGATGAACCCAGAGCACGTTCAGGCCGACTAACTAGCGAAACTTTCTAGCACCTTAGCCACTCGCTTGGCCTTGGTTTCTGCAGCCTTCGCCTCGGCAACCTGACGCGCAAACTCCTTGCGCTTCGAGTAGGTCAGAGACTCGAACGCATCGAGCAGCCCGGCTGCGGCGAGCGCATCCTGCAGTTCGCCCGGCAGTTCGACCTCGCGCTTGCCCACCTCGAGCTCGAGGGTGACCTCAACCTGATCCCCCGCCTTGGCTCCAGAGGCATCGCGGTCGGCCTGCGGAAAGACCACCCGGCATTCGCCGTTCACCGCCGTTGCGGTGCTGCGATAGGTGTAGCCGTTGATGGTGATCTTGAGTGGCGCGCGACGATTCGCTCCCAGCCGTTCTAGGACGTCGTCTGGAATGTGCAGCGAGGCGTGATTCTTGAACCCGATGACGCTCGTTGTGTACGTGACCCGAGCCATGGTTCTAGAACTCCGTTAGTTTTTCGAGTGCACGACGCTTCGGTAGGTTGGCGTAATCCCACTGAATAGCAGCCGCTTGCCCAAGCCAATCGACTAAGGGTGAAGTGTGGAGCTGTTCGAGCGATTCGAACGTAACGCCAGCGGCCTTGAACTTGCCGACCGGCCTCAAGCCAACTGCGCTGAATGACTGGCCGCTCCAAAAGAGCAGCTCCATGCCAGCCTTCTTGAGGCTGTAGCCGGCCACGGGATTGGCTTCAATGAACCAAACCGGGTGGCCATGCCAGACGCGCCCCTCGGCTTGTGGCAGCTCAGAAGCGATCGCCGCAACCAGGGCCTCGGCAATCATGCGCTGCTCCGGAGCGAGCTTCTCGTTGTATTCGGCAATGTCAACCATGTCGCAACGATAGCCGCAAACCAATGCGACCGCGGCTAGTGTGAAGGCGGAACGAGAGGAGCACGCATGAGCGCTTACCTTTTGTTCGCCTCGGTCTGGTTCGTGGCCGCGGCGACACCGGGCGCAGACACGATGCTGCTCTTGACCACGGCGGTTTCACGTGGCTGGCGGGCGATCGTTCCATACTCGCTAGGCATCACGCTTGCCAAGATCGTTTTGCTGACAATCGCCTATTTCGGGCTCTCGTGGTTGCTGACTCAATACCCAGATGCCTTGACCACGCTCAAGTGGTTTGGTGCGGCCTTCCTGTGCTGGCGCGCTTGGCAACTATGGCGCTCGGACGGCAAACTCGAGGTGGAAGGCAAAGCCGGATTCTGGACGGGTTTTGCCACCGCCTTCGCCGTCGGAGTTTCGAATCCGCAAGCGATGCTGTTCTACATCGCCGTCGTTCCTCAGGTTGTGGCCCAGACAAACGTTTGGGCTCTCAACGCCATCATCGCGGTCGGTTTCTCGCTTATTAGTGCAATGTATGCGCTGCTCGCCAAACCGATCCAGCGACTGCTGCGTGGCTCGAATCAACTAATCGTGAATCGGATCATTGCAGCGCTGTTTGTCGTCTTGGCCGCGGTTTTCGTGACCCGCTAGCCTGAGAGCACTGTGTTCGGAATCCTCTTTTCGTTGATTGCCGCCGCCGGCTATGGCGTTGGCGATTACTTCGGCGCACTCGCGTCTCGCAAGCTGCACCCGGTTTCCGTCTCGGTCGTTGGGCACTTGGCCTCGACCCTGGTCACGCTGGTTTCGCTCGCGTTTATACCGAGCATCTGGTCGGCGGAGGGAAACCTCACGGGCGCAATCGCCGGCGCATGCGAGGCAGTTGGCTTCTTGGTCTTCTACTACGTTCTCGCCGTCGGCCCGGTTTCGATTGTCGCCCCGCTCGTTTCGGTCATCTACGCCATCGTTCCCGTGGTTTGGGCCGTGGCAACGGGCGAAGAGCTGTCACCGATTGCCGCCTGCGGTGTCGGTCTTGGCCTACTTGCCGTGCTGCTGCTTACGGTCGCGCCGAAGGGTGGGGCAGAGAGCGACGACGAGCTGCAGGCGGCCGCTTCGGCTGGGCGAAAGCCTGGGCTAAACCTCGGGATGGTCTTGCTCGCGGCCATCGGTGGCATCACCTGGGGGTTCGCGACCGTCGCACTCGATTACGCGCCGAGCAGTTCGGGTTCATCCCCCGCGGTCATCGGAGCAATCACCGCGCTTGTAATCGTTCTGGTTCCGTTTGCGTTCGCGCGCAAGCGATTCTCGGTCGGTTTCTCGCCGACTTCGATCCGCAACTCGGCACTGTCGGGCGGCCTATTCGGCTTCGCCAACGCGTTCATCCTGCTGGCGCTGGTCACCGGCGACCTGGCCCTGGTTGGCCTGCTGACGGCCATGTATCCGCTGGCTACCGTAATCCTTGCTCGCTTTGCGCTGAAGGAGCACATTTCGCGCGTTCAGCTGATCGGAATCGCGGCCGCAATCACCGCAGCAGCTCTAATGAGCCTGGGCTAGACGTAGGCTTTTGGCATGCCAACTGCAATCGACTTTGTGAACGTTTCAACCGCCGGACTCGAGAGTTCGCCTCACGCCGAGACGCTCGCTGGTTTGCGCGCAAACGAGGCTCGTTACTTCAAGAACAAGTACGACGCCGTGTTCGCCACCAGCCCGGCCACCGATGTTCCCGAGCTCATCGACTACGTGAGTCGAGTTCTGCTCGAGCGCGACATCGTCATCGCCTCGAAGCCCCTCGAGGCAACCGAGCTATTGGTCGACGGCATTCGATGGACGCACGTTTTTTATGAGTCCGGCCTCGCCGTCAATGTGCTTTACGAGCTGAAGGACGGCGGCAAGCGCGCTGTCGGCTTCAAGCTGAGCATGGGCATGGATGTGCCAGCCGAGTTGGCGACCAAGTTCAAGTTCGCACGCCAAAAGTCCAAGCTCGCGGGCGAAATCCGCGGCACCTTCTTCGTGATCAAGGGCACCTACTAGGCCATGAAACTCAACAGCGACGTCACTACCCTGATCGCACTTTTCGCGATCGTGAATCCGATCACCGCAATCCCGATCTTCTTGGCTCTCGCCAAAGGCCAGACCAACCAAGCTCGACGCCGCATGGCACTAAAGACCTCTGCCATCGCCGGCCTTACGCTGTTTGTCGCCTACTTCCTTGGCGACGTGATTCTCAAGTCGCTCAGCATCGAACTGGATGCGTTCCGCATCGCCGGCTCGCTCGTAATTGCTGCGTTCGGCTGGAAGATGGCGATGGGACGAGGGCTCGATAAGCCCGCCGCCGGTGGCGCCTCGGGTGCCGCCATCGTGCCCCTCGCAATCCCGATCATGGCTGGCCCTGGTGCAATCGCGACCGTCATTGCGCTGGGAAACTCCGAGGAGGGCATCGCTCGCGTCGCGAACCTCGCCATCATCCTCGCGCTAACTGGCCTGACCTACTTGTTCCTGCTGGCTGCCGCACCAATCGAGAAGCTGCTCGGCGAAACGGGCGTCATGGTGGTCAGCCGCATACTTGGTTTATTGTTGCTCGCAATCGCGGCATCGACCATCATCTCGTCGATGAAGTCGGCGTTCCCAGGCCTAGGAGGCTAACGTGTCAGATGCAAAGTTGAGCGCCGAAGAGCGTCAGGCCATGAAGGAATACATGGCCGAGAAGAAGATGGCGGCCAAGCGCGCCAAGACCGAGGGCGAGGATGCCCTCAATCTGGCCGACGTTCTAGCCAAGATCGAGGCGATGGCACCTGCAGATCGTGCGATCGCGCAGGGCATTCACGAGCTCATCGGCAAGGTTGCCCCGAGCCTCAAGGCCAAGACCTGGTACGGCATGCAGGCTTACTTCCTCGATGGCAAAATTGTGTGCTTCTTCCAGGACGGCGGCAAGTTCAAGTCGCGCTATTCGACCCTTGGATTTCAGCAGGATGCAGCACTCGACGATGGTGCAATGTGGCCAACGTCGTTCGCCGTGCTAGAGCTAACCCCCGCGGTGATTGACCGCATTACAGACTTGCTGCGCAAGTCGATCGGCGAGTGATTCGCAGGGGTGTTGCACTTTGTAGCGAAGTGCTACACTAGCCGCATGCCTACAGCACGCCTACGACACATGGTCACCGAGACCGATGAGCTGGCAGTTGCCCTGGATTCGATGTTGCTCGAGCTCCCAGCTGGGACCACGCGAGCCGAAGCCCTGCGTGCACTGCTCATGCGTGGGGTGCGCGCAGTTGCGATTGAGGAAATCGAACGAGCCGAGAAAAGGCGCAAGGCTTTAGCCAAAATTGGTGCTCGATATGCGCTAGTTTGGCCCGATAACTGGCGCGAAGAGTCGCTTGACGAGTGGCCTGAATGATCGTCGCCGATGCCAAGTTTGTTATTGCCCTACTAAAGCCCAACGACATTCACCATTCCTGGGCTAGCGACGTTTTCGAAGCGGCGGGCGGCGACCCAATTGGGATCTCTGCCTTGAACCTTGCCGAGTCACTCGTGCATCCATATGCCTCTGGCGTTGGCGTCGAGTTCGAGGAAGACCTCGCCGAACTCGAAATTGAAGTTTTCGGCACCCTGCCTGAGCACGCGACCGACCTGGCGAAACTGCGAGCCGAGACAGGCCTTCGCATGCCTGACACGGTTGCGCTTGATGCGGCATTGCGCTGCGGTGGGCGATTGTGCACAGCAGACGCAAGGCTGGCCAAAGAGGCCCGCGAACGCGGGTTAACCGTGTTCAGCCCAACAGGCGCTTAGAAAGCCTCTTCGGGAGCGATGCCGAACGCGTCGGCGAGCTTCTTGATCTTCTCGGCGCGACCTAGGCGCGGCAGGTCCGAACCGTCACGAATGACGCGTCCGGCGGCTTCAAAGTCATTGAGGAAGTTGATTGCCCAGGCAACATCGCTGCGGGTTGGGCAGATTGTCTCGTTGACGACCGAAAGCTGATCGAAGGCCAGGCAGAGCTTGCCGGTGAGGCCGAGGGCCACAGCGAGCTCGGATTGTTCGCGCAACAGCGCGTGCGAGGTGCCTACGGTTGGGCCATCGATTGGGCCGGGTAGGTTGCCGACGCGGCTAGCCACGACGAGGCGCGAACGCGGGTATGCCATCGCCAGATCGTTCATCGCGGTACCGGTGTCGCGGCGATAGTCACCGCTACCGAAGGCCAGACGGAAGGCGCCACGAGCGCGAGCGATGTTGGTGGCCTCTTCGATGCCAAGGGCGGTCTCAACCAGAGCTAAAACCGGGAAGCGGTTGCCGAGTGCGGCATAGGTGTCTTCGACGTGACTGGCAGCCTCGGTCTTGGCCAGCATGACTCCACGGAGGTTCGCGCAAGAGCGCAGGCGGTCGAGGTCGGACTGCCAGAACTCTGTGTTGCGATCGTTGACGCGCACCCAGGCCTCGCCGCCGGCATCGAGCCAGTCGGCGACGTCGTCGAGCGCACGAAGCTTGTGTGATGGGTCGACCGCGTCCTCGATGTCGAGCACGATTTGATCGGCACGGGTCGCAGCCGCTTTGTCGAAGAGTTCGGGGCGAGCGCCGTTGACCAGCAGCCAAGAACGAGAGATGGCTGGGTCAACCGAGGAATACTGCGACTTCGTTGTCATGCTCCCATTCTGCCAGCCGTTTGGAAGCGAACGGGTGTAAAGATTAGGTCAACGCGGTCGGAGGCCTAATCCAGTGCCTTCTTGACGCGCTCGATTGAAACCTTTTCGGCGGCACCAATGGCCTGCGCAAACAAACTCACGCGCAACTCCTCGAGCAACCAGCGGGCAGCGGTCAACTGCGACGTTGCACCCTGCTGCAGTGGCAGTTGGCCCCCGGCGAAGGCGTAGAGCGCATAGGCTCGGTCGTATTCGACCTGGGCAGCATTGTCGCGAGCCGCGGCATCCATGATTTTTGTCATTCGGTACTCGATGGCCCGAAGGTATGCCTCGATGCGCGGCAGTCGATCGAGACCCGCTCGGCTGACGAACTGTGGTTCTAGCAACTGTTCGATGTGGGCACGCTCGGCGGTGAGCACGGTCAGGAACTCGAATGCCTTGATGCCCGCGATTGCCTTGGCAGCGGCACGCGAGGCCACGCCGATCTTGGCGCACAGAGCTGCAGTCGCAAAGCAGTCGTCGACCACGCGCGCCTGAACCGCATCGCGCACGGCTTCGAATTCGTTGCGCTTGAAGATCAGGCCAGACGGTTCGATGCGGCGCAGCTCGCGATCGATCACGGCTGTGATGATGTCGTCGACCAGCGCGGTCAGGTTGCCATACGGCAGAGTTGCGATGGCCAAGCGCTCGTTCTGGTTAAGGTGCGACTCGATGTATGTGGCCGGGCTCGGAATTGCGGCCTTCACCAACGCGATGACTCCCCCGGCATGCGCCGCGACGCGATCGCGCTCGGTGCTAAAAACTCGAATGGATGCGCTGCCCGCGGCACCGCCGACACTCGCACCAGCGGCAAGCCCAGGGAATGCGCGCACAACGTTCTTGGCGTGCTGGCTCTCGATGCTCTGCGGCAGTTCGTCGAAATCCCACGTAGTGATGCCATCGCGCTCGAGCGGCGAGGTGGCTCGTTCGGCGACCACGGCAACGGCCTCGCGCGAGTGTTCGGCAAATTTCGACTGGAGTTCGCGCAGGTCGAGGCCTAGCCCCAACGTCTTGCCCTTGTCGTCGACGACGCGATAGGTCATGCGCATCGCGTTGGTGAGCTTGGAGGTGTCAAAATCGAGGGCCTGCACACGCGTGCCGCTCAGCTGCTGCAGGGTTTTAGCCAGGACAGTCAGCAGGTTGCCGGTCGGCTCGGCTGGCAGCGCGGCTAGCGCCTTTGCCGCCCAATCGTTCGCCGGCACCACATTGCGTCGGATCGCCTTGGGCAGGCTGCGAATCAACTCGGTCACCAGCTCGAGGCGCATGCCCGGCACGAGCCAGTCGAACTCGTCGGCGCTCAGGCTGGCCAACAGCGGCAGCGGAACATCGACGCATACGCCGTCGTCGGTCGCGCCCGGGTCGAATCGGTAGCGCAGCTTGAGCTGCTGGCCGCCGTGGAGCCATTCGGCCGGGTGTTCCTGTTCATCGGGATTAGCGACCGAATCACCCATCAGGTTTTCGCGCGTCATCGTGAGCAGTTTGGGGTCTTCGTGCTGGGCCTTGCGCCACCAACCCTCGAACGATCGAGTCGAGACCACATCGGCCGGCACGCGGGCGTTGTAGAAGGCGAAAATAGTCTCTTCGTCGGGTGCCAGCTGCGGCTTGCGGGCGCGATCGGCCGCTGCCTCGAGCTGTTTGATCAGCCCACGATTGGCGCGATCGAAGGCCTGCTTCGAATCCCATTCGCCGAGCACGAGTGCGTGACGCACGAACAGTTCGCGAGCAAAGCCGGCATCGATGCGCGCAAACTGGATGCGCCTGCGCGGCACGATTGCGACGCCAAAGAGCATCACGCGCTCGTAGCCGATGACGGCTCCCTGTGCGGCTTCCCAATGCGGTTCGCTGTAGCTGCGACGGCAGAGATCGCCGGCCAGCTTTTCGGCCCAGGCCGGGTCGATAGCGGCGTTCATGCGGGCAAACAGGCGACTCGTCTCGACCAGTTCGGCGCTCATAATCGCAGCCGGCGCCTTCTTGGCCAGCGTCGAACCTGGGAAGATCACGAACTTCTTGCCATTCGACCCGAGGTACTCCCCCGACTGCTTCGGAGCCTTGGCCTTCGCGTCCTTGGCGCGGGCATCCTGAGTGTTCTTCTCGCTCAGCTGACGCAGCCCCATCTGGCTGAGCAGGCCAGCCAAAATGGCGCGATGGATGCCGTCTGGGTCAACGCGAGGTTCGCCCGGCTCGAGGCCGAGTGGCTTGGCGATCGAACGCAGTTGGCGAATCAGGTCTTGCCATTCGCGGATGCGCAGGTAGTTGAGGTATTCGCTCTTGCAGAGGCGACGGAAGGCCGATGAAGATAGCTTGCGCTGCTGTTCCTCGAGGTAATTCCAGAGGTTTAGCAGGCTTAGGAAGTCGCTGGTTGGGTCGGCGAAACGGGCATGCAATTGGTCTGCCTGAACGCGCTTCTCGAGCGGGCGCTCGCGCGGATCTTGGATGGTTAGCCCGGCGACGATGGTCATCACCTCGCGCACCACGTTCTCGTTGCGCGACTCGAGGAGCATGCGCGCGAAGCGCGGTTCGATAGGCAGGCGGGCCAGGTCGCGGCCGAGCTTGGTTAGGCGAACACCCGACTTGGACTCGTGGCTTGCGCTCTCGCCTGAACCACCGGTCGCGGCAATCGCGCCGAGCTCGGTAAGCAGGCCGATGCCATCCTTGAGGCCTCGTGCATCTGGCGGCTGAATAAACGGGAACGAACCAAGGTCGTCAATGCCGATCTGCGCGGCCTGCAGGATCACCGACGCTAGATTGGTGCGCAGGATCTCAGGGTCGGTGAACTCGCTGCGCGACTCGAAGTCGTCTTCGGCATAGAGGCGAATCACGATGCCAGGGCTCGTTCGACCGGCGCGACCGGCGCGTTGGTTGGCGCTCGCCTGCGAGATGGCCTCGATCGGCAGTCGCTGAACCTTGGCCTTGTGGCTGTATCGCGAGATGCGAGCGGTGCCGGCATCGATCACGTACTTGATGTTCGGAATAGTGAGACTGGTCTCTGCGACGTTGGTGGCGAGGAGGATTCGCCGACGCAAACCGGCGATCTTGCTGCGCTCGAATACGCGATGCTGTTCGGCCGCACTGAGGCGTCCATAAAGCGGCAGCACCTCGGTGTGCTTCAGCAGCGTGCCGTTCGTGATGGCGCCCTCGATGGCGTCTTGCGCGTCGCGAATCTCCGACTCACCGCTCAGGAACACGAGCGTGTCACCGTCGGCCTCGCCCTGCAATTCCTTGAGCCCGGCGATGATGCCATCCACATAGTCGGCGGTGGTCGCCTCGGCTTGATCCGGTTCGGCGTCCACGTCGTCATCGTTGACTCGCGTGGTTGGCCGATAGCGCACCTCGATCGGATAGGTGCGGCCCGAAACCTCGATGATTGGGGCGTCGTTGAAGTGTTTGCTGAACGACTCCGGGTCGATGGTTGCCGAGGTGACAATGACCTTGATGTCGGGGCGTCGCGGCAGCAGGCGCTTCAGGTACCCAAGCAAAAAGTCGATGTTTAGGCTGCGCTCGTGTGCCTCGTCGATGATGATCGTGTCGTATGCCTTGAGATCGCGATCGCGCTGCAGTGCATTCAACAGGATGCCGTCGGTCATGACCTTGATCTTGGTTTCCTTAGCCGACTTGTCGGTGAAGCGCACCTGGTAGCCGACGAGCGTGCCCAGTTCGACGACGAGCTCCTCGGCGATGCGCTCTGCCACTGCTCGCGCGGCGATGCGTCGAGGTTGGGTGTGGGCGATGGCGGTTCGGCCAAGCTCGAGGCACATCTTTGGCAGCTGAGTGGTCTTGCCAGAGCCGGTTGCACCAGCGATAACGACCACCTGGTGGCCGCGAATCGCAGCCTGAATCTCGTCGCGAAGTTGGCTGACGGGCAGGTCAGCGGGATACGCGATTAGAGGCTCAGACATGGCCTTTCAAGCCTAGACGAGGCGGTATTCGCCGGTGATCTGGTTGCCGCCAAGCACCTTGGGTGCCAGCTCGTTCCAGAGCGAGGCATACGCTTCTGCATCGACTAGGCCGTGCTCGCTCAGCAGGCCCAAGGCGACGAGCGCGGATGCCCGATGAGCGCCATCGGCAACCTTGACTGCCAAGCCGTGACCGTCGGCTGTGCCCACCATGAGAACGCCCTCGGCACCGAGCTTCGAGACGAATCCCGCGCGCATCAGAATCGCGTCTGGCGTGTTCTGATCACCGACGACCCAGGGGTTCTCGAGCATGGCTAGGCCGATCTCGGGTTGGTTCAGCACTAGCGCGCCGGTGGCTCGAGCGAGACCCTCGACCGAAGTGGTGTGAAGCGGTGCGCCGCAGCCATCTACTGTCGTGTGCACGATCGGCTCGCCGGTGTACTCCTGGATGACCTCGGCCACCAACCTCTGCAACGGGTGCTCGATGGCTAGGTAGTCTTCGGTGCTCCAGCCGGCAGCCTTGGCGGCGGCAAGAAAGCCCGCGTGCTTGCCCGAGCAGTTGAATGCCAGCCGGGTCTCTTCGGTTGCTTGAGCGCGGGCGGATGCGTTGCCGGGCCACGCGACCGGGCACTGGAGGGCCTGCTCATCTAGCCCTGCGCCGGCAAGAACCTCGCGCACCAGGGTCTGGTGTGCCGGAGTGCCGTGGTGGCTTGCGACGGTGATCGCCAGCTGAGCGCCCGAGAGCACCAAGCCTGCTCTGCGCATCGCGATGGCCTGCAGGGGCTTGAGCGCGCTGCGCGCGTATATCAAGCGCTTGGCGTGGCCTCGCTCGGCGATCAGCTTGCCGTCTGGTCCGGTCAGTGCGGCGATCGCGCGGTGACGCGATTCGACCATGCCGTCGCGCACGAGTTCGACCGTCTCGACGAAGTCGTTTGGCTTGGCGCTAAGCGCATCCAGCATCTGTTGTTTGGTGCTCACCGAGACAGTCTATGTAGCGGCTGCACTAGGGAATCGAATTGGCGATAATGAAACCATGACCGAGAAAGTTCAAGGCCCAGCCAGCTATTTTCCTTCGATTGAGAAGAAGTACGGCCAGCCGATGCAGCACTGGTTCGACGCCCTAGAGCAGGTGCGCGACAAGAAGCACATGGAGCAGGTGGCTTGGCTCAAGGAGACGCACGCGATGGGTCACGGCCACGCTAACGCGGTGGTCGCCTACTGGCGAGCCAAGCAGGGGCTCTAGCCCCCGAAGAAGTCTTAGAGCGGGCGCTTCCAGATGGACTTGTGCACGAGCGGGTAAATCGTGCGGGCTAGCGCGACGTTGATCACGTAAAGCATCCAGCAGAACAGACCGACAATTGCGAACGAGAACAGCGCTTCGCCACTCGGGCTCATGAAGAACAGCATCGCCACGAGCACCACGGCTAGGAACGTGCCGAGCGCCCAGTAAACGAACAGGGTGCGGAACAGGCCCGGCTTCTTGATGCGTGGAATGATGCTCGCCTCGATAAAGGACGTAAAGACACCGACGATTGCGACGAAAGCCACGAACGCGGTCCACATGTTCGGGTCAGTCAGACCAGCCATTCCACCCGTAAAGGCAAAGAGCACGAGCAGAACCAGGAACAGAGTGGTCGCGAGCGAAAGAACCATGCTGAGCACGTTCTTGTAGCTGAAAGCTGAGGTGTTGGCCATGCAGCGAGTTTATTGCCAGAGACGACTGGGTATGCGGCTATTCGCCGAGCCAGCTCATCACGTGCTTGATGCGCGTGTAATCCTCGAAGCCGTACTGCGACAGGTCCTTGCCGTAGCCCGAGTGACGGAATCCGCCGTGAGGCATCTCGGCAACCAGCGGGCTGTGGTCGTTGATCCACACACAACCAAAGTCGAGCTTCTTGGCGAATCGCATGGCGCGACCGTGATCGCTGGTCCAAACCGAGGATGCGAGGCCGTACTTGACGTCGTTTGCGTTGCGCAGGGCTTCTTCTTCGGTCTTGAACTTCTGGACGGTCAAGATCGGACCAAAGATCTCGTCTTGAACGTGCTCGTCGGTCTGCTTGAGGCCAGACAGCACGGTTGCCTCGTGGAAGTAGCCGCCACCGGCAGGCGCGTTGCCGCCGACGACGATCTCGGCGTGGTCGGGCAGACGTTCGACGAAGCCCTTGACGCGCTCGAGCTGTGCGACGTTGTTGACAGCACCGAACAGGATGTCGCTGCGGTCGGAGGTGCCGGTCTTGGCACTCGCGAGCACCTCGGCACGAAGCAGCGCAACGAATTCGTCGTGCACGGATTCGTGCACGAGCAGGCGCGTAGCCGCGGTGCAGTCCTGACCCGCGTTGTAGAAGGCCGCGCCGACGATCTTCTTGGCCGCGCGAGCGAGGTCGGCATCGCCGAAGACGATGACCGGGGCCTTGCCACCGAGCTCGAGGTGTACGCGCTTGACGTCGAGTGCTGCGCTCTTGGCGACCTCCATACCGGCACGAACCGAGCCGGTGATCGCGATCATCTGCGGAATCGGGTTTTCGACCACGGCACGACCGGTGTCGCGGTCGCCGGTGACCACGTTGAAGACGCCCTTAGGAAGGAACTCCGCAGAGATCTCGGCAAGCAGCAGCGTGACGGCTGGCGTGGTGTCGGAAGGCTTGAGAACGATGGTGTTGCCCGCGGCAATCGCCGGGGCGAACTTCCAGGTGGCCATCATGAGCGGGTAGTTCCACGGCGTGATCTGACCGATGACACCAATCGGTTCGCGGCGAATCGACGAGGTGTGCGAGCGCGAGTACTCGGCGGTGGCGCGACCCTCTAGGTTGCGGGCAGCACCGGCGAAGAAGCGCACCTGACCGGCTGCGGTCAGCACCTCATCGCCAACTAGCGCCGGGCGTGGCTTGCCGGTGTCGCGCGATTCGACGTCGGCGATCTCTTCGGCGCGCGCCTCCATGGCGTCTGCGATTCGCAGCAGAGCAAGTTGACGCTCTGCAGGAGTCGACTGGCCCCAATCCTCAAACGCGCGCGAGGCGGCCTCGTAGGCGTCGGCAACATCGGCCGCGTTGCTCACCGGTGCGGTCGCATAGACCTGGCCCGACGACGGGTCGAAGATTTCGCTAACTGCGTCAGAGCGCGACTCGCGGTATTCGCCGTCGACAAAATTCTTGAGCGCGATGGTCATCAGTGACCGCCTGGGCGGCCGCCCGACATCAGGGTCATGCCGATGGCAAGCTGCGCGCGGTGCAGGCGGGTCACGAGCTCGCCCTGTCGAATGCCGAGGGCCTGCGAGACGTCGCTCATAGTGCGCTTCTCATAGAGCACTCCCATTGCGACGTCGCGAAGTGCGTCTGGCAGTTGTTCGATGGCGGCCTTCAGCTGGGCGGCCGGCATCTTCGACAGATCCGGGTCTCCGCCTTCATCCTCGAAGTTGATGTCTAGGTCAAAAAACGATGCCATTTGCGTGCCTCTCTACGCCTCGAATGCCTTGCGATAACCCTGAACCACCGAGCGCATTCCAACGCCGGCGACGCCGACCATCTTGCCCTCGCGGTAGTAGCCAAATACAAAGTCGTCGTTGATGTCGCCCTCGATCAGGCGAATTTCGTCGGCCAGCGCGAGCAGGCCAAAAGCAAGGATGTGCATGTCGAACTGGTCGCTCCAGAACGACGGGATGGGAGCGAACGCTGCGGCAGGAACCACGGCCTCGGTCGAGCCTTCCGCGATGGCTAGTTCGGCAGCGATGCGGGCACCGGCGTACTTTGCGCACTCCGTCGGGATGTTCCAGTGCTCGACGCGACGAGGGATGTCGTCGAAGATCGGGTTCGGAAAACTGGCCACGTCGCCGATTGCGTAAACATCAGGCCAAACACCGTCGGTTGCCTTGCGCGCATTGAGGTTGCCGTTGGTGACCACACCGTTCGACAGGTCGATGTCTTGGCCTTCCAGCCACTCGATGTTGGCGTGCGAGCCGATTGCCTCGATGAAAACGTCACAGGCAATCTCGGTGCCGTCATCCAGGCGAACGCCCTCGACCACGGCCTGGCCGATCAGGTCGGCCACGCGGCGACCCATCGCAAACTTGGTGCCGTCGTGCTGCTGGCGGCGCATAACCTCGGCGGCAAACTCGCGACCGAGAGGGCGAAGAATTGGCAGTTCGCCCGGGCCAACCACGGTCACATCGGCGCCGAGCTTGCGAGCGGTTGCCGCGGTCTCGCATCCGATGAAGCCCGCACCAAGAATCACGACGCGAGCGCCTGGGCGAAGTGCCGCGCGCAGTTCGAGCGCATCATCGAGGCTGCGAATCACGTGGCGACCGACGGTCAAGTTATTCGGGTAGTCCTGACGCTTCGGGCGCAATCCGGTGGCTATGACGAGCTTCGAATACTCGATCTCTTCGCCCTTGTCGGTCTCGACCACACCGCGCTCGAAGTTGGCGCCGGTGACGCGGGTGCCGAGCTTCCATTCGACATCCGCCGTGGCCGGACGCTGCGGAAAAGCGACCGCCTCGAGGCTTACCTCGGCCGCCAGCACCTCTTTCGAGAGCGGCGGACGGTTGTAAGGCGGGTAATGCTCATCGCCAATCGCAACGATCGGCCCGGCATAGCCGAATCGACGCAGCGACTCTGCCGCGCGCAATCCGCCCATGGATGCGCCGACGATTACGACTGGCTTGGTCACGGTGAAAGTTCGAACTAAAAAAGTCTTAGTCGACGATGAAGATCGCCTGCATTGGGCAGATGTCAATCGCTGCCTCAACGTTTGCGCGCTCCGAGTCATCGGCGGTTGCGGTGTACTCGAGCTTGTCGTCTTCGTTGAGCTTGAAGACGTTAGGTGCCTCGAATACGCACTGACCGTAGTGCTGGCACTTGGTCATGTCGACGTCGATCTTGATCATTCTTTTTCCTCCACGGTTGATGGGTAAAGGTCTTTGCTTGGGGTGCGGATGCCACGGAACTCCCAGTCGCCGCCGAGCGCGGTCGAGACGACCTCTTCGCTCTCGGTTGGCTGGGCGCCTACGTCGGTGCGGATTGGGGTTGGACCCTCGACGATGTGGTTGGTCAGGCGGCCAAGGCCCTCAACCTCGACCTCGACGATGTCGCCAGGCTCGACCGGACGCGAGAACGCCGGGGTGCCCGAGAACAGCATGTCGCCAGGCACGAGCGTTATGGTGCGAGCAATGTCGGCCACCAGGTAGTGCATGTCCCACTCCATGTTGTCGGTGTTGTCTTCTTGCTTGACAACGCCGTTCACGTAGGTGCGGATCATCTTGTTACGGAAGTCCCAGTCGGTGACCATGGCAGGGCCGACAGGTGCGAGGGTGTCTGAACCCTTTACGCGCAGCATCGAGCCGGCGTCAGTGTCGCGGAAGTCGTGCAAGCCGTAGTCGTTGCCGACGGCGTAACCGGCGATGTACTCGCCCGCCTCTTCTGGCGAAACGTTGCGGCAGGTCTTGCCGATGATGATGACGATCTCACCCTCATAGTTCAACCACTTGCAGCCGGCCGGACGCACGATGGCTCCGTTGTGGCTGTTCAGGGCCGTGATCGGCTTGTGGAAGTATGTTGGGGCCGGTGGCAGCTTGGTCATGAACTCTTGCGTGCGGCTGTCGTAGTTCAGGTGCACCGCAATGATCTTGGTTGGCTCAGACGGCGGGAGGTGCTGCGCATCCTCGATCGCAATGGTGCGACCGTCCGGGGCGACGAGCATGTCACCCTTGCGCTCGACCTGAACGGCAAAGCCGTCAAGCAGGATTCGACGAATTTCAGTCACGGGAAAGCACTACATCCTTCGGCTTAGGGAATCCGCCCGGCTGGGCAGGGAACCAGACGTGAACCTGACCGGTGCCGATCGAGTTCTCATATTCGCTGTAAAGCTCACCCTTCGACTGCCATGACTCTTCGCCAACTGCGCCGGCCATCGCTAGGTAGTGGAAGAAGCCAGCCTCTGGCTTGAACTTACGGAAGTTGTCGAAGTCGTCGAGGATCGCCTTGTGATCGCCCGCCTTCATCCACTCGAGCACTTGCATGTCGTACTCGTAGGCCTCTTTGCTGTAGATGTGCTTCGGGTCGCTTGCCTCGTGCTTGCGCAGGTCGCGCAGCTTGTGGAAGGTGTGCGAAAGGGCACCCGATGCGAGCAGCAGCACCTTGCGGTCGCTGTCGCGGATTGCTTCACCAAGCGCGCGTCCGGCACGGATGAAGTCTTCTGGGGTTCCGGTCTGGCAGACCGAAAGCGAAACCCAGCGCTTCTCGTCGAGGCCGCGGCCAAGGTAGTGCCACAGGTTGACGGTCGCATAGAAGATCGGCAGGTGCGGGTCTGAGATCGGGGTGACCCAGGTGCCATTCTTCTCGTCATACTTCGAGAGCGAGTTGGCAAGCTCAGGGTCGCCCTTGAACGCGTAAGGGATCTGCGACATGCCGCGCGGCAGCTCTTCCGAGGTGAACAAGCCCGAGCGCTCTGAGTGCGAGGTGATCACGAACTCGACCGTGGTCGCCCAGTGCGAGTCGAGCACGACGACGGTGTCGTAATCGAGAGTCTCGAAGATGTCCTTGCGCAGCTTCTTGAGGCCCGGAACGAGGCTGATTTCCTCGCCGTTGTTGAGGTCCTTGCGAACCGCCTCAGGCAGCATGATGGTCGGCACGTGTGCCAGAAGCGCTGCTCCTACTACTTCACCCATTTTTTGTTATTCCTTCCATCCATTTGGAGAAAACACGGTGTTCTTGACGTCGGCATAGAAGTCGAACGACCAGGTGCCGCCGTCGCGGCCGATGCCCGACTTCTTCGAGCCGCCGAATGGCGCGCGCAAATCGCGCACAAAGAAGCAGTTGACCCAAATCGTGCCGGCAACGAGGTTCTTGGTGACCTTCTCGGCGTGCTCGCGGTTGCCCGAGACCACGACTGCTGCGAGTCCGAACTCTGTGCCGTTAGCCATCTCGAGTGCTTCTTCGTCGGTCTTGAAGGTCTGCATGCAGAGCACCGGACCAAAGATTTCGGCGGTGACGATTTCGCTGCCCGGAGTCGGGTTCTTAACTAAGGTCGGCTTGAAGAACAGGCCACCGAGATCGGCATTTGGCTCGCCGCCCCAGACGATGTTGGCGCCGTCTTCCTTGGCGCGGTCGACGAAGCCTTTGACGCGGTCGAAGTGCTTCTGGTGAATCTGTGGGCCGATGTCGGTGTTCTCGTCGCGAGGGTCGCCCTGCTTGATCTGCGCTGCCTTCTCGGCGAACTTGGCAGCGAACTCGTCGGCAACCGACTCGTGAACCAGGATGCGGGTGCCCGAGAGGCACACCTGACCCGCGTTGTCGTACTGCTCGGTCGCGAGGTGTGCGGCAAGGTCGAGGTCGGCATCCTCGAATACCAAAAGCGGGCTCTTGCCACCCAGCTCGAAGCTGACCGGGGTCAGGTTGTCGGCGGCGGCGTGCGCGATGATCTTGGCAGTTGGCACCGAACCGGTGAACGAGATGCGTGCGATGCCAGGGTGTGCGGTGAGCGGTGCGCCGGCTTCTGCGCCGTAGCCGAAAACGACGTTGAAGACGCCGTCAGGGATGCCCGCCTGTTTGGTGAGGTCGGCAAAGAATGATGCGCTCATCGGCGTCCACTCGGCTGGTTTCAGAACAACGGTGTCGCCCGCGGCCAGAGCCGGACCGATCTTCCAGGTGGCGAGCATGAGTGGTGCGTTCCACGGGGTGATGAGAGCGGCGACGCCCGATGGGTCCCACGAGATCTTGTTGGTGTGGCCACGGGTCTCGAAGTCGTCGTGCTTGAGCTCGTTTTGCGCCCACTCGGCGAAGAAACGGATGTTCATTGCCGCGCGAGGCATGACGCCGCGGCGGTGCGAGCGAAGCAGCGAGCCGTTGTCGAGAGTCTCGATTTGAGAGAGCTGTTCGACGTTTTCTTCCATCAGCTTGGCAAGGTTCTCGAGCAGCTGGCCGCGCTTGACCGGACCCATGTCGCGCCAGGCCGGGAAAGCCTTGCGTGCTGCCTCGACGGCTAGGTCGACCTCGCGCTGGCCGCCTCGAGCGAACTCGCCTAGGAACTGCCCGTCGATTGGTGAAGTGTTGGTGAAGGTCTCGCTAGAGGCAATGCGCTGACCGCCGATGTAGTGGCGGGTGTCGATGTATACACCGGCAACTTCGATAGAAGTCATTGCTTCTGGCTCCCTTGTCAGAGTCGCTGATACAGACCAATTTGCCCAATATCATTCGGATACTAATGATTTAGAATAGGGCATACTGATTAGCGATACCGCCCCGTTTTATAACGATTTAGAAGTCCAACCTTCGATCGATTTGGAGTGAGCAATGCCAGCAACCAAGAGACCTCGAGTTGCCATCGTGGGCCGATTTGCCGAGCACACCACGGCCAACCGCTACGGCGCTGTCATCAACGCTCGCAACCTACTCGAACTGGTTTGGGCGGCCGGCGGCGAACCGATCACGCTGCTCCCTGTCGAGGGTTCTGACTGGGCCACGCGCCTCGAGGGATTCGCAGGCGTTCTGATGCCTGGCGGTTCGGATGTCGACCCAGCACTTTATGGCCAGGCCGTGCTGTCGGAACACATTTACGGCGTCGACTCGCTGCAGGACTCGGTCGACATGGCCCTGCTCGACCACGTCTTTGCCAACGACATTCCCCTTTTGACGATTTGCCGCGGCACCCAGATCACGAACGTCAACCGCGGCGGCAGCTTGGTTCAACACATGGATGCACCGCATCGCAACGATGCTCCGGTTCTCGTCTACATGCACGTGGTAAACCTAGGCGCTCGCGCAGCCGAGTTAGGCATCACGAGCACTTCGGTCGAATCGTCTTGCTTCCACCACCAGGAAATCGACCGTCTCGGGCGAGGCGTCGTACCTATCGCGCGCGCTGAAAGCGGCAACGTCGAGGCCGTCAAGTATGAAGAACTCAGTTGGGGATACGGCGTGCAGTGGCACCCTGAGGACAATTTCGAGAACGAACGCGGGCAGCTCGAACTGGTCGAAAAGTTCGTTTCGATCGCGGCGGCGCGCTAGCCCTCAACGAAGGGCGATTGACGTCAACGCCCGAGGCTACTAGTCGTTCTTTTCGATGTTGGCTGTAATTCTGCGCAGGGCTTCGGCGAGTTCATCGCGCTTGTCGGCTGGTACGGCACCGGCCACAAACTGCTCCTGCTGATTGAACTCTGGGAACAGCTCCTGCATCAGCTTGCGACCTGCAGGGGTCAGCTCTACCAAGACCAGACGACCGTCTTCCTTGCTCTTCTTTCGAATCGCCAGCTTGCGATTTTCCAGGGTGCTTAGGACGCCGGTCAATGTGGCCTTCGAGAAGCCACCTTCCTCGGCAATCTGACGGGTCTCGATTGGCTCCCAGATCCAGACAACCCAGAGCACGACAAATGCCGTCCAGGAAAGACCGTGTGGGGCAAGAACGCTTCGCTCTAGGTGGTTGCGCACTGCGGTAGCAGCGCGGAAAAGGTTTGAGGTAACGGCCATCGAGCTGAAGTCGATGCTCATGCCCTTAAGTCGATCGCTGACCTGACGCTCGGTTTCGGCGAGGGTGTGTGCACCAGCCATGTTTCGCCTCCAAAACGATTTCCCCAAAGTTGAACATTCCCGACTTGGAGCGTGTTCCCAAGATTAGGCGTGCGCCTGCGCACCGCATCCAATTTTCGCATCGTTTGGTTCATAACGATTTAGGCGAATGCGGCCATTTGGAAATGTTTTTCAGTAGTGTTTGAGATTGTTAGCAACCAAACGATTTCCGGAATCGTTGGAATTGACCGCAATTATTGGGAGTAACAAGGATGTCTTCAGCGTCGAACATCAACCTCGCCGACCTCGATCTGTTTGAGAAGGGCGCCCCATGGGCCGAATTCGCTGAGTTGCGCAAGAACGACCCGGTGCACTGGAACGAAGAGGAAGCGCCGAACAGCGGATTCTTTGCCGTGACTCGCTTTCACGACATCGTCTCGGTTCTGCGCGACCCTGAAACCTTCACCAGCGAGCGCTTCACAAACCTCGAAGAAGTTGACGCAGAGCAGGAAGAAGCTCGTCGATCACTGCTAGAGACCGACGGATCGCGCCACCGCGCGCTTCGCCGCCTACTGCAGGGTCAGTTCACCCCGGCTGCAGTCGCCAAGTATGAGACCTTCCTTCGCGGAATCACCGCGACCACCCTCGACAACGCATTCGCCAAGGGCGAGTTCGACTTCGTAAGCGAGGTTGCAGCCGACTTCCCAATCAACGTTCTCGTGCGTCTGCTTGATGTGCCTGTCGAAGACACCCACAAGCTGATCGACTGGGGAAACCGCATGGTTGGCTTCGACGACCCAGAGCACGCCGACGTTCTGATCAACTCGGCCGAGAGCGAGCAGTACCGCCTGGTGCCATTCCGCTCCCCTGCTGCCCTCGAGGTATTCGAGTATGGCGATGCTCTTGCCAAGGAACGCCGCGGCAAGGACGGCACCGACCTGGTTTCGGTTCTCGTCAACGGCGAGATGAGCGACGGCATTCCGCTGTCGGAGCGCGACTTCCACACCAACTTCCTGTTGCTCGTGGTGGCCGGCAACGAGACCACTCGCCACACCATCACGCACACGATGCGCAACCTGATTCAGCACCCAGACCAGCTGCAGTTGCTGCAGGAGAACCCAGATATGATCCCTTGGGCTGTCGAAGAGTTCCTGCGCTACGCGAGCCCGGTCTATCACTTCCGTCGCACCGCGACTCGCGATGCTGTAATCAACGGCGTCAACATCAAGGCCGGCCAGAAGGTCGTTCCTTGGTTCGCATCGGGCAACCGCGACGAAGATATCTTCGAGAATCCAAACAAGTTCGATGTCACTCGAAACCCGAACGAGCACATGACCTTCGGTCGTGGTGGCCCTCACATGTGCCTCGGCAACGCTCTGGCTCGCATCGAGCTTCGCGTCATGTTCGAAGACCTGATCTCGCGCATCGACAAGATGGAGATTGCCGGCGAGGTCGACTACCTGCGCTCAAACTTCGTGCACGGCATCAAGCGCATGCCGGTCAAGGTAACCCTGCGCTAAGACCAAGCAGAAAGCGCTACGCGAAAGCGGCCCGATTTCTCGGGCCGCTTTTCGTTTGCCTGGTCGCCTGGTTGGCTGGCGGTCTGGCGGATGCGTCGCGTCGACTAATCGATCAACTTGGCTACGTGCCGCAGGAACCCATCAACGAGGTCGTTGGTGCGTGCAATCGACGCCGCCTCATAGGCCTCGGTCTGGGCCATCATCACGGCCGGATCTTGGCCATCCTCGACGACTTTCTTGTCGCCGCCCCAAACAAGCCAGCCGTCGAGCGACGCTGCGGTGACCTCGGGGTGAAACTGAATCGCCATCGAGTTGTTGATCAGGAACGCTTGCGAGGCGATGGGGTTGCGCGCAATCTCGACGGCACCAGCAGGCACCTGCCAGCGGTCGTAGTGAAACTGAAACCAGGGTCCATTGCCGACGATGTCTGGGCGATCGCTCCAGATGTCCTTCCAACCGATTTCACACTGGGCAGCAGGCGCCACGGAACCCCCCATGGCCTGCGCGATCAGCTGGCCGCCGAAGCAGACGCCCAGGACTGGCTTGCCTGCGGTGACCGCGGCACGCACCCACTCGATCTCGGGAGTTAGCCAGTTGCCGATGCAGTCGGTATCCCAGGCTCCCCACGGTGCGCCGAGTGGCACGATGACGTCGTAGTCGTTGAAGTCGGGGAACTCGAAGGCCACATTTGGAGCACCGAAGGACTCCTTCGGAACGACCAGGCGCTCGACGACCTCGAAGCCGTGCTGGTGAAAACGCTCGCCTAGCGGGCCGGTTGGCGACACGTGATCGTGTTGGATGAACAGCGCCTTCACGATGCCCCTTTCATGCTGCGAGTCTTTGTAACCAAAGGATTACTTTTGGCGCGCTCTAAGCACGCCGTGGTTTTCACGATACTAGGATTTCGTTTGAACCCTAACGAGTTTTGCATCGGCTTAACCAAACTGCGACAAAGGAGTTGCAATGGCCCACGATTTGGTCAAACTTCGCGACGATCTAACCTCACGCGGCATCGATGTGCTGCGCTTCGTCTACTCCGACGTGCTGGGCATCACCCGCTCGAAGGACGTACTGGTTAGCCAACTCGACAAGGCCGCTCACAACGGCCCGGCATTCTGCCAAGGCGTATGGGTCACCACGACCCGCGGCGGAGTTCTCGATGCCGGCAACATCGCGTCGGACGGCCTACAAGACCTAGTCAGCCAGATCGACCCAGACACCATCACCGAGCTGCCTTGGGAGCCGGGCGTGGCATACGCCATCGTTGATGCCTTCAACCCAGACGCAACCGAGAACCTGTTCTCGCCTCGAACCGTTCTTCGCAAGGTGATCGAGGGCTATGCCAAGCATGGCCTCCACCCTGTCGTAGGCCCAGAGCTCGAGTTCTACATCGCCAAGAAGAACGAAGACGGCAAGTGGGCTCGCCAGCACGAGCGCACCGGTCAGGTTTACACCACCGGTTCGACCGTCGACCCAGACGGCACCTTCCTCAAGACCCTGCGCAACCTCGACCGCATGAAGATCGGCGTATTTGCCGGCAACCACGAGTTCAGCCCAGCGCAGTACGAGATCAACCTGTGGCACTCGGAGGCCCTGAACGCCGCCGACCGCACCTTCATGTTTAAGACCGCGATCAAGGACATCGTCAATCGCGATGGCAAGCTCGCCACCTTCCTGGGTAAGCCTTGGAGCGACGAGGGCGGCAGCGGATTCCACCTGCACTTCTCGGTGACCGATGAGCTTGGCATCAACAAGATGCACGACGGCAACGGCAACCTCAGCGAGGTGGCCCGCAAGATCATCGCCGGCATCACGGCCAACGCGCACGCGCTTACCGCGCTTACTAACCCAACCGTCAATGCCTTCAAGCGCCTCGGCCCTGACACGCTGGCTCCGTTCCGCGCCAACTGGGGTTACGACAACCGCAGCTGCATGGTTCGCATCCCGCCTGAGCGCGGCCAGGGCACCCGACTCGAGGTGCGCGTCGGCGATGGCGCGGCTAACCCGTATCTGATGATTGCCGCCATCCTTGCTGCCGGTCTCGACGGCATCAACCGCAACCTGGAATGCCCAGAGGACGCGGTTGGCATGGCCTACGACAACGAGGGCGCACCGGTTCTGCCGGCCACCTTCAGCGAAGCACTGGACGCGCTGGAGGCCAACGAGCACCTGCACAACCAGCTCTCGAAGCAGATTGTCGAAACCTTCCTAGTTATGAAGCGCGACGAGATCGAGCGCTACAACGCCGAGGTCACCGACCCAAGCACCCGCGAGGTAACCCAGTGGGAGCACGACGAGTACCTGCTCGACTACTAACAGCCACTTAAAGCGAAAGACCCCGGTTTCGGCCGGGGCCTTTTTGCATTCGCGAGGCTTAGCTCGAGAATGCTTTGACTAGATGCTTGGGTTCGACTTGTCTGCGACGAGCTTGCCACCGTTGAAGGTCACGCCGACCTCGCGGTAGTAGCCGCCGAGGATCTCCTGCACAGGCAGGATCGAAGCGAGCTCATCCCACTGCGAGTCTCCAAGCTCGAGAATCGCGTCACCCTTCCAAGGCTGGCCAAGGTCGGCGTCAACGCCACCCATGGTGATCAGCTGGTCGAGCGAGTTACCCAGGCCTGGGGTGATCGAAGGCATCCAGCGGTTGTGCAGCATCGGGTGACCGTTGACGAAACCGGCGTGCTCACTCGGCTCACGAAGGGTGACGACTGCGCTGGCTAGGCGGTGGTCGTATGCGGCGACGCTTGCACCGAGCTTTGCGCCAGCCTCGAGCTTTGGCGTGGCCTTGCCGCGGTTGAAGATGCGGGTCATCGCGATCGAGCCAAGCTTCTTTGGGTAACCCTGGAAGAATCCACGAGCGATAGCGAAGTCTTTAGTGACCCAGATTGCCACGCAGCGGCTGTAAGTGACGCCCTCGTACTTGCAACGAACCACGGCGAATGCCTCGAGGTATTGCGAACGCTGTGGGTCGAGCAGCTCTTCGTTGCCGGTCGAGCAGCTCTGCCAGTCGGCCCAGATGAAGGCGACCGCACCTGGGTGCTCGTCTGCGAGTTCAAGCTCAGGGGGAAGGATTGCGCGCACATTTGCTGGGTCGGTTAGGTACTCAACCGTTAGCAGGTTGCCGGAATAGAACCAAGGCATGTTGGGTGCAAGCGAACTGCGACCGCTAGGAGTTAGCGGTGCGAAGAATCCATTGAGCTCAGTCATGCCTTCAAGATTAGCGAAATCGTTTGTTACCGAATGATTACCGCCAAAAGTTCTTTGTAACGATTCAGTCAAAAGTGGCGGAATGCCCTCTTTTTGCATGGTTCGACCGGCGTTTTTACGCCAGAGTTGGCACTAGGTCGTTTGCCCCCGAACGACCCAACTCAACGAGGAGATCGACTTACATGTCTGATAAACAAGATGGCGCTTTGAAAAAGGGCCGACTAGGAATTCTGGGAATTGTATTTTTCGTGGTGGCCGCATCGGCACCACTAGTTGGTATGACCGGCGCTGTTCCGGTTGCAATCGGTGCGGGTAACGGCGCCGCCGCTTCGGGCACCTATTTGCTCGTCGGTTTGATCCTGCTGGTCTTCAGCGTGGGCTACACCCGCATGAGCCGCGAGGTCACCAACGCTGGTGCATTCTTCGCCTACGTGGGTCGTGGCCTTGGCCGCCCTGCCGGTGTTGGTTCTGCATTCGCTTCGCTGGTTGGCTACATCACCATTCAGCTGGCCATCTATGGCTTCTTTGGCGGCATCGTTGCACTGACCCTGCCAGGAACTCTTACCTGGTACGGCTGGGCGATCGTGGGTTGGGTTCTCGTAACCGGCCTGTCACTGCTCTCGGTTGACGTTGGCGCAAAGGTGCTTGGTCTGCTCATGATCCTCGAGCTGCTCTCGCTTGTCATTATGGCCGTCGGCATCTTTGCAAAGGGTGGTCCTGAGGGCATCAACCTAGCCGCATCGTTCAGCCCTGACGCAATCTTCGCTGGTGGCTTCACCGGTGGCGCAGGAATTGCCATCGCATTCGCGTTCGCATCGTTCATTGGCTTCGAGGCAACCGCGATCTACGGCGAAGAAGCAAAGGACCCTAAGCGCGCTGTTCCAGTGGCTACCTACTGGGCTATCGGAATCATCACCGGCCTGTTCACCTTCGTATCATTCGCAGTCGTGACCGGCATGGGCTCGACCGACATCTCGAACAAGGTCATCGAAGCATCGGGCGGTCTAATGGACCCAGCCGCGGTCATCTTCGGCTTGGCAACCACCAACGTCGGCGAATGGCTGGCGACCGTGATGGGTTGGCTCGTCATCTCGAGCCTCTTCGCCGGTCTGCTCGCATTCCAGAACGCAGCTGGTCGCTACTTCTTCGCCCTAGGTCGCGGCGGTGTTCTGCCTAAGGGACTAGCAAAGACCAACAAGGCTGGCGCTCCTGTTGCCGGTCTGCTTCTGACCTCGATCATCGCTGTCGTCGTCATCGCCATTTTCGCGGTGCAGAACCTAGACGGAATCGCAAACCTGTTCTTCTGGATGTCGGCAGTCACCGCGGTTGCGATCATCTTCGTTGAGATCCTGGTTTCGATCGCGATCGTGGTCTACTTCATGAAGAACAAGGGCGCTAACGTCTGGCAGGGCACCATTGCTCCGCTTATTGCGTTGGTAGGCCTCGCCGTCGGCGAATACCTGCTCATGAGCCGCTTCAACCTACTTGGCTCGCTAGCTCCAACCCCAGAAGAGGCAGGAACCCCTTGGGCACTGTCGACTCTCGGTTGGGTGCTCGTGCTGCTGCCATTCGCTGCTGCCGCGGTCGGCGCAGTCGTTGGCGCAGTCAAGGGTGGCAACAAGGCACTCGTCGAAGACGTGCTTTCGTAAGAACCTTTCGAACAAGAAACTGCCCCGGGCTTAGGCTCGGGGCAGTTTTCGTTTGGCAGCTGGTTACTTAGCGGCGCGCTCCAGCTTGGCGCCTTCGACATCGAGGTCGGGCAGCACGCGGTCGAGCCACTTCGGCAGCCACCAGGCGGCCTTGCCAAAGAGGCGCATGGTAGCCGGAACGAAGAGCAGGCGCACGAGGAACGCATCCGCCAACACGCCAACCGCAAGGCCTAGGCCGATAGGGCGAACCATCGCCAGGTGCGAGAACGCGAAGCTGCCGAACACCGAGACCATGATGATGGCGGCGGCCACTACGACCGGGCGGCCAGAGCGAACGCCGTGGTTGATTGCCTCACGCGGGGTCTCGCCGTGCGCGTATGCCTCGCGCATTCCAGAAACCAGGAACAGCTGGTAGTCCATGGCCAAACCGAACAGGATTCCGATCAGCATGGTCGGCAAGAAGTTGAGCACCGGTCCCGGGTCGTGAACGTCGAAAATCGTGCCGAGCCAACCCCACTGGTAGACCGCGACCACGGCGCCGAGAGTCGCCGCCACCGTGAGCAGGAATCCGATGCTGCCGAGCAGTGGCACGAGGATCGAGCGGAACACCGCGATCATCAGCAGCATGCTCAGGGCCAGGACCACGCCAAGGTAGAGCGGCAGAGCATCGGCCAGTTTCTTGGAAAGGTCGATGTTGATGGCGGTCAGGCCCGTGACGCCAAACTCGGCGTTGTACTTGAGCTCGATGTCGCTGGCCTGGGCACGCAGATCGCGAACGACCTGCTCGGTACTGGCCGCTGTTGGGCCATCCTTAGGCAGAATCTGGAACAGGATGATGGTGCCGTCGGCGCTGTCGGCAGCGGGCACGGCAGCGGCAACATTGTCGATGCCCATGAACTGCTGGGCGATGCCGGCCTTGGTCTCGAGCAGGCGGTCTTCGCCGAGCTTGGCAGGCAGGGTCACTACCGCAGCGATCTGGCCGTTTGCACCCGCACCGAAGGACTCGGTGATGAGCGAGTAGGCGCGGTACTGGGTCGAATCCTGCGGCTGCGACGAACCATCGGGCAAACCTAGGCGCATCTCTGCCGCTGGGATCGCAGCGGTCAACAGGATTCCGAAGGTAAGGGCTAGAGCAAACCATGGATGCTTGCTCGCCCAGACGGTCTTGCGCTTTTGCAGCTCGGCCTCGTTGTGCTCGGCTGCAGCGCGGCTTGCCTCGTCGGACGAAGAGAGCGCGGCGCGTTCGCGACGGCTGAGCAGGCGCATCCCTGCCAATTTCATTACGGCAGGCGTGAAGGTCAGAGCAATCAGCACGGCAATCGCGATCGAAGCGGCAGCGAAGTTACCCATGAGGCCGAGGAATCCGATGCCGGTCAGGTTGAGTGCGACGAGGGCAATGATGACGGTGAGGCCCGCGAAGAGCACCGCGTTGCCGCTGGTGCCGTTAGCCATGGCGATCGATTCCTCGACGGGCATGCCGTTCTTGAGCTGGCGGCGGTGTCGGTTGAGGATAAACAGCGAGTAGTCGATGCCGACAGCAAGCCCAAGCATCACGCCTAGAACCGGAGTGGTCGAGGTCATGTCAATCGCGCTCGACAGCGCCATGGTCAGTGCCGCGCTCACGCCGACGCCGAGGATTGCTGCGATGACCGGGAGGCCCGACGCGATGAAGCTACCGAGCATCACGAACAGAACGATTGCGGCGATCAGCAGGCCGATGACTTCGCCAATGCCGAGCAGTCCCTCCATCGACTGGGTGAGTTCTTGCGAGTACTCGATCTCGACGTTGGCGAGGTTGAGCTTGTTGAGCGAGTCGATGACCTGGTTCTTTTCGCTTACCTCAAGGTCGGCAGAGGTCTTCTTGAACAACACGGTCGCAACGGCGGTCTGGGCGTCGGCCGAAACAGTCTCGAACTTGGTTGCGGCATCGGCCAGGGCCTCGCCGTTCGCGAGCTTGGCTGCGTTACCGCTCAGGCTGCTCTTGGCTTCGTCCAGCTTGACCTGCCCCGCGACCAACTTGGCACGGTTGGTGTCGATCTGCTTCTGGCCCGCATCGAGCTTGGCCTGGTTGGCAACGAGGCCTGCCATCTGGGTCTGCAAACCGGCCAACTGGGCAGACATGCCCGCGAGCTGCTGCTCAGCGCCCGGAGGCGCTGGGTTTGCTGCCTTTAGCTGATCGATTCCACCCTGAAGCTGGTCGATGCCCGCCTGAAGCTGTTTGATGCCCGATTCGAGAGCTTTGCGGTTGGTGTCTAGCTCGGCTTGAGCCTTTTCGATGGCAGCCAGGCCGTCATCCAGCTTGGCTTGCTGCTCTGCAAAGGTGTTTGGAGCTTCGGCCAGCTGCACGCTCGCATCGTGCAACTCGGCCAGCTGCTTGCGCTTGGTTGCATCGATCTCGAACGGGTCGACCATCGAGTCGACAACCGATAGCTCGCCAGCCGTGACCAGTGCCTTTTGAATCGCGGCACGTTCGGCCGGCGTGAAAGCCTTGCCGTCAGTCTTATGAAAAACGATCTTGCCCGCGGCCTGTCCGGCCTGCGGAAAGGAGTCCTGTAGCGAGTCGGCGACTTTCTGAGCCGGCAGCCCATCGATCGACATTGCCGACGAAAGCGTGCCCGCAAAGTTGAGCATGCCCGCAACAGTTAATCCGAGAATGGCGACCCAGCCGACGATGACGAGCCAGGCTCGTCGTGCCGAAAACCTACCCAGACGCTGGAGCAGTGTTGCCATTTCGTTACATTCCTTTTGGGACGCGAAGACCAAGGGCGGGTGCTTTTGGTAATCGAGATTGCGCAGCCCAAATTGGCTGCTTGCAGTTAAACCGTAAGCCCTCGGCGGTCATTCCCGTAAGCCCTGAGTTGCCCTCGGGCGCTAGCGCGCGTGCAGTTCGAGTTTGGCGAAGAAGTCCTCGAACATAGTGCGGTTATCGAGCTGGTTATAGACGCGGATTGGACGACCGGCAGGGTTCGCGGTGTAGCTGCCGTCAACATTCAGCGTCGGGCACGGCAACTCGCGGTGGAACGAACTAGCGGTATCTGGCTCGAAAGTGGTCTGCAGCGCGGTCAGTAACACCAACGGGCTGTCGCCCATTACGTATGCCTCGCCGGCACTGCCGAGGCGCTGCGACGCCTTAGCGAAGGTCTCGCCCAACTTGCCGGCCAGGTATGCGCCCAGCGCGCCGCCGCACCCCAAGCCCACCTCGAGCTCGGCGAGGCTCACAGTGGTCTGACGGTATGCGTCGCGCGGGATCTGCCACAGTCGCAAGCTGGAGTGATTGAAAAGCACCTGGGCGGCAGCGATGTCTTCGTCGGTGTTGTATTCCATCAGCGGAGCGCCCGGGGCAACGTGCACTCCCGGGTACTCCCCTCCGCCAATCCAAACCACGATCAGTCGTTCGGCGATTGCCGGCTCGCGCAGGTACGCGCTGGCAATCTGGGTCAGGCTGCCTCCACAAGCCACGAAAAGCGGGTTGTCGACGTCGGTGCGCATGGCTTCGGCCACGATGAAGTCGACTGCCTCGTTGTTCACGGGTTGATCGACCGAACCCATCGGCAGCGCCGAACCGCGAAGCACCGGAACGCGTCCGGCCTGGCCACATAGCTCGATGACCTCGTCGGCCAGCCGAACTCCCTCTAGGGCCGAGTCGTCGAACGGGTTCCAGAAGGTGTCTTCGGGCTTGAGGTGGCTGCTGATTACCGCGCGAATGTCGCAGGATGCGCTCAGCAGGTGATGCGCGAGCTGCACCAGGCCGTCAGGGTCGCCAGCAAAATCGTTGTCGATGATGACACGAAAACGTGGGAGCGCAAGCGCGGTAAGGCCCGGGGCAGCGGCAGTCATTAGGCGAAGTCGACCAGACGCTGCACGAGGTTTGCGCCGTGGCTAGCGATGGTGTCGCGATACCAGTAGCCGGAATCCTTGATGGTGCGCTTCTGGGTGTCATAGTCGACGTGCACGATGCCGAAGCGCTTGGCGAAGCCAACCGACCACTCGAAGTTGTCCATCATGGACCACTGCATGTAGCCGCGCACGTCTGCACCGCGCTCGATTGCCGACAGCACGGCCATCAGGTGGTCGTTTAGGTACTCGATCCGACGGGTGTCGTGAATTCGACCATCCGGGCTGATGTCGTCGTCATAGGCGGCGCCATTCTCGGTGATGTAGATGGGTGGCAGGGTTTCTGGGTATTCACGCGTCCAGCGCACCAGCAGGTCTTCTAGACCGTAAGGCGTGATCGGCCAACCCATGTCTGTGACGTTGCCCATCGAGGTGCTGATCATGCTGAGCCCGTCGAGTTCGTCGACCACGCGCACGCGGTTCGGGTGGTCGGCGGCAACCTCGTGACCGATGCGCTGATTGAAGTAGTAGTTGATGCCAACGAAGTCGTGCGGCTGGCGATCGAGGTCGCCAGGCTGAATCAGCTTGGTTAGGCGGTCACCGTAGAGCTCGTATGCCAGGTCGGGGTACTTGCCGGCGAAAAAGGCGTCCATCCAGAACTTGTTCTGGTTCATATCCATCACGGCAGCCGCGCGCATCTGCTTTGGGTCTGTGATGTCGTCGACATCGGCGTTGCTTTGGCTCTGCACCGGACCGACGAGCGCGTTCGGGCGAACCGACTTGATGGCCTTGAACGCGGTGTTGTGGCCAAGAACCGTGTGGTGCGATGCGGCAATCGCGGTCGCATAGTCCGCGATGCCTGGAGCGTGGTAGCCGAGGCCGTGACCAAGCCACGACATGACCCAAGGCTCGTTGATTGGCGCAAACTTCTGGACGCGGTCGCCGAAGGCCTCTGCCGCGGCTGCCGCATACTCGCCTAGTCGCAGCGGGGTCTGACGGTTTGCCCAGCCACCCTGGTCCTGAAGAGCCTGAGGCAGGTCCCAGTGATAAAGCGTTGCGATTGGTTCGATGCTGGCATCCAGCAGCGCATCGATCAGGCGGTTATAGAAATCGAAGCCGCGCTCCTCGCGCACTCCATCGCCATTCGGGAACATGCGCGACCAAGCCATCGAGAAGCGATACGCCTTGACACCCATCTGCTTCATGAGCGCGACGTCTTCGAGGTAGCGGTGGTAGTGGTCATTGGCGATCGAGCCCGATTCGCCGCGAGCAACCTTGCCTGGTGTCTCGCAGAACGTGTCCCAAATGGTCTTTCCGCGGCCGTCCTCGGTCACGGCCCCCTCGATTTGATAGGCAGCTGTTGCTACGCCGAACAGGAAGTCTTCTTTGAATGCCATATTGGGTTCCTTTGCTAATCGAGCAGTTCGAACTTGAAGTAATCGACCTGGATGCCGCCGGCGGCAAGCGCCGGCGATCCCGCAGGTAGGTTGTGGCTGGCCGAGAGGCGCACGCGGTAGCTGCCGTAACCGACCTCTACCTCGCCGATGACGATCTCGACCCAGTCGCCGTTGGTGCCGGCGAAGACCGTGCCGCGGTTGATGTACTGCTCATAGGACTGGTTTTGGTTGCCGTCGTAGAACAGGTGGTTGCCGAACAGCACGCGACCGTTGAAGTCGCCCGCGGCGTTGCGATAGCGAACCGATACCCGCACGCGCCGCTTGCCGTCCTCGGCGCGACCACCAAAGTCGTATTGCACCGATACACCGGTCTCTTGGCCGATGAGTCCGTCGACGTAGCCGTGGCCAGTAAAACCAGCGCGCAAGCGATCAATGTGCGTTCCGTGACGGCGAGCGCCAGAGGTTTCGCCGGCGGCGGCGTCGAGAATCGAAACGGTACGCGTCGGACCCGCGACGGCACCCGCGCGCGACGGCTCGAACGGCAGGATCTCGCCCTCTGGGCCGTAGGTGAACTTGTCGACCATCATCGAACGCGAGGTCGAACGGCCAGACACCCAGGCCGAGTGATAGAACGCGTACCACTGGCCCTTGAACTCGACCATCGAGCCGTGAATCGTGCCCGAGTTGCCCTCGTATTCGGGAATGAAGACTCCACCCGAGACGTATGGGCCAAGCGGCGAGCTAGAGGTGGCGTAGCACATGCGTTGTGGCCACTGCTCCTTGTCGAGAGCCGGGTAAGTCAGGTAATAGGTGCCGTCATGCTTGTGCATGAATGGGCCCTCATAGCCCTCAAGCGAGTCGCTCAGGTCGGTGATCGTCTCGACCTTTACCGAACGCAGGTCGCGGTTGAGCTCTGCCATTGTGATTGCTCCGCGGCCACCCCAGACCAGGTATGGCGTCTGAACTCCGTCGACGTCATCGACAAAGAAAGTCGGGTCTTGACCCCATTCGACACCCTCGATCACGCCTAGGTCGTCGAACGGACCCTCTGGGCGGTCGCTCACGGCCAGACCGGTGCGGAATGTCGACGTGGCCTTGTCGAACGCGCAGAACACCAGGTAGTAGCGGCCCTGCCACAGGTTGCAGTCGATCGCCCACATGTGGCTGAGCGCCCAAGGTACGAATTCGAGCGCCAGGATCTGACCGTGGTCGACCCAGTTGACCAAGTCATCGGTCGAGACGCAGTGGTACGAAACCATCGAGTCGTGGGTGTTGGTGAACGGCTGGTCGTATGAGACATACGCGTAGAGGCGGTCGCCGAATACGTGCGCGGCTGGGTCGGCCAAAAAGACCGTATCGATCGCTGGGTTTGCCATGTTTCGAAGGCCTCTTACTGCCAGTGGACCGTGATTGGTGCGCGGCCAGCGGCTCGGCCCCCGGTCGGCGAGTGGATGGTGACCGGAGTGCCGGGCAGAGCACCGAACGAGACGAGCTCGAAGTGATCCTGGTACTCGTATTCGGCGGTGTTGTCTACGGTTCCGATGGCTAGGACTGCGCCCTCGCGCACGAACAGCGGCAGACCGAAGAAGTCGTACTGTTTTTCGTGCCACTGGCCGCCGTCGAGCTTCTCGCCCGTCTGCAGGTCGGTCCAGGTGCCGGCAGGCAGGTAGAACTCCTTGGCGCCGTCGGCGCGCATCACTGGCGCGACCAACAGCGATGGGCCGAGCATGTACTGCTCGTCGAGGTGCCAGGCGTTGCGGTCCTCCGGAAACTCGAGCAGCATCGGGCGCATCATCGGGATGCCGCGTTCGCTTGCCTCGATCGCCGTGGAATACAGGTATGGCATCAGGCGGGCCTTGAGCTTCATGAAGTGACGGGTCACGTCGACCGCTTCTTCGTCGAACTCCCATGGCACGCGCACCGACTCGTTGCCGTGCAGGCGCGAGTGCGAGCTAAACGCGCCGAAAGCCACCCAGCGCTTGAAGACGCCGGCGTCTGGCTTGCCCTCGAAGCCGCCGATGTCGTGGCTCCAGAAGCCGAAGCCACCGAGGCTCAGGCTCAGGCCGCCGCGCAGGCTCTCGGCCATCGACGGGTAGTTCGACGAGTTGTCGCCGCCCCAGTGCACCGGCATCTTCTGGCCGCCGACGGTCGCGCTGCGCGCGAAGACGATCGCGTCCTCGGCCGAGTGCTCGGTCAAGAGTTCATAGACGCACTCGTTGTAGAGCTGGGTGTAGAGATTGTGCATCTGCTCTGGGTCGCTGCCGTCGAAGTAGACACCGTCGAGCGGGATGCGCTCGCCGAAGTCGGTCTTGAAGCAGTCGACACCCATCTGCAGCAGCGGGCGCAGCTTGCCCTTGAACCACTCGCGCGCGGCCGGGTTGGTGAAGTCGACGATGGCGTTGCCGGCCTGCCATAGATCCCACTGCCAAACGCTGCCGTCGGCGCGCTTGATGAAGTAGCCGTTGTCGCAGCCCTCGGCAAACAACGGGGAGGCCTGGCCGATGTACGGGTTGATCCAAAGCGAGATTCGCAGGCCATCGGCCTTGAGTCGCTGAAGCATCGCGGCTGGCTCAGGGAACACGCGTGGGTCCCACTCGAAGTCGCACCACTGGTATTCGCGCATCCAGAAGCAGTCAAAATGGAACACGCTGAGCGGAATATCGCGCTCGGCCATCTGGCGGATAAATCCGCCAACGGTCTGCTCGTCGTACTTGGTGACGAAGCTGGTGCTCAGCCAGAGGCCAAACGACCAAGCCGGCGGCATCTTGGGGCGGCCTGTCAGCGCGGTGTACTTTTCGAGAATTTCCTTTGGCGAAGGGCCGTAGATGTAGAGGTATTCGACGTGCTCGCCGGCAACGCTGAACTGCACCTGACTAACGGTTTCGCTGCCGACCTCGAACGAGACGCGGCCTGTGTGATTGACAAAGACTCCGTAGCCCTCGCTCGAGATGTAGAACGGCAGGTTCTTGTAGGCCTGCTCGCTGGCGGTGCCGCCATCCTCATTGAAGATGTCGACGGTCTGGCCGTTCTTGATGAACGGAGTGAAGCGCTCGCCCAGGCCATAGACCTTTTCGCCAACGCCGAGCGCAATCTGGCCGTTCATGAAACGGCCCTCGACGGTGTCGGCATAAAAGATGCCGCGCTGTTCCTGGCGGGTTAGCAGGCGGGGCGAGCTCGGGCTGGCTTTGGCCGAAGAGTCGGCGGATGCGTGGCCCAGCAGCTCGATCTCGAAGCGACCCTCGGTCTGGGCTCGCAACTCGAGGCTGCCCGAGCGAATGCTCAGATTTCCCGCAGATTCGGTGACTGACGGGTTCGACTCGCATGGGTCGAGCTCAAACTTGAGCGGCAGCTTGCCGCCCCTGTGGTGGGTGGCGCGAACGCGAATCACATCTGTTGCCGGCGAATCGAGCTCGAGCTCGATGGTGCCGAGGTTGAGCGTGTGGCCGCGGTGTTCAACCCGCTTGGTCGCGATCAGAAGCTTGGCGGCGGCGCGTCCCTGCGCGTCTTGCACGACGTCGACGCGCTGCGACTGTGTTGCCGAGAAAAGCGAAACACCCTCTCGCAGAAGCCAGTAACCATTGGTGAATCGCATGGTGGTTCTTTCTTGAGAGGGTGTTTCGGTGAAGCAGTTGCTGCTGGTGGTACACGGCTGGAATCGGGTCGAAGCCGGAGACAGGCCCGACCCGATTCGCCGCTTGAGGCTAGAGCCTGGTTAGCGACGCACCCGAACGCTTGCGCGAAAGGGCGTCGATGGTTGCAGCGATCAGCAGAACCGAACCGGTGACGATGAAGTTCACACCGGCCGACATGCCGATCAGGCCGAGGCCGTTGTCGATGATCGCGATAACGAAAGCACCGATGGCGGCGTGCGCTAGGCGACCACGACCACCGAAGAGGCTGACACCACCCACGACGGCTGCTGCAACTGCCTGCAGCACGATCGAACGACCGGCGGCCGACTCAACGTTGCCGATACGGCTGACGTGGAATACGCCCGAGATCATCGCGAGCACCGAACAAATCATGAACGCGGTGATGCGGATTCGAGCCACCTTGATGCCGGCGCGACGCGCGGCCTCAGGGTTGCCACCGACGGCCATCAGGTGACGGCCGTAGCGGGTGCGGTCGAGGGTGAAGGTTGCGATGAACAGGATCACGGCCACGAACGGAATAACCATCGGAACACCGTAGATTTCCTTGCCTGGGATCAGGCTCTGCGATCGGTTCATGTTCAGGAGCGAAACCATTCCAGCGCCCAGCACAGCCAGTGCACCGACCTTGATGTAAAGGAAGGTGATTGGGCGGTTAGGCAGCTGCGCTGCGGAACGGCGAGCGCGGTCCCAAAGGCCCATGAGCGCGGTGACGACAATGCACACGCCCAGCAATACCCAGCCACCCCAAGTTGGCAAGCTCTGGTTCATGATTGCCGAAACCTCAGGAACCTCGAGGCGCAGCACGCCGCCGTCGCCGAGGATCCAAAGCATTACGCCAGGGAACGCTAGATAGAAAGCGAGCGAGACCACGAACGATGGCACGCCGATGCGCGCCACGAACGTGCCGATAACCCAACCGGTCAGCAACGCAAGCACGAATGCGAGCGCGAGCGCCAGCATCCAGTTCATGCCGCCGATCTCGAGCTTGACGAAAATCGCCATTCCGGTTCCGGCGGTCACACCGGCCGAGAGGTCGATCTCACCAATCAGGATTACGAAGACTAGCGCGGCGGCCATCATTGTCAGGGTCGCAGCCTGAACGAACAGGTTCGCGAAGTTGATTAGGGTCAGGAAGAACGGGCTCAAGCTGGCGAAAAGAATCGCCAGAACGAGCAGAGCGCCCACTGCTGGAAGCGCACCCATGTCGCCCGCACGCAGGCGCGAGACGTATGCCTTGAACTGGTCGGCGGTGGTGCCTTCTTGACCGGTCTTGAGAGTGAGTTCTGACATTATGCGTTCACCTGCTGCTTGATACCGGTGATGTAACCGATGACTTCGTTGTGGTTGGTTTCTGAGGTCTTGAGCTGAGCGACCATGTTGCCAAGGTAAAGAACGGCGATGTCGTCTGCGACCTTGAAGATGTCTGCCAGGTTGTGGCTGATCATGATGACGGCGTAACCCTGGTCGGCGAGGCGACGCACTAGGTTGAGCACCTGCTCGGTCTGCGCGACACCGAGAGCCGCGGTTGGCTCGTCGAGGATCACGATCTTCGCCGAGCGAAGAACAGAGCGGGCGATGGCAACGGTTTGACGCTGGCCACCCGAAAGCGATGAGACCTTCTGGCGAACCGACTTTACGGTCTTCACCGAGAGGCTTTGCAGCGCCATGGCTGCTTGGAATTCCATCGAAGCCTCGTCGAGAGTGGCCTGGCCGATCTCTTCGCGACCGAGGAACATGTTCTGCACGATGTCGAGGTTTTCGCAGAGCGCGAGGTCCTGATAGACCACCTCGATGCCTAGAGAGGCGGCCTGGCGTGGGCTGGTGATGTCAACAGGCTGGCCCTCGAAGAGCACCTGGCCCGAGTCATACGGCTGAACGCCCGAGAGGCCCTTGATGAGCGTTGACTTGCCGGCACCGTTGTCGCCGACCAGCGCGGTAACGCGTCCTGGGTGGGCCACAAGGTCGACTCCCTTGAGAACGTCAACTGGGCCGAAGCTCTTCTTGACGCCCGAAAGCTGAACGACTGGAACGCTCATGCTGTTCTCCAATTCTTTTTGAAAAAGCTGTGCGCCAGCCAAGGATCTGACTGGCGCACAGCCCGTACTACTTAGTTGTGTTAGTTGACGCCGAACTCAGCACAAGCTGCTGCTACATCTGCGGTGCAGATGTCAGCTGCCGATGCGTTGCCGTCAGCAACAACGTCCTTTACCTTGCTTGCGTCGACCGATACTGGGTCAACTGCAATGTAAGGGGTGCCGTCATCAAGGGTCTTAGGAGCCGAGACAGTCTCGCCCTTCAGAAGCTTGGTGATTACGTCAACTGCTGCTGCAACCTCAAGCTGGAATGGCTTGTAGACGGTTGCAGTCTGCTTGCCCAGAAGGACGTTCTGCAGACCAGCAAGCGATGCGTCCTGACCCGAAACTGGAACCTTAAGGCCGTTCTTGTCGAGGATCGCAATGATCGATGCTGCGTTGTTGTCGTTTGGAGCCAGAACAGCGTCAACCTTGCCCTTTACAGCAGTGAATGCCTGCTCGAACAGGGTGCCGGCCTTTGCGCCATCCCAAGTTCCGGTCATGGTGAAGGCTGCCTTAGCGCCAGCTGCGTCGAGAACGCTGAGTGCGCCGTCGAGGAACATCTTGGCGTTGCCGTCAGTAGGGTCACCCGACGAGTAGATGATGCTTGCGGTCTTGATGTCCTTGCCAGCAGCGGCTAGGCCATCAACGATCATCTGGCCCTGGAGGGCACCAACGGTGGTGTTGTCGAACGAGACGTAGTAGTCAGCGCCGGCGATTGGACGGTCGTAAGCGATTACTGGGATGCCCTGTGCCTTTGCCTTTTCAGCAACTGCGATGCCAGCACCCTGGTAGTCAACGAGAACCATTACGCCACAGCCCTTGGTGAGCTGTGAGTCAGCGATGGTTGCGTACTTGCCTGCGTCGCTCTGAGCGTTCTGGATGTCAACTTCGAATCCAGCGTCGGTCAGACCCTTTTCGAGGGCTGGGCGGTCGCCTGCTTCCCAACGGGTGCCGCTGTCGGCGTCCGGCAGGATTACACATGCGCGCTGTACGGTGGTGGTCTCAGTCGAGCCAGCGCAACCGGTCAGAGCTAGAGCGGCAGCCGAAGCGACTGCAGCGATTGAGAACAGCGAAGACTTCTTCACTAGATCTCCCTTCTTTGCTTGAATGCGGGTTACCCCCAGTGTTACAGAGGGACTCACAGCGGAGTCAGGATTATGTTTGCACAAACAACAAACTCAATGCGCCAAATTGGCTCTCGAAAACCTAACGACTCTGTAACAACCGAGTAACGCGGGTTATTGGGGGCTTTATGTAAGCGCTTGCATCTCAATTTGTTCACCATTTGTTGATTAAAGCGACAATTGGCACAACAAATCTGCTATACCTGCTCTGGGAGAAACCGATGAAACTAGAAGAAACCAGAGCAAAACTAGGGCGTGGCCGCGACGCAGTGCGTCAGCACAACCTGTCCACCGTGCTCGGGCTGGTGCACCAACTCGGCCCGATTTCGCGCTCGAAGCTTGGTCAACTCACTGGGCTTAACCGCAGCACCATCTCGATTCTCGTCGAAGAGCTCACCAATCTTGGCACCGTATACGAGGGCGTCGCGAGTGCGCGCGAAGGTCTGGGCCGCCCATCTATTCAGGTTTCGGCATCTGACGACGTAGTCGCGATCTCGATCCACCCCGAACTCGAATACCTGGTGGTTGCCGCGGTCAGCTTGGCCGGCAACGTGCTGCACGAGGAACGTGTCAACTACCCTGCCGGCACCAACGTGCACAGCATCGTCAAGGAAATTGGACGGCTGCTTGGCAAAGTGCGTTCGGCGCTAAAGCCCGGTGCTCGCGTTGCAGGCATCGGCGTTGCGGTTCCCGGTCAGATTCGCTTCGGCGATGGCGTCGTGCGACTTGCCCCACACCTTGGCTGGGTAGAGGTGCCGCTGGCAACCATGATTCAGCAGGAAACCGGGTTGCCGGTTTACCTAGACAACGATGCCTCGGTCGGTTGCAGCGCTGAGCGAATCTTTGGCGCCGCCAAGAACTTCAAAGACGTGATCTATCTCTGGGGCGGATCCGGCATCGGTGGCGGAGTGGTCACCAACGGAGTTCAGCTGCGTGGCGCGACCGGTTACGGCTGCGAACTCGGCCACGTGCGCATCTCTGACTTCGATGGCCCGGACTACTCGGGCCTGGCCGGCACCCTCGAGTCGCTGGTCCGCCGCGAAGATCTGATTTCGGCGCTGGGTCTTGGAAACGTGAGCGACGAGGCTCTAGAACTGGCCCTGCTCGGCAACCGAACTCCGGCCGTGGTCGAGGTTGCCAACCGTCAAATCGATGCACTCGGGCGTGGTTTGGGCAACTATGTCAACATCTTCAACCCAGAAGTCATCGTGCTCGGTGGATTCCTGCGCAGCCTCTACTTCTATGACCAGGAGCGTTTGCTGCAGGGCCTAACCAACGGCTCGCTCTCGGCTTCGCGCGAAGCGGTCATCGTGCGCACGGCCGAACTTGGTTCGTCGGGCGTTCTTCTGGGCTCGGCTGAGCTCGTGTTTGAACGCCTACTGGCAAACCCGGTGGGCTTCGAAACCGTTATCGCCTAGCCGCGAAGCCGACTAGCCCCTTGGGCGCAGGGTGACGTTTGGCAACTCGGGCGCCGGAATCCAGCCACCCAGCTCGTCGGCAAACATAGGGTAAGCGGCGAGCGCATCCAAGCCGTGCGGGCTTGACGGGTCGCTTTGGGCGTTCCACTGATCACGCATCGCGGTGAGCTCTTCGGGCGTGCGTGCCAGAAAGTTCCACCACATGATCAGTTCTTCGGTGAACGGTTCGCCGCCAAGCAGAACCAGTCTTGCCGCTTGCCCGCCCGTTGGCTCGACCCAGACTCCCCGGTTGCCTTCGCCGAGGTAGGCAAGCTCGTTGGTTTCGATGTCGACCGGCTCGGCTCCGGCCGACACTCGTGCCGAACCCTCGACCGCGAGCAGCCCGAACTGCCAGTCCTTGCGCAGCGGCAACCACGTGCGTGAGGTCAATCTGACCTCGGCGCCGACAATTGGGCTGAAGACCTCGGCCTCGTTGCGAATGCCCGCGTACTCGCCGATAAAGACGTCGATGCTGGCGCTATCGAGCTGGATTCGACGCGCGTCCTCGACGTGTTGGAACGATGGTGCACGATCGGCTTGCTCTGCCGGCAAGGCCAGCCAGAGCTGGACCGCGTGAAGCGACGAACCCGCACCGCTAAGGCTCAGCTCGCTGTGCGCGACGCCGCGTCCCGCCGTCATCAGGTTCAACTGCCCTGGGCGAATGGTCTGTTGCGAGCCAACCGAATCGCGATGCTCGACCAATCCGTCGAACAGCCAGGTCACGGTTTGCAGTCCGGTGTGCGGATGCCGCTGCACGCGCATGCCATCCTGCTGCGGGGTTGGGCCGAAGTGATCCAGAAACACCCAAGCGCCGATCCGACGAAGCCCAGCGTGGGGCAACAGTCGACGAACCGATATTTCGGTGCGTGTCGAGAGCTTTACCTCGCGTGGCTTGAGGACTTGTGGCTGCATACTTCGAGGCTAACCTCTCGAGCGAATAAACTTGAGCCAGGTCCGCAGACGTACTCACCTTCTTACAAATCCCAATTCAAGGAATTTTCATGACTGAATCGCACTCGGGCAAGGCCAACATCGGCGTTGTCGGTCTAGCCGTTATGGGCTCGAACCTCGCACGCAACCTTGCCAGCCGCGAAGGCAACACCGTTGCCGTCTACAACCGTTCGTACGAGCGCACCGAACTGCTGATGACCGAGCACCCAGAGGCCGGCTTCATCGCATCTGAGACCATCGACGACTTCGTCGCATCGCTCGCCAAGCCACGCACCGCCATCATCATGGTTCAGGCTGGCAAGGGCACCGACGCAGTTATCTCGCAGCTTGCAGAGCGTTTTGAGCCGGGCGACATCATCGTCGACGGCGGCAACGCCCTGTTCACCGACACCATCCGCCGCGAGGCAGACGTTCGCGCCAAGGGCATCAACTTCGTTGGAGCTGGCATCTCGGGCGGTGAGGAGGGCGCCCTCAAGGGCCCTTCGATCATGCCTGGTGGTTCGGCAGAGGCATACAAGACCCTCGGCCCGATTCTGGCTTCGATTGCGGCTGTCGCAGAGGGCGAGCCATGCGTCACCCACGTTGGCACCGACGGCGCCGGTCACTTCGTCAAGATGATTCACAACGGCATCGAGTACGCCGACATGCAGCTCATTGCAGAGGCATACGACATCCTGCGCAACGCTGGCGGCTACACCCCAGCCGAGATCGCGGGCATCTTCGAGGAGTGGAACAAGGGCGACCTCGAATCGTTCCTGATCGAGATCACCGCAGAGGTGCTCAAGCAGGTAGACGCCAAGACCGGCAAGCCATTCGTCGACGTTGTTCTCGACGAGGCTGGCTCGAAGGGCACCGGCGTCTGGACCGTTCAGACCTCGCTCAACCTTGGCACCCCGGTTTCGGGCATCGCCGAGGCAGTATTTGCTCGTTCACTTTCGTCGCAGAGCGCTCAGCGCGCTGCCGCAGCAAAGTCGGACCTACCTGCCGACGCAACCGCATGGGCAATCGCCGACAAGGCAGCCTTCGTCGAGGACGTACGTCGTGCGCTTTACGCCTCGAAGCTCGTCGCTTACTCGCAGGGCTTCGACGCGATTCGCGCCGGCGCCAAGGAGTACGGCTGGAGCATCGACCTCGGTGCTGTCTCGAAGATCTGGCGCGGCGGCTGCATCATCCGTGCGCAGTTCTTGAACCGCATCGCCGACGCTTACGCCGCTAACGCCAACCTCGAGTCGCTGATCCTCGACCCTTACTTCAAGGACGCGGTCGCGAAGTCGGTCAAGTCGTGGCGCAACGTGGTTGCCAGCGCATCGCTCGCGGGCATTCCGGTTCCTGCCTTCGGCTCGTCGCTGTCGTACTACGACGGCCTGCGCGCAGACCGCCTTGGAGCCGCTCTGGTTCAGGGTCAGCGTGACTTCTTCGGTGCGCACACCTACAAGCGCGTCGACCTGCCTGGCACCTTTCACACCCTATGGTCGGGCGACCGCACCGAGGTGGAGCAGGCTCCGAGCACTCACTAAGCGCTAATTGCATTTCAAAGGACCTCGGCCTAGTGGCTGGGGTCCTTTGTTTTGTCATAACCTTTGAGGTATCAAGCAGATAGATCAGGGGGAATCATGTTTTGCACCAACTGCGGCTCCGCTCTTGGCGTAGCGAACTCGTTTTGCACGAGTTGCGGCGCGCTGGTCACGGCGAATCACGAGATAGCTGAAGCCACCAAAATCAAAACCCCCAAGCCAAAGCCCGCTTCAAGGACAGAGGAAGACATCACGCCGGCAGGTGACGATACCCCTGTACTGGAAAAATCCCCCGAAGCACCTAGCGATCCTTACAAGCCTGCGGGCATGTCGCATGCCGACTATGCATACCAAGGCATCTCGTCAGCACCGGCGCGCAAATCTTCAAAGTCATTGCGTTTGATTCTGGTGGCGGTTCTGGCATTACTGATTCTCGCAATCACCGCTGGCGGAATGTCATTAAGTACAAATAACTTGTCTGGCGCAAACGACTCGCAAAGTGCTCAAGAATCGTCGGATGAACCCTTGGTGGACCCGGCCCCTGAAGAGCAACCTTCCGAGGGTGAAACAACCCCGGACGACTACTACGAATACGACGGCATATTCTCTTACCGATGGTCAGACGTTGACCGAACCGATACTTGTGACGGCTGCAGCTATTGGATGTTGGATGTAAAGACGACTGTGGATTGCTCGGTAATTTTCGTTGAAATGGAAGTAACTAACGACGCTGGGGCCATCGTTCAAACCATCTCGAATGAGGCCTACGACCTAAAGGCGGGCGTGGCCAAATTGATGACTCTAGACACGTGGCGCGACGATGCCGCTGGTGGAGACGTGTCGCAGATGACCTGTCAGGAATGACGACGAAAAGGCATTGGTCGTTCAGTAAGGGCTAGGCTCGGAGAATGCTCCAGATTGCCAATGGCTGGTTTGCCAAGTACCTAGCAGCAGGGCTGATCTGGGGCAGCTCGTTCCTATTCATTGCGGTTGGAGTCAAGGCTCTGCCGCCAGTTGGCGTCGCGTTCTGGCGCCTCGCCATTGGTGCCATCACCATGTATGCGATTGTGCGACTGAGCGGTCAGCGTCTGCCACGCGAGCCACGAGTCTGGGGCATCATGGCAATCGGCGGCCTGTTCATGAGCGCGATCCCGTTCGTGCTCTTCTCGTATGCCGAACAACACGTCTCGAGCGGTCTAGCCGGCATTATCAACGCGGCGACGCCCGTCATGACGGTGTTGATGATTCTGTTGTTCTTTCCCGATGAGCGGCCGAATCGTCAAACCCTGATCGGGCTAGCAATTGGACTTATCGGTGTAGCCGTCGTGCTCGGTGCATGGAATGGCTTTGGCACGAGCGACCCAACGGCGGTTCTCGCGCTGATTGGCGCCATCGCCTGCTACGGCTTCGGAACGCCGTTCATGCGACGCTTCATCGGTCCGCTTGGATTGCCAGCTTCGGCGAGCACCTTCGGTCAAATCTCGACAGCAACCTTGATTTTGACCCCGTTCTACCTCACCGGCCCGCTGACCATCGGCGAGGTCCGCATCGAGACGATTCTGGCGATGCTCGCCCTCGGTGCGCTCGGCAGTGGCATCGCTTACTGGTTGTATTACGGCGTCATCACGGCGGTCGGTTCGACCATCGCCTCAAGCGTGACGCTGATCACCCCTCTGGTTGCCGTCTCGCTTGGCATGTTGATGCTTGGCGAACAGCCGCACTGGTACGAGCCCGTTGGCGGACTAATCGTGATTCTGGGTGCCGCCTGGTCGCAGGGTTACCTGAAGCGCAGGCCAAAACTTTGAGGTCACTCGGCGAACGACTGGCACACCGCGTGACGGGTGTAGACGGCCTGCTGATCCTGGTTGCACTGGTGTGGGGTTCGAGCTACTTGGTGGCCAAAGACCTCACCGAGCACGCTCCGATCGCCGGCATCCTCGCGGTTCGCTTTGGCAGTGCCGCCGTCTTGATGTGGCTAATTTGGCTGGCCGGCCGAGCATCGGGCAAGCGTGAGCGATTCAGCAAGTGGGACGTGCGCTTGGGTGCGCTATACGGACTGCTGGTCGGCAGCATCATGTGGATCGAGACCAACTCGCTGCACCTCACCTCGGCAACCAACGCGGGCCTCATCATTAGCCTCACCATCATCTTTACGCCGGTCATCGAAGGCATCTGGATGCGCAGCATGCTGCCGCCGAAGTTCTTCGCGGCCGCCACGGGTGCCGTCGTCGGAGTCGCGATCTTGGTTAGCGCGAACGGGTTCGGCAATCTCAACTTTGGTGACCTAATCATGCTCGCGGCCGCGGTACTTCGCGCCTGGACCACCGCTGCTCAGGGCAAGCTTTCGGCGGGCAAGCAACTCAGCTCGTTCAACGTGACGGTAATTCAGTTCGCGGTTATCGGGGTGCTCTATGCGCTGCTCTCCCCCGGCTCGATCGCCGCAACCGCTGCCGGCTTTGCCACGCAACAGTGGCTCGAACTTGCATACCTGGTGCTGTTCTGCTCGGTCTTCGGTTTCGTTGGCCTCATGGTTGGAATTCGTCGCACCTCGGCGACTCGCGCGAGCCTGTTGCTCAGCACAGAGCCCGTCTGGGCGGTCGTGGTGGCTGCCGGCTTTGGCGGCGAGACGCTCGGCTGGATCGGAGCACTCGGCGCCGCGCTGATTATCGGCTTCAGCTATTGGGGCTTGAACATTGAGGCCAGCTGGCGGCAGCCCACTCCGCCTGAGCGGTAATCGTCAGGCTGGGGTTCACGCCCGGGTTTGAACTCAGCGTGCTGCCGTCGAACACGTGCAGCCCCGGCTGCCCGTAGACCCTCAGGTGCTCGTCGACGACTCCCTCGGCCGCGCTCGGCGCGATGACGCATCCACCAATAAAGTGAGCGGTCAACGGAATGCCGAACGGTTCGCCAATCACAGCGCCAGGGGTCGCATGGATGTCTTTGGCTATGGAGCGCGCTAGTTCGTGACCTGCTGGAACCCAGCTGGGGTTCGGTTCGCCATGGCCCTGCCTGCTGGCCAGGCGCTTTCCGAATAGCCCGAGCTTGAGGTGGGTGACCAGCGAGTTGTCGCGAGTCTGCATCACCAGCAGTATCAAGGTGCGCTCTGGCCAGCGAAGCAGGTTATAGAAACTCGGTATGCGCGCCGCACTGCGAATCGTCGCCCCAATGAGGCGAAGCGGGTTCGGGGTGTCTCTTCGAGCGTCACCGGTGCGTCCGCTCGCCAACACGCTCTGCAGCATGCCCATGAATCCGCTGCCGCGGCCATATCTCACCGGTTCGACGTGGGTATCTGGGGCGGGATAGACCGAGGATGTGATGGCGCTGCCGAGTGTGAAGTCGTGGTCATCGTTGTTGGCCACAACGCCAAGCAGCGACTCCGAATTGGTTCGGCTCAGATGCCCGAGCCGGTCGCTGATGCCGGGCAGACCGCCGGCCTCGCGCGAGCGCTGGAGCAGCTTGGCGGTGCCGAGTGCACCAGCTGCGACGATTACCTGTGGCACCTCCATCGTGCTTGCGGCTCGGGTTCTGCGAGCGCGACCCGACGGACGAAGGTGCAAGCGATAGCCGGCAGTGGCTTCGGTCGGGTCAATCTGTTCGATGAGGTCGGTGGTGGTTTCTGGCAGCACGCGTGCGCCGGCCGCCTCGGCGAAGTACAGGTAGTTCTTGACGAGTGTGTTCTTAGCGCCGTGACGGCATCCCGTCATGCATTCGCCGCAGTTGATGCAGGCCGAGCGCGCCGGACCGCGACCGTCAAAGTGCGGGTCGCCGTTGGGCGCATCTGCAGGCACCTCGAACGTGACACCGACCGGAGTTGACCGATAGGTCTCGCCGAATCCTCCGCGCTCCGCCGCGCGTTTGAGCACTAGGTCTGCTGGCGAGAAGAACGGATTCTGCACGACGCCCAGCATTCGCTCAGCGGTCGCATAGTGCGGTGCCAGCGCGGCCTGCCAGTCGCGCATGCCCGCCCAAGACCCCGTCTTGAAGAACTCGTCGCTGGGGCGGTAGAGCGTGTTCGCGTAGACCAGCGATCCGCCACCGACGCCCGCGCCAGACATCACGAGCACGTTATTGAGCAGATCGATGCGCTGAATGCCGCGAAGCCCCAGGCGCGGAAAGAACAGGAAGCGCCGCAGTTGCCAACTGGTCTTGGCGAAGTCCTGGTCGGCAAATCGCGAGCCGGCTTCGATGACCAGTACGCGGTAGCCCTTTTCGGTCAGGCGCAGTGCGGCGACCGACCCGCCGAAGCCCGATCCGATTACGGCAACATCGAAGTTATGTTCGGGTGTCAAGGCAATCAACCGCGCTTCAATTCGTATTGTTGCCAGGCGGAGTATGGCCTGAAGCCGACCTTTTCATAAACCTGCAAAGCGCCAGAAGTATTGCCAGTGTCTACGTTGAGATTCACCTTTTCGCGGCCAAGGTTTGCGTTGTAGGCAATCGCCCAATGCAACAAGGACTTACCGTATCCACGACCGTGGGCGGAATGTATGATACCGAGCAGATCGATGTAGCCACCGTTCTCATGCAACATCTCGTTGGCAGACAGCAAGAAACCGACTGGCTCGTGGTCCGCGAGCAAAAATACGTTGCCAGCCGGCTCGCGCGTCTCGCGGGCCAACTCTAGGGCAATCCAGGAATCCCGATCCCGGGCCTTGAAGCCGAAGTGCGTTGAGAAAGCGTCTTGATGAAGCCGGTGCAGCAGTTCCAGGTCGCTCGGTGTATCCATGATTTGACGAATCTCGACGCCCGACCCAAAGATAAGCCGTTCTAGCGGAGTCCGGTCTTGCTCAGTAATTGGTCGAGTAAGCGACCAAAACTTGCGCAAAAATGTGAATCCACGATTCGCGTATGTGTGAGCGAGCAGCGAATCCTTGGTATTCATGCCCGGTCGCAGAGCCCAGTCTGGGTTTGCCGAAGCGGTGTGATCCAGCAAAAAGTCGACTGCCGCTGCAGTCACACTGGCCAATCCAGGGGCGGTTGGGTCGCAATAGATATCAGGAAAGTACAGGCCGCGATTTGCGTCAGGATGCGATTGCACGAATGCCAAGATTCGATCAGAACCTGGGTCTCGCATGGCAAACCCCAAGGCATGGTCAATGTAGCCAGACATCAGCTGGCGAACACCAGACTCCCCCATGCTTGAGGCGTCTGGGTTAACAGACTTTTCGTGCGCGTTTACGAGACGCGTTACCTCGGCAAGATTGCCATCGTTCGCCGCACTGAACCGATACATAGCCCGAGTCGTTGCCCTTATGGGTGACGTAGCGGGCTGGCGGGCAGGCGCTCTTGGGCAACCCAGCGCTCGCCATAGCCGCTCTGCGATGCCATCAGATCAAGGAACGGCTTGGCGTCGAAGGCCTCTGGGCCGAGCACGCCCGCACCGCGCCAGATTCCCTGAGCCATGAGCTCGAGGGCGATCACCGGGTTGAAAGCGGTCTGCGCAACAACGCACTGGGCGTTGTATTCGGCCATCGACTGGGCGTTGTCGGCAACGTGATACAGGTACGTGGCGCGGTCCTTGCCGTCGAGGTCCTTGCCGGTGACGAGCACGCCGGCACAGGTCTTTCCGGTCATGCGCGGACCGATGGTGGCCGGGTCTGGCAGCACTGCGGCAACCATGTCGCGCGGTGCCACGTCGACCGGGCCCTGAGCCGAACGAACGCGGTGCGGCTTGGTCTGGTCGAGGCCAAGCTTGTGCAGCAACTTGAGAACGTCGATGAAGTCGCTGCCCAGGCCGTACTTGAAGTTGAACTTGTTGGCACGGATGTGACGAGGAAGCATGGTGACCTCTTCGTGCTCAACGTTTACGCACTCGACCGAGCCGATGCCCTCTGGGAACTCGAAGATCTCTGGTTCGCTGAATGGTTCGGTGGTGTACCAGCCGCGAGCGCGGTCGAACAGCACCGGCGGGTTGAGGCACTCCTCGATGGTTGTCCAGATCGAGAAGCTTGGGGCAAAGATCTCGTTGCCCTCGTCGTCGGTGACTGACAGGTTCGAGCCATCCTTGACGCTGATCTCGTCGATCTCGCTGAACAGGTGGTCGGCGGCGTAACGCGCGAATACGTTCGAAAGACCAGGCTCCACGCCAACGCCAACGAGCGCGAGGCGACCCGCGCGCTCCCACTGGTCGTGCACCGCATACTGGGCATCGCCAAGCTTGATGCCCGGCTTGTGGAATGGGTCGGTTTCGTGAGGCTCTGACAGGCTCATTGCCATGTCGATGTAGTTGGCGCCAGCGGTGAAAGCACCGCTGAAGACCGTTGGCAAGAACTTCGGCTCGACGGCGTTGACCACGTGAGTGATGTTGTGGGTCTTGGTGAGCTCGGCCACGTTGGCGGCGCTGGATGCGTCGATCTTGGCAGCCAGGAACTTGCTGGCCTTCTCGTTTCCGTGGCGGGCGCGAATCCATTCGATGGTTCGTTCGGCTCGGCTGAAGTCGTAGTCGCTGACGACGATCAGTTCATAGAAGTCGCGCTTGGCAGCGACCTTGGCAATTGCGTCTCCGACGCCACCGGCGCCGACTAGCAGAATCCTCATTGATTTTCCTGTTGTTTCGCCTGCTCCGTGGAAAGAATCGGGAGCTTGGCTCTAGCGTATCGCTCGGAGGGCGATTCGCGGCGGTTAGCGAACCATCAGGTCGGCGTCGGGGTTCTCGACCCAGTCGATGACGCCCTGCCACGGGCCAAAGCCGTCGTCCTTGCTGAAGTGCTTTGCGCCTACCATTATGCGGGCCTCGAGGCCGAGCGGGTCGCCAAAAGTGCTCTGGATGCCGCTTGGCGACCAAGGATCGGAATCGCTTCCGAGCAGGGTGATGAACTTGGCGGCTGCGCGCACGTTCGCCACGAATCCGGGGTCGCCGAGAGCGATGTCGTAGCCGGGAATGCGGCCGAGCATGGCCGGGTCGGCCGGAGCAACAAGCAGAACGCGGTCGAACACGGCGGGCAACCTGCCTGCACCAGCGGCCAACAGCCAGTTGACGCAGCCGAGCGAGTGGCCGATGTAGATCAACCCGCCGTGTTCGGAGGTAAGTTCGTTGGCCAGAACGGTCTCTGAAATCAGGAGCGATTGCCAATCGGCGGCCACGGGCGCTTCGGGAGCAGGAAACTGCGGGTAGTGCACTTGGTGACCGGCGTTGCGCAGGGCAACCGCTGCGCGATGCTGCCAATGCTCAGGCGGGCGGAGGTTGGTGTAACCGTGCCCGATGACGACTCTTGCCATGTTGCGAGTCTAGTTTTCGGCCGAAGGCGGCTGCGACTTTATTGCGGAATGAGACGGCGGCGAGGGCTAAAGCAACTTGGCGGCAGCGATTAGGCTGCTGCAAATCATCTCACCCTCGACGGTCACGCCAGCTGGAATCAGCCAGACCGACGAACCGATTGGCGTCGTCCAAAGGTTGAGCAAGTCGACCTTGCTCAACCGCTCTTGCACAGGCAGGTACTGCTTGCTTAGGTTGCGCGCATAAGCGGTCCAGAGCAACCCAACGTCTGGCTTGCCTAGTTCTGAAACGCCAATCTCGTAGTTGAACGGGCGCCTGAAGAAGATCTCATCCGCGGTTCGCGCCGAAGCGTTGCGTATGTGGGCAAAACCAGGGATGTGAAGCAAACCAGACTCATCGCGCGCGCCAAAATCGGGCAGATCCGTTTCATTCTGCTTGCCTAGTGGCGCTCCATTTTCGAGATTGCGCCCGATAACCTCTTCTTTCTCGGTGCGCCCCAACTTGTCCCAGGTGTCGAGCTGCATCGCTATGCGTCGCAAGACCAGCTGGGTTCCACCGATGAGCCAATCCTGGTCGGTCGATTCGGCATCGATCCAGACCACCTTTTCGAACTGTTCGGAGCCCAGGGCCGGGTTGTCGGTGCCGTCGACCTGGCCCATCAGGTTGCGTTGGCGAACGCCGCCTGGATTGACTCCCTGCGCGTTGGCGAAACCCTGCTGAGCCCAGCGAACCTTGCCGAAGGCCAGGCTGTCGCGAATTAGAGCACGCTGGGCGTGCGAAAGCACGATTGGGTCATCGGCGCTGATGTGCAGCAGCAAATCGCCCTCGCTGAACCGCTCCTCGAGCTTGTCGATCTTTTGCTTTGGAATCTGCGCAAAACCAGCGGGACGCAGCGCGGCAATGTTGAGCACGTCGAAGATACGCGGCCCGAGGCCGACAGTGACGGTCAGTCGGGCCGGGCCGAGTGCCAGCTGTGGCTGCGCATCCGCCAGCACCGGTTCGCCAGACTGCAGGCGGGCGATGTCGTCGGTGAGCAACAGCATCCAACGCTCAAATGCCTCGAGGTTTAGGTGTGAGTCAGCATCGAATGCAACGAAGCTAGTGAAGGTTTGTAGTTCGAGCTCGACGCCCGACTGGTGTTGGCCATAGAACGGCACCTTGGCGTCCAGAACACGAGTGGCGTCTGCAGCCTTCTGTTTAGCCAGCGCCTCGGCTTGGGACGAAGCGCCTGCTGAGGAGGCAATTTGGTAGCCCGAGGCACCTGCCACGGCAGCACCGACTCCACTGGCTGAAGCGCCAATGAGCAGGTCTCTGCGCGTGACAGGTGGCATACGGCTACTTAGTTCTCAGGGTTGTAGGTCTCGTCGCCCGAAGCCGAGGTCTTTGCCGGCAGGGTGAGGGTTTGCGAGTCAGCGCCATCGAAGTCGAGAGTCAGGGTGATCTGATCGCCGTCGAGAATTGCCTTGTTTAGGTTCATCAGCATGACATGAAGGCCTCCAGGCTCGAGCGTGACCGACTCGCCTGCAGGAATGACGATGCCACCCTCTTTCTTCTGCATGGTCATGGCGCCACCAGACATGACAACCTCGTGCACCTCAACCATTTGGGCGATTTCGGCCGATCCACCGACCAGGGTGATGTCGGTGTCAGTGTTGTTGGTGACGGTTGCGAAGACGCCGGTCATGCCGCCGGTGTGGTCTGAGTACTCGCTGACGCGAACCCAGCCGTTTTCGATGGCAAGGGCAGCCTTCTTTTCATCGACTGTGCTCTGGGTCTGGTCGGCTGCGGGGGTGGAGCTGGTGCAGCCGGTGAGTGCGGTGGTGGCTAGAAGTGCCGCAGCGGCGGCAAGAGTGAGTTTGTTCATAACGTTATTCTACACCTTGTAGAACTAGGTCGCTGCCAGTTGACGCGGACGAACTACGGCGAACATCACGAGGATTGCGAGCGCGTAGAGACAGATGAGCATGACACCGAGGCCGATTGAACTGGTCGAACCGAGGTTAGCATAGAGCGGAGCGGCCAGAGTCGAACCAAGCGAACCGGCGACCATGTTGAGTGCGGCAGCGGTGCCCGCCTCGTCGCCGTGGCGGGTCAGGGCCATAGTGCCCATCGGCGCAAACGATCCTCCCATGAAGAACGTGAAGGTCATCAGCGCTGCCTGCAGCACCAAGAATGGCGCATCCGTTAGCCCGGCCAGCAGCACCCAGCCACCTACGCCGACCTGCGCGACCAAAACGCCTAGCACTACCCACTTGAGCTCGAACTTCTTGGCGAGCCAAGCGATAACCTGCACGCCGATATAAGCCGAGGCCGAATTGAGCACGAAGAAGTAGCCGTATTGACTGCCATCAAAGCCGAAGCGGTTTTGATAAACGAACGGCATCACAGACAGATAGCCGAACAGAGCCGTGCTGTTGAGAACACCGATCAGCACGATGCCAAGGTACGGCCGATCCTTCAGCACGTGCGCGAAGCGCGACGCCATTGCGCGAACTCCCCCGTGCTCGGTTCGTGATGCGCCTGGCAGTGTCTCGGTCAACACGCGAGTCGCCGCGGTCAACAGGATGGCGCCATAGATGGCGATGATGCCGGTCATCACTCGCCAGTCGACGACGTCGAGCAGCAGTGTCGCACCTAGAGGGCCGACGAACCACGACAGCGCTTGAATCAGGAACACGCGCGACATCATCTTCATCAGTGCGGCACCCGCATACAGATCGCGCATGATCGCGTTGCCGACCACCTGAATCGAGGCACCCGCGACACCTTGAAGCACGCGGCCAATCGCGAAAACAATCAGGTTTGGAGCAGTCATGACAACGATGCAAGCGACAACGTAGAGCGCCGCAGCAACGATGATTGGGCGCTTGCGACCGAGCGCATCCGAGAGCGGGCCGGTGATCATCTGGCCGAGTGCAAAACCGAGGGTTAGTGCGCTCATGGTGAGCTGAATTTGGGCATCCGGGGCCATGAATGTGGCCGCGATCGATGGCGCAGCCGGCAAGTACGGGTCGAGCGCAAAAGGCTGCATGGCCATCATGCCGCCGAGAATCAGGATGTAGACCCAGCGTTGGCGTTGGGTCAAAGTGCGGGTTGAGTTCAAGGGCCTACTTGTTCTTTCTTCGGGCCCAGATGACGGCGGCCCCAGCCACAAGGATAAGCACGGCAATGGCGGCGCGGCCCGCAGGTGTCTCGAATTCTGCGGGAATTAACCGAGGCAGCTCGAACGTGCTGGTCGTTTCGGGCGCGCTGTCAACGACTCCATTGGTTGCAGCAGGATCGCCATCCTGTTCGTTCGATTGCCCGTCGCCGTCGATGTCCTCGTCGATTCCGTTCACGACGCCGTCGCCGTCGATGTCCTCGTCGGCGTTGTTGATCACGCCGTCGCCATCGGTATCCGGGTCGGCTGCTGGAGTCTCTGCTGGCTCAACGGCGGGAACCGACGAAACTCGCTCACTGGCACCTGCCGGGCTGCTTGCCAAGGCACCGATGAGGAAGGTCGATACGAGCGCGATAACCAAGGCGATGGCCGCATACTTGACGATTTTCTGGCGTCGGATAGAGGTCGGCGAGGCGCTCGAAACCGGTATTCCGGTTTGGCGGGAAGGGTTTAGTTTGCGTGTCTTGGAGCGCTTGGGCATTAGAAGATTCCGGCTAGCTTCATGGTCACGACAAGCATAACCACGCCGCCAATTCGGTAAACCCAAACCATGCCAGGGCGGTTCAGCAGGCGAACTTCGTCGCCCTCGCCGTGTCGGCCAAGCATGTGCAGGATCGAAAGCGCGAGCATCGGAATCGGCAGCAGCGCAAACGACCAGAGCGCGAAGTCTCGTGTTGCACCGAGCCACATACCAACGAGGCTCGTGGTCACGTTTGCGACCACCAAGGTTAGAGCGAGCCCAGGAATGCCATTTGGCAGGATGCGCCAGAGCCATGGGAAGTTAGGGAACTTCTCTGAGTACCAACCCAGTACCACCGGCACGACGAAGAGCAATGAGCCGAACCAGGTGCGCCAGTCGTTGCCCATGAGAGCAGCGGTGACGAAGATGAAGACGGCGAGGCGAACGAACAGCGCTGCCCAGCGACCAACAGTGTGCACGCTCGGAACCGTGGTCGGGTGCAGTCGGTCGAGGCGCTCAGGGAAGCCTCGAGCAACTAGCTCTTCGAAAATCACGCGCGTTGCTGTCGCGATTGCGATGGCTAACGAGAATTCGGCTACGTGGTTGGCGACCGGAAGGGTCAGACCAGCGAGTGCCGGAAGAGTCGAGATCATTGCCGACGTGGTCCAGGCGCCGATAAACGGCAGAACCGCGATATCGACGATGCGCTCCCACCAGTAGTTGTTATCGCGCTCGGGAACCTTGCGGAACTGGCGGAAGGCATTTGCCAACAAGGCTGGGCCATAGCCAACAATAACGACGCCGAGAAGCAGACGTACGTCATTCATGCCGCCGAACCCGCCGAACATCATGCTGCCAGCCACAAAGATGGCCATGCCGATGGTGCCTGCGCCTACATCGAAGACACCGATTACAGCGATTGCTACAAAGATTGGCCAGAACGGAGGCTTGATGTCGTTGCCGTTGATTCCGAGTGCAGTGACGGCGAGTACGACGGCAGCGATCGAAGGCAACAACGAGAAGATACCTGCGGCGGCGCGCAGGTATGCGCCATCGACGAAGATTCGACTGAGCAGAGTCGAGCCGTGCGCAGCGATGCCAACCGCCCGAATGCTCAGGTTGTCGATTGCGGTCATCCAGCGGCGGCGCCAGATCTTCAGGCGGTCTCCCCTACCGCGACGACGTAGTTCGTATTCCTCGTGAGCCGCATCGATGTTGGCAACCGAGCCAGGCTGGTCGCCCGAACCACCCGAACCGCCGCCCGAGCCACCCGAACCTCCGGCCGAGCTCGCGGCACCAGCGGCCGCAGCACCAGCGGCCGCAGCGGCAGCGGCTGCAGCAGCAGCCATCGCGGCTGCGACTGCGGCGGCAGCGCCAACGGTCTCGGTGACCTGCTGAATCGATGCCGGGTCGCCCATTGGGTCGTAAGGAAGTGAAGGTGCGTCGTCGCCGTCGGTAGCGCCAGGAACAACTGGGGCCACCGGTGCAGGCGAGACGGAATCCGAAGGGCTTGCCGATGGCTCGACCGACGGCCCTGCGCTCGGCGCCGCGCTACCGGAAGCGCTAGGTGCAGAAGTGGACGAGCTGGCAGAAGGCTTCGGCGTGTTAGTAGTCGGCTTTACAGTCGGCTTCACGGTTGGCTTAGGAGTTGGTTTCTTGGTCGGCTTTGGCGTAACCGTAGGCGAAGGAGTGCTCGTCGGAGTCGGGGTCAAGGTCGGAGTTGGCGTGACGACCGGGGCCTGTGGCAGCGCTTCGTAGAAGGTCTGGGTTGCGGCGGCACCTTCGCCAGCGAGGTTGCGGGCGTTGACAGCAATCGCGTACTGGTTGCCGCGTGATACCGCAGGCAAGATGCAGGTGAAGGTAATCACGCTGCTGCATTCGACCTGACCGTTGACCTCGACGCGGTAGTCGACGATCGGCTGGCCACCGTCGTTGCTTGGTGCCGACCAGGTGATCAGGAGCGACCCGTCGGCCTGCTTGGCAAGCTCGAGTGAGTTAGGTGCCCCTGGAGCTGCGGCTGGGATGTTGACGGCCTGGCTCGAGTTGCCCGTGCTCTCGACGATTGACAACGCGGTTACGGTCACGATCTTCACCTTGTAACCGCGAACCGCGGCAGGCGTGCTTGCGCTCGGCGACGCGACCGATGCGTGACGGATCGATGCGCGACCGAATCCACCGACCGTCGCTCCGCGTAGCGAACTCGTGCTGGTCGAGGCATCCAGATCAGGCAACTGGCTCGCCGGAATCACGGTGTTGACCGTGCTCACGTTGGTGATCGTGTCGATCGGAGTCGACGAGAACTCGGTGCCGATTGCGGCAACGTAAACCAGGTAGCTTGTGAACTGCGAGTCGAGCGCGGTCGGCTGTTCCCAGTTGATCGCGAGGTTTCCGGCCTGGTTGTAGGCCTTGATGCTCGAAACGGCTAGCGGCGCGTTGGTGGCGGTCTGCGGCAGCGAATCAGCGCTGTAGTCACCGATACCGAACGCCGTGATAGCGGCGATCTTGGCGGTGTATGCGGTGCCGTTGGTCAGACCGATTACCTCACAACTGAGCGGAACGCCGGTGGTCGCGCAGGCTTCGCTAACGAAGTCGTTGCCCTGGCCATCGCTTACCACGAGGCGGTAACCGACGATCGAGGCACCACCGGTGTAGCTCGGCGCGTTGTAGGTGACGGTGAATGCCTTGTCGGTTGCCGAGGCAGTTGCCAAGAACGGAGCACCGGCACTTACCGGGTCAATCACGAAGCTGCGGGCAACCGAGGTGGCTGCGGCGTAGGTGTTGTTGCCAGCCTGGTCGGCGATGATCTCGCAGAGACCGGCAGCCAGGATGGTCACGATGCCGTTGACGTAGGAGCACGAGTTGTTTGTGGTGTTCGGGCCAACAGCAACTGTGACCGTTAGGCCAGAGTTGCTGGTTGCGCGAACCGAGAATGGCGCAGCGCCGAAGGCCTTGTTGGCAAGCAGCGGCATCGTGATCGACTGGTTCAAGCTGCCAACCTCGATGGTTTGGGTGCTCGAGGCGGCCGCGTACTGGGCATTGCCAGCTTGCAGGGCACGAACCTCACAGGTGCCCGCAGCCAAGAAGTTGACCTGGGCGGCATTGGTCGAATCGATTGCACAGACGCTGCCAGCACCCGCAACGACTGAGTACGTGACGGCCAGCGAGCTCGATGCGTTAGCGGTCATCGTGTAGCTGCCGTTAGCAAGTGGGTACATCGGTACCAGCGAGGTGAAGGCAACCGACTGGGCCAGCTTGGCGACCGTGATCGTCTGGGTTGCACCGACAACAGCGAAGAAGTTGGTCGAGGTTGCCTTGTTTGCACGAATCGTACAGGTGCCGTTAGTTGCAGCCGAGAGCTGGTCGCCGTTCACGGCACAACCAGCAGTGCCGGCCGAAACAAGCTCATAAGTGATGGCTCCAGAACCAGAGCCGCCTGCGGTGAAGAGTGTCAAATCACCGACGGTGACGCTCGATGCGTTCGCCATCGTCAACGGCGCCTGCGCAATTTTGTTCACCACGACGGTGTGCGTGGTTGATGACTCAGGCAGATAGTTAGCGTCGCCAGCACGGGTCGCCGTGACCTGACAGAGCGAGCCGGCGTCGCCCGGGATCAGGGTCGAACCAACGATCGAACAGGTGCCGTTGGTAGAGATCATGACCGAGCCGTTGCCGCTACCGCCGGTTGCAGTAACCGATGCAGTGGACCAGTAATCGACCGAGTTTGGAATGTTCAGGACTACTGCGGCCTGAGGTGCCTTCGAGATTACGAAGTTGTAGCTGCGCGCGAAGGTGCGGTAGTACGTGGTTGCCGCGACAGTCGCGGTAACTTCACAAGTGCCTACGCCCTTGATCGAGATAACACCGGTGCTTGCGTTGATAGTACATATCGCACCCGGCGCGCTAGTGGTGTAAGTGACCGCGCCCGGGCTGTCGGTCGCAAAGGTTGGGCTGACCAAGTTGCCGGCGGTGCCGACCGGAACGTAGACCTGGTTTACGTAACTGAGCGAGACATCGGCGACCTTGCTCATTGTGAAGGTGTTCGAGTTGACTCCGGTCAGCGCGGTACCCGAGTAGTTGGCGGCGAACGCCAGGCGGTAGACAGTGCCCGGAACACCCGTGGCTCGCAGGCCGGAGAAGGTCACGATGCCGTCGACGGCGGTTGCTGTTACCGAACCCGAAACCGAACCGGTTGCATCGTTGTAGATCGATGCGGCAACTACGGTCGAGTCGTCGGTTTCGGCAAGGTTGCCGAAACGGTCAAGCACGCGCAGCACCGGCTGTGAAGTCAGCACTTCGCCGATCAGGTTGGCGGTCACGGTCGAGCCGGTCTCGACCACAATCGCGGCCGGGCGAGCGTGCATCAGGGTGATCGAGTTGTTGCTGCTGATCGAGTAACCCGAAGCGCTGTAGGTCAGCTTGTACGCGTAGTGCGGGGTGCCAACCAGCGTCAGGTTGTTGAAGGTGACCACACCGCCGACGGCGGTAGCGGTCGCGTGGGTCAAGACGTGGTTTCCATCGGTGGTGGTGACAGTTGCAGTGATGACTGTCGCGTTGTCAGATGTGGCGAGGTTGCCGTCAAAGTCGCGCAGGTTGAGCACCGGCTGGGTCGACAGCGCGTCGCCAATGACCGTGCCGGCACCCTCGGTCTCGATTGTGATCGTCGAAGCCGCGGCGTGAACGACGTGCAGCGCAGCCGAGTCGACCGACTGCAGCGAGCCGCTGGTGAAGCGCAGGGTGTAGTCACGCAGCGGAACACCCTGCAGGCGCAGGCCAGCGAAGGTTACTACGCCCGACGATGCGGTTGCTGTCAGGGCCGCGCTCGGCTGCTTGAACAGGTTGCCGCCTGCACCGGTCGCAATCGCTACGGTCACGACGGTTGCGTTGTCTTGTGCAACCAGGTTTCCGAAGCGGTCGACAACGCGGATGACCGGCTGCGATTGCAGGGCATCGCCCGTGATTGCGCCAACCGGCTGGGTCGAGATGTTGAGCGCGTATGGCGCATCCGCGATGACGCTGACGTTGTTCGACGTCGCCGAGGCGATGCCGTTGCTGGCGAACTGCAACTGGAAGTTGGTCAACGGAGTCGCGGTGAGGATCAGGTCGGTGAAGGTTGCGACACCGCCAACCGCGGTTGTCTCGAGTGAGGTTGGACCGATGTTCGCGGCCGAGGTCAGTGCCGAGCCGGTGCCGATAGCCGAGGCCGACACTGTAGCCGTTGAGTCTGCAACGAGGTTTTCATACTGGTCGCGAATCTCGACGATTGGCTGGGTTGACAGAGTCGAACCGGTGACGCTGGCGACCGGCTGACGGGTGATGGTCAGGTGGTCGGCCGCAGCGAAGGTGACGCGCAGGTTGGCGGTTGCTGCCGAGCTGGCGACCGCGTTGGCCGAGAACGTCAACTGGTAGTCGGTGTTTGGCAGACCAAACAGCTTGAGGTTCTGCCAGGTTGCAACACCCGATGCAACGGTTGCCGACGCGCCGGTAAGGCGAGCGGCAGAAGCATCGGCCAGCGTGAGGCCCGCGGTCGAGCTGATCGCAGCGGTAACAACCAGGCTCGAGTCGGCGGTCACGACGTTCTCGTAGCGGTCGCGCAGCTGCACCGTCGGCTGGCCCGCCAGGTTAGCGCCGGTTGGGTTGCCGCCGGTCGGAGCGGCAGTAACGGTCAGGTGGTGAGCGGCAGCGTGGGTGAGCTGGATAGGTGCTGCTGCCTGAACCGGGTTCAGGCCGTAGTCCTCAAAACCAAGGGTGTAGTCGATGCCCGGCAGACCGATGAGGCCGAGGTGGGCGAACGTTGCTACACCGCCAACCGCATCAATCGAAGGGTTGACGATTCGCGCGGCGGAGCCGTCTGCCAGGGTCAGACCCTGCGTCGAGGCGATCGAGACCGTGATGGTGTCGGTGGCGTCGGTCACCAGGTTGCCGTAGGCATCGCGCACCTCAACCACCGGCTGAACCGCTAGGTCGCTGCCCGAGGCAGTCTGGTTTGCGCCGCTGGCTGCCGCAACCGGCTGCGTTGTGACAGTGATGTGGTCGGCGTAACCGAAGGTCAGCGTGATGGCGTTCTGCTCGGCGACGGTGATTGCCGAGTTGGTAGTCGAGAAGGTGATCTTGTAGCTGCCGGTGACCGAACCGCCCAGAATCAGACTCGAGAAGATCGCAGCGCCGCCCGAGGCAGGAACCTGCGTGCCGCCCATGAGGCTTCCGCCGGCCGAAACGGCTGTGCGGATCACGGTGCTCGACTGCGAACCGCTGTTGACGAGGTTGCCGTAGCGGTCGAGGATTCGCACGATTGCCGGGGTACTGAAGCCCACGCCTGCGCGACCGCCTGCGAAGCCCTGCTGAACGGCCAGGTGGTCGGCCACGTTGTGAGTCACGGTGACGTCGTTCGAGTCAACCGAGGTCAATGCGCCGGCGGTGAACTTGAGCTTGTATGCGGTGCCCGGCAGGCCGGTCAGCTTGACGCCCGAGAAGATTGCGACACCGCCCACGAAGTTGGCCGTGACAGAACCCTCGCTGAGGCGAGCCGACGATCCGTCGGCAAGAGTCAGACCAGCGGTCGACGCGATCGCGATGGTGGCAGCACCGGTGTTGGTGGTCGTGACTTGGTTGCCATCCTGGTCGTAGAGCTTGACGGTCGGCTGACCGCCCAGCACCTCGCCAGTCTTGCTCTGAACGAGCGACAGGTCGAAGGCCGATGGCTGCGAGGTGATGCGCAGTTCGGTTGCCGCACCGGGGTTCACGGTGAAGGTGCTCGAGTTTACGGTCGTGCTCGTGCCGGCCAGCTTGAAGCGCAGGCGGTAGCCATTTGCTGGCGTGGTCTGGTAGGCGATGTTCGAGAACGTCACGACGCCGCTTGATGCGGTAACTGCAGCGCTCTCGGTGCTAGCGGCGGTGCCGGTCGAGTCAATCAGCTGGACGGTGACGCCGGTTGTCGAGTCGGTGGTGACTGGGTTGTTCCAGGCGTCGCGCAGGCTGACGGTCGGAGCCGGAGTCATGGTTGCGCGCGTCTCAACGGTCGAAGGCTGCTGGACCACTACGAGCGCCACCGCTGCACCGGCACCCACAGCGATCGACTGGGTCGTGCTGATGGTGTTCAGGCTCGATGGGCTGGTCACCGCATAGTTCAGTGTGTAGCTGCCGGCATCGCCAGTGATTCGCATGTTGCTGAACGCCAGGTTGCCGCCGGTTGCGGTTGCAGCCAGGGTACCTGACAGGGTCGCACTGCCAGCACCCGAGAGGCTGGCGGTCACGGTCGCGGTCGAGCCAGCACCGGTGGCCACGAGGTTGCCGTCAACGTCAACCAGCTTGAGGGCGGGTTGGGTACCAAAGTCGGCGCCGGTGGTAGCCGAGGCAGCTGGGGTCACGACAACCAGCGAAGCGGCATCCGCGTGTACCAGCGTGATGGTCTGCGTGGCTGCAGTGAGACCGCCACCCTGCTTGCCGAAGGTCAGGGTGTACGTGCCAACTGCTCCCGAGAGCTTGAGACCGCTCGCGTTGAGGCCAAAGTCTGCCTCGCCGGATGATGCTGCGCGAGTAAGGGTGCCACCAAGGACGGCGCCGTTGCCGGTGGATGCCGAAGCCTCGATCGTGATCGCCGAATCGGTTACGGCGTTGCCCGAGACGTCTTGAACCTCAATGACAGGCTGCGTGCCGAATGCCTGACGATTCACAAAGCCAACCGCAGGCGACTTGAGCGAGAGCTGGGTCGCTGCACCAAAGGTGATGTTGACCGAAGCGTTGCCGACAATCGTACTCGGGCTCGTGATTGTCGCACGCAGGTTGCGCGGGCCAACTAGGCCGGTCAGCTTGATGCCCTTACCCGCAAAGTCGGCGACACCCGCGGTTGCCGGCATCGACAGCGTGCCACCGATGGTCGCATCGCTAGAGCTGAGCGTGACGTTCTGGCCCGCCTGCGAGGTGGTCGTGACGGTATTGCCGTCCTGGTCTTGGATCGTGACAACCGGCTGTGTGGTTAGCGCAACGTCGTTGACGTTCGTGGAAGGCGCTGCAACGGCCAATTGGTAGGCAACACCGTGAGCGAGCGTCAGCGAGTGGCTGACTGCGGCAACACCGGTTGCCTCAAAGTTGAGCGTCTTGGCGCCGATGGTGCCGTATGCGCCAAGGTCGGTGAAGGTCGCGACACCGTTGGTGATGGTCGCGGTGTTGGTTCCGGTGAGTGTCGCACCAACCAGGCTCGCGGTCACCGTTCCGGTTGCGGTCGGCACTAGGTTGCCCGAGACATCCTGAACCTGAACCACCGGCTGCGTGCCGAAGTTCGCTCGGCTGGTAGCGCCCGCGGCCTGCGTGCCGAAACCGAGCTTGGTTGCCGCACCGTTGGTAACCGTGAAATTGACGAGCCCACCGCGTCCACTTGTGTTTGCGGTTGCGTACAGTGAGCGAGTTCCGATCGAGGCCCTGATAGTGATGCCAGATCCAGCGAAGTCGGCAACACCGGCATTGGCGGCCATGGTCGTAGTGCCCGCGCTGATAGTTGCACCGTTGTATCCGACTAGCGTGACGTTCTGAGACGACTCAGAGCCTGTGTTGACCAGGTTGTTCCATTGGTCCAGAAGACGCGCAACCGGCTGTGGAGTCATCACAGCGTCGTTTACGACTGAACCAATCGGGTCGAAACTGACACTGTGGACGATGCCGTGCGTCAGGTTGACCGTTTGCGAGATGCCCACAAGAGGGTTTGATGGAGTGCCGTCATAGCCACTTACCGAAATTGTGTATGTTCCCGCGGTGCCTTCAAGCCCGACACTTGAGTATGCGTAATCGCCATTATGGGCCAACGATACATACCGCTCCCAGTCGGTGATGCCCCCGCGCCAGCTACCGTTAGTGCTCAGCTTGATACGCGAGCTTCCTATGTCGTCTAGGGCGTTACCGCCCATGTCGACAACTCGAATGCGTGCCTGCTGGGTCATCCACTGACCGGCCTTTGCCCCATCAAACTGGCGTACCCACTCGAGGTGGTGCGCCGCACCCACGACAACCGTCACGGCTAGCGTGTCGGTCAGGGCCGTAGGAGTGGTCGTTGTGACGGTGAGGCTTCGTGTGCCGACCGTCGCAGATGCATAAACGTCTGTTCCAAGTTGCGCACGACCGGCAACGGCATTAATTGTTGTGGTGCCGTAAAGGGTCATGTCGGTTGAGGTGAATGCCACCGGCATCGTGCTCTCGGCGCCAGTCGTGACGATGTTGTTGTCTGCATCGCGAATGTAGGCGAGAGGTCGGTAGGACGCGTTATCGGGTAATGTCGCTCCGTTCGTGATGACGTAGCTGTAGGAAAGAGTAATGCGCGTGGCATCACCGTGCGTGAGAGTGATCGCCTGTGTAGCAACCATTCCACCGAACGTGCCGAGGTATTGCATCGTGTAGTTGCCGACCGTTCCCTGCACGCCAAGGCCATCGAAGGTCGCGATACCTGCTACCGCGGCAACCGTGGTTGTTCCGGTGATGGTAGCGCCAGCCGTGGTGAACGATACGGTCACATTGCCGGTGTAGTTGGTGACGACGTTTCCGGCCTGGTCGCGAACCTCAACCACAGGGTTTACGGTCATAGCGGTGCGGTTCTTGAAGCCCACAGCCGATGTGGTCAAAACAGTCTGGTATGGCGAACCAAAGCCAAGGCTCACGTACGCGGTTGCGGTCTTCGATGCACCCGTTGCCACCAGGCTCTTGGTGCCCGAAGTGCCCGAGAGCTTGATGTTATTGCCCAAGAAGTCGGCGACACCGGCAACCGCGGCCATCGATGTGGTGCCAGCGATGGTTGAATCAGGCGAGGTCAGGGTGATGTTATCAACCGCGCTCGTGACGGTGTTGCCGTCCTGGTCTTGAATCGTGACTACCGGCTGAGTGCTCCAGACCGTGCCCGAGGCAGCCGAGCTAGGAGCAGCGATGTCGAGCTTGTAGATGGCACCGTAAGTCAAAACAAATGTCTGCGAGTCGGTCGCGAGCACACCCGAGCTAAACGTGATCGTCTTGCTGCCAACGGCGCCGTTCTTGCCAAGGCCCGAGAAGGTCGCAACGCCCGATACGGCGGTCGCCGTGGTCGCACCGGTCAGGTTGCCCGACGAGATTGCCACCGAAACCACATCGGTTGCCGAGGTAACGGTGTTGCCCGAGACGTCCTGAATCGTCACAGCCGGCTGAACCGTGAAGTCCGTTCGGTTGACGAAGCCCGTGGCCAAAGTCGTAACGGCGAGCTTAGTCGCGGCGCCATACGTAATCGTCACGCTCGCAGTGCCCGAGATCGAGCTAGGCGAAGCGATAGTCGCGGTCAGGTTGCGCGCACCAACCAGACCAGTCAGCTTGACACCCTTGCCCGTGAAGTTAGCCTCACCAGCAGTTGCATTCATAGAGACAGTGCCGCCGATGGTCGCATCGGTAGAAGACAGGGTCACGGTCTGCGACGCATCCGAACCGGTTGTGACCGTGTTACCCGAAACGTCCTTGATTGTCGCGACCGGCTGAGTCGCAAACACGGTGTCGTTCACCAAGCTCGACGCAACCGCAATCGAAACCTGCGTCGCAGCACCGTGAGTGAGCGAGACGATCTGCGAAGCGGTGCCGAGGCTGCCCGCCGAATAGGTCAGGGTCACGTCGCCGACAGTGCCGGTAAGTTTTAGGCCGCTGTAGGTGAGCGATCCGGCAGTCGCCGCTACAGTTGCGGTGCCGCCAAGCGTCGCGCGGTTTGCAGCCACAGTGATTTGAATCGTCGAGTCGGAGACCACGTTGCCAGCCACGTCGTGCACCTCAACGACAGGCTGGGTGCCGAATGCCACGTTGTTCACGACTGACGCTGCAGGGGTGCGCAGGCTCAAGGCTGATGCGGCACCGAATCCGATGGTGATACCACTTTGGACCACGGTGAAGGTGGTGCCGCTGTGAGTCGCGGTGAAGGTGATCGAGTAGGTGTCACTGGTCAAGCCAGAAATACCGAGGTTCGTGAAGGTTGCGACCGAGCTGGATGCCGTGGCAGTGGTGGTGCCGACGAGCGAACCGGTGCCGCCGGTCAGCGAGGCGGTGATGACCAGGTCGTTGCCTGGGGAAACCTGGACCAGATTGCCAGCGACGTCCTTAATGTGGATTACTGGCTGGGTGGTGAAAGCTGCACCGGCGCGACCGCCAGCGGCGTTGGTAGCGATAGCGATCGAGTCAGGGTCGCCGGCCTGAACGTTGTAGGTGCCGGTGGTCTGGGCCGTGCCTACAGCGGTCTGCGTTAGGTCGCCCGTGACAATCGCCGTGAATGTGAGCGTTGCGGTTCCGGTTCCGCCGCTGACCTTGAGGTCGCTAAAGGTGGCCGATCCGCCGCTAGAAGTCTTTGAAGTTGTGCCGGCAAGAACCATGGTGCCAGTGGTTGTGCTGGTGGCGTTGAGGGTTGCCGTGATTGTGTAGCCGCTTGCCATCGAGTTTGCCGATGCTAGCGTGTTGCCGAAGCTGTCTTTAATGGTGACTACCGGAGGTGGGTTGAAGGCAACGGCCATGAAGGCGTCCTGCGGCGTCGCGGTAGGTACTTGGCTGACCGTGACGCTTGAGGCGACACCGAAGTTGGCGGCAATGGAATCGACAGCGGCCGGGGTGTAGGTTCCGCTGTTCTGGTTGAAGCTGACGGTTGCGCCGTTAGCAGCCAGGGCGAGGTTTCCGCTGATCGAGTTGGAGCCAGGCAGGTTGATGGTACCGCCGACCGAGATTCCCAGGTTGGCGGCCGAGATGTAGCCCGAGTTCGAGTTGGTCACGTTGCCGGTACCGCGCAGGGCAAGGTTGCTCACCTGGCCCGAGGCTACAGAGATAGCGGCCGAGACGTTGATGTTTGCCGAGGTAGTCGCGTTGCCGAAGCGCAGCGTCTTGGCAGTGACGTAGTCAACCTCGGTGTCGGTGAGTCCGAGCAGGCTGGCCGAGTCGGCAGCACCAAGGTCGAGGTTCTTGCCGACGGTCGCAGGAGCGACGGTCACGATTCCCGAGGTGGTAGAGGCGGTGGTAAGAGCCGCGCCAATTGAGGCCTGGTCGGCGGTCACGGTGATGTCGCGACCGGCCGTCGTGAGCGCAGCCGTGTTGGTGAACGTAGAGCCAGTCGTAGTGATGGTTCCGCCGGTGCTCGTGATTGCAGCGGATGCGTTCACCGCTCCACCGTAAAGTTCAACATTGCCGGCGAAATTCAAAGCCGAAGCCACGGTCAAGTTTGCCGTGTTGCCTGACTTGCCGTAGCGGAAGCCGCTGTTGCCGGTTTGCACAAAGTAGGTTGCGGGCAGAGTCTGAGCCTCAGAGAACGAAGCGCTAGACGGTTGAATGACGAGGTTTCCGGCATTGCGGAACGTTGCAAGGGCGTTGAAGAAGACCACGTTGTCGGCCGTCAGAGTGATGTCGCCTGGCGCGTCGGCAGCCGCCGCACTCGCACCAATAACATTGGCACCTGCAGAAGTGTTGGCTCCGAAGGTGATTCGCTTTGTACCACCGTCGAGGTCGATAGCTCCCTTGCCTAGCAGGTTAGTTCCGCTGAATCGCAGGGCAGCAAGGGTGCTCGCGCTTGAAACGGTGCCAGAAATCTCGATGTCGCCGCCGGCAGTGGCGCTAATGGTCATTGGGTTCCAGACCGTGACCGCCGTGGTGTCGGTGCTGGTGCCGTTGACCGATGAACCGGTAACCGAGATTGCGGTTCCTGTTGTCTTGGCCGAGGTCACGAGCGTTGTCGCCGAGCCACCGTATGAAAATTCGACACCGTGGCAGGCATTCGTGTTTAGGCAGCCATCGACCTGACCATCAATACTGATTGCACCAGCACCCGAGTTAATTGTGTTACCCGACCAGTTGAAGAAGCCCATGCCAAGCTGCTGGTTTCCACTCGCGTAACCCTTGATCGTGATGTCGCCGCCACCCGAGAGAAGTTCGACATTGCCGGTTTGAACCGATGAACCTAGGGTCACACCATTCGGGTAGGTGCTGCCGTTGCTTCGCGCGTAGCCCGATGGCGCGGTTTCGGTGTTGTTGGCCGATCCGGCCAGGGTGATGGCTCCGCCACCTGAGGTTAATTTGCTGAAATTGCCCATGTTGATGGCGCCCGAGCCCGAGGCGTCAGAGTTTGACCAAAGAGTAATTGGCCCACCGCTTGTCTGAAGCGTGCGCTTGGTAGACGTATTGGTGCCTGCACCAACAATCGCATCCTGCGAAGCCTTCAGCATGATGCCTGCAGTGGTTGAGCTGTTAACGGTTAGGTTGGCCGATGCCGTGACAGTTCCACCAATCAACTCGATTGCTCCCGTTGCGGTGACCGGGGTCGTTACTGTGATGGCTGCGGTGTTGCCGCTCTTTCCGAATCGGAATCCCGAAGGAACATTGGCGCCCCAAATGTTGTCGCTGTCGAAGGTCGACGTGTTTCCGAAGCTGGTTCCAATCGGTTCGATGGCGATCGGGCCGCCGAGGTTCCACTTGTACTGATTGGCAACGGCGACATCTTGCCAATCAGGGCTTTGAATGAGGATTCCACCGTTTGCATTGTCGAATTCGCTGCCACCGTTGTAGGCCGTCACACCGTTTGCACTGGTGACCGACGATGCGCGCAACCAGATAGCATCTGCCGCGGAATTGGTTGAGTAGAAGCGAGTGACGCCACCCCAGCCATTCAGCTCGATCGCGTTGACGTTTACGCCGCTGTATGTCGAAATGTTGTTCTTGCCATCCAGCTTGATCTTGCCAGAACCTGCGTAAATGTCGGTGCCGCTTACGGCCATAATGCCGAAGCTGTTCACGGTGACATTCGACGCAGTTGAGAAGGACTGGCCAGAAACCTGCAGGTTGCCGCCAGATGTGTAAACCTTGGCACCGGTGTTAGCGGCGCCCACCGTGCCAAAGGCAACGCCGGTGATGGTGTTGGTCGTCGTAAGAGCTGTGCCGGTTGCGTATCCGCCAGGCAGCGACGAATCGGTGCCGTCGGCGGCCTGACCACCGATCACAATGTCGTCGCCACCCGCAGCTGCGGCCGAGTTGCAAAGCGTTCCCGATGGCGCGGTGCAAAGTGTGCCCTTGACGGTCACGTTGCCGCCATTGGTTGAGTCGGCGTCTGACCAAAGCACGATCTTGCCTGAATAAGTGCGGATGCTGCTGGCGGTCTGCGCGATGGAACCGGTCGCTTTCAAAGTCACGCGCGCATCGGTTGGCGTCGCGATGAGGCCAACGCTGGTAGTGATGTCGCCGCCATAGATGCTGATAGGGCCTGCAACCGTGGCGGCTGTCGAGAACGTGATGTTCGAACTGGTCTGGGTCGATCCAGATACAACGCCCCCGGTGCCCGACTGGCCAATCGTGAGCTCGGTGACGCCCGTACCGAAGGTCAGGCCAGCAGTGTCGATGTCGCGGTCGAACGACTGCGCGCTGTCAGCCGGCTGAATCGCTACCTTGCCGGTGGTCAGGAACTGTTTGGCTTGGGTGGTGTTGCCGTTGATGAGCGAGTCGCAGTTCAGCGTGATGTCCGCGGTCGAGCTCGACATGTCAACCGAGTTCACAGTGGTCGCGGCACGTGCACCGAATGAGACCTGGCTAGGCGTCAGGCTGGCTGCGGTGCTGTGGTCGAAGGAACAGCCGTAACGGTTGGTTGAATTGCCCGCACCAGTTGTGCCTGTCAGTGTGATTGGGCCACTCTTGGCCAGGACGCCAAGACCGTACATCTCGAGGCCGTCACCAACGTTATCGGCTAGGGTTTCTGCCGTGGTTGGCACGCTCCTACCCGTGATCGAGATGCCTCCGGTGCCGGTATTGGCAACGATGTTGTTGACATTAGCGCCTGCAGTCTGACCGTGGAAGAACACACCGGATGAGCGCATCGATGCGGTTGGACCCGCATTGCCCGAGATAACTATCGAATCAGTCGCAGAGCTAGAGCTCGTGATGATGGTCTTGCGCGAGCTGTTGCCGTAGATAGTGACACCGTTAGAGTAGGTGGAACCTGCGGCGGCGTTGGAACTTCCAAACAAAGCAATTTTGCCTGTTCCCGAGGTAATCCAAAGATCCTGGTTGGCAATAATGCCGCTCGCACAGTTTCCTGTCGCACCAGTCAGACCCTTGCCCGCGATGAAGACATCGCCATTGCCGGTAGTGATGGTCGTGGTGGTGCTAAGGAACACGCCCTGGAGCGTGCCCGTTGCAGCGGTGCAGCTGGACGTCGAGCCGTTACCGGTTGCCCAACCGTCAGGGTAGCCGTCGGCAGCCACGCGTCCCGGCGCCACCTGGGAGCTGCCATCATCGGCACCACCCGCGATAGTCAGGTTGCCTCCACCGGTGGTAATCGTGTTGGTGTTTGCAAACGCGATGCGTCCGGACCCGTTGACATCGGCGTCTGACCAGAAGGTGATGTCGCCGTTGTTGGCACTGAAGCTGAGGCTGGCTGCGGTGGTGATGTTGCCGGTAGCCCGCAAGAGGATGTCGGCCCCCGAGGTGGTTGCCGTCAAGCCAGCGTTCACGGTTACGTCGCCACCGTAGATTTCGATGCCGCCAGCGCTTGCCGACACTGCTCCTGACAGCGTCGCGTTTGCAGTGTTTCCAGCCTTGCCCCAGCGGAAAGATCCGGTTGTCATCGAGACAGCCGAGCCGCCCCATGTGCTGGCCGCGGTGAAGGAGGTTGCGCTTGAGCAAGGCTCGATGACGGTCGCGCCTGCGGTGCGAATGGTTGACAGGTAGGTATTGAACGAAACAGCGCCACCACAGATGAGCACGTCACCGGTGTGGTCGGTAGCAGCTGTTGAACCGCCGATTGTGTTCACGCCGTTGTCGCCGAATGCGACCTCCTTGGCTGCACCGTCGAAAATGATGTCACCCGACGTGGCGTAAATGTTGGCGCGGTTGACTTCAATGGCGTCGACGGTCGAAGTGCTCGCGATGCCATCGATGACAATGTTTCCGCCGCCGGTTGCCGAAACGTTGTTCAGGCCCGTCGTGGCCCAGCCGATGATGACGCCGTTGGCGTTCGTGTTGCTTTCTGGGCCTGATTCAACGATTCCGCTAATCGTGATCGCATCGCCGGTACTGGCACCGGTGGTGATGGTGGTGGTGTAGCCACCTGTCTTGCCGATGTAAATTGCGTGACCTGAGCTACTGGTCGGGCGGTAGCTCTTTGCGTCTAGCGTGATCGCGCCGGTTGCCGACGTGACGTTTGTGCCCGACCAAAATTGAATTGCTGCTGCACCGGCAGCGCTAGAACTTTCGATGCGGCCACGGATGGTGATTGCTCCGCTGGTGGTGGTGATCTTGACTGCGTCGGTAGCCGTGGCAGCGACACCAAGGTCGACACCCGAGGTTGCACCAACGGCATAACCGCTTGGAGTGGTTTCCGTGTTGTTAGCCGAACCAGCCAGGGTCACGGCACCGGCCTTGGCTGCTATGTCGGTGTATGCGCCAATCGTGATGTTGCCTAGCCCAGAGGCGTCCGAGTTGGCCCACAACGTGATTGGCGCCGTTGAGTTGGTGCCGGTTACAGCGACTTGAGTTCTTGCTCCACTTGTACCAGCTGTCGTAGTGATTCCTGAGAGCGACTTAACCAGGATTCCGTCCCCGCTGGTGGCCGAGGTGGTCATCGAGCCTGTCGTCACTCCACCGCCATAGACCTCAATCTTGCCCGTCACCGCAACCGAACCGGTCATCGAGGTGCCCACAGCGTTTGTGGTCTTACCTAGGCGGAAATTACCAGCTCCGGCAACCACGTTGAATCCTGCCAGCGATGCTGCCGCCACAAAGGTAGAGCCCTTAGATTCGAGCGTGACATCGCCCGTGGTCTTGACATTTGTCGTGCCGGCTGAGGTGATGCGATCACCCAGGATGCTCACGTTTCCGGTCGCCGATCCGCCGCTAAGTGCGCCAAAGTCGGAGGTGTTACCCGAGGTTGAGGTAACAACACCATCGGTTCCGCCATCGATCGTGATGTTTCCGGTCGACGCAAGCACATCAGTACCCACCAGGTAAAGCGAACCTGGATTAGTGGTTGGCACCGAATTGTTGTCGCCAAGAAGCGAAATGTCTCCGCCACCGGTCGCAGACAAAGTCAGGTAAGCGCCTCCCGTGTAGATCGCTCGCTGGCCGCTATCCGCGTTAGCAGTGCTGTCGCACTTGCCGATGATAGAGATCGCCGGGGTCACGTTCGAGACTGCGGCCGAAGTGATGGTTGAAAGGCTGGTTGAACCTGTTTCAAAATCAAAGCCGTTTCCGCTAGAAACGGCGTAGCCGTCCATCAAGATTCGGCCAGTGCCAGAGTCGATTTTGTTGCCACCGTAGCTCAGGATGCCCCACGAAGACGCGGCGAGGCTCTTGCCGCGCATGGTGATGTCGCCGCCGTTTGACAGTACGCGCACGTTCGCGTTGCTGGTTCCGTTGCTGGTGCCCATGCGAATGCCCGCGTAGCCACCGGTGTAGGCGAGCGCGTATGAGCCAGGGCTGGTGTCGGTCGCAGCTGAGCTTCCACCCATGGTGATTGGGCCGCCCTGCGTGATCACGTCTACATAGTTACTGAGATAGATGTAGCCGTCTGCAGTAGCGTTGCCATCGGCATTTGCCCAGAAGGTCACTGGTGCGGTCGAGTTTGTGCCGGTCACCGAGTATGCCTTGTTTGCCCCGCTGGCCCCAGCGGTCAGATAGATGCTTCCCTGTGCCTTCAACAGGATTCCGGTTCCAGAGGTTGCCGACGTGGTTATGCCGCCTCGCGCCTCGATGTTGTTGCCGTAGATGCTGATTGGGCCGCTCGACTCAATGGCATCGACATATATTTTGGAGTTGTTCTGCGTGCTTCCGTTGGTGCCGGCCTTGCCGAGGCGCACGCTTGCATAGGTCGTTGGGAACGCGGCTCGCCAGTCGGTGGTGTAGTACTGGTCGGTCCAGAATGAGTCCTTGAACGGCTCGATTACGAGGTTGCCGGTGGTACGCGGGCGGGCGTAGTCCATAACGAACGAGTCGCCAGTAATCGTTACATCTGAGGTACTCGAAGGCACCGAGATGGTTGGGTACGCGGTTACACCTGTTGAGATATCGCCACCTGGGTAATAGCCGATGTTGTCTTCGCTGGTTCCACCGCGCGAATTGAAGCGAATTTCGTGGTTTCCTGAACCAGACGTGCGCTCGGCAATCAAGTCGATGTCACCTGAATTGGCGAGGATCTGGGTGTAGTTGAGCTCAAGAATCGCCGATGGCTGGTAGTCGCTACCCCAGGTTCCACCTGCATAGCTCGCGCTTCCCATCGATCCGTAAACCTTTATGCCACCGCCGTTCGGCGCTGCGATTCGGGTGTAGTAGTACGAAGCGATTGCCGTTGCATAAACGCTCGTGCCGTTGTTGCAGCTGCTGGCCTCGCCGCGCAACGTGATGGCATCGGCGGCAGACGACTCTGAAACGATGTTGGTGCTCTGGCTGCTGTCCCAAGCGAATGACAGCACGCGGTGCCAGTTGTTGGCGCATGATGCCGGCGATTTGCCGTACATCGCGATCTTGCCGCCTGCCGAATAAACCAATCCACCACGGAAGCGAATTCCGTAGTCGTCGTCGCCCGCGGTAGTCGAACCGCGACCGGCCATGAAGATGTCGCCGCCACCAGATAGGACCTGAGCTGTGGCGAGGAAGTCGATGCCCGCGTTGGCACCCCAGCCGCTATAGCCACCCGCATAGTTGTCTGGGTAGCCATCACCTGCAGTGCGCCCGGTGATCTCAGAAAAGTTCGCAGCTCCATCGTCGAGGCCACCCGCGATGGTGATTTTGCCGCCGGCAGACTTGATTTGCGAACCAGCCTCAAAATAGTAAGCACCGAGGCCGTCGTTGTCGGGGTCGGTCCACATCGTAATGTCGGCACCGCTGGTTTGGGCAATTAGGTTGGAGCCACCATAAACCCTGCTGTTTGCCTTAAACAGAATTCCCTGACCGGTTGTTGCGGTCGTGATGGCTTTAGAGTTAGCACCGAAAAAGACGTAGTCTCCGGTGGCCTGAATGGTAGCCCCCGAAGTCTGCACAATGTTCGTGCTATTGAATTCGATCGTGTTTCCGGGAACATTGATTGCGATTCCAGCGCCGGAGGCCTTGGTTGTTATCAAGTCAACGTTGGGGTCGAAATACATGTAGCCGCTCGTGTTGAACGAGATCGTGCCCGTGGCGCTGATGTCGTAGTACCAGTTGATGTTCTGAGTCTCGGTCGACTTGCCGATGGTCACATTTGCTGGATTGCCCAGAATCGTTAGGCGAGCGAACTGCCAGTGCGTGGTGTTCATCGCCTGCTTGAAGGCTGCACCTGTCGACTGCATCGTGAGGTCACCTGTGGTCTTGAACGTGTACCCGAGTACCACCGCGCCATTTGCATACTGGTAGAACACAAAGCGAGATGCGTTCAACGTGATGTCGCTGTCGCTGGTCGACATGTCGATGACGTTGCCGGCTTGGTCAGTCCAAGTACCCAGCGTCTGGTTGCTGAAGGTAGTCCAAGCGCCAAATCGCTGATAGGTTGAGCCATACTCCTGGCCCACGAAAATGCCAGCAGAGTCGCTAGATGACGAGTCGGAATCAACTCCCGTCATCGTGATCGGACCATCCTTGGCGATGATGTCAGCCCACTGCCAAATGATTCCGTGGCCGCCGTTTGCGCTCGTCGAACCAGAACCGAGACCTGTTACTGAGATGCCACCACCGGGCTTGTTGGCTAAGTCAGACGGATCCTTAGTGCCGGAGGCTATTAGGTGAGTGGAATTGTAGCCCCAGCGGCTATTCGCGACCCATGGCGAATACCCGTAGCATGCGATGCCATCGGAGTTTACGTTGGTGCTCGGGCTGCTGTCGGCGTAGATGGTAATGGCCTGCGCTGTGCGGTTAGCCGAGTAGATCGTGGTGTCGGCCGTGTTGTCTCCCGAGTGCAGAAGCAGGCCGTTGTTGGCGTCGCCGTTCGCATACGACTTGGCCCAGATTCCGATTCGGCCGGTTCCCGAATCAATCAGTCCGCCGGTCATCCAAATATTGGCAATGTTTCCGCCGCCAGACGCAGGTGCGTTCATACCTGCGATAAAGATGTCGCCACCAGCCGAGGAAAGCAGGTAGCCGGTATCAAGTTGAACACCCGGAGTTTCGCCAGAGACCGAGGTGCCAACGCCGTAGCCATCAGGGAGTCCATCGCTCGACGCAACCGAGTCGAAGGCACCCTTGGCAGAGGTGATAGTGGCGTCAGCGCCACCGTCGTCTAGACCACCGGCCAGCCAGATCTTTCCGCCCTGGCTCTTCAGTGTCGAGTTCGCACCAAGAGCGACGCGTCCGCTGTTGTTAGCAACCCCGGCGACCTTGTCGGTGTTTGACCAGAGCACGATGTTGCCACCATTGGTCTGAAGCGCGGTCGAGGCATTCACGTTGATGCTGCCTGTGGTCTTCATAACAAAGTTTTTGCCCGAGCCAGTCACGGTCTGAGTACCGCCAACGATCATGTCGCCCGCGGTAGCAGTGAAAGAAACATCGCCACCAAAGCTGTTGATGCCAGTCAGCTGAGTTGTCGGGCCGGTGAGCGAAGTTGGTCCGCCGTTGACGGTCGTGCCAGCCCAAATGATTGGGCGAGTTGCTCCGGCAACGTTCAAACCGCCAGCACCAACCGTGATGTCTGCATTACCAATAGCGACACCCCAGTAATTGGATGTGCCCGTGGTGCCAACGGAACCTGTCATGTTCACGACGCTCGAAGACACGATCTTAGGCACGTCGTTTGTGGACCCTCGATTCGCCCCGATACCGACACCCCAGTTGTTGTTAGTCGCTGTGGTTGGGCTACCGGTGGTTTGACCATCTAGCGAGATCGGGGCCGAGCCGGCGTCGATTATGCCTGATTCGTATGCGATGCCGTACAAAGCATTCACGCCAGTAGTTGCGTCGGCCTTGCCATAGACGCGCACCTCGCCGCCCGCTGTGCTAATCAACTTTTGGCCCGCGGTATCGGTATTCACCCCAAATTCGACGCCCCACCAAGGGCCAGCGGTGGAGCCGTAGCCAACTGCATAGCCCGAAGGAATCGTGAGCCCGTTCCAAGACGTGGTCGCCGAACCACCACCGATAGCTACGTGGCCACCTTTGGTTTCGATTGCGTAGGCAGAAGCGGTGGAATCGATTTGCACAGCGCCACCGTTGGCGTCGTCGAAGTTGGCCTGGAACACCACGTTTAGCGGTTGGCTCGATGATGCCAAGCGACCACCACCCGTTATGTAGATACTGCGGCTGCTGCGCACGGTCAGCGTGCGAGCCGCGGACGCAGACTCGGTCATCGCTGCCGTGGCCTCGACTATCACGTTGCCGTTGGCGGTCGAGGTGCTGTGCGCGCGCAGCAGCACATCTCGAGCAGAGAGTTGGTTAGCAAGCGTCGTCACCGAGATGTTCGACGTCGACGCCGTGGCAAGCCAGATTCCGCTCGTGCCGAAGAATGTTCCAGCCGTATCTGTCGAGCCAGTGACCACATTCAGGGTTTCCGCGTATTGATAAAGAGTTATGGATGCGACTGCATTCGTGTACCCGGGAGTCTCGAAAGTGATCGTTATCGAGCCCGTGGTGCCTCCCGTAATCCACAGGTTGCTGAACGTAGCGAGACCAGTGGAGTCGGTCGCAACTGTGGTCGTGCCGGCGGGGGTACCCGAACTTGCCGAGACGGCAGTCACGTTCAGGCCCGAGGTAGTCAAATTGTTGCCATTGCTGTCTTGAACCTGAACTTTGGCAGGAACGATACACGGAGTGGCAACGTTCGACACACAACCATCGGGGTTCTGAGTTAGCGCCAACTTGTTGGCAAGCCAAGCCATGCGGACAAGACCCGTTCCACCGACACCACCGTTGGTGCGCTGAGTGGAACCGTTTGTGCTTCCATTGGTGCTGGTCGCGTTACACGCCATACCACCACCACCACCACCGCCAAGGCCGTTGGCGCCGTTGTGACCGGCTGTGCCACCCGTGGTGTTGTAAGTGACATCGTCTAGGTTGTAGCGATAGTTAGCTCCGCGGCCACCGCCACCAGAACCACCCGGAGCACCAAGCACACCAGTGGTTAGAGCGTTCGCACCGTTGTAACAGGTACCACCACCACCACCACCAGACGTTGTGAGAGCAGGCATCCAGGTCAACTCGTTGATAGAGGTGCCGTTGGTGCCGGCGCTACCGATAACCACTACAGAGTCAGCCTGAGGGTTGATCGGGCCAATAGCGCCGCTTCCACCAGAGGCTCCGGTTCCACCGTAACCGCCGGTACCGCCTGAAGCCCAGCTGGTCGTTTGCCAGCCACCACCGCCGGCGCCACCGTTTGCGCCGTAAGACATACCTGCACCGCTGATGTAGGTAACGCCACCTGCGCCAGCAGCTGCACCACCCCATGCACCTGCAGAACCACCGGCGCCAATTGTGATGGTTGCCGATGCGCCTGGCGTCACCGACTGGTTTGCGCTCCAGCGGATTCCACCACCGCCACCACCGACACCGCCGTCAGGGCCACCGCCGCCACCGCCACCGACAGCCAGCACCTGGATGGTAGAGGTGTATGACGGGATGGTGACTGTGGTCGAAGCGGTAACAGAGACGATGCAGTAGTTGCCGTTCTGAGTGACCGTGGCGTACGCCGTGTTGCCGACGTCAACCGTGCAGGCGTTGTTGCCCGAGCCAGAGCGAATCGTTCCCGCCGTTGCTGCCGGAACAATAGGGTTGGCTGCTACTATCGCGAGGCCAGCGGCACCAATGGCCAAGGCCAGGCCCATGTTCTTGCGCAGCTTGCGGCCGCGGGCCGACCGTGCAAACTTCGAAGTCGAATCTTGAGTACGCGAAAGCGCGGCGGCAAGCATCTGCTTGATTGCCATGTTGCACTCCCGTACTGCTGATCGAAACTTCTGAAATTGCGCGGAAATCCGCGTCATTTCGGGCTTTCAGGTATGCCAAGGCACACCCGTAGGCCCTGAAAGTCTATTCGTCGATGCTGAGGGGTTAACCAAAAATGTTCGGTCTAACCGAACACCCCGTTGCTAGATTTCGCTCAAAGAAAAACCCGCCCGGCCGAAGCCGAGCGGGTTTCGCGAGAGTAAGAAAACTTACTTAAGGGTGACCTTTGCGCCAGCGCCCTCAAGAGCCGCCTTTGCCTTCTCAGCGGCATCCTTGTTTGCACCCTCGAGAACGGTTGCAGGTGCACCGTCAACGAGAGCCTTTGCCTCACCGAGGCCGAGGTTGGTGAGTGCACGAACCTCCTTGATGACCTGGATCTTCTGGTCGCCAGCAGCCTCGAGAACGACGTCGAACGAGTCCTTCTCTTCAGCAGCAGCAGCGCCACCAGCAGGAGCTGCAGCAGCTGCAACAGCAACTGGAGCAGCAGCGGTAACCTCGAAGACGTCTTCGAACTTCTTAACGAAGTCGCTGAGCTCGATGAGCGAAAGCTCCTTGAAAGCGTCAATGAGCTGGTCAGTAGTCAGCTTTGCCATTTGATTTTCTCCTTGATTGGATTTTTTGGTTTTGTTTGTGAAGCGGTTGGTGTTTCTTTAGCCCTGCTGCTTTGCACGTAGCGCGTCGACGGTGCGAACGGCCTGTGCGAGCGGAGCCTGGAAGACGTAAGCAGCCTTGTACATCGATGCCTTGAACATTCCGGCGGCCTTGGCCAACAGAACTTCACGCGACTCGAGGTCAGCAAGCTTCTTAACCTCATCTGCCGAGAGAGCGACGCCATCGAGGACACCGGTCTTTACGACGAGAAGAGGATTTGCCTTAGCGAAGTCACGCAGGGTCTTTGCAACGGTGACTGCGTCACCCGATACAAATGCGAGAGCGGTTGGACCGAACAGCTGGCCGTCAAATGCGTTGACGCCTGCGTTCTTTGCAGCGATCTCGATGAGCGTGTTCTTTGCTACGGCGTAGGTTGCGTCCGCACTGATTGAACGGCGCAGCTCTTTGAGCTGAGCCACAGTGAGGCCGCGGTACTCGGTTAGAAAGACAGCGTTTGAGCTCTTGAACGAGTCAGTAAGCTCGGCAACGGTCTGAACCTTGTTCGCCATGGCACTCCTTGGATATTTATTGCCGGTAGCCCCTGGAAAACAAAAATGGCTCCAGCGCAAGCGCATGGAGCCTCAAAATTCGAAACGAATTGAAAGTTCAATGTCACCTGCGCGGGTTGTCACTTTCGTGAACCTTCGCTGCAATCCCTTACGGAAATGCAAAACCGGCGGTCTTTGGCTTCGATTAGTTTAGCCAATGTGACCGCCGGCTCGCAAGTGTCAGTTTGAGACTGACCTTGAACAGCTGGGTTGCGCTGTGCGAAGGGGATTAGCCGTCGCGGCGCTCAAACTTCTTCTTGTCGCGTGGACGCGGAGTGCCGTCTGGGCGATCCGCCCAGCGACCGCGTCCGTTGCCACCAAAGTTGTTGCGCTTCTCGCCGTAGCCGCGTCCGCCGTCGCGTCCGCCGCCAAAGCCGCCACGGCCGCCATCGCGACCGCCACGGCCACCACCGCGGCTGTCGCCGAAGTCGAGAACGTCTTGAACAGGAGGTGGAGCGATAGGGCCGGCAAGCTCCTCGAGTAGCGCGCTGCTAGGGCGCACATCGCTGAAGATGCCGTCACGGTCGGCGCGACGCAGGAGGTCTTCCATGCGACGGAAACGCGAGCGGTAGATCAGGGTAACGACGGTGCCCGACGAGTGGCCACGACCGGTGCGACCTGCGCGGTGCAGGTAGGTCTTGTATTCCTCAGGCGGGTCAACCTGGATTACCAGCTTGACGTCGTCAACGTGGATGCCTCGAGCGGCTACGTCGGTTGCAACCATGACGCGAACCTGGCCACGAGTGAAACGCTCGAGGTTGCGGTTGCGCTGGTTCTGGTTGAGGTCACCGTGCAGACGAGCGGCAGGAACGCCGGCCTCGGTTAGGCTCTCGGCCAGACGCTCGGCGGTCATCTTGGTGCGGGTGAAGATCAGCGACTTGCCCTCACCCTGAACGAGGCGAAGCAGCACCTGGCTGCGGTCGTCAGGCTCAACCGTGAAGACACGGTGCGTGATGTTGGCGGTGTCTGACTCCTCGTTCGGAACCTCATAGACGTATGGGTTTGGCAGGAACTCCTTGACCAGCGAGTCAACCTCGCGGTCCAGGGTTGCCGAGAAGAGCAGCTTCTGGCTGTCGCCGACGGCACGCATCACACGACGCACGCCCTCGATGAAGCCCAGGTCGCACATGTGGTCGGCCTCGTCAACAACCAGGGTCTCAACCTCGCTGAGGTCGACGATGCCCTGAGCCATGAGGTCTTCCAGGCGGCCAGGGGTGGCTACGAGGATGTCGACGCCGCGACTCATTGCGTGCTCCTGCTTGCGCTGTGGAACACCGCCATAGATGCAGAGGCTGTAGAAACCTACAGGCTTGGCGATTGCACGAACGGTGCGGTCGATCTGGTCGGCGAGCTCGCGGGTTGGAGCAAGGATCAGCGCGCGTGGCTTGCCCGCCTTGCGTGGCTGCGAGCCACCGGCAACGAGCTTGGTAACCAGCGGAACGGTGAAGGCGATGGTCTTGCCCGAGCCGGTCTTGCCACGGCCAAGGACATCCTGACCGCCGATAGCGGCCGGAATAGTCGCTGCCTGAATAGGAAAAGGCTTCTCGGCACCCAGCGAGACAAGAGCCTCAACCATCTTCGGGTGCAGGTTCATTTCGTCGAAGGACTCGACGATGACTGCATCCGACGCCTCTACCGATTCGAGGCGCTCAAGCACCTTGTCTTCGAAGAAAGCCTTCTTGTTTGGGTTCTTGCCGCGTGCGTCGCGGAACGAGTCGTCGCGTGAACGGTCGCGCTCTACGCGGTCGGCGCGGTCTGGGCGATCGAAGTCGCGGCGAGCCGGACGGTCATCGCGGTCGAAGCTGCGAGCCGGACGCGAGTCGCGGTCGCCAAAGTTGCGTGCTGGGCGGTCGTCACGGTTACGGTCGCCGAAGCCACCGCGAGCCGGACGGTCATCGCGGTCAAAGCTGCGAGCAGGGCGGCCATCACGGTCGCCGAAGTTACGGTCGCGGCCACCGAAGCCGCCGCGCTCTGGACGAGCACCGCGCTCACCGCGGTCGTCGCGGTCGAAGCTACGTGCTGGGCGACCATCGCGGTCGCCGAAGCTGCGGGCAGGACGGTCGTCGCGGTTGCGGTCTCCGAAGCCACCACGAGCCGGACGGTCATTGCGGTCACCAAAGCCACCGCGTGCTGGACGGTCGTCACGATCGCGGTCGCCAAAGCCACCCGAACGACGAGCGCGGTCGTCGGCGTTGTGGCGAGGCTTGCGGCCTGCGGCTCCGGTCGAAGGTGCCCAGTCGCGTCCGCGGTCTTCGCGACCGCCACGCATTTCGCGGTCTGCCGGGCGTGAGCCACGACCCTCGCGGAAGCCGGTCTCGGTGCGGTCGCGGTTGAAGCCGCGGTCGCCGCCGCGATCCTCGCGTGCAGGGCCCTGCTCAAAGAACGGGGTGCGCTTGCCGCGTGGTGCAGCTGAGTCATCGCGGTTCTGGCGGTGAGGCGCACGGCCTCCGCGTCCATCTTCGCGTGGTTTGAAATTGCCGCCGCGACCAGCACCCTTAGGCGCGCGCGACGAAGACTTGCCGAAATTAGGCATAGTTGTAGTTTTCCTCTTTAGTTGTGTGGTCTTGCAGGGAGTAGCTGCGTTGACCTATGGGCTAGTCGAACAGCGCTAAACCCACACACGAGAATGAATTCCGCTTACCTTGGCGGATTCTCAATTAGAGGAAAAGACTCATACATCTCAGCGGTGACCCTCTTGGCCACTTGATTTACCGATGTATGGCAAACGACTACTGTCACAAATTTGTAACGAGAGCCAGCCTAGCCGAGAACGGCTGGATTGCCTAGAACTTTCTTTCGCGAGCCAGGTTGCTGGTCTATGCGATCAGGTTGCGCTCGCGCAGGGCAGAGCGCAGCGCCTCGTCGGTTGGCTCGACGAGGAATGCACCGTCGGCGAACTGGATCACCGGGATGTTCTTGCGGCCCGAGATTGCCTCAGCTTGCGCGGTGAAGTCGGCACTCTGCTCGACGTTGCGCTCTTCAAACTCGACGCCCTCGGCGGCAAAAACAGCCTTCGCGCGGCGGCAGTCGCCACACCAGTCGGCACCGTAGTAAGTCACATCGGCCATGTTCTGCTCCTAACGCAGTCGGTTCTTGTCTGGAATCACTAACACGTCGCCGTCAAACGTGATTCCCGTGAGGTCTCGAACAACTATATCGGCCTCAGTCTCGAGCGCCAACGCGCTCACACCAACCACCAAGCCGACCCCGGCTGCGATGGCAGCCTCGGCACCCGCAGGCGCGTCCTCAAACACGACGCAATCCTCTGGCGCGAAACCGAGTCGCTGCGCACCGACCAAATACGGGTCAGGATGTGGCTTGCCGCGCGCCACGTCTGCCGCTGTCACCAGCGCCGGCGGAACCAGCAACCCCGCGGCCAACAGTCGCGCACGGCCGAGGTTCGGGTTGGCCGATGTGCACACGGTCCACGTTCCGTCGGGCAGCGAGTGAATCAGCTCCACGGCGCCGGGTAGCGCCACGGTCTGACCGGCCGTCAACTGCTCAAGCTCATTGATCCGGTCATTCGCCGCCTCAAACAGCTCGGGCGCAACCTGCTCGCGTACCTTGTCTTCGGCGCGACGGCCGGCATTCTCGGGCACATCCCAGTTGAACTTCGGTGCAAACTCGCTCGCCCACTGCGCCCACGCTTCGGCGGCCGCTGCGTGTGAATCAACCAGGACGCCGTCGTTGTCGAACAGCAGTCCGCTCGCAAAAAACTTCACGCTCTGGTGGCTACTTAGAGTCGTTGGCAGCCGGTGCCGCAGTCTCGCGGTTACGCAGCGTGATAGTCAGGTAGGTTCCAACCACGACCAGTAGGACCAGCACCTTGGCCGGAAGCAGGTCGGCGATCAACCAGTCGATGGTCAAGGGCTTGATTGAGCCTTGCTCAGTGATCTTGCCGACAGCGTCGTAAACCTCGTAAGTGTAGAGCTTGTCAATTGCCTGGCCGGTGCTGCTGATAGCGATGATGCTGACTACGCCAGCAAAGAGCAGGCTCAGAACGAAGTTGAGGTTGGCGGCACCTGCGGCTAGGGAAGCCAGCAGAGCACGAGGCTTTGCAACGACGACCTCTCCCAGTTTTGCTCTATTGGCGAAACGAGTGCCGGCAACAATGCCAAAGATCACAATGGCTTGAATAAATACCCAAACCCAGGTTTGCAGCTCGGTTCCGGTCGCGTCATAGATCAACAATCCAACGACGATCGCGAATGCGGTGGTGAGAATCGGCACTGCGTAGCCGAGGCCTAGGTTGCGGCGACGCAGTCGAGCTGCGGCCTTAGCCGCCTCATCTTCATGGTCAACTTCATCGCCATCGGTTCTAAATACAAATGCGCGAAGAATGACCACAACTACTAGCGCGGTCGCCAAAACAATCGGCAGGTAAACGCCGAGGATTCGGTTGAGCAGGTTTGTTTCGCGCCCATTGAACATGTTGAACGCCGACATGAAGTTGCCGAAGACAAAGACAACGCCAAGACCCAAGCCAATCCAGATGACCAGGTTGTTGAAGCGATGCACGGCACGCGCGAGCGAGGTATCCGTCGCAGGCACGGCTCGCAACGCGAGTGCTTTGCGCTGACCCCAGAGAGCACCCAGAGCGATGGCAGCAATCGCTGCAAGCAACAGATAGATGCTCCATTGGACGTCTTGGTTCTGCGGCAGTGAGTAGTAACCGCTTTCGCGCTCATATAACCCAACGAACATTGCCGAGGCCATCAAGCCCCAGGCTACGACGATTCCGGCAAGCGGAACGATTAGGGCAAGCTTTGCGCTCTCGAGCTTTTTCATAACTTCAGACTACGACCGAAAACACGAAACCCCCAGACTTGTGGTCCGGGGGCTTCGTCACTAACAGGAGGAGTTAGTCACCTTCGACTTTGATGGTCTGGATGGTTCCGGTGATGGTTCCAACCAGGGTGTCTCCGTCGAATTCTGATGTCGGCGCATCCTTCACGATGCGACCTAGGCGCAGCACGACGATTCGGTCGGTGACCTCAAGCACGTGCGGCAGGGTGTGTGAAATGAAGATGACGCCGAGGCCCTTCTTCTTTGCCGCCTTGATGATCTGCAGCACCTCGCCGGCCTGACGCGCACCGAGGTGGTTGGTCGGCTCGTCGAGGATGATCACCTTGCGAGCCCAAGCGACCGAGCGACCGATCGCCACGGCCTGACGCTGACCACCCGAAAGCTGCGAAACCGAACGGTTGGATGCGGGCACCGCGATGCCAACCTCTTCTAAGTTGCGGTGTGCCTCGTGCTCCATCTCCTTCTTAGAGAGGAAGCCGAGCCAGCCGAAGAAGCCCTTAACGAAGCGCTCGCGGCCAAGGAACACGTTCTGCGAGACGGTCAGGTGTGGGGCTAGGCCCGAGTCCTGGTAAAGCGTCTCGATGCCAGCTTCGAGTGCCTGTCGAGGTGAGTCCCAGCTGTGCTCTTCGCCGTCGAGGAAAATCTGACCGCCGTCTGGCTTGTGAGCACCCGAAAGCACTTTCACCAGGGTCGACTTGCCGGCACCGTTGTCGCCGACCAGGCCGATGACTTCACCCGCGTGCAACTTGAGGCTTGCGCCGTCGAGTGCGACGACCGAACCGTAGCGCTTTGAAACGTTCTTTACTTCGTAGATAACTTCGCCGGCCATTAGCGCTGTCCGTTCTTCTTCTGCAGTGTCTGGGCGGCAACTGCTGCTGCGATCAGAACTGCAACGACAACCTTCTTCCAGTCAGGAGCGACACCGATCATGATGAGGCCGGACTGGACGGTGAAAAGAATGAGGGTTCCGAGCACGGTGCCCCACATGCGGCCGATGCCGCCCATGAGGCTCGCGCCGCCGATAACCACTGCGGCGATCGCGTCAAGCTCGCGACCGGTGCCCGAAGATGGCGAACCCGCACCCAGGCGGATGTAGACATACATACCGGCTAGGCCTGAGAGCGCACCCGAGAGCGCGTAAATCTTGGTGATGTGGCTTTCTACGTTGATACCTGCTGCGCGTGCCGCGAATGCGTTCGAGCCGATTGCGTAGGTGTAGAGACCGAAACGGGCCTTGTGCAGGAACAGGCCACAGATTGCAACCACCACTGCCACGACGATTACGGCAACCGAAAGCGGGTTGTAGTCGTAGTTCATGGCCGAGATGAGGTTGAAGTCGTTAGGGCCACCGATTGGCATGCCCGAAGAGAAGATGACCGAAAGGCCAAGGCAAGCACCCATCGTCGCAAGAGTTGCGATGAACGGCACGATACGTGCCTTGTTGATGAGTACTGCGTTGATGAGGCCGACGATGGCACCGACTGCAACCGACACCAGGGTGCCGACGAGCAAAGGCCAGTACGCGTCTTCCGCCTTGGTGGTGCCGTCGTATCCCATGACGTTAGCCATGACATACGCCGACACCACACCCGACAGACCAATGATGGCTCCGACCGAAAGGTCGATGCCGCCACTGATCACGACGAAGGTTTGACCGACAGCAATCAGCACCACTGAACCCCAGTCGGTCAGGATGTTGTTCGCCGTAGCGACGCTGAAGAACTTGGGTTCGAGCCCACTGAAGACGAGTGTCAACAGGGCTAGTACGCCCACCAGGACGGTGCTCTGGTTTGAGGCCAGAGCACGCACCTTGGCTGCGAGCTGATTGCTGTCGGTCATTTGATTCCTTTGTTGCTTTATTGCTTATTTACCTGTTGGCAACTAATTAGTTGGTTGCTACGTAGGTGTACTTGGTGAGGTCAGCGTCGCTGGTGTTTGCGTCGATGGTGAAGTTAGGAATAACTACCTCGTGAGCGATGCTGGTCTTACCGGTCTTGATGTACTCAACAAGAGCCTTGATTGCCTGGCGTGCCTCTTCGGCAGGAACCTGAGCGATCAGAGCGGTGAATACGCCCGACTTGACCTTGGCTACGTTGTCTGGGTAAGCGTCGTAACCAACCAGAGCGACCTTGCCGGTGAGCTTCTTGGCCTCAAGAGCCGAAGCAGCACCCGATGCGTTGGTGCCATCGATTGCGAAGATACCGTTCAGGTTTGGGTACTTGGTTAGCCAGTTATTGACGTTGGTTGCGGCCTTCTCAGGGTTCGACTCCGAGTAAGCAACATCCTTGATCGAGATGCCAGGGTACTTAGCTGCAACCTGAGCCTTGAAGCCCTCGAGGCGAGCAACGTTGGTGGTTGCGGTTGCCGAGGTCAGACCTACTACAACCTCGTACTTGCCACCATCGGTGTAACCGATCTTGGCAGCAAGAGCGTCAGCTGCCTTAGCGCCGCCGTCCTTGTTGTCACCGGTGATGAAGGTAACGATCTTCGAGAGGTCGTTTACGTGGGTGTCAACGTTTGCAACTGCGATGCCCTGAGCGATGGCCTTGTCAGCCGATGCCTGGAGTGCGGTTGGGTCGGTTGGGATCAGAACGAGGCCGTCAGGCTGCTCTGCGAGAACTGCGTCAACGATTGGGATCTGGGTCTCTGGCGAGTAGTTCTTTGGGTCGCCCTGCCAGATGAGCTCAACGCCCTGAGCCGCTGCCTCTTCTTCAGCACCGACCTTCATTGCCTGGAAGAACGGGTCCGACTCTGCACCCATTACGAATGCGATGCTGAGCTTCTCTTCTTCGGTGGTGCTGGTTGCCGACGAGCAACCGGTTGCGAGTAGCGACAAAGCTGCCACAGCACCGACTGCTGCGAATGCGCGTACCGAACGCTTCATTTATGTCTCCTTAGATTTTTTGTGAGAAATGCGAGAACGTTCTCGCAAATCTTGATATAATCAAAGCAGGTCGCAAAAGTTCCTGGCAACTTTTGGCGATAACAGTTAAGTCACGTTTGAAAATGCTTGTCTGAGAGGTGGTTGCGATGAGCGCTGGCAAACGCGGTATGCCGACGATCAACGATGTGGCAGCGGCAGCAGGAGTCAGTCGCGCCACCGCTTCTCGTGCGCTGAGCAACTACGGGCGCATCGCGGATGAGACCGTCGAGAAGGTTAAGGCAGCTGCCGAGTCTTTGGGGTATCGACCAAATCAGGTGGCCCAGGCCATGCGAGCCGGTCGCACCAAGACCATCGGCCTGGTCGTTCTTGCCGACTTCACCAACGCCTTCTTCGACCGCGTAACTAAATCTGTTGTCGATGCAGCCAAGAGTGCCGGCTATCAGGTGCTGATCTCAAACACGGACGAAGACATCGAAGTCGAACGACAGGCCATCGAGACGCTGCTCGAGAAGCAGGTCGACGGCATGATTGTGACCCCATCAACCGTTGCGGTGCATGACCATCTGTCTGACAAGTCGCTTGGTGGGCGCCCCGCGATTCTCATCGACCGCCGCCTCGACTCCGCCAACCTAACCTCGGTCACCACCGACGACTTCAGCGGGTGCGAGCAGGCCGTGCGTCACGCAAGCTCGCTCGGACACTCGCGATTCGGCTTCTTGATTGCCGTGCCAGGCATCCGTGGGTTCACCAAGGAACAGCCAGCCATGCTCATCACCCCGATTGAGGAACGCGTGAACGGCTTCGCGCACGGGGCAATCGAGTCGGGTGTCAAGCCGAAGGCTCAGTCTTGGCTGTTCTGCGAAGACGACCCGGTGGCCTCGCAAGCCGCCGTCGCCGCACTGCTCGATCAGCCCAAGCCGCCTACCGTTATCTTTACGTCGAACAATGACATGCTCTTGGCCGTACTGAAGGTGGCGGGCAATCGCCGGCTGGCCATAGGTCGCGACATCTCGGTCATCACCGTGGACGACAGTGAGTGGGCCGCCGCAATGGTTCCCGGCATCACCGTGGTAGCCCGTCCGGTTGAGGATGTCGGTCGTCTTGCGGTCGAGCTTCTGGTCGCCGAGATCGAGGCCAACGGCGGTGGGCGACAAAAGCTGGTTTTGCCAACTGAACTTTTGGCACGCGAATCAGTGACTAATCTAAAACTGCGTCCTGAACTCGACCCCGACTATCAGGCGAAATACGGCACCGAAGTCACATACGGCAACGAATAGGAATCGACTCTCATGATCTTGGTAATCGGCGAAGCTCTAATCGACCTAATCGAAAACCGCTACCAGCCGGGCAGCTTCACGGCCGTGGTTGGTGGCGCGAACGCCAACGTCGCTCTTGCCCTGGCTCGTCGCGGCACCAAGCACCAGTTCCTCGGCCGCATCAGCAACGATCGCTTCGGCAAGATCATCCGCGACCGCTTGGAGAGCAACAACGTTCACCTCGAGCACAGCATCTCGGCGACCGAACTGACCACGCTCGCCGTCGTGAGCATCGACTCGCACGGAGTGCCAAATTACAGCTTCTACGTAAACGGAACGGCCGACTGGGGCTGGACCCCTGCCGAACTGCCGACAGATGTCGACCTCGAGAACATGCACGCCACCGCGATTCAGTTTGGCTGCCTCACCATGGCGATGGAGCCTGGCAACAAGGTCATCGAAGCCTGGGCCAAGCAGCACTACGACCAGAACTCGGTAACCATCAGCCACGACATCAACATGCGCCCGGCACTCGGTTTCGACCGTGACCACGAGCGCAAGCGAGTCGAACGCGTCAACGAGTTCAGCCACGTAATCAAGGCATCGGATGAAGACATTTACTGGCTGTACGACCTCGCCGAGGGCAGCGACATCGATGGCATCGCGGCGCAGTGGATCGGGCAGACCGGTCGCCAGGTATTCATCACTCGCGGTGGCGATGGCGTCTCGGTTTATCGCTCAGGCGCAGATGGCGCGGTGAAGCGCTTTGATGTGGCCAGCCGCAAGATCAATGTTGTTGACACTGTTGGCGCCGGTGATACCTTCTGTGCCAACCTGCTCGGTCAGCTGAGCGATGTGGACGCGCTCGGCGCGGATCCGTTCGATCGCCTAACCAACCTCAGCGACGAGGCGCTTGCCGAATTCGTTCGCGTTGCCGGAGTCGCCGCTTCGATCACTTGCGAGCGTGCCGGCTGCGAGCCGCCGACCACCGCCGAGCTAGCAGAGGTTTTGGCTGCTAACTAGCCAGCGCAATTTGGGCAACTAGAACGACGCCCTTGGAACGATTCTCAATCGACCACTTGTGACAGATCTCGTCGAGAATCTGGCTGCCCAGACCCTCGCTTGCCTTCTCCCCCTGTGCCAGCGCCGTGCCGTCGTTTCGCACTCGAACCTCGGCCAGGTTTTCGACCTTTGAAATCATGACGGATGCGTTGCTCGCGCGACCGTGCTTGACGGCGTTGCTGATGGCTTCCTGCACAACCTCAACAACACAGGCTGCAGCATTGCGGTCTTGGTAGAGGGCCGCCGAGCTCTCCTCTGTGATGAACACCGAGATTTCGCAGCTGCCGCGCCAAAGCGAAACGATTTGATTGATTACCTCGGCAAAGTCATCGCTAGCCATCTCGACGTCTATGTCGATTCGATCCACCGCGTCAGCGATGTCACGCTCGACCGTGTCGATCAACTCTTGGTCGATCTTGCTGGCGCTGGATAGCTTCATTCCGGCGGCGTAAAGGGCAGCCTGCACCGGGCCGTGCAGCACACGGGCCATGCGTCGATTGTTCAGCCAGACTTCCTGGCGTAGACGCGAAATCAGCAACTCGAGTTTCTGGGTCACTTCGCCGAGCTCTTGAACTGCGATGCCACGTGCCGATTGAACCGACTGACCGACCGCGAAGAATGCCCCAAAAACAAGGCCGAAGATCACCAGGTCGCGACCTTGGCCATCGGTTGGCGGCATGCCTAGCTCGCGCAAGACCAAGAGAACTAGAAACTGGTTAGCCGCGAATAGCAATGCGGTGATGAGCCCACCAATAGCGATAGGCAGACGAACGCGATAGGTCGCAAAACGAACCACATGCAATGCCAAGAAGGTTGTGATGCCCTCGACGGCTGCCGTCGTAAAACCGCTAGGACCTGGGCGCAGCGCGACAGCCGCTGGCAGAGTCGACAAAGTGATGAGGATCGCGCCCAATTGAGGCAGAATCAGGCGACGAAGCAGCACAGGATGCCAGAGGCTGATTGACCAGACCCTCTTGGTGCCGGCGATCTTGACTACATCCACGTCGGCATCGGCGGCGGCGATGCTGTGGCTGAGTGGCCGAACAACCTCATCGACCGTGCTCGTGATTGTGGCAATCAGCTCGCGCGATTGTCCTGCATCTGAAAGCTGTGAACGCAGCGAGGCCAAGGCTGGAGCCAGGATTCCGCGCACGCGTCCGATGAGCTCGGCCCGCTGGGTTGCGATTCGCTGCTGCATGCTCGCCTGAAGTTCGCGCAGACGCATACGCTCCTCGTTTAGGCGCTGGCTCTCGTCAGCGCTTCGCGAGAAGTTGATTCCCAGAATTACGCCAATGCCCAGAGTCACACCCGTGAAGATCGGGCCGCCCAGCAAGCGGAACAGCCAGTCTGATGGCGGAATGATTTGCCAAAGCGTGCCGAGGCCGAAGATGACGTATGCGCGCACCAGGCCGATGAATCCGAAATACAACTGAACGGCTAGCGGACGCTCACCAATGCGAGGGAGCAGGCGGCGATAAACCAGTGCGCCGAGCACATAGAAGAACACGGCCGACAGGTAGCCCGCCAAAGCCATTGCCAGCCATAGCTGCCAGTCACCGCCGAAACGGCCGCGGTCGAACAGCATTGTGCTGAGAAAGCCCGGCACCGCGTAAAGGATGATGCCGTAGCGATTGAAACCTTGACTCGAACCGATGCCGCCATAGAGCCGGCGGGCGTTAACGCGGCTGCCCGGCGCGCTCGCTACGGCGAAATCGGCTTGCGACATGCGCTTACTGAATCGAGAACTGATCTTGGGCAGTCGCCTGCAGGTAGCGACGGCTCGCCTCGACGCGTGCGTTGCCCTCGGCGGTCGGGTTGATGCCAAGGCCATCGAAAATGCGGCTGATGATGCCCTCAACCGCACGAATGGTGGTGCCACGGTATTCGGCAATCTGCGAGTTGGTCATTCCCTCAGAGACCATCTTGAGCACACCGATCTGCTTGCGCGATAGGTTGCCCAGCGGGCGGCCCGCCGCCAGGTCGTGGCGGTGCTCCGAAGACGCGCGCTCCTTGAGCACGGCCTCGAGCGTCGAGACGAGTTCACCCGAGTCGATCAACTGCGACTTGCGCAGGTAACCGATGTTCTTGCGCACGGCTAGACCGTCGCGACCGGCGAAGCGAGGGTCTGGCAGGTTGGTCAAAAAGACGATGGCGAGGTCGGCGTCTTCGCTCTCGAGCGATTCGACCAGGTCGAAACCGCTTGGGCCAGGGCCGAGTTCGATGTCAACGACAAGAGCGTCGGGATCGACGGCTGCAATCGCGCGACGCGCATCCGAAGCATTCGCTGCGGTGGTAACCGAGAAGCCCTCGTGCTCGAGTGCTTTGGCTAGTAGGTCGCGAAGAAGTGCTTCGTTCTCGACGACGACGATTTGTCTGCTGAACATTGTTCTAGTCTGGCAAAACTTTGAGCGTAGCCAAAGTGGGATCTGCCACAAAGGCGATGCGCACACCGCTGTCGCGAGCCGCGAACAGTGCGTCCAAGGCCGCCTGCGTGATGCGCTCACCTGGGCTTAGCACAGGAACACCTGGTGGGTACGGGCAGATCATCTCGGCGCTGACGCGGCCGACGGCCTCTGCGGCGGCGACAACCTCATAGCTCGAGAAGAACGCCTCGCGCGGTGATACCACCACGTCTGGTTCGATCGAGAAGGCTGCCGCGGTAGAAATGGGGCGAAGCTCACCGCGGTGGTTATTGACCGACTTGATGATTCGGCGAATCAGGTCGTCGATTCGGTCGGGGGTGTCGGCAAAGGTGATCATCGGAATGATCATGTCGCGGTTGGCCATCTCGACGTCGATGTTGGCCGCCAGCAGGTCGGCCTCGACGGCGTTCCCATCGGAGCCAATCTTGCTGAGAAGGATGACCATCTTAAGTGGATCGATGTACTCGCCGTCGATTACGTCGATGCCGGCCTCGCGCAGGGCTGAACGGCCGCGTGCGGTGGCTTCGATTACCGGATCAATCAATTCCTCACCGTGACGCTCGAGCAATGCTCTTGCTGCATCGATCGATGCGAGGATGCGGCCAGACATCGAGGTGGTCTGGGTCGAGTCGAACATCTTGTTGAAGCGCGGCAGGTCGACGTAGTCGCCCTTGACCAGCACGAAGGATGCCTGCGAGTAGCTCGGTAGGGTCTTGTGCGCCGAGGTCACGACGATGTCGGCACCTTCGGCCATTGGGTGGTTCGGTAGCGCCTCGTGGAAGCCGTAGTGAGCCGCCCAGGCTGCGTCGACCACTAGCGGGATGCCGTACTCGTGCGTGACGGCAGCCAGGCGCGGAATATTCGACATTGTGCCGACGTATGAGGGCTCGCCGATCAGCACGGCCTTGGCATCCGGGTGCTGCTTGAGCACCTCGGCCAGGCGGCTCGATGGCAGGTATTCCGGCAGACCGGTGGCCGGGTTGATCTCTGGGCGGATCCAGATCGGGATCACGCCCGAGTACACCATGCCAACCAGAACCGACTTGTGCAGCGTGCGCGAGACGATCACCTTGTCGCCAGGGCCAGCAACAGCCATGACAGCTGCGTGGTTCGAACCCGAGGAGCCGTTTACGCCAAAGCGGCAGAGGTCGGCACCCCAGAGGTTGGCCGCGATGCGCTCGGCCTCAAGGATGAGGCTAGGCGAGATGCGGTGCGGGTGATTGCCGGGGAGTACGGGAATATCGCCATCTACGATTGCGCCGGTTAGATCCGTGCGTCCCTTGTGGCCAGGGATCTGAAACGGTGACCGGTCGGTCTCCATGTCTCTGATCCAGGCATCCAGCAGAGGTGCCGAGGAACGCAGACCCATTGGGTCCTTGGTGTCTAGAAGTGTGGCTGCGCCAAACGCGTGCTGTGGCAATATCCCGCCTTTCGATAGGACTCGTTGAACCGAGCGAAAAGAGTTTAAGGATGACAAAGGGACCGGGTCAATAGACCCGATCCCTTCGCCATTTGAGGCTTAGTGAATTCTTAGAACTCGACCTTAGTTACGTTGGTGTCCAGTGGGATACCAGGACCGAAGGTGGTCGAAACGGCACCCTTGATCATGTAACGGCCCTTCGAGCTCGAAGGCTTCAAACGCATGACCTCGTCGAGGGCTGCTGCGAGGTTCTCGCCGAGCTGCTCCTTGGTGAACGAGACCTTGCCGATGATGAAGTGCAGGTTGGCCTGCTTGTCGACACGGAACTCGATCTTTCCGCCCTTGATGTCGGTAACTGCCTTAGCTACGTCAGGGGTAACGGTTCCGGTCTTAGGGTTTGGCATCAGGTTACGAGGTCCGAGGACCTTACCGAGGCGACCGACCTTGCCCATGAGTTCTGGGGTCGATACTGCCGAGTCGAAGTCGGTCCAGCCTGCAGCAACCTTCTCGATGAGCTCGTCGCCACCAACCTCGTCAGCGCCTGCTGCAACTGCAGCGTCAGCTGCGGCACCGGTTGCAAAGACGATGACTCGGGCGGTCTTACCAGTTCCGTTTGGCAGCGATACGGTGCCACGGATCATCTGGTCGGCCTTACGAGGGTCGACGCCGAGCTTCAAAGCAACCTCAACGGTTGAGTCGAACTTCTTCGAACCGGTCTCCTTGATGAGAGTTACGGCCTCGGCTGGGGTGTAGAGCTTGCCCTCCTGGATGAGAGCTGCTGCGGCGTTGTATGCCTTTGAGCGCTTTGCCATGCTGTTATTCCTTTTCTTTGGTCACAGTTGTGGTCGACGTGCCGCGCGCGGCACTCCCACTACTACTTTTGGTTTTTGTTATGCCTCTACGGTGATGCCCATGCTGCGGGCAGTACCGGCGATGATCTTTGCAGCAGCGTCGACGTCGTTTGCGTTGAGGTCTGACATCTTCTGCTCAGCGATCTTGTAGAGAGCGTCCTTCGAGAGCTGCGCGACCTTCACGGTGTGAGGAGTCGACGAACCCTTCTGAACACCGGCTGCCTTCTTGATGAGCTCGGCTGCTGGTGGGGTCTTCAGAACGAAGGTGAACGAGCGGTCTTCGTAAACGGTGATTTCAACCGGTACGACGTTGCCCTTCTGGTCTGCGGTTGCGTTGTTGTACGCGGTGCAGAACTCCATGATGTTCACACCGTGCTGACCAAGAGCTGGACCAATAGGAGGAGCTGGGTTAGCAGCGCCTGCATTGATCTGAAGCTTGATCATGCCGGTGATCTTTTTCTTCGGTGCCATTTGTTATTCCTTTGGTTTGTTATGGAACTCTAAAAAACTTTGGTTAGACGAGAGCCGCGACCTGCTCGAAACCGAGCTCGACCGGGGTTTCACGCTCGAACAGCGAGACGAGAACAGTGAGCTTGCCGCTCTCTGGCTTGATTTCGCTGATGGTGCCTGGCAGGCCGGCGAACGAGCCGTCCTTGATCATGATGCTCTCGCCAAGCTTGTAGTTGACGATGACTGGAACAGCCTTCGACTTGCCCTTGACTGCAACGCCCTTGATCGCGGCCTTTGCCTCTGCCTCTTCTGGCAGTTCGAACGTGCTCTTGAGCATGTTGAAGGCCTCGTCTGCACGAAGCGGGGTTGGGTTCTGCGAGTTGCCGACGAAGCCGGTAACCGCAGGGGTGTGACGAACTAGCGACCATGAGTCTTCGTTCATGTCCATGCGAACCAGAACGTAGCCCGGGATGCGAACCTTGGTGACCAGCTTGCGCTGACCGTTCTTGATCTCGATGGTGTCTTCCATCGGAACCTCGACCTCAAAGATTGAGTCGCCACCCTCGATGGTGAGCTTGCGGTTCTCGATGTTCTGCTTGACGCGCTTCTCGTAGCCCGCGTAGCTGTGGACGATGTACCACTTGCCTGGTAGCTTGCGCAGGTTCTCTTTGAACTCGCGGTAAGGGTCGACAGGTGCGCCCTCTTCGATCTCGTCGGCGATTGCAGCCTCAACCTCGGCGGCCTCTTCAATTGCCTCGGCAACCTCGTGGTCCTCGCGAGCAACCTCGGCGGCATCGAGTGCCAGGTCGGCAAGGTCGGCGTCAGCCTCGGCAATAACCTCGTCTGCGGCCAGGTCCTGGACCATGTCCTCTAGTTCGCGCTCGTTTTCACTCACTTGATGTTCCTCTTCGTTCGGTTTGGTTTCGCTGCGTTGCCGTTAGTTGACGGTTACGTCTCCTGGGTTGAACGCAAAGTTCACTCCCTGGAAGAACAACCAGTCAAGGCCGTAAATGATGACCATGACCACTGCAACGAATGCCAATACGACACCGGTGTAGTTGCGAAGCTCGGCCCAGGTTGGGCGGGTGACCTTCGCGAGTTCAAGCACTACCTGCTTGAAGAAAAGGGTGGTTCGACCGATGAAGCCGCGCTTGGCAGCCTTGTCGGCCTTGGCCTGCTCGACCAGATCCTCTGAGGCGTTCTCGAGTTCTTCAGACATCGATGCTTCCTTTTCTTCTTTCGCAACTAAGTGCAAATCTTTTTGCAGGGCAGACAGGACTCGAACCTGCAACCGACGGTTTTGGAGACCGTTGCGCTACCAATTGCGCCACTGCCCTCTGCAGCTAGTAGACCGTTTCAAAAGCCACGTCCAGCAGACACACTTCTAGATTGGATTTCTAGATTGGATGCTTTGCCAGATTAGGCTCCGGAAGTTGTCAAACTACCTCCTAGGAGTTTACAAGGCGAGGCGCTGAAATGCAAAGGGCAGTCGAGCGGATGCGGCCATCCGTGCCCGCGCTTTCATGCCTCCGTGCCCGCTCGTTCATACCTCAGGGCGGTCGCCATCCGACTCGCGTCGACCCGCTTCGGTATTCTTGAACCCGTGACTGAATTCCCACGTATCTCAAAGCGCATTGGTTCGATCGCCGAATCGGCAACCCTGAAGGTTGACGCAAAGGCCAAGTCGTTGCAGGCCGCCGGTCGTCCGGTGATCAGCTACGCAGCGGGCGAGCCAGACTTTGCGACCCCCGCTCACATCGTCGAGGCTGCGGTTGCCGCGGTTCGCGACCCAAAGAACCACCGCTACACCCCAGCGATCGGCCTGCCAGATTTGCGCGAGGCTATTGCGGCGAAGACGAAGCAGGATTCGGGCACCGAGATCTCGGCAGCCCAGGTTGTCGTTACCAACGGCGGCAAGCAGGCCGTCTACCAGGCCTTCGCGACCCTGCTCGACCCGGGCGACGAGGTGCTGCTGCCAGCGCCGTACTGGACCACCTACCCAGAGGCGATCGCGCTTGCCGGCGGCAAGACCGTTCCTGTTTTTGCCGGTTCAGACCAGAACTACATGGTGACCGTTGAACAGCTCGAGGCCGCTCGCACCCCACGCAGCAAGGTCTTGCTGTTCTGCTCGCCTTCGAACCCGACCGGTTCGGTCTACTCGCGCGAGCAGGTCGAGGCGATTGGCCGCTGGGCATACGAAAACGGCATGTGGGTCATCACCGACGAGATCTACCAGAACCTGGTTTACGGCGGTAACCGCGCGGTTTCGATCACCGAGGCCGTTCCTGAGCTTGCCGACCGCACCATCCTTGTCAATGGCGTTGCCAAGTCGTATGCGATGACCGGCTGGCGCTTGGGTTGGATGGCCGGCCCGCTCGACGCTATGAAGGCGGCAGGCAACCTGCAGTCGCACCTTTCGTCGAACGTCTCGAACATCTCGCAGCGCGCCGCCTTGGCCGCACTCACCGGGCCACAGGATGAGGTGCTCGCGATGCGCGACGCCTTCGACCGCCGCCGCCAGCTAGCCGTCGCTGAGCTGAACAAGATTCCTGGCTGGCTCGCCCCAACCCCGCAGGGTGCTTTCTACGTCTACTCAGACGTAACCGCGCTTCTAGGTCGCGAGTGGAACGGCAAGCAGATCAACACTTCGCTCGAGCTTTGCGACTTCATCCTCGATGAGGCAGAGGTTGCGCTGGTTCCTGGTGAGGCGTTCGGCCCATCGGGCTACGTTCGCTTGTCGTATGCGCTTGGCGATGCCCCACTGCTCGAGGGCATCCAGCGCCTGCAGAAGCTGTTTGGCTAAAGCGTTTCCCGCAAAAGAAAAGACCCCGCACAACGGGGTCTTTTCGCATTTGCACGAGTCTCGTTGGCTCTAGTCGAGTTCGGCTTCGAAGCCGATCAGGTTGGCCTCGGGGCGCAACTGGATGCCCCAGCGGTTGGCGACCCGTTCCTGGACGTAGGTCTTGAGCTGAAGCACATCCGCGGCGGTCGCTCCCCCGCGATTGGTAATGGCGAGGCAGTGCTTGGTCGAGATTCCGGCGCCCGAGCCAGCGATCCGGAAGCCCTTGGGGATGCCCGCGTTCTCGATCAACCAGGCGGCCGAGAGCTTTACGGTCTCTCCGTCGTCGGCCTCCGTATCCCAGCGCGGTGCCTCGAACGGCAGAGTGCGTGCCACGCGAGCCGGCACGATCGGGTTCATGAAGAAACTTCCGCAGCTGCGGGTGTCGGCATCCTCGGGGTTCAAAACCATGCCCTTGGCCGCGCGCTGCTCGAGAACCTCTTGGCGACGCTGCTTCATCAGGGCCGTACTGCCCGCCGGTAGGTCGGTGACAAACTGGAACTCGACCCAGGTGATCAACCCCAGCCGACCGCGCTTGAAGATGCTGTCGCGATAGCCGAACTTCATCTCGTCGCGACTCAAGATCACCGTCTCGCGCGTCAGATAGTCGACAAACTCGACGCGCGTTATGACGGCCGAAACCTCTTGGCCGTATGCGCCGATGTTTTGAATCGGTGCGGCACCTACCGTGCCCGGAATGCCGCTTAGCGACTCGATGCCACCCCAACCGCTGTTGACCGCCAACTCGACCAGGTCGTCCCAGTTTTCGCCGGCCTGAACGCGCACGTGGCCATCGCCAAGCTTCTCGATGCCTTTGTTTGCGACGTGTATCACCCGGAGGTCGGGTACCTCATCGGCGACTACAACGTTGCTGCCGCCGCCGAGGATCAACCAGTCGTCACCACTGCGCCAAACGGCAAGTGCGTTCTCAACCAGATCGTCGCGCGAACGGCACTCCACCAGTTCGGCGGGCAGGCCGCCAACGCCGATAGTGGTCAGTTCGCTTAGAGGCGTACCCAAGCCTGCGCCTTGCCTAGCACGCCGGTCTCGTTGAAGGTCGCGGTCAGGTCGACTCGTACCTTGCTGTTTTCGGCATCGATCTCACCGATCTTGCCCGTCACTACTACAACGGCACCATCTGCTGCATCGACCCATACCGGCTTGGTGAAGCGCACTCCGTAATCGATGATTCGACCCGAGTCGCCGACCCAGTCGACGGCTACCTGTACTGCAACGCCCATGGTCAGCATGCCGTGGGCGAGAACGCCATCGAGACCGACCGACTGCGCGAAGTCATCGCGGTAGTGAATCGGGTTGAAATCGCCGGATGCGCCCGCGTAACGCACGAGCGAATCGCGAGTGAGCAGGTATTCGCTCGAACCGATCTGCTGACCGACTTCGAGGCTGTTGATGTTGATTTGAGTCATTAGTCTTCACCTCGCACGACGAGAGTCGAGATTGCGGTACAAACCAGGGTCTTGGCAGCATCGAAGATGTTGGTCTCGAAGGTCACCATCGAGTGTGCGCCGAGCGACTTCACCGATGCCACGGTCAGTTCGCTCGAAAGCTCATCCCCTGCAACAATCGGGCGCTGGTAGACAAAACGCTGGTCGCCGTGAACCACACGGCTGAAGTCAATGTCGGCCTCTGGGTCGCCGAGCACGGTCGCGAGCGAGCGCTCCTGAATGACAACGGCGAAGGTCGTCGGCGCGACTAGGTCGGTGTAGCCGGCAGCCTGCGCGGCAAACACGTCGAGGTTCACCGGTGAGGTTGATTTGACCGCGTGGGCGAATTCGCGAATCTTTTCGCGGCCAACCAGGTATGGGTCGGTGGCCGGATAAGTCTTGCCCTGAACGTTTGGATTTACCACGGGTCTAGTTAAGCAGATGCCGAGGGTGTTGTGGTGTCTGCTCGAAATGTGATCGCGCCGACCAAGAAAACTACTGACGCCGCAATCCCAAACAAAGGCCAGGCTGCGAAAGAAGACAACGACAGCAAGTTGTGCAAGACATCATTTGGCGCATGCCCAACGAAGTGCCCAGCGTCTTCGATAGCCGAATCAATCGCCCACATCGATCCCCAAGCCAGGCACCCAGCCACAGACATGTGGCCTAGCAGGATGGGGGCACCTACCATGAGAGCGTGTTGAAGACGTTTCGCGTAGTTGAGCCAAAACAGACCGGCGACCAATGCAGTCGCGAAGAGCCCTGCAAATAAAAGTAAGTAGGTGTTTTGGTCGGCTACGCCCTGAGAAAGTTCTGCCGGATTCGGTTGCCCGTTTGCAATCTCGCCGCCCATGTCGGGCCAAAGCCAGGGCTGGTGTCCGCGCGGAAACCGGATGAGAAAAAGAGCTTGGGTCACAAAGATCGCTGTTGCTGCACATGCGGCTATGGGCCGGACCCTGTTTGTCGCCATAACTGCCCCCGTCTTCACATCCAACGTTAAAGCAAAAAGCAGCACCGAAGTGCTGCTTGAAGCTTGAGTAGCTGGAGCGGGACTTGAACCCGCGACCCCACGATTATGAGTCGTGTGCTCTAACCAACTGAGCTACCCAGCCGCGATACAAAAAAGTGGGCGCTAGGCCCACTTCGAGCCCCGAGCGAGGATTGAACTCGCGACCCCTTCCTTACCATGGAAGTGCTCTACCACTGAGCTATCAGGGCGAAGCTCTCTTCGTAAACGAAAAAAGCAACCCGAGAAGATTAGCACGACTACTTAGCCGCTGGCAAACTCCAGATGTTGATCGACATCTTGTCGCCCGGCAGCGAAACCTTGTTCTTGCCGACCTTGAGTTTGCCGCCGCCGAACAGGTTCACGGCATCCTTCAAGCCAAAGACCGAGGATGCGTCAAACGCGATCTCGTCGTCTTTGCCGCGGGTTGCACAAACCAAAACCGACTGCTTCTTGTGCTCGCGCACGAACACGATGGCCTCCTTCGAGGCATACAGGAAGCGCATCGCGCCATCGACCAGAGCCGGGTTCGACTTGCGAATCGCGGCCAGCTGGGCGTAGGTCTCGATCATGGCGGTGTCGTGCGGGCGCTCGTTGTTCCATGGAAGTGGTGTGCGCGAGTTCTCGCCGTTGAAGCCGTCTAGGCCGAATTCGTCGCCAGCCCAGACCACCGGAATACCTGGGAAGGTGAACTGCAGGCCGGCACCGACTCGCTGTGCACCCTTGCGCGTGAAGGTCTTGAAGCGCGGGATGTCGTGGGTGTCGAGCGCGTTCATGTTGTGCTGACGAACGTGCCACGGGAAGCTCGCGATGAAGCGCTTGTGGGTCTCGACGAATTGCATGCCGTCGAGCGTGCGCGCGCCGATTCCCATGTAGGTGATGAAACCCTTGTTCTGCGGGATAGCCATCCAGCGCCAAAGCGGCTTGGTGAAGTTGGCATACGTCATTGCGCCTTGCCAGCCGTCGCCCTGAACCTCGAACGATGGGTCACCGGTGTATTCACCCAGCAGGATCGTGTCCTCGTTGATGTCGTGCATGGTCTCGCGAACGATGCGCGCGACCTCCTTTGACATGTCCTGGTCCCAGATGCGGCCGGTCATGTTAGCGACGTCGATGCGCCAGCCATCCAGGTTGTAAGGAGCCTTGAGCCACTTTGCAACCACAGAGGTCTTGCCCTGAATGAAGCGCTTGCGTAGCTCCTGCGAGTTCCAGTTGAACTTCGGCAGGCTTGGCACGCCCCACCAGGACTCGTACTTGGTGTTCTTGTCGGTGAAGTAGTAGAAGTCGCTCTCGGGCGCCTTCGGGTTCTTGAACGCCGCGGTGAACCATTCGTGCTTGTCGCCCGAGTGATTCGAGGTCAGGTCGCCGATGACCTTGAAGCCCTTCTTGTGGGCCGCCTCGACCAGCGCGATGAGCGCCTTGTCGCCGCCGAGCAGCGGGTCAACCTTGGTGAACGAGGATGCGTCGTAGCGATGGTTCGAACCCGCAGGGAAGAACGGGGTGAGGTACAACATCGTGACACCGAGCTTCTTGAGGTGGTCGAGATGCTCGATGATGCCCCAGATGTCGCCGCCGAAGAACTGTTCGCTGGTTGGGTAACCCTGACCCGTGACCTCGTCGCCCCAGGCCTTAGGTACGGCCCAGTCTGGCAGTTTGTGCTTGTCGGCATGCTTCGAGCGCGCGAAGCGGTCGGGGAAGATCTGATACATGATGGTGCCAGGACCCCAGGTTGGACCAGATGACCAGACGTTGATTCTGAAGTCGTTGATGTCTGGCTGCTCCATGTCGCTCCAGCCCAGAGTGTTGAGCCAGAAGACGTCGTCATTCTCGGTGACAAAGCACCACCGGTAGAAGATCGACGGGTTGTACATGGTTAGCTCGGCCTCGAACCAGAGCCAGCCGTCCTTGGTCTTAAGCAGCTTGGCGGGTGCCTGCAGGAAGGCCTCGCCGTTCTCGCTCTGACGAACGATTACCTTAGCGAGTTTGCCAATCTTGGCCTCGAACTTCGGGTGAACGCGAACGCGTACTTTGACCTTTTCAAGCAGCTTCGGCTTCTGGTTTGGAATGTAAAGAACCGAGCCGTCGTGGTGCGGCTGCAAAGACAAATCGAGGGACATACAGCAAGTGTATGCCCCTCGATTTTGTGTAAGCGTTTACCGTTACTAACCCTTTACGGCGCCACCGGTAAGACCGCTGACGATGTACTTCTGCAGGTAGAGGAACAGTGCAACAACCGGGATTGCCGACAGAATTGCGCCGGCACAGAACATTGCCCAGTCCTTCGAGAATGGGTCAGAAACGAACTGCTGCAGACCCACCGCGAGGGTGAGCGATTCAGGGGTGCTGAGCACTACCGATGCCAGAACGAAGTCGCTGGTGATGCCGATGAATGACAGCAGCACGTTGACCGCGAGGATCGGGGTGACGAGCGGAAGGATGATGGTGTAGAAGATCTGGGTGTGGGTTGCACCGTCGATCTTTGCTGCCTCGTCGAGCTCCTTAGGAACGGTGTTGAAGAAGCCATACATCAGGTAGGTTCCGGTGCCGAGCGAGCCGCCCATGTAGGCCATGATCAGACCGAGCGAGCTCGACAGACCGAGAACCGGGAACACCTTGCCAACCTCACTCAGGATGGTGAAGATCGCCACGAGACCTAGAACCGATGGGAACATCTGGATCAAGATCAACGACATCAGACCCGCACGACGACCACGGAAGCGGAAGCGCGAGAACGAGTACGCGGCGAGGGTTGAGAGGAACACCGAACCGAGTGCGGTAGTGATGCCGATGACCATCGTGTTGATGTACCACAAGCCGAACGGACGGTTTGGATCCTGGAACAGCGCAATGTAGTTCACCAGGTCAAACGACTGGAATAGTCCTGTCTGACCATCGACGGACGAGTTCTTGACGAACGAGACCGAGAGGATGTACAGAATCGGGAACACTGCGTAAACAATTACGAGTATTCCGATTAGGTGGCGCCAACCCAGCGTCAGCAACCACTGCAGTGGAGTCTTGCGCTTCTTCTTGTTACGCAATGGGGTTTGAATTTCTGCGGTGCTCATTATGCGATGTCCTCCAATGCACGAGTACGACGGAAGCTGAGGTACGAGATCGTTCCTACGAACAGGAAGATAAGTACCGAGAAGGCGCTAGCTAGACCATAGTCACGACCGTGACCCGTCGAGAACGCAATCTTGTAAACGAAGGTGATCAGGATGTCTGTTCCACCGGCATCTAGGTCGCCGGCCGAGATATCGGTCGGGCCGCCCTGCGTCAACAGGTAGATCAGCGTGAAGTTGTTGAAGTTGAAGGCGAACGATGCGACGAGCAGCGGGGCCAGGGTAATCATCAACAGCGGGAACTTGATCAGACGCATCTGCTGCCAAGGGGTAGCGCCGTCGATAGTTGCCGATTCGGTTAGCTCGGCCGGAATTGCCTGAAGCGCACCGGTCGAAATCAGGAACATGTAAGGGAAGCCCAGCCATAGGTTGGCCAGCAGCACTGCGATGCGAGCCGGGCCTTCCTCGGTGAGCCAAGGAATGTTCGCGCCACCAAGAATGACATTGTTGATAAAGCCGTTCTCGGTGTTGAACAGACCCTTCCAGACGTATGCCGAGAGGAAGGCAGGGAACGCGTAAGGCAGGATCATCAGTGCGCGATAGACCTTTTTGCCGCGCATGTCTTCGCGGTTGAAGAGCAGGGCCAGAGCGAGACCGACGATGAAGGTCGAGACGACCGAGCCGATAGCAAAAATGAAGGTCCACGAGATGATCTTGAGCAGTGGTCCACGGAGTCGCTCATCGGCAAAGATCTTCGTGTAGTTGTCGGTGCCGATTACCTCGACCCAACCGATGTCGATCTTCTCGGCCTTGACGTCGCCATTCACGTGGAAGAAACCGTCGGCGCTTGGCTTGAAGACGGCGCCGTCAGAGACTCGGGTGAAGGTCTCGGCCGTCTTGTCGTAGACCAGCGTGAACTTGTTCGGGAACGCCGAGATGGCGTCGTCCGAGCGAATGAAGACAGATGAGTCGTCGGCCATGTAAACCTTGAGCGCGAAGACGGTTGTCTGTGCCTTGTTGACCTGGTCGTCGGTAAGGGTCGTGTAGCCCTCAAGGGTGTCGGCTACTCCGTCGCCGGTTGAGTCGCTCGCGTTGGTTACCTCTTCGAGAGGCTTCGAGCTCGTGCCCACGTATACCTTGCCGAAGGTGTACTCGCCGCTAACCGCGTCGATTGTGGTTTCGGTGGCAAGGTAGCCGTATGCGCCAGCCGCGTCCTTGACGACGACGACCGAATAGAACGGGGTCTTGACCGCACTGGCAGGTGCTAGGCCGTTCACGTCTGGACCGGCAGGGTTACCTGAGTCATCGACGATTAGGTTGCCGCTTGCGTCGGTGTAGTCAGCGACACCGTCGTTGTTGTTGTCGACACCGGCGTCCTGGTAGCCATCGAGATCTGAGTCGACCTGGTTGTATGAGGCGAGGCTGATGGCGTTGACTGCCGACGCGCGGTCGGAGTTGTGCATCGAGCCGAAGTTTGTGAACGAGATGTAACCCGAGAAAACCACGACGTAAACCTGGAACACGAGCAAGAACAACAGACCAGGGGTCAGGTACTTGGCTGGCAGGCCACCGCGGCGCAGGTAAAGGAAGCTGACGATCAGGGCGGTTAGCAATACGCCAGCCATGCCCAGGTACTGCTGCTTTGGCAGCAAGAGGAATGCGGTGAATACCGCGAGTGCGTCGACCAGGCCGAGGGCCACGATTTTGATGATGGTGCCGCGAAGGCTTGGAGTGCCGCCGTCGTAGAGGCTCTTGATGCTCTTGCGCTTGATGCGGTCGAGCTGCTTCATCTCGGCGGTTTGCTTTTCTGCTTTCACGTGTTGCACCCTTCGTCTGGCAGTTTAAAACTTTGTGGCCTACTGAAACCTTAGGTCAGTGACCGATGGAACTTTTTGAAAAGAGAACCGGGACCCCGGTAAGCCAGGGTCCCGGTCCTAGTTGATTTAGCTAGCTATTAACCAGCGTCAACGATCTTCTGGATAGCAGCGACCATCGAAGCCCAGTCGGCCTCAGGGTCCTTCGACTTGCCAGTTACGATGGCAGCCTCAGTCTTGCCCCACTTGTCCCAGACCGAGTCCATGGCCACGATGTTTGGCATTGGAACAGCGGTCAGACCTGCAGTAGCGAAGCCCTTGATGTTCTTGTCCGAACCTGCAGCAGCGATCGAAGCCTTGTTAGCTGGGATACGTCCGCCGTCCTTGTAGATCTGGGTCTGAACGGTCTTCGAGGTGAGGAAGGTGGTGAGCAGCTTGGTAGCAGCAACCTTGTTCTTCGACTTTGCGCTCAGGTAGAAACCACGAGCACCGAGGAACTGCTTTGCCTGGTAGCCACCAGCTGATGGGAACGAGTCAATTGCGTAGCCAGTGGTGCCGAGGCCTTCACACTTGCCCTTGACGCCGTCACGGATCGAGTTGGTTGCCCATGGGCCGGTGATCCAGTATGCCTTCTTGCCGGTAGCAAGGTTGCAGATCAGGTCGTCCCAGCCGATGCCGGCCTTCAGGTTGTTCTTGTTGTCAGCGAGGAAGTTGGCGAAGTTAGCACCGTTTGCGCCACCCATGCCGAGCTTGGTGGTCCAACCGTTGTTCCAGGTGAATACTGGAGCACCGAACGACGACTGCAGTGGGTAGAAGTGGTATGGGTCGCCACCGGTTGCGTCGAAGCCGATCTCAACACCGTTCTTGACCATTTCAGCCCAGGTCTTAGCTGCGGTAGGAGCAGCCTTCACGTTGCGGAGGACAGCGATGTTCTCGGTTGCCATTGGCACACCGTAGTTCTTGCCCTGGAAGAGGAATGCTGCGACTGCAGGAGCAGTGAGCTGAGCCTTTGCGGTACCGAGGCTGATTGGTGCAACCGAACCCGAAGCGACAAGCTTGCCGGTCCAGTCGTGTGCGCCAGCCATGATGTCAGGAGCGTTGCCTGCACCCGAAGCGGTGATGAACAGGTCGCGGAGCTTGCCGAAGTCCTTGATGACTACGTTGACCTTAACGTTGTTGGCCTTCTCGTACGACTTGAGAACGGTGGTCAGCGACTTGGCGACCATGTCGTCTGCCCAGATGGTGATGGTAGTTGCAGCGTAGGCAGGGGTGCTCATGGCAAGCATGGCACCGGCAGCTACGGTCGCAACTGCAGCTGCGACGCTGCTCTTGCGGATCTTCATTTGTAACCTTTCGAACTACGTAGTAGATGAAGGACTTGCAATCAAGTCCCCACAAATAAACCCCCTGTAAGCGCTTGCAGACAAATTGGGCGCACTTTTTTTAGATAACCATTTGGTCACGACAACAAAATGCTGCGTTAACCGGCCATTTACCCCGAAAATCCGCGTCTTTTGTGGAATTCGGCAACAAAGTGGGGCTGGGTTTACCACCGAAATAGGCTTCCCAAATTTGTTATGAAAACTGGAAACGCTTACTGATTCATTGCTCGAAATCGGAGTGTACAGTTTTGCTCGTGTCGAATTCAGAACTGATTTTCCAGACCCCCGAAAACCCTGAGTGGTGGCGCTCGAGCGTCATCTACCAGATCTACCCGCGCAGCTTTGCCGATGGCAACGGCGACGGTATGGGCGACCTGATGGGCGTAACCCAGAGACTGCCGAAACTGGCAGAACTGGGCATCGACGCCATCTGGTTCTCGCCTTTCATGCGCTCACCACAGAAGGACGCCGGCTACGACGTGGCCGATTACTGCGACATCGATCCGCTGTTCGGCACCCTCGCCGACTTCGACCACATGCTCGCCGAGGCCAAGAAGCTCGGCATCAAGATCATCGTCGACCTCGTGCCAAACCACACCTCCTCAGAGCACAAGCTGTTCCAGGCGGCGCTGGCAGCCAAGCCGGGTTCGGCCGAGCGCGAGATGTACATCTTTAAGGACGGCAAGGGCGTCAACGGCGAGCTGCCTCCAAACAACTGGCCATCTGTGTTCGGCGGCAACGCTTGGACTCGCATCACCGAGGCCGACGGCACCCCCGGCCAGTGGTACCTGCACATCTTCGATTCCACTCAGCCGGACCTGAACTGGAAGAACCCGGCCGTTCTCGACTTCTTCGACGACGTGCTGCGCTTCTGGCTCGACCGCGGCTGTGCCGGTTTCCGTGTGGATGTGGCTCACGGCCTCATCAAGCGCGAGGGCCTGCCAGACATAGAGGTCATCGACACCACGATGGGTGGCGCCAAGCCTGAGAGCGAAATGACGCTCGAGGAGCTAGAGATTGCCAACCCTTACTGGGGACAGTCGGGCGGTCACGAGATCATCCGCCGCTGGCGCGACATCCTCAATGAATACGACGACCGCGCAATGTGTGCCGAGGCATGGGTCATGCCACTCAGCCGCATGGCCAACTACGTTCGTGCCGACGAGTACCACCAGACCTTCAACTTCGGCTACCTCGAGACCCCTTGGGACCGCGAGAAGTTGCAGAAGGTTGTCACCGAGTCGCTCGTTGAGTTTGGCAAGGTTGGCGCACCGTCGACCTGGGTGCTCAGCAACCACGACGTCATCCGCCACGCAACCCGCATGGCATACCCGCTCGACAAGCTGCCGAAGCAGGGCGACGGCATCGGCCCGAAGAGCCTGCAGCCGGACGAAGCTATGGGTCAGCGCATCGCTCGCGCGGCATCGGCCTTCATGCTCGGCCTGCCCGGCGGCGCTTACATGTATCAGGGTGAGGAGCTCGGCCTGCCCGAGCACACCACCCTCGAGGAGCAGTACCGCGAAGACCCAACCTTCTTCCGTACCAACGGCGAGCGCGTCGGCCGCGATGGCTGCCGCGTTACCCTGCCGTGGGAGGCGGGCGTCAACGCATCGAACGGCTTCTCGAGCACCGGAAAGTCGTGGCTGCCTCAGCCTGCTAACTATGCAACCTACGCTCGCGACCGCCAGGAAGGCGTGGCCGGCTCGACCCTCGAGCTCTACAAGCGCCTGCTCAAGCTACGCAAGCAGCTCGGTCTTGGCGCCGGCAACTTCCGCTGGGCTCCCGAGTTCCAGGACAAGAACACGCTGGCATACGTCAACAGCGGCGTGCTCGTACTGAGCAACTTCGGCCCAGACGCCGTCGTTGTTCCTGCCGGCGAGGTCCTCGCGACCACCCAGCACGACCTGACCGTCGAGGGCGAACTGGAGCACGACCAGACAGTCTGGATCAAGCTCTAGGCAGTCAAGCCCAAGCAGGCTCGACCACGAAGTCGATCGAGGCGCGAATCCATGGGGGTTCGCGCCTCAATCATTTAACGAATAAACACCGAAATCGAGCCCTGACTGTAACCGCTTACAATCGCGTCTAAACTCGCCTAATACGCATCTTGCTAAGGACCAGACATGACGATTGACGTGACTCGCGGAGCAGCACACGAGGCCCGCACCGGTGGCGAGTGGTGGCGCTCGGGCACCATCTATCAGATCTACCCCCGCAGCTTCGCGGATGCCAACGGCGACGGCATGGGTGACCTAACCGGCATCAAGTCGCGCCTCGGTTCGCTCGCTGCACTCGGCGTCGACGCCGTCTGGCTATCCCCTTTCTATAAGTCACCGCAATTCGATGCAGGCTATGACGTGGCCGACTATTGCGACGTTGACCCACTCTTCGGCACTCTCGCCGACTTCGATGCAATGCTCGGCGAGGCGCATCGCCTTGGCCTGAAGGTCTTGATCGACCTGGTGCCGAACCACACCTCGTGGGAGCACGAGTGGTTCAAGCGTGCGATTGCCGCTGCGCCGGGTTCGGCCGAGCGCGCTTACTACCACTTCATGGATGGCCGCGGCGAGAATGGCGAACTGCCGCCTAATAACTGGGCTTCAATGTTTGGTGGCCCGGCGTGGACCCGCGTGACCGAGGCCGACGGCAAGCTCGGGCAGTGGTACTGCCACCTGTTTGATTCCTCTCAGCCTGACCTCAACTGGGCCAACCAGGCGGTTCAGGATGAGTTCGAGCGCATCCTTCGTTTCTGGCTCGATCGCGGGGTCGATGGCTTCCGTGTGGATCAGCCGCACGCGATGGCAAAGGCAGCCGGGCTGCCAGACCACCCCTACGTCGACGAGGCCGGCGCCGGCTTCATCGAGGGACGCGAAAACCCGCCGATGTGGTTCCAGGAGGAGGTTCACCCGATCTTCCGTCGCTGGCGCCAGATTCTTGACTCATACCCGGGTGATCGTGCGATGTGCGGCGAGGCATACGTCTTGCCCCTGTCGTTTATGGCGCTGTGGGTTCGTTCCGACGAGTTCCACCAGACCTTCAATTTCCGTTTCCTCGATTCGATGTGGGAACCTCAGAACCTGTTCGACAGCATCAACGAGTCGTTCGAGGCATTCGACGGCGTGGGCGCGCCTTCGACCTGGGTGCTCAGCAACCACGATGTGATCCGCCACGCGTCGCGAATGGGCGGGCTCAAGGGTCGCCCAACCGCCTCGGACGGCGTCGGGCCGAACGACCCGCAGCCGGATCGCCTGCTCGGCCTGCGCGTCGCGCGTGGAGCAACCATGTTCACTCTCGGCCTCGCCGGCGCTTCGTACCTCTATCAGGGCGAGGAGCTTGGCCTGCCCGAGCACACGACGCTCGCACCGGAGTTCCGCCAGGACCCAACCTTTGCGCGCACCGCGGGCAAGCGCGTCGGTCGCGATGGCTGCCGTGTTCCGCTGCCTTGGGAGGCCGGCGTCGGGGCCGCGAACGGATTCAACTCGACCGGTACCGCCTGGTTGCCCCAGCCGGAGGTCTATCGCGAATACTCGCGGGACCAGCAGGATGGCGTAACGGGTTCGACGCTCGAGCTATACAAGTCCGCGCTGCGCATCCGTCGTGAACTGAAGTTGGGCGAGGGCTCGTTCGAGTGGCTCCCCCAGTTCACCAACGACCGCGCGCTTGGCTACCGCAACGGCGACGTACTTGTGATTCACAACTTTGGTTCGGATGCGCTGCCGCTGCCGCACGGTTCAGTTCTGCTGCGCTCGGTAACCGAAGAGGGCGGCGAGGACGCAATTCGCGCGCACGAGACAGTTTGGGTTCGCCTGTAGGCGTTGGCTCTTAAGCGATGAACCCCAGCACCGAAGCGCTGGGGTTCATGCTTTGTCTAGCCAAAATTAGCCGTGGATCTGAGGCTTTCGTGGCCACCAGAACTTCTCGCCAGCGATGAACGCGAGCGCCGGAACGATGACCGTACGCACCAGCAGTGTGTCCAACAGAACACCGATGCAAACGATGACACCGACCTGAAGCAGCGCGATCAGCGGCAGCACGCCCAACACCGCGAAAACCGCGGCGAGCAAAATACCCGCAGAGGTAATCACGCCGCCGGTCGAGGCCAACGCCTTGATCATGCCCTGGCGCAAGCCCAGCTTTCCGCTCTCCTCCTGCGCTCTGGTCACGAGGAAGATGTTGTAGTCAACACCCAGCGCGACAAGGAACAGGAACGAGAACAGGTAAACGCTGAGGTCTAGCGCCGGATAACCGAGCAGGTTAGTGAAGATCCACCAACCGGCGCCCAGGCTCGCGAAGAACGAGCCGACGACGGTGATCATGAGCAGCACCGGCGCCACGAACGAACGAAGCAGAACGAGCAGCACCAGGAATACCAGGCCGAGGATCACCGGGATGATCTTTGACTGATCACGCTGGTATGCCTCTGTGACCTCGAGTTGTTGCGCCTCCTGGCCTCCGACCATCGCATCGGCACCAGAGACGGCGCCGAGCTCGGTGCGAAGAGCCTTGATGGTGGCGAACGACTCGTTCGAAAGCGACTCGGCCTCGAGCGTGACGGTCAGTTTGGTGTAGTCGTCACCGGCAAGCACGGAACCCGTGCCAGGCAGGGTCGCGACGACAGCATCCTTGACGCCAGCCACGGTCTTGGCTGCGGCAACCACTGCATCTTCGGTGCCGTTCTTGGCGATCACGTCGACGGTGGTCTCCGAACCGAAGCCGGCCGAGAGGTACTCGGCGCCGATGACGGCCTCAGGCTTCGAAACAAACTGATCGTTCGCCGAAAGGCCGATCTTTACGCCCGTGGCGCTCGATGCGAGTGCAGCGAGAATACCCAGGCCGACAAGGCCGACAATCACCGGACGCTTGCTGACCGAACGACCGAGCTTTGCCCACAGGCCGTTGGCGCTCTTGTTGACGCCACCGACCTTAGGTGCAACCGGCCAGAAGATCCAGCGACCAAAGCTGACCAGCGCGGCAGGCAGCACGAACAGGGCCGAGAGCATCGCCACGGCGACACCGGTGGCACAGGCAATTCCAAGTGCGCGGGTGCCCTCTAGTTCGGCAAGTTCTAGCGTCAAGAGCGCCAGGATTACGGTCAGGCCCGAGGCAAGAATCGCAGGCGCGGCACCGCGCCAAGCGGCGAACATGGCATCGCGGCGGTTCTCAAAGTTGAGCAGCTCCTCGCGATAGCGCGAGATCAGTAGCAGCGCATAGTCGGTGCCTGCACCGAAAACGAGCACCGAAAGAATTCCGGTGACCGAACCATCGAGGGTCTCGATTCCGAACCACGAAGCGGTCTGTGCAGCCAGTCGCCCCGACATCGCGTCGGCCGTTCCAATGACAGCGAGGGGGATGATCCAGAGCACCGGCGAGCGGTAGGTGATCAGGAGCAACAGAATTACCACCAAAGCGGTAGTGCCGAGCAAAGTGAAGTTAGCGCCTGCGAAGACGTTGTTCAAGTCGGCCTGGAAGCCCTCGGGACCGGTCAGCGCGGTGACCAGGCCGGCAGGAAGCGCAGTCTTGGCAGCTTCGCGCAGTTCTGCGGCACGAAGTGCGGTCAGCTGCACGGTCGTGCACTCTTTGAGCTTCTCGGTTTTTCCAACCGGAGTACAAGGGGCAACCTCCTCGATCTTGTCCATCGAGACAACAACGCTCGCGGTCGTTCCGTCGTCGCTGATGGTCGCAGGGGCAACGATCTTTTTGCCGTTAATTTCAACGTTGCTGAAATCGGTGAAGGCCTCGTTTACACCACCCGAGTAAGTCGTTACGGCCGGTGCGCCCGGGGCTGGAACGACCGTTACTGGCTTGCCGAGCACCCATTCCTTCTGGGCGTCGGTCATCACCTTGCCGTCTTCAGTGCGGAAAACGACGATTGCGGCGGTGCCGTCCTGGCCAGGCAGGTCGGCCAGAATGTCGGCTACGATCATGGTTTCGTTGGTCTCAGACAAACCGACGGCAGGAGCCGATTCGGATTCCCCAGGAATCATGAACGCGCCGGCTGCGAAGAGCAGTGCCAAGAGCATGACGCTTGCGGCTGATCGACGGCCCGAGATTAGTTTTGCTAGTTGCTTCATGGTTCCCCGAAGTTTCATAGGTCGTGCGCGCCTCGACTTTGATAGCGCTGATTGGGTGAACCCGAATATCGTTCTAACTATTCCGCGGCAATGCGAAACCCCCGACACCTAAGTGCCGGGGGTCTTTGCTTTTGAAACTAGTTGCCGAACTTGGCGAGGGCCAAATTCAGGGTTGCCGATGGACGCATGGCCTTGTCGACCTTATTTGCGTCGGTACGGAAGTAGCCTCCTATGTCGACTGGTGAGCCCTGAACCGCAATCAGCTCTTCGACGATCTTGCCCTCAGCAGCGGTCAGGTCGGCTGCGAGCTCCGCAAACTTGCCGGCGAGCGCCGCATCCTCGGTCTGGCCAGCGAGCTCCTGAGCCCAGTAGAGGCCCAGGTAGAAGTGGCTGCCGCGGTTGTCAATCGTGCCGATCTTGCGGCCCGGCGAACGGTCGGCCTCAAGGAAGGTACCGGTCGCGCGGTCGAGGGTGTCGGCCAGGACCTGTGCCTTCTTGTTGCCGGTTACGGTCGCGAGGTGCTCGAACGATGCCGCAATCGCGAAGAACTCGCCGAGCGAGTCCCAGCGCAGGTAGTTTTCTTCGACGAACTGCTGAACGTGCTTTGGTGCCGAACCGCCTGCACCGGTCTCGAACAGGCCACCGCCGTTGAGCAGCGGAACGATCGAAAGCATCTTGGCGCTGGTGCCAACCTCGAGAATCGGGAACAGGTCGGTCAGGTAGTCGCGCAGAACGTTACCGGTTACCGAGATGGTGTCTAGGCCCTGACGAATGCGACCGAGCGAGTACTTGGTTGCCGACGCAGGGTCCATGACCTCGATGGTGAGGCCGTTGGTGTCGTGCTCGCCCAGGTAGGTCTTGACCTTGCGGATGAGCTCGGCGTCGTGCGCACGGTTCTGGTCGAGCCAGAAGACCGCAGGAACGTTGGTTGCGCGGGCACGGGTAACGGCCAGCTTCACCCAGTCGCGAACTGCGACATCCTTGGTCTGGGTGGCGCGCCAGATGTCGCCCGCGTTGACCGCGTGCGAGAGCAGTACGTCGCCGGCGGCGTTGACGACCTCGACGCGACCTGCCGACTTGATCTCGAAGGTCTTGTCGTGGCTGCCGTATTCCTCGGCGGCCTGAGCCATCAGGCCAACGTTCGGCACGGTGCCGATGGTGGCTGGGTCGAGTGGACCGTTAGCAATCACGTCGTCGAAGGTGGCCTGGTAGACACCGGCGTATGACGAGTCTGGAAGAACCGCGACGGTGTCGTCCTCTGAGCCGTCCTTGCCCCATAGCTTTCCGCCGTTACGGATCAGCGCAGGGATCGAAGCATCAACGATGACGTCCGATGGCACGTGCAGGTTGGTGATGCCCTTGTCGCTGTTGACGTAGCTGATGCGTGGACCGTTGTTTAGCGCGGCTTCGAACGCAGCTGCGATCTCGGTGCCATTTGCAACGGTGGCCAGGCCTGCAAGGATCGAGCCGAGGCCGTCGTTGGCACTCAGGCCAGCGGCAGCAAGGTCGTCGCCGTACTTGGCGAAGACGTCTGCGAAGAATGCCTTTACGACGTGACCGAACAGAATCGGGTCGCTGACCTTCATCATGGTGGCCTTCAGGTGGAGCGAGTAGAGAACGTCGTCGCGCTTGGCCTGCTCGAGGGTCTCGGCCAGGAACTTGTCGAGCTCGGCGGCGTTCATGAAGGTGGCGTCGATAATCTCGCCCGCGAGCACCTTGAGACCAGCCTTGAGGTCGGTCGATGCGCCATCGGCGGCAATGTGGCGAATGGTGAGCACGTCATCGGCTGCCATGACGACCGACTTCTCGTTGCTGAAGAAGTCGTCGTGACCCATGGTCGCAACGCGAGTCTTCGAACCCGCAGGGAACGGCTTGTTCACGTGCGGGTGCTTCTTGGCGTAAGCCTTTACCGAGAGCGGTGCGCGGCGGTCGCTGTTGCCTTCGCGCAGAACTGGGTTCACGGCGCTGCCCTTGACCTTGTCGTAACGCTTGCGGGCGTCGCGCTCGGCGTCGGTGGTTGGCTCGTCGGCGTAGTCAGGAACGGCGTAACCGAGGGCCTGCAGTTCTTCGATTGCAGCCTTCAGCTGCGGGATCGATGCCGACACATTCGGAAGCTTGATGATGTTCGCGGCAGGCGACTTGGCCAGCTCGCCTAGCTCGGCGAGGGTGTCGCTCACGCGCTGCTCAGCAGGCAGGGTGTCTGAGAAGACGGCCAGGATGCGACCGGCGAGTGAGATGTCGCGGGTCTCGATGTTCACATCGGCCGCACTGGCATAAGCCTGGACAATTGGCAGGAGTGAAGCGGTTGCGAGTGCTGGTGCTTCATCGGTGTAGGTGTAGATGATGGTCGAATCGTTCACGACGAGTCATTCTCCGCTCTGAGACTGTGAAACTAACCCCTTCAGCCTAGTGTTCGGGGTGGCAAAATGGCCTGCCTTTGGCCCGCGAGCGCTTGCCTCTTGCTGAATATTCGAATCTGCAATTGAGCCGTAAGTCAGCACCGGTGGTTTAGCCAGCGGTTCGTGCCACACTTAGACAAAATCAAAAGGAGTGGCCGGCGAAAATGTTGAACGACAGACTGGCAAGAGACACTGACCGCGAGTTAGTGGCTTCGCTAATGAACACCCACAATCTCTCTGTTGACACAGAGGTGTCGCACGTGGATGCCGACACAGCTCTTGGTTTCATAAACGGCTATTTTTCACCAAATAATGCTGTTCTTCTGGAAAGCCCCCAGTTTTCCGGCCTCGTCGCCGCTGTAAATATGCAACCCGATCCGCAACGAAAGACATTTCAGGCAGAACTTTATTGCGCCCCGGATTTCGAGCCAGTTGAAGACGTTGTGGATTGGGTCATTAGGGCGGCTGCCAGAGAAAACCCAGAATGGCAGCTAGCGCCTGGTGCGAACGCTAAAGATGTGCGAATCATCGCTGCCTGGTCCCAGTTCGGTTTTCAGATTGAGAGGCGCTTCAGCGTCATGCGATTGGAGCTGGACGGCCAGGCTGATGGCCGAGGAAAACCAGACATTACTATCAAGCCAATTGACACCTCTAATGAGGGTCAGCTTCGCACCTGGCACGCTTTACATCAGAACGCATTCTCAACCCACTTCGGGTTCACCCCAAGGGTCTTCGAGGATTGGATAGGCATTGTCACTAGAGATCCATCGTTTGACCCCAACGGGATCTTGGTTGGGACGGTTGAGGGCGCACCAGTCGGTTTTTGCCACATGACCGATGAGTTCTCGAGTGATAATCGTGGTTTTGTGATCGGCCTTGGCGTTGCCCAAGAGCACAGAGGTCACGGATACGGTGAAGCACTGCTCCAAGCTGGCATCGCGTACGCGGCATCGCGCGGTTACACGAGTGTCGAGTTGGCAGTGGACACTGGCAACGAGTCAGGCGCTCTAAGTCTCTATCAGAACGTCGGCTTCGAGATCACCTCGGCTTGGGTTCACTTTTCGAAGAAGAAATGACGCAGATCACCTGATCCATTAAGACGTTTGATCGATTCAGCAAAGTAAAACCCCCAGCTGTGGAGAGCTGGGGGTTTTGTGGCTAGTGAGGGATTCGAACCCCCGAAGGCTGAGCCGGCTGATTTACAGTCAGATCCCTTTGGCCGCTTGGGTAACTAGCCATTGTGCATTTGCTTGCGCTTCAGGCACTCGGAATAGTTTAGTCCAATTCAGTGCGGCGGTTAACCCTTTGATAACTGCCGATTGAGTAGCCGCGTAAACACCTGTAGTTTGTAAGGGTTTACAGTTTTTGCGAGAGATTTGCAGGAAAAACCATGGCTGGCATCGAAGATGTTGCAAAACTTGCGGGGGTTTCGACCGCAACTGTCTCGCGCGCGCTGAGCGGCAAGGAGCACGTCTCGGCCAAAGCACGAGCCAAAGTCGAGGCTGCGGCCGCGGAATTGGGCTACGTCGCGTCGCACACCGCATACACCCTGGCTACCGGACGCAACCGCAATATCGGCGTGGTGATGCCGTACCTCGACCGCTGGTTCTTTTCAGTAATTCTGGAAGCCGTTGAAACGACTCTGATCGAGGCCGGCTACGACCTCACGCTTTACAACCTCAGCGGTGGCCCGGAGCAGCGCGACCGAATCTTCAACGACTTGCTGTTGCGCAAGCGCGTGGACGGCGTATTCACCGCGGCAGTAGCTCCATCGCGCTCCGAGCTTGACCAGCTGACCCGCATGGGCAAGCCGATTGTCGGCATTGGCGGACGCGTCGAGGGTGCAAGAACGATTGTCATGGACGACACCCGCGCTGCAAGACTTGCAACGGAACACCTGATATCGCTCGGTCACCGCAAGATCGCTTTCATCGGTGGCATCGAGAGCAGCGACAAGGAGTTCCACCAGCAGGACCTCCGCATGACCGGCTACCTCGAGGCACTCAAGGCCGCTGGCCTGAGCCCGAAGACCAGCTGGACCACGCTCGCCGACTACACGATTCAGGACGGCTACCACCACGCCAAGCAGTTGCTCGGCGACCCGCGTGACGCACCGACCGCGATCTTCTGCGCGTGCGACGAAATGGGCTTCGGCGCCATCATGGCTGCCAAGGATCTTGGCTTGCGCGTTCCTGAGGACATCTCGGTCATTGGTATCGACAACCACGACATGTCAGAGTTCTTCGGTCTCAGCACCGTCGACCAGAACGTGCGCGGCCAGGGCGTCGCGGCCGCGACTCGCCTGCTCAAGATCCTCGACGAGAACAAGGCCGAGCATGACGTGAACGTAACCGAAGAGGTTGAGTGGCCGGTTCAGCTGCTGGTTCGCAGCAGCACCGCCCGCCCAGCACCTGGCGCGCGTTAGGATTTTGGCATGGCTGATTCATCATTCGACATCGTTAGCAAAGTAGACAAGATGGAGGCGTCTAACGCCCTCACTCAGGCTCAGAAAGAGATCGAGTCGCGCTACGACTTCAAGGGAGTCGGCGCCGAGATCGACTGGAGCGGCGAGAAGGTGCTGATGAAGGCATCTTCCGAGGATCGCGTCCTTGCCGTGCTCGACGTCTTTCAGTCGAAGCTGGTCAAGCGAGGCATCTCGCTGAAGAGCCTAGATGCCGGCAAGCCTTACGCTTCGGGCAAGGAATACCGCATCGAAGCAACCCTCAAGCAGGGCATCGAGCAGGACCAGGCCAAGAAGATCAGCAAGATCATTCGCGACGAAGGCCCGAAGAGCATCAAGTCGCAGATTCAGGGTGACGAGCTCCGCGTGAGCTCGAAGAGCCGCGATGACCTGCAGGACCTCATCGCGCTACTGCGCGGCAAAGACCTAGAGATCGACCTGCAGTTCACCAACTACCGCTAGTCGACAAAAACTTGAAGGGACGCCATCGGCGTCCCTTTTTTGTTGCCCGAGCTCTGGCCCAAGCGGTAGCTAATCGGCGATCGACACCGGCGCCGTCGGCGGGAACGCGTTCTCGATAGCGTCCTTTCGCTTGGCACGCTTGGCGACCTCGCCAGCAGCGATGCCGGCGATGAAGAAACAAATGATCGGGAACGCCATCGCCGCAGCCAGACCCACACCCTGAGCCAGCGCACCCATGACGTACTTAGCGCCCATGACGATGACCGAGTTGGTCAGGCTCATGCGCGAGATCACGGCCGCAGTCGGCATGCCCTTGACATAGCCACCCGCCGACATGAACGACGGCACCATCGGCGAAACGCCTAGGCCGGCGACGGCCCAGAACGAGATCGTCACGATGAGCGCGAGAACCGGGTCGTGTTCGGCTATCGGTGGGCCGATAAGTACACCAGCGAGCATCGCCATGGAGCCCAGTACGCCGCCCCACTTCGAGAGCTCGCTGAAGTGGAAGGCCTTGGTCAGGCGGCCGATGCTCAGGCGACCAATGATCATCGCGCCAGTGAATACTGTGTACGGCAGTGCACCTAGCGTGGCGTCGACGTGCAGAACGTCCTTGGCGAACGATGCGCTCCAGTCCATCATCACGAGCTCGGGGAACATACCCAAGAACAGGCCGGCCGTCAGCAGCCAGACATACTTCGGCGTCTTCCAGTAGGAGACTCGCTTGCCCGAGGTCTTGTGCTCGACCTTGGCCTCTTCGGTCTGCCACAGCAGCTCGCGACCGGCGAAGTAGAAGGCCACCATCACGACGATCGGCAGGATCAGGTAGTGCAGTTCGAGCGGCAGGAAAGCGGCGAACAGCCCGCTTAGACCTGCGGATGCGGCGGCACCGATAGCCCAAGCGGCGTGGTAGCGACCCAGGATTACCTTGCCAACCAGCTTTTGCAGCGAGATGGCCTGGCTATTGAGCGAGACGTTGAACATAGACCCGATGAGGCCGTATGCGAAGTTCGCTAGAAACCAGGTGAAGCCGTCGTGGATGTAAGGGAAGCTGAGCGGCACGGTAGCGAGCAGCATCGCCGAGACGCGATTGACGCGGCGCGAACCGAAGCGATTGAGGATTCGCGTGGTCTGGGTTAATCCCAGCAGTGAGCCGAGACCTGCTAGGCCGGTGACCAAACCCCAGGTAACGAAGTCAACGTGCAGGCGTTCGATGAACTCCGGAATACGCGGAATGATCGACGTGAACAGGAACCCCTGCGTAAAGAAGGCTACGAAGAGGGCGTTCTGAACGAGCCTGCTGCGGTTGGCCGAAAGCACCTAGCCGACCCGCTTGGCCTCGATGAGGATTGCCTGCTCGGGACGCAGAACCGGTGCGCGAAGACCCATCGAAGCCAGGAGGCCACCCGACATGCGGACGCCCGCGTACCACTTAGGCGGAAGAATCTGCATCGCGTTTGCGGCACCGGCAGGCTCGACGAGCTTGACCTCGTAAGTCGCGTCGACCTCGAGACCGGTAAGGCGGATGTTCGCTGGGCGACTGAACTCGCTAGGTCGCAGCGCGGCATACATGTAAACAGCCTCGCCGCCATCTTGCGCTACGACTCCGTAGGTCTGCGATTCAACCTCGGTCTGGTCGCCACGAACCGTGCGACCGCTGTGCAGCAGGCCTCGCTTGGCCTTGTAGTAGTCGGCCCAGCCCTTCAGTAGTTCGAGCTCTTCCTCACTGGCTTCGGTCAGATCCCACTCGAGGCCGGCGTGGCCCCAGAGCGCGGTGACGGCGCGGAAGGTGTGGCTGTGGGTGCGACCGGTCGAGTGAGCCTTGGTCGGGCCAATGTGGGTGCCGAGCATTTCCGGCGGGATCACGATCGAGGTGTAGCGGTTGATGCTCTGCCGCTCGAGCGCGTCGTTGTTGTCGCTGGTCCAGAATCGGTCGGCGTGCTCGACCATGCCGAGATCGATGCGGCCACCGCCCGATGCGCAGCTCTCGATCTCGAGGCCCGGGTGTGCCGCCTTGAGCTGGTCGAACATGCGATAGATCGCGTGAACCTGCTTGCGCACGGCTGCCTGACCGAGGTGCGATGCCTCGGTGAGAACACGGTTGTGGTCCCACTTGATGTAGGCGATGTCGTATTCGCTCAGAATTGCATCCACCTGGTTGAAGACGTGCTCGAAGGCACCTGGGTGAGCAAGATCGAGAACCTGCTGGGTGCGGAACTCGGGTGGAACGCGGCCGCCCGAGTGCAGGATCCAGTCTGGGTGAGCGCGGTAAAGATCGCTGTCGGCGTTGACCATCTCGCCCTCGAACCAGAGGCCGAACTCGAGGCCGACCGACTTTACCTTGTCGACCAGCTTTCCGAGACCCTCTGGCCAGACGTCGGCGCTGACAATCCAGTCGCCCAGGCCCGCGCGGTCGTGGCGACGGGCGCCGAACCATCCGTCGTCAAGCACGAAGCGCTCGACACCAATCTTTGCGGCTGCATCAGCCAGTTCGGCGAGCTTGGCGAAGTCGTGGTCGAAGTAGACGGCCTCCCAAACGTTTAGGGTCACGGGACGTGGGCGAATGTTGGTCGGATGCGCTGCTCGCGCACGAACCATGCGGTGCAACCGGTCGCTCGCACCGTCGATGCCGGTGCCCGAATACACTGCCACCACGGTCGGGGCGTCGTAGGTCTCGCCACTGCCGAGCACTACTTCGTTTGGCAGCAGCAGCTCGTTGGCTGCCATGAAGGTGCGGCCGATGGCGGTGCGTTCGACCAGCTGGCGGTTGTTGCCAGACCAAGCCAGGCTCAGACCCCAGGTTTCGCCGCGCTCATAGGTTGCGCCCTCGGCAAGAGCGAACTGGATGAGCGTGAAGTCGTGTCCGGTGCGACCCTCGCGGCCCTCGCGCACCCACTGACCGACGTGAATCGGCTGGCGTTGCGGCTGGCGCTCGCGCATCCAGCGGCCGTGGAAATCGAGGACGTCCTTGGTGTAGTCGGGAATCGGCAGGAAGGCCGTAAGGGCCTCGACGTTGAAGTCGGTCAGGCCGAGGTTGGTGACGCTGTGCGAGACCTTAAGAACGCCCTGAGCGGTTAGCTCGAATCGTGCGACGACCTCGAGTTCGGCATCGGCGTCGACCGAAGTGAAGGCCACGGTGTTGCCGTCTTGCTCGGTCTTGCGCAGCTCAAACTTGTGTGACCAATCACGACCGGGACGTGAACCCTTGAGCGCCGGTTCACCAATGAAGCCGCGAGCGTTTTCGCGCCAGATGCCGATCTGCTGCGGCTCGTCGAAATCGCAGTGCGGGGTTGGTTCGATCGCTGCCAGCATGTCCACTTCGGTGTCGGCGACGGCACGACCCCAGTGCAGGACGACCGGAGTATTGGCGCTCGTATCGATGATCAGCGAAACGCCATCTGCCTTCAGGTGAATGGTGTTGCTCATGCGCCAGCCTGCTCTCGGTGGAGGGTATGACTCGAACCCGGGTGGATTCGGTCGAAGTTGTTAATTGTCGCGGTTGACTACCGCTTCGGCAAACTGCTCGAGTGCGCGCTTGACGGCGGTGTCTGGCAGCGGTGCCAGCGCCTTGACGGCTTCGTCGGCCCAGCGCTTTGCCTCTTGTTCCGCCTCGGCCGCAACCGGGTGGGCACGCAGGCGACGCAGTGCCTCCGCGAGGCGGGCATCGTCTTCGAGTCCGGCGGCGATGAACGCGAGCAGCTCGCGCGCTTCGGCATCGCCGGCGGCAGCGGCGCGCTCGAGCAGCAGGGTCGGCAGGGTCGGCACTCCGGCGCGCAGATCAGTGCCCGGGGTCTTGCCCGATGGGCCTTCCTCGCTGATGTCGATCACATCGTCAATCAGCTGGAACGCGATACCGATCTTCTCGGCGAACTCTGAGACCGGCACTCGGTATGCGGGGTTGGCGTTCGAGTGAATTACACCCATCAATGCGCTAGAGGCCAACAGCGAACCGGTCTTGTCGGCCATCACCTGAATGTAGTGAGCGAGTTGATCTTCGCCCTCGGCAGGACCGGTGGTCTCGTGCAGCTGACCTAGGCAGAGTCGTTCGAACGTCTCGGCTTGCAGCTTTAGTGATTCGGCACCGAGGTCGACACCAATCTGCGATGCTCGAGCCAACAGGATATCGCCGGCAAGAATCGCGACCGAGTTGCCGTAAACCTTTTGCGCGGTTGGAACGCCGCGACGGGTCGGCGCTTCATCCATCACGTCATCGTGATACAGAGTGGCTAGGTGGGTCAGTTCGCTGACGACAGCGGCGCGAATTACCTCTTCGCGCGAGGCATCGCCCAACTGCGCGGTAAGCAAAACGAGAACCGGACGAACGCGCTTGCCACCCGCGGTTAGCAGGTGCCGAGACGCGGCGTCCACAATCGCATCGGTGTTGGCAACCGCCAAGGTCAGTTCTGCCTCAACCAGGTCGAGACCGAGTTCGATCGCGTTCAGCAGAGCCTTGTCTTGAACCTTCTGAAACTGGCGCGGCAGACGGCTCACTACTTTGCCGCCTTGGCTGGCTTGTATCCGCGGTGAACGGCGACGATTCCAAGGTTCAGGTTGCGAAACTCGACGCGTTCGAATCCGGCCTTCTGAATCTGCTTGGCGAGCTGCTGCTGGTTTGGCCACGCGAGGATCGACTCGGCTAGGTAGCCGTAGGCGTCGGATGCCTTGCTCGAGAGCGCCGAAAATGCGGGCAGAATCTTGCCCAGGTAGGCGCGGTATGCAGGACCAATGACCGGGGTCGCAACGTGGCTGAACTCGCAGATAACCACGCGGCCGCCTGGCTTGGTGACGCGGAACATCTCGGCGAGCGCCTTGTCGACGTCGACCACGTTGCGCAGGCCGAAAGAAATGCTCACTGCATCGAACTCGGCATCTTTGAAGGGCAGGTTGGTGGCATCGGCGAACACGAACTGCAACTCTGGGTGGCGCTTGCGGCCCTCGGCCAGCATGCCCTCAGAAAAGTCGCTAGCTACAACCTCGACGCCTGGGCGAACGAACGCCATCGAAGAGGTGCCAGTCCCAGCCGCCAGATCGAGGATGCGCTGCCCGCGCTTTGGGTCGACCGACTTGGCGACCACCTTGCGCCAGGCGCGATCTTGACCAAGCGAAAGCAACCCGTTGGTCAGGTCGTAGGTTGGGGCAACCGCATCGAACATCGCGGCTACTTCGGCTGGCTTCTTGGCCAGATCTGCTTTGGTCACCGGTCAAGTCTAACCGCGCGAAAAGCGCCGAAAAGGGGTGTTACCGAGCCAAAACGTGCTTATGCACGCTCGGCACGCCATTCACGCAAGGCTCGAACTCCGACGGTTCCGCCAAGTGCCACGGCTGCCGCGGCCAGAGCCGCTAGGCCGATGGTGGCTACGTTGAAAAACTGCTGTGCCGGGGTCTGCTGGTTGAGCTGAACGCGGGCAAAGTCGATCGGGGTGGCGGCGACCGTGGTCTGTGCGATGCCGGCGTAATTTACGCCTTGTGGGTTTGAGCCCGACCCATTGCCCGTGCTGTTGGTGCCGCCGGGAATCGTGCTGCCAACACCGATAACACCATCAACGACGATGCCATCGATTGCACTTGGCATGATCACGGTTGGATTCAACAAAATCGGTTCGACACCCGATGTGCCGAGTGCGCTCGAGCCTTCACCTGCATGTGGGCCTGGTCTGAGGACGAGGGGCGGAATTTGGAACGACCCGTGCTTTCCGTAGCGCGATTCGAGTTCCTCATGCATTCGGTCTTCGAGCGCATCGTCGTGATCGTGGTCGCGATCTTCCGAATCGTCATCCTCGCTTGGCTGAGCTGGCCATGCGCTAGCGCCCGGCTTCGGCTCGTCGGCGATTGCTGCAGACGCCGTGACAGGCATAAAAACGGCAAGGACGACGGCTGAGCCAATCAGAACCTTGCGCATTTTTGCTCGACCTCTCGGGCGTAGGATTTTCAAGTACCCGTTCAGGCTATTAGTCGCCGGTGCCGCAAACCACGGCCCACCTAGGTTTCTCAGCAAAGACTCAGCCAAAGACAGCAGATCGGCAGACCCATGCAGCAGTTGCAGGTGAACTCGCGAGACTTCGACGCGCCCGCGGCATGGTCGGCTCTGGATCACCTGCCAAAAAACCCGCTCGTCTTCTTAAAAAATGGTGAGGGCCTGATCGGATTCGGCGAGGCTGCCCGCCTGACCGCTCGAGGCGAAACTCGAATGAGCGAACTGGCCACCAGGTGGCGCGAACTCTGCGCAGCAGCGACGATTGACGACGAGGTTCGGGCATCGGGATCAGGTTTGGTCGCATTCGGCTCCATGGCGTTTGCTGCGGACAGCAGCTCGGAGAGCGTGTTGGTGGTGCCGCGATTCGTGCTCGGACACCGCGACGGCCGCACTTGGATTTCGACGATCTCGGTAGCAGGTGAGGGTGGTGTCGCGGCCGGCGACTTTGAATCGTTTGCCGAGGTCGCGAGCGAGCCGCAGCAGTATGCGCCTGCCGTGCGGGCGAATTTCGAAGACTCAAGCTTTAGCGCTGTGGCATTCCAGGTTGCCGTTGCCGAGGCCGTCGCTCACATCAAGGCGCACGACATTGACAAGGTTGTTTTAGCCCGCGACATCCGCGCTGCCGTGCCGGCAGACTTCGACATCCGCGCCAATTTGGTCCGCATGGCTAAGCGCTTTGCCAACTGCTGGACGTACGCCGTCGACGGCACGTTCGGCGCCTCTCCTGAGCTACTGGTGCGCGTGGCCAAGGGTCAGGTCTCAGCGCGAGTTTTGGCAGGTACGGCTGGCCGTGGAACCGAGCCGAGTATCGATGCTGCCATTGCCAAAGCCTTGGCAACCTCGGGCAAGAACCGAAGCGAACACCGATTCGCGGTCGATTCGCTCGTCAAGTCGCTGTCGCCATACTGCCAAGCAATCGAGGCAGATGCGGAGCCATTTAGCCTCGCGCTGCCGAACCTGTGGCACCTAGCCAGCGATGTGCAGGGCGTGCTTCGCGACGAGGCTTCGTCGCTCGACTTGGCTGCAGCATTGCACCCGACGGCAGCCGTGGCCGGAACCCCGACCGACCTCGCCAAGGCCATGATCGCCGAGCTTGAACCATTCGATCGGGGACGCTACGCCGGGCCGGTCGGCTGGCTCGACGCGAGTGGCGACGGCGAGTGGGTTATCGCTCTGCGCGGCGGTCAGTTGACCAAAGGTGATGGCAGCGGTGGTTCGATCACCGCCTATGCGGGCTGCGGGATCGTAGCCGAATCGGATCCAGAGGCCGAACTGGCCGAGACCGAACTGAAGTTTTCGCCGATTCGCAGCGCATTCGCCTAGCGAGTCACCTCCTGGGCAGGGAAGCCGGCCTCTAACCGAGCTTGACCTCGACGATGACGCGACCGCGCAGGGTCAGCGCGTCATCCAACTGACCAACGTTCTCAACCAATACGTGCTGCCAGCCGAACGCCTGAGCGAGCGCCCAGAAGTCGACGTGCTGCGGCGTGCGGAACAGGCGATCGAACGCTTGGGTCGACAGCTGCTGGGCTGGCTCGAGCATCTCGAAGATGCTGCCGCCACCATCGTTTGCCACAATCACCTGCAGGTTTATTTCCCCGTCAGAGTGGTCATACGCCAACGAACCGGCGTCGTGCTGAAGCGTGAGGTCGCCCAGCAGAACGCGCGTGATGCCTTCGACGTTTCCCTCGGCGGCTTCTACCTGAGCTAGTCCGGTCGCCGTGGCTATCGTGCCATCGATGCCTGCGAGCCCGCGATTGCTAAACACGCGAATCGGTTTGGCTGGTGCGTGACGGTCCGCCTCGCGAATCATGCGCGAAGCGCCGAGCAAGAGCTGGTCGTCCTGGCCCGTTGCAGACCAGACCGAGTGAACGAGCTGGGCGCGCGTCACGGCGTCGGTTGCCGATGCAGCGGCTAGGTCGTTTACCTGCGCGTCCGCAGTGCCCCATTGGGTCAGCCACTCGAAATCTGGTTCTTCGAGCACGGTCAGCTCGTCGCAGAACTGAGCCGCTCGACGCGTCACATCGAAGTGCCCGTAAGCCCGATTGCGCACCACGATGACCTCGACGTCAGGGTTCTTGAGCAGTCCGATGACGGCGCGACCAAGGGTCGGCTTGCCGAACACGACTACTCGGTTGATCTGCTGCGCCAGAGGTTTTCCAACCGTCGATTCGGCGGACAGCAGTTCGCGGTAACCAACTATCACGTTGGCACCAAATCGCGAGCCAGAACTTGGTTCGGCAAACAGCGGCCAGCCAAACGCCTCGGCCAGTTCGACGGCATCCTCACCGGCACCGGCTCCGGCGACAACCACGGTCTTGCCGGCTGTAGGCAGCACGGCGAACTCTGGCTTTGCCTCTTCGCGTTCGGCCAGGGCCACCCGTGGGCTTAGCGCAGCAGCGTTCGGCTCGATCGCGCTCAGTGGCTCGCGGAATGCCAAGTTAATCTGCACGGGTCCAGGCTGATCGCCATCGAAACCCAATGCCGTGGCGATGGCGTCGGCGGCAAGTTTCGCGGCCTCGGCCAGCTCGCCGTCGTTGCCGTTCGGGGCCGGCACGTCGAAGCACTCGCGCACTGCGTCGGCGAAGATGCCGATCTGATTGGTGGTCTGGTTTGCGCCCACACCGCGCAGCTCGGCGGGGCGATCCGCGGTGAGCAGAATCAGCGGAACACCCGCGTGACTTGCCTCTAGGACGGCAGGGTGCAGGTTAGCGACCGCCGTACCCGAGGTGGTGATGACAATCGATGGTTCGCCGCTGGCCAGCGCGGCACCGAGGGCGGCAAATCCGAGCGAACGCTCATCGATGCGAACCGAGAGACGGATGCGTTCCACTTCGGCAAGTTGACCGGCCGCGATTGCTAGCGCCTGCGAACGAGCGCCAGGGGCCAAAAAGACGTTACGCACACCCAGCTTGGCGAACGCCGCCATGAGCGTCGCGGCGAAGGCTTGTGCAGGCGAGGCATTAGTCATTGCGCTGATCACTCTCATCATCCAAGTCGCGCTCTTCGCGCTCACGGCGGATGCGCTCATCTAGGTCGCGAAGGAATTGCGGGTTGTCGTCTGGTGCTCGGTAAGTCGGAGTAGCCTCGGCTGCGGCTGTCTGCGCACCTGCGCCGAACGGAGCTCCGGGGCGCCCGACTAGCAGGTACGCGATGCCGCCGATTGGACTGACAATGAGGCACAGGATGACCCACATCCACCGCGGCAAGATTCGCACGTCGCGCGGATTTGCCGATGCGGCAAACACAGTCACGAATACCGTGAAAACCACGGCCGCGGCCACCGCCAAAACTCTCATGGGTTAACTCTAACCAGCGCAAACGTAGACTTTAGAGGTGAAGAAAAACCCACTCCTCAAGTTTGTTCTGGTGCGGCTCGCCCTGTTCGTCGGCATTCTCGCAGCGATGCTTCTGCTGCAGTTCGACCCATTCTTCTCGGCCGTTGTCGCGGCCGTCTTGGCACTTTCGATCTCGCTTATCTTCTTTGGAAAACAGCGCGACGCTGCATCGACCGCGGTCTACGAGTGGACCAAACGCAAGGGTGACAAGGATTCGGCAGCAGAGGACGCAAGCGCCGAAGACGTGGCCGAGGATGCGACCGAGGGCAAGTAACCCCTAGAACAGGTTGCTGATTCGGTAAAGACCGAGGCCCAGCAGGATTCCATATGCCAGCGCACCGTAACTGGTGAGTTTGAGCGCGAGCAGAAGTTCGCCAACCGTCTTAGCGGTAGAAACAATGAGCACCAGCGGCAAAGCAAAGAGCAACGTCAGCCAGGTGGCCCACGTCGCGGGATACAGCATCGCAAACGGCACCAGCAGTGCAAATGGCAGCAAGACCAGGAGCGCATAGGCAATCTTGGATCCGCGAGCGCCCAGCTTGACCGCAAGGGTGCGCTTGCCGGCAAGGGCATCCTGTTCACGATCGCGAATGTTGTTCACCATCAGCACAGCCGCGGCCCAGAAACCGGCTGCGGCACCACCGACGAGCGAGTTGTTGTCGAGCGCACCGATCTGAATGTATGCGGTGCCGGCGGCCGCAACCGGGCCGAAAAACACGAACACCACAACCTCGCCCAGACCCGCGTAGCCGTATGGGCGCTTGCCGCCGGTGTAGAACCAGGCGGCCACGATGGCGACCGCACCGAGTGCCAGCAACGCCCAAGACTGGGTGACTAAAACAATGACAAGCCCGATTGCCGCAGCCAACCCGAAGCTGATGAAGGCCGCGCTCTTGACCGCCGAAGCTGGCACGAGTTTGGACGCGGTCAGGCGGGTTGGGCCAACGCGGAAGTCGTCGGTTCCGCGCACGCCGTCGGAGTAGTCGTTGGCGTAGTTGACGCCAATCTGCAGCAGCAAGGCAACCGAAAGCGCAGCGACGCTGAGCCAGAGGTCGAAGGCCTGAACACCAGCTGCGGCACCGGCACCGATCGCGACCGGGGCGACGGCCAGCGGTAGCGTGCGCAGACGCGCGCCGGCTACCCAGAGTCTCAGCTTGCTGGGCTGACGGGTCTTGCTGGATTTGTTGGCCTTGTTTGGCTGATTCTTTTTGACCGGCTTCTTACTAGCCATTAGACACCTCGAAGAGTTGAGCGATCGAAATCAAGTCTGGCTTGCCGTTGGGCAGCTGGGGCAATTTGTCGACGCGGATCACGCGAATCGGTTTGCCGGCTGGGCCGAGGGTGTCGGCTAGCGCCTGCGCGATCGAATCGGCGACCTCGGGGCTGCCGACGTATGCGATGCCAACGCGCTGACCCCACTCGTCATCGGCCAGCGCAGTGGCGGCAACCTGTTCGGCACCAACAACCCTCGCGGCGAACTGCTCGACCCGGTCGAGCGAAACCTTGATGCCGCCAGATGCGATTACGCGGTCTGCGCGACCTAGCACGTGCAGTCGGCCACCGGGATCGAACTCGCCTCGATCGTTGGTCGCGAAAACACCCTCGACGGCAACTCCGTTGGCCAGCATCGGCCCAGAGATGGCGATTGCGCCATCCGCGCCGAGCGTGACGCGCGCGCCATCCAGTGGCAATCCGTCATAAACGCAACCACCGCAGGTCTCGGTCATCCCATAGGTCTCGATGACGTTGGCGCCGGCTTCACGCAGCACCCGCAAAGTGGCCGGATTAGTGGCCTGGCCGCCGACCAGAATTGCGTCAAATCTGCGAATTTGCTCCGCCAGAAAGTCATTGAACGGCAGCTCGCGAGCAATGCGCTCCAGCTGTGTCGGCACGAGGCTGGTGTAACGGCGCTCCCCCGTCATCAGCGAGGCCGAACGAGCGAAGCCCTCAGGCGTGAATGGCAGCGCGGCGTTGGTGATGACGGGCGCTATCTCGGCGACTAGCGAACGCACCATAACGTTGAGGCCGGCTACGAAGTTGATCGGCAGCGAGAGCAGCCACTGCCCGGATCCACCCAACCGAGCGTGGGCGGCGTTGGCGCTGGCGAGCAGCGCATCCTTTGACAGCTCGATGCGCTTGGGGACGCCGGTCGAACCACTCGATTCGACGATCACTCCGACCGAATCTTCGACCTCGTCTGGCAGGCCATGGACCTCTGGCATCAAACCGTTTACCTCTGGCGCGGTTACGAACAGCGCCTGACGGCCAGCCAGAACCTCACCGAGTGCGAGCAGCGCCGCGAACGTGTCGTTGGCGGCCACCAGCTTGAGCGGTTTGGTCATTGGTTAGTCAGTGAGGGGCTAGAACTGCCACGGGTATGGCGACCAGTCGGGTTCGCGCTTCTGCAGGAACGAGTCGCGGCCCTCGGCAGCCTCGGCGGTGCCGTAGGCGAATCGCGTCGCCTCGCCGGCAAACAGCTGCTGACCGACGAGACCGTCGTCGATCGCGTTGAACGCGTACTTCAGCATGCGAATCGATTGTGGCGACTTGCGAAGGATTTCGGCCGCCCATTCGACTCCGGTGATCTCGAGCTCGGCGTGGTCGACTACCGCGTTGATGACGCCCATTTCGTAGGCACGCTGGGCGCTGTATTCCTGACCGAGGAAGAAGATCTCGCGAGCAAACTTTTGCCCGGTCTGTCGAGCGAGGTACGCGCTGCCGAAGCCGCCGTCGAACGAGGCCACATCGGCGTCGGTCTGCTTGAAGCGTGCGTGCTCGCGACTGGCGATAGACAGATCGGCGATGACGTTGAGCGAGTGCCCGCCGCCGGCTGCCCAACCGGGAACGAGCGCGATGACAACCTTTGGCATGAAGCGGATCAGGCGCTGAACCTCGAGGATGTGCAGGCGGCCGTTGCGGGCCTGGTCGATCGAGTCTGCGGTCTCGCCGTCGGCGTACTTGTAGCCGTCCTTGCCGCGCACGCGCTGGTCGCCGCCCGAGCTAAACGCCCAGCCGCCGTCCTTTGGTGAAGGGCCGTTGCCGGTGAGCAGAACCACTCCGACGCGTGGGTTCACACGAGCGTGCTCGAGGGTTGCGTGCAGTTCGTCGACCGTCTTCGGGCGGAACGCGTTGCGAACCTCTGGACGGTTGAATGCGATGCGCACGACACCGAGCGAAACGTGCTGGTGATAGGTGACGTCTTCGAGGTTGGCGAAGCCATCGACCTCGCGCCAGATGCTGGCATCGAAAAGCTCTGAAACGGCCTGAGACATGCTCCTAGACTAACAACGTGGCCCCTACCCCAAAACCCTCGATGGATGCGCTCCTCGCCAGCGCGCGAGTGGTTGCGCTGCCGCTGCGGGTTCGGTTTCGCGGCGTTCTCGAGCGCGAGGCGATGCTGTTCGAGGGCCCTAAAGGCTGGACCGAGTGGTCTCCGTTCGTTGAGTACGAAGACGAGGAAGCCGCACAGTGGCTGACCGCCGCGATCGAATATGGCTGGGGGCAGATTCCCGAACCGATCCGCGCCCACGTCGGCGTAAACGCCACCCTGCCCGCAGTATCAGCGGATCAGGTTCCGACCTTGCTTGGCCGATTCGGCCGATTCGACACCGTCAAGGTCAAGGTCGCCGAGGCCGGCCAGTCGGTAGCAGACGACATCGAACGCGTACTCGCCGCAAAGGCCTTTGCGCCTGAAGCCGCGATTCGCCTTGACGCCAACGGTGGCTTTGAGGTCGAAGCAGCAATCGAATTGGCAGAGGCGCTTCACCGGCAAGGCATCGAACTCGATTACTTCGAGCAACCTGTAATGACGATCGCCGAGTTGGCCGAGGCACGCATCCGCCTGAATCGAATCGGGGTGCGCGTCGCCGCCGACGAGTCGGTGCGCAAGGTCAGCGATCCGCTAGCGGTTGCTCAGGCCGGTGCCGCCGACCTGCTGATCCTCAAGGCACAGCCGCTCGGCGGCATCACTCGCGCCATCGATATCGCGCGCGATGCCGGACTGCCCTGGGTGGTCTCGAGTGCCCTCGAAACGTCTATCGGCATGTCGATGGGCGTGCACCTTGCCGCGCTTAACCCGAACGAGGCCGACGCCGGACTCGGTACCCTGAGCCTTTTTGCCGGCGATGTTTGTGAGCGCCCGTTGGTGCCTCAGGACGCACGGTTAGCGGTCGGGCGCGTGACGCCATCCGAGTCGCGCCTCGAGATTTTCAAGGCGGAGGATCACCGCGCCGACTGGTGGATGGAGCGCCTCGAAAGATGTTTCAGGCTTGTCTAAAAAGGTCTACTTCACCCCGCTATGTCAAGCCGCGACGGCGGATTTGCTGCGCCTGCTAAATGACCATCGGGTCACTAAACACATGCCACTGGCCGAGCCGGTTGACTCTGGTTGGGTCGATGGCTGGAAACGGGAAAAATCCAGACTCTGGACAAACCCTGAGCACGGCCCCTGGGCTGTCTATTTAGACGATGAGTTCGCCGGCTGGGCAGGCATGCAGCCCGATGGTGAAAACGAGGTTGATTTTGCCATCGTGCTTCATGTTTGGGCTTGGCGTACAGGGCGAGAAATTGCCAAAGATGTGCTCGCGAAGTGGAAGACAATCAGTCCGGAATCAGACATCAATATCTACTTGCCGACAAGTCGCCCAATTCACTTGATCTCTCAAAAACTAGGGCTTGAGATCGTCGGCGAAGACAAAATGTTAGGGCACAAGTTTGTGAAACTGCGCTTTACTGACAGCTCTAACCTGTGAGCAGCTGAACCGCTTACTTCAGGCCGCTGTAAACGTGCAGGCCCTTGAAGAACAGGTTCACGATCGTGAAGTTGAAGATGATCGCTGCGAAACCAACGAGCGCGAGCCAGGCCGATCGCTTGCCGGTCCAACCTCGAGTCGCATTCGCGTGCAGGTAGCCCGCGTAGATGGTCCAGATGATGAAGGTCCAGACCTCTTTGGTGTCCCAGCCCCAGTAGCGGTGCCAGGCGCGCTCTGCCCAGATTGCACCAGCGATCAGGGTGAACGACCACAGGATGAACCCGATGATGTTGAATCGGTACGCGCTCTTCTCAAGCTTGTCGTTCGACGGGAACAGATCGAGCACGCGGCGCACGAAGCCGAACAGCGCACCCTTGACCTTGCCCAGCCAGCCGGCATTGCGCAGCAGATAAACCACGGCTAGCGCCGCAGCGATCGTGAAGAATGCCGTCGCAAGCACGGCCACGAGAACGTGGATGACCAGCCAGTAAGACTGCAGCGCCGGTGGCAGAGTCTTGACCTGCACGTACCAGACCGAGGTGGCCAGGCCGAGGACTAGAAGCGTGAAGCCCGCAATGAATGTGGCGACCAGACGCACTTCACGAAGGCGAAGCGCGAACAGGAAGATCGCGATGACGATAAACGAACCGGTTAGGGCGAACTCGTACATGTTGGCCCAGGGAACGCGATTGGCCGAGATACCGCGAAGCAAGACCGCTGCGCCGTGACCGAGTGCGGCGATGATGAGCAGGCCGATGCCAAGCTTTTCGACGCCAGATGCTGCCGAGCGAGACTCCTGCTTGGTCGAGGCGAGGCGGCTCAACTGTGCCACGAAGGCGAGGAACGCGAAGGTGTAGAAGGCCATCGCGCCATAAACAAACAGCAACGAAACCTGCGAGAGTTGCTCGTTCAAAATCATCGTGATTCTGCCTGATCCTTCGGTTCGGCCCCAGTCAATTCTGCCTTAATGTCTTCGACCACGGCCTCGAGCGATGGGTCATCGCCGCGAGCCAAAGCGGCTACCTGCAACTGGTCGCCATCGACCGCGACCCAGACGCGCCGGCGAGGCACGAGCAGCGACAGGGTGACACCGGCCAACGCCAACAGTGAGAAGAGCAGCACCCACACGCCACCCGGGTTGTATGAAACATCGAGCGATGCAAAGCGCTTGACGCCCTCGAACGTGACCGTGCCTAGGTTCTTCGGCAGGTCGATGGTCTGACCCGGCACGAGCTCTAGACCCTTAACGCCCGACTTGCCGCCGGCTACCTGAGTCATGCCCTTGACGTCGAGTTCGAAGACGTTCTTTGGTGCACCCGAATCGAGGCCGAGGTCGCCGATATAGACGTTCATGGTCAGCAGCGGGTCGAGCGGATCCGGATAGATCGAGGTGCGAGCGCCCGTAGTTAGTTCGTCCTGCGTCGGATAGAAGAACGACAGGATGCCGAACTGCGGGCCGGCGCCATCCGGAACCTTGATGACTCCCAGCGACGTGTAGTTCTTGTCCTGTGGCAAGAACTCGGTTGGCCCGCTGAATGCCACGTCGCCGTTCTTGTCGCGAATCGTGATGACGGGCGCGTAGCCGTTGCCGGTCAGGTACACCTTCGAGCCTGGCAGTTCGAGCGGTTCGTTGACGCGAATGGTCGACGTGGCTTCGGCCACCGTGCCGTCGGAGGCCGGAACCCTGCTGGTAACCGTGGCCTTGAAGTCCAGTGGCGTGCCGATGTTGGTTTGGTTCTGAAGGTCGAACTGCACCTCAAACCTGTCCAGCGTCATGCTGAACGGGGTCAGCATCTCGGGCTTGAAGAACGCGCCGGGGCTGAACGAGTCGTAGCCGGCAAGGTTATTGACGAAGGTCTCACCCTCGACGACAACGCGCTGGCCGCTATATGAGTAGCCGCCACCCAGGCCGACCGCAAAGAGCACGCCAATCAGTGCGACGTGAAAGACGAGGTTGCCGGTCTCGCGCAGGTAGCCGCGCTCGGCGCTGACGCTCCGGCGGCCGGTGGCGTCGGTGCGGGCGGCCACACGGTAACGCTGCTTGCGCAGAAGCTCGGCGGCTGCGAGAAGCGCATCCTGTTGCTTGGTCTTGGCGAGCTTGGCCGAGGTAAACGCAGGCATGCGGCCAAGGTTGCTTGGCGTCTCGACCGGCTCTTCGCGCAGGTGTCGATAGTGCACGCCCGTGCGCGGAATAACACAGCCGATCAGCGAGACAAAAAGAAGAATGTAGATGGCCGAGAACCAGACCGAGGTGTACACATCGAAAAGCTGGATTGCGTCGAGCGCCTTGGCTAGCTCGGGTGCGTCGTCGAAGAACTTAGCGACACCATTCGGGTCGGCGCTGCGCTGCGGGTAGACCGAGCCCGGCACGGCCGCCGCCGCGAGCAAAAGAAGCAGGATCAGCGCGGTGCGCATCGAGGTGAGCTGGCGCCAGGTCCAACGCATCCAGCCGACTAGGCCCAAGGATGGTGATTGTGCGGGCGCAGGCGACTGAACGGGTGCCGACTGCGACGATTTCGCCTGCTTAGATGTTGAGCTGGAAATAACCGAACACCTCCCCCTGCAACCAGGCGGTGATCGAATCCCACACGCCAAGCGCGAGCAACAGACCGAGGACCATTAGCATGACGCCACCGGCCACGTTGAAGGCGCGAATGTGACGCTTGAAGAACGCCATCGACTTGGTCGCCCAGCTGAGACCGGCCGCGATCAGCAGAAACGGAATGCCGATGCCGAGCGCATAGACAAACGCGAGGAGAGCGCCCTTAGCCGGGTCGCCGGTCTTCGAAGCCAATGTCAGCACGGCCGCCAGGGTTGGGCCGATGCACGGGGTCCAGCCCAGGCCGAACGTGATGCCGAGCAAGGGTGCGCCGATCAGACCGAGACCGGGGCGAGCCTGAAACTTTACCGTGCGCTGGAGCCAATCGAACTTGCCGATCAGCACGAGGCCGAACAGGAAGACCAAGACACCGAGGATGCGCTGCGCCCACGACAGACCGCTCGCATAAACCACGCCACCCAGGCCGCCGAAGAGCGCGCCGAACGAGACGAAGACGGCCGAGAAGCCGAGCACAAACAGCAGGGTGCCAAGCAACATGCGCGAACGCGAATTACTAATGCCCGAGACGAAGCCGAGGTAGCCGGGTACGAGCGGAAGCACACATGGGCTGATGAAGCTTGCGGCGCCGGCCAGCAGAGCCATCGGAATCGCCAGCAGAAGGTTGCCACCGAGGATGATTTCACCCGGGTTCAACGCGGCCGCGATGTTGCCAGCCAGGACCTGTCCGACCACTAGCCCTCGTCCACCACTCGCTTGATTAGCGCCTTGAGCGTGCTTGCCTCGATACGACCTAGCACGCGTGCGGCGACCTTGCCATTGCGGTCAATCACCAGGGTCGTAGGCACGGCCTGCGGAGTGACGATGCCAGTGAAGGCAAGCACAACCGAACCGCTACCGGCGTCGAGGATGCTCGGCCACTCGATACCGAACTTGCGCTCGAAGGCCTGCGCAGTGCCGGCAGCATCGCGCACATTGACGCCGACGAACTGCACCTTGGGATACGCCTTGGCGATGGCAACGAGATCTGGCGCTTCGGCTCGGCAGGGCGCACAGCCCGCGTACCAGAAGTTCAATACGGTCACGACGCCGCTGAGGTTAGCGCTCGAGAGCTGCGAGCCGTCGGCCAGTGCGCCAGACCAAGCGACGGAGGCACCCCGGTCTGCCTTGTCGAACTCGGTGACGGTGCCGTCGCCTGCGATGTAGTTCTTGTTATCGCCCGAGCGGTACTGGTCGGCGAGGGTGTCATTGCTGGCACAGCCGGTCAGCGAAAGCGCGGCGAGCGCTGCCAGCGCTGCGATCTTGAGCGCGCCCGAGCGCATGCGATTCGATGCCATGGCGATCACACCGCTCCCTTGTCGATCGCGTGTAGCTCGGCTGCCGGCTCGCGGTAGTCGATTTGAGTCAGCTTGCCGCCGACGAATTCGAGCGAGGTAATGCTGCTGAGCATGCACTTGCGCTTGCTCGGATTGTGCGCGAGCGGAAGCCCAGCCAGGTGGCGCTGAACCACGACGATTGGCAACTGGTGGGTCACGATCACGACGTCGCCATCGGGCACCGACTTTGCCGCGTCTTCGATTGCCTCGAGCATGCGGGCGAGCACCTGCTCATACGGCTCGCCCCAGCTCGGCTGGTACGGGTTCCTGAAGTGATAGATCAGATGTGGGCGGATCGCGATGTGCTTGGCGGTCAGCTTGCGGCCCTCGAACATGTTGTACGGCTCGATGACGCGCTGGTCGGTGATGGCGTCCAGTCCGAGTGCTGCCTGCACATGCTCTGCCGATTCGCGAGTGCGCAGCAGCGGTGAGGCGACGATTGCCGAGACAGGGCGACGGTCCGACTTGATTTGAGCTGCGGCCAACTCGGCCATCTTGTGGCCTCGATCGCTCAAACGGAAGTGCGGCAAGCGGCCATAAAGAACCTGGCCTGGATTGTGCACCTCGCCATGGCGAATCAAGTGGATGCGGTCGGCGGGCATGCTTCAAGTTTACCCTCGGCTAAACTTGGCTTTCAGAGAGTTCAGCGTCTTCACAGACTGCGAACGAATGCCCCGAATAAAGGATTTTCATGCGCGAGCGCACCCTCGTCAAAGACCTCGCAGCCCGCGAGGATGGCCCAGTCATCCTTGGCGGCTGGGTCGAAAAGCTTCGCGACCAGAAGCGCATCCAGTTCATCATCCTTCGCGATGAGTCTGGCGACGTTCAGGTCACCTACCCTCGCCCAGTGGTCGACGAACAGCCGGTTGAAGACGACGCCCTCGCGGCATCGGTTTCAACCCTGACCGCCGGCTCGTTCGTCTGGATCAAGGGACGCCTCAAGCACGACGAGCGCGTGAAGCTCGGTGGCCTCGAAGTTCAGCTCGACGAGCTCGAGATCGTTACCCTCGCCGACCCAGAGACCCCGATCGCCGACGACACCTCGATCGACAAGCGCATGGACTGGCGCTTCCTTGACCTGCGTCGCAGCGAGATGAACCTCGTCTTCCGCATCCAGACCACCATCGAGAACGCATGGCGTCAGTACTGGGTCGAGAACGGCTTCGTCGAGATCCACTCGCCAAAGCTGATGGCTTCGCCATCGGAGTCGAACGCCGAACTGTTCAAGCTCGAGTACTTCGAGGGCCACGCCTACCTGGCGCAGAGCCCGCAGTTCTACAAGCAGATGGCGATGACCGCCGGCCTCGGCCGCGTCTTCGAGATCGGCCCGGTCTTCCGTGCCGACCCGTCGTTCACCTCGCGTCACGCCACCGAGTTCGTCTCGGTCGACATCGAGGTCTCGTGGATCGACTCGCACGAAGACATCATGGCGATTCAGGAGCAGCTGCTGCAGCGCGCCATCCAGGCCGTCAAGGACGCCCACGGCGACGAGATCCTCGCTCGCTTCGGTGTCGACGTGCAGGTGCCGACCATTCCGTTCCCACGCATCGCGCTGGCAGACGCCGTCGAAATCATCAAGGCACGTGGTCACGAGATCGTGCGCGGCGGTGACCTCGACCCTGAGGGCGAGCGCCAGATTGCGGCTCACTTCGCCGAAACCGTTGGCCACGAATTCGTCTTCGTGACCGACTACCCGGCAACCGTCCGCCCGTTCTACCACATGCGTCACGACGACGACCAGTCGCTCACCAACTCGTATGACCTGATCTGGCGCGGCACCGAGATCACCACCGGCGCTCAGCGCGAGCACCGCATCGACAAGCTGGTTGAGCAGGTCAAGCAGAAGGGACTCGAGCCAGAGGGCCTGCAGACCTACCTCGACTTCTTCAAGTACGGCGCTCCTGCGCACGGCGGTTTCGGCATGGGCCTTCTGCGCGTGCTCATGCTGCTGCTACACCAGCCAAACATTCGCGAGGTCGGCTTCTTGTTCCGCGGCCCAAACCGTCTGGAGCCATAAGCGCGACTTCGTTTCAAAGCAGAACCCCCGACCAGTGGTCGGGGGTTCTCGCTTAACGAAGCTTCGTGATGACGGAGTGCGCCTTCTTGGCCGCGGGATACTTCTTGCCGAGCAGGCGCAGCGCGATGATCAGAATCGGAAGCCAGAACTTGCGAAGGATTTTGAAGATTAGACGCATCGGTCGTTCCTTTGGATCTGCGGTTTAGTTAGTTGGGCCTCGAGAGCCGCCATCAGTCGCTCGGCATCGATGTGCCAATAGCCGTGAGTCTTGCCGTCAATCTGGAGTACCGGGATTTCTTCCGAGTATCGCAGCGCCAGGGTGTCGTCTTCGAGGATGTTCTTGTGCTCGAGCGAAACTTCGACGCTGGCCGCCGCCGCGTACTTGGTTTTGAACGCGGCGATGGTCGCCTCAACGACGGCCTCTGCGTCTTCACAGAGGTGGCAGCCTGGCTTGCCGATTAACGTCAGTTGAATGAGCACGGGTCTAGCCTACGGCCCGCCGTAAACTTGTCGGGTGACTAGCGAACCGGCGAAGACCCCCAAGATTGAGGCGGCATTCTTCGACGTTGACAACACCCTGATTCGCGGTTCGTCCAGCTTCCTCTTTGGTAAGGCTGCCTTCGCCAAGAAGTTTTTCAGCCGTCGTGACTTCTGGAACTTTGCCTGGCACCAGGCCAGGTTCATCGCACGCGGCGAGACAGCCAAGACGCTCGAGGAGATCAAGGACCGCGCCCTAGGTTTGATCGCCGGTCACCGAGTCGAAGAGCTCGCCGACATGACCGAGATGGTCTACGACGAATACATCAGCACGAAGCTTTGGCCCGAGACGGTTCGCCTTGCCAAGGAACACATCGCCGCTGGCCGTGAGGTCTGGCTGGTCACTGCGACTCCTATCGAGATCGCCGAAATCATGGCGCACAAGCTTGGCCTTACCGGCGGGCTAGGCACGATCGTGGAACGCAAAGATGGCATCTTGACCGGCAAGCTCGAAGGCAAGCCTCTGCACGGCAAGGCTAAGGCCAAGGCGATTCGCGCGCTGGCCAAGGAGCGCAACATCAGCCTCAAGCGTTCTTACGCATACTCAGACAGCCACAACGACCTGCCGATGCTGACCCGCGTCGGCCACCCGGTTTGTGTGAACCCAGACAAGATCTTGACCAAGCACGCCAAGGCTGCCGGCTGGAAGATTCTGGACTTCAAGAAGCGCGAGCTGCGCGCCAACCGTTAGAAGCGAATTGCCCGCCATCCGCTAGAGCGTCCCGTTTATCAGGTGTATCCCTGGCCACAGATCAACCCCTGTTAAACGCAAAACCCGCCGGCACATCGGTGCACGACGGGTGAAGCGATTGAAGACTTACTTCTTATTGCGACGCTGGTGACGAGTCTTACGAAGCAACTTGCGGTGCTTCTTCTTCGACATACGCTTGCGGCGCTTCTTGATTACTGAACCCATAGGGACCTCACAGAGCTTGGGGTGTCGGGCCTAAGCCAGCGACAGACAACTTGTCTATTCTAGTCATTCGCCGACAACTATTTCGACCTGTGCTTACACTCGAGCCATGACACTCAAACTTGCCTATCGAGTCGTCGAGTCACGCGAAGGGTTCGAGGTTCGAGAATACGAGCCATTCGTGAGCATCGAGATCGATGCCTTTGGCGACTGGCTGCAAGCCGGAAACTGGGCATTCCGCCCACTTGTTGGATTCATCTCGGGTCAAAACACCAGCTCGTCGAAGTTTGCCATGACCGCTCCCGTGCTTCAATCCACGACCGCCGAGGGGCAACACCGAGTCGGATTTGTCCTTCCGGTTCCTGCTGACGGGACTGTGCCTGATGCCCTCGATTCGCGTCTTCACGTGGTTCGACACGCGAGAGGTCAGTATGCGGCTATCACGTTCCGCGGTCGCTGGTCTGAAACACTCTTTCTTGAAAAGGCCGAACAGTTGAAGGCCGCACTAGCCAAAGCTGGCTTTACTCCCACTGGGTCGGCTCTCACAGCCAGAAACGACCCACCCTGGAAGCCCGGATTTACCCGCACCAACGAGATCCTGATTCCGATAACTCGATAATTCAGAGAAACATCAATCCAAAGGAGAAATGAATGTTGAACCTCGCAAAGAAGGGCCTCGCCGAGTTTCTGGGCGTCACCCTGTTTCTAGCCGCAATCATCGGCACTGGCGCTGCGGCAACCGAGCTTCCTCGTCTTGCCCTGGCCACGACCTTGGCCCTAGCCATCCTGCTCACCGCAGGCATCAGCGGCGGCCACCTGAACCCAGCCGTCAGCCTCTACTTCTTTGCTAAGAAGCAAATTAGTGCTGCCGAACTGCTCACCTATGTGGCTGCACAGCTACTGGGTGGACTCGTAGGTGCGCACCTGGGCGCGTGGCTCATCGGTAAGGCACTACCTGGCATCGGAACGTCAACGGCTAACCCATACGCCTTCGCGTTCGGCGGCGAAATTCTGGCCACCGCGGTTCTGGTCTGGATCGTCGGCTCGCTGGCCGCAAGCGACAAGGGCAACCTGATTCCTTGGGCGGTTGGCCTCTGGGTCAGCGCCGCTGCTGCCTTCACCGCAACTGGCGCACAGGCAAACCCAGCCGTCACCTTCGGTCTGCTCTTCAATGGCAAGGGATTGGCCGAAACCGGTTGGCTCGTAGTGGCTCAGCTCGTCGGCACCGCAATCGCCGTTCTTCTCATGATGGTCTTCAAGCCTGGCAAGAAGAAGTAACAGCAGCTATTACGAGAACGGGATGTGTCGCAGGACGCATCCCGTTTCTCTTTGCCGCGAAGTGGTGCGCGAATCGGTCGGAATAAATAACGCGAAATGATTGCTGGGAAAGGCATGAGCACCTTCAATCTGCCGCAGCCCAAGCAGGTTCGCGCCCGTGAAACCGTGAGCCTCGTGGTTGAGGCTGCTCGTCGCGCGTTGAAGACAGCGGGTGAATCGGCGGTTCGCATTCAAGAGATCTCGTCGCAGACCGGTGTTTCAATTGGTTCGATTTATCACCACTTTGGCGACCGCGAAGGATTGATTCGCGCCGCATACATTGAGCAGTTCACCGCCAGCGTTGCCCTCGATGTGGAACACCTTAAGAAGTGGACCGCGAACATCCAGAGCACCGACGAACTTCGTGAGTACTACTCGCACATGCTCGAGTTTTTGACCAAGCACTACGAGGCCCTGCCGACGGTAGACCGCGCCGCGATCGTTGGCAATGCACTGGCTCGCCCGGAACTACGCGCCGCGATCGCCGAAGCCAACACCAGCCTCATCGATGGACTCACCGAAGTGCTCAGCGGTCTTGCCGAGCGCGGAATGTTGAAAGAACACCTTGCTCCGCGTGCTGCGGCGCAGATCGTGTTGGGAATGCTTCACGGGCGAATCATCGCCGAACTGGATGCGACTAACACCGTCTCGGTTGCGGACTGGAACCGCGCGGTACTGAGCGCGTTTGGCGGCCTGTTCCGCGGTTAGCGGCTTCTTGGGGCCGTCGACTATTTGAGCTTGTCGGCTACGGCCTGAACCTTGGCCGAGGCATCCTTAGCAACCTTCTGGGCGTCCTTGAGCAACGCGTCGATGTCTTTGCCAGTCTTTGCGGCGATGGTCTTGTCTGCCTGCGCACGAGCCTCGGCCAAACGGCGGCCAAGCTCACGACCAACGTCATTCGCATCGCGAACCTTGGTGCGCTCGGCTACCTTTTCACCCAACCAGTCGGCGCCATTGGCAAGCAGCTCGCCCAGCTTCTCGGCTAGGTCTTCCGCGCGCTCCGAGACCTCGGCCTCAACCTTTGCAGCTGCGTGACCTAGGACCCAGGTTGCTACTGGCTTGAGTGCCTCGGCATTCAGGCTGTAAAAGCGGTTCTGGCCTACGGTCTTGACCGAGACCAGGTTCGCGTCGCGAAGGGTCTTCAGGTGCTTTGATACGGCCGGCTGACCCTGCTTGGTCGCTGCAACGAGCTCCGAAACCGAGAGGCCCGGCTTGGCTGCTAGCGCGTCGAGAATTTGTCGACGGATCGGATCTGCAATTGCACTGAAGATATCGCTCATGTTCTAACCCTAGTTTGCTGCCGCCAGCTCGCGGGCGCGAGCCAGAGCGGCATCGGTTGCTTGCTTAAACACCTCGGCCAGGTTGGCCTGGTCGAAGACTGCGATGGCGCGCTCGGTAGTGCCGTTCGGGCTGGTGACCTGACGACGCAGATCGGCCGGCGCTTTGCCGGTAGCGGCGACCAACTCGGCTGCCCCGAGGAACGTGTCGTTGACCAGGGTGGCTGCCTGTTCGGCGCTGAAACCGTGGTCGACGGCGGCCTTGGTGAGCTGCTCGATGAAATAGAAGACGTATGCCGGGCCGCTGCCCGAGATGGTGCTCAACGCGTCAATCTGCGATTCGTCGACCACGACCACGCGGCCAACGGTCTGGAACAACTGGGTGGCGACGGCAAGGTCGGCCTCGCTGGCGCGTGAACCCTTGGCGAGCCCGGTAACTGCGCGACCGACGATGGCTGGGGTGTTCGGCATCGAGCGGATAACGCGGACACCAGCCTTGACCGCGGCCTCCATGGTCGCGTTGGTGATGCCAGCGGCGACACTGATGACGAGAGCATCGGTCCCGAGGGCGTCGGCAACCTCAGCCAGCGTCGAGGCGACGTAGGCGGGCTTGACACCGACCAAAACAACATCGGCGCCGGCAACCGCAAGGCGGTTGGCATCGTCCGAGGTCTCGAGCGAGTGCGCGGTAACCGCGTACTGGTCATTGAGCTTGCGGGCACTTGCCTCGCTCTTGGTGCTCACCGATACGCGCGCTGGGTCGAAGCCCGCGGCTAGCAGGCCAGCCAGAATCGCCGAGCCCATTGAGCCGGTGCCGAGAATTGCGATGCGTTCGATGTTCACAGTTCAAGTTTAGGTTCGAGTCGATGTCTGATGCTCAGGGTAGTTTTGACGCATGGCATCACCCAAGACTTCATTTGTATGCGCCGAGTGCGGCTGGTCCACCGTCAAGTGGGTAGGTCGCTGTGCCGAATGCCAACAGTGGGACACCATGCAGGAGGCATCGGCCGGTCGCGGGCTCGGAACCACAAAGCAGGTCGCGCCTGTTCGCTTGATTGCCTCTGCTGCAGCCAAACCGATCACCGACGTTTCGACCAAGCCCCTCGCAGTAACCCCAACTCAGGTTGGCGAATTCGACCGCGTGCTGGGTGGCGGTTTAGTGCCAGGTGCCGTAATCCTGCTTTCGGGCGAGCCTGGCGTCGGCAAGAGCACGCTGCTGCTCGAGGTGGCAGCCAATGCCGCCCGCACCGGTTCGCGAGTGCTGTATGTAAGCGGCGAAGAGTCGGTCGGTCAGGTTCGCATGCGGGCCGAGCGCACTGGTGCGCTGGTCGACAGCCTCTACCTTGCTGCCGAAACCGATCTGGCAACCGTTCTTGGTCAGGTGGATGTGGTTGCCCCAGACCTGCTGGTGGTCGACTCGGTGCAGACCGTGGCCTCGGCCGAGATCGATGGCGCCGCCGGAATGCCCAGCCAGGTGCGCGAGGTTGCCGCCAACCTGATTCGCGTTGCCAAGGATCGCGCACTGCCAGTCATCCTCGTCGGGCACGTCACCAAAGACGGCTCGATTGCCGGACCACGCGCGCTCGAGCACCTTGTCGACGTGGTTTGCCACTTCGAGGGCGACCGCCAAACCTCGCTGCGTTTCGTGCGCAGCCTAAAGAATCGCTTTGGTCCAACAGATGAGGTTGGGTGCTTCGAGATGACCGGCGACGGCATCCGCGAGGTGCCAGACCCTAGCGGTCTATTCCTATCACGCGGCGAGAGCCCGGTCTCGGGAACCTGCGTGACCGTCACCGTCGAGGGCAAGCGTGCGCTGATCGCCGAGGTTCAGGCCTTGGTTGTGAAGAGCTCGACCCCGCAGCCACGCCGAGTCACCAACGGAGTCGACTCTTCGCGCGTGGCGATGTTGCTTGCCGTGCTTGAACGTCGTGCCGGGCTCCGCGTCAGCGAACTGGATGTTTATGTCTCGACCGTCGGCGGAGTTCGCCTAGCCGAACCTGCGGCCGACCTAGCGATAGCCATCGCCATCGCTTCTGCCGTGGCCGACAAGCCCGTGGCACACAACCTCGCCGCGTTTGGCGAGATCAGCCTGGCCGGCGAGGTTCGCAAGGTCAGCAATGAAAAGGCTCGTGCTAGCGAGGCGTCTCGTCTGGGGTTCGTTCGCACGGTTGACTCGAAGGTCGGCGATTTGCGCGCGGCTTTAGCGCTCGCGCTGAACTGGTAAAGCCTCTTACTGCAGCTGGAACTGGACAGCTAGAGAATGCACGCCACTAACCTGAGCCTCCAACATGTAGTAGCCCGGAGCCGCAGCTGCGTTTCCGTCTGCCGTGCAGCCAGTAGTGGCGCTAGAGCGTGAGCGCGACCAAGCTACGGGAGGAGTTGCCATTGCTTTGCCCGGCTCAAGGCTGAAGACCTGATCTGTTGCCTCTGACGAATAGGCGGCACAGTGCTGATTTGTCCAGATGGTGTCAGGCCCCGAGGTGATGGTCATGAAGGTTTTCAGGCCAACGTAATTGAAATTGCATGTCGTAGTCGTGGTGTTGACGATTTCGAACCAGATGTACGGCTGAGCCTTTGCAGCAAAGGAATTTTGTTTTTGCCCAGCCGAATCGCCGGTGAAGGCGGTCACGGCTACGGCGGCTGGAGCGCACTCGCCTCCCGCAGTGACCTGCTGAGTCGAACCCGTCTCGGCAGGAGCCGGGGAGGCATTATTCGAGCCACCGCCGACCAGGTTGGCGATGCCGCTGATTGCGACCGTCAGAAGCCAGACCACGACGGCCAGAACGGCCAACGCTAGGAAGCGGCGGCGGCGATAAATCTCTGGAGGAAGTGGACGGTTTGGCATGCCTGAACTCATAGGTTCAAGGTTAACCAGCGCTTTGGCTAGAGGCGCTTAAGCATCCTCGTGTTGCCAAGCGTGTTCTGCTTGACGCGTGCGAGGTCGAGGAATTCGGCGATACCGTCGTCGTGCGAACGCACGAGCTCGGCGTAGGTCTCTGCATCGACAGGCACGTCGCTGATCGGTTCAAAACCGTGCTTGCCGAAGAATTCGGTCTCGAAGGTGAGGCAGAAGATGCGCTTGATACCGAGCGACTTTGCGCGCTCGATCAGGTTTTCGAGAATCGCGTGACCGACACCTTGGCCTCGAACGTCCTCCGCCACAACGAGCGAGCGAACCTCGGCTAGGTCTTCCCACATCACGTGCAGAGCGCCTGCTCCGACTACTCGCCCGGTCTCGTCGGTTGCGACCACGAGTTCCTGAATCTGCTCGTACCACATGACGCGTTCGCGGCTAAGGAGTACGACGGTGCCTTCGATTGGGCGGCGCAGCTCCATGATCGCAGCCACGTCTGAGGTGTGTGCTGGGCGAATGTGAATCTGGCTAGGCATGAAGACTAGGTTAGCCGAGCAAGCCAAAGGCCGACACCCGCAGGTATCGGCCCTTGTGCTGAACGGTTTCGGGCTATAGCGCCGAGGCGACCTCGCGCGTGCGGCTGGTGAACACGAACTCGCTGCCGACATAGTCGACCGTGACGTGCGATGCGTTGACCAGTTCGCCGTGCAGGATCTTCTCGCTGAGCTTGTCTTCGACCTCGCGCTGAACGGCACGACGCAGTGGACGCGCACCCAGGGCCGGATCGAAGCCGATGTCGATGAGGCGTTCCTTGGCTGCCTGCGTGACCTCGAGGGTCATGCCGCGGTCTTCGAGGCGAACCGAGAGCTTCTTGACGAACAGGTCGACAATCTGCACGAGCTCGCTCTTGACCAGCTGCGGGAAGATGATGGTCTCGTCGACGCGGTTGAGGAACTCCGGCTTGAAGTTCTTCTTCAGCTCTTCGTTGACCTTGCCCTTCATGCGCTCGTAGTCGCTGGCGTCGTCGTTCTCGCGAACGAAGCCCATGGCGCCACGTGCGATGTCGCGCGTTCCCAGGTTGGTGGTCATGATGATGATGGTGTTCTTGAAGTCGACGATTCGGCCCTGGCCATCGGTCAGGCGGCCTTCTTCGAGGATCTGCAGCAACGAGTTGAAGATGTCTGGGTGAGCCTTCTCGATCTCGTCGAAGAGCACTACCGAGAACGGCTTGCGGCGAACCTTTTCGGTCAGCTGGCCACCCTCTTCGAAGCCCACGAAGCCCGGAGGGGCTCCGAACAGGCGTGAGACGGTGTGCTTCTCGCCGAACTCTGACATGTCGAGCGAGATGAGCGCGCCTTCGTCGTCGAACAGGAACTCTGCGAGTGCCTTGGCGAGCTCGGTCTTGCCCACGCCGGTCGGGCCAGCAAAGATGAACGAGCCCGATGGACGGTTCGGGTCCTTGAGGCCGGCACGCTGACGACGAATCGACTTCGAGATCGCGCGAATGGCTTCCTCTTGGCCGATGACGCGCTTGTGCAGCTCGTCCTCCATGAACATCAGCTTGGCCGATTCTTCCTCGGTCAGCTTGAAGACAGGGATGCCGGTGGCCTGCGCAAGAACCTCTGCGATGAGGCCTTCGTCGACCACGCCAGCCGCGGCAACGTTGCCCGAGCGGTACTGCTTCTCGAGGCGAACGCGCTCGGCACCGAGCTTCTTCTCTTCGTCGCGCTTCGAGGCGGCCAGTTCGTAGTCCTGGTTCTCGATTGCCTGTTCCTTCTCGCGTTTGACGGCAGCGATCTGCTCGTCGAGCTCGCGAAGTTCAGGCGGCGATGACAGGAACGACAGGCGCAGGCGAGCGCCGGCCTCGTCGATCAGGTCGATTGCCTTGTCTGGCAGGAAGCGGTCGGTGATGTAGCGGTCGGCCAGCTGAGCGGCGGCAACTAGTGCGCCGTCGGTGATGGAAACCTTGTGGTGTGCCTCGTAGCGATCGCGCAGACCCTTGAGGATGTTGATCGAGTGAGCGATCGAAGGCTCGCCAACGTTCACCGACTGGAAGCGGCGCGCGAGCGCGGCATCCTTCTCGAAGTATTTGCGGTATTCGTCGAGCGTGGTCGCACCGATGGTCTGGAGCTCGCCGCGAGCCAGCATTGGCTTGAGGATCGAGGCTGCGTCGATGGCTCCCTCGGCCGCACCGGCACCAACCAGCGAGTGAATCTCGTCGATAAAGGTGATGATGTCGCCGCGGGTGCGGATCTCCTTGGTGACCTTCTTCAGGCGCTCCTCGAAGTCGCCGCGGTAGCGCGAACCTGCGATCAGTGCGCCCATGTCGAGCGTGTAAAGCTGCTTGCCCTTGAGGGTCTCTGGCACGTTGCCGTCGACGATTGCCTGCGCGAGGCCCTCGACCACGGCGGTCTTGCCAACGCCTGGCTCGCCGATCAAAACTGGGTTGTTCTTCGAGCGTCGGCTCAAAATCTGCATCACTCGCTCGATCTCGCGCTCGCGACCGATGACCGGGTCGAGCTTGCCGTCTGCGGCAGCCTGAGTCAGGTTGCGGCCGAACTGGTCGAGAATCTGCGAACCCTTCTGCTTCTCGGCAGAGTTGTCGCCGCCAACATTGACGGTCTCCTTGTTGCCGGTGTTGCCAGAGAGCAACTGGATGACCTGCTGGCGAACACGGTTGGTGTCGGCGCCGAGCTTGGTGAGCACCTGAGCGGCAACACCCTCGCCTTCGCGAATGAGGCCGAGCAGGAGGTGTTCGGTGCCGATGTACGAGTGGCCCAGCTGAAGAGCCTCGCGAAGCGAGAGCTCGAGAACCTTCTTGGCGCGCGGGGTGAACGGAATGTGCCCGGTCGGTGCCTGCTGGCCCTGGCCGATCATCTCTTGAACCTGCTCGCGGACCTGGTCGAGGCTAATGTCGAGCGACTCGAGGGCCTTGGCAGCAACGCCCTCGCCCTCGTGGATCAGGCCGAGCAGGATGTGCTCGGTGCCGATGTAGTTGTGGTTCAGCAGCTTGGCCTCTTCTTGGGCAAGCACAACAACTCGACGAGCCTTGTCGGTGAATTTCTCAAACATATTTACTCCTCGGTGCACCAATCCCCTGGAGCGCCTGAATCGATGCTAACGACCCAGACAGACACTAAATAGGCTTGTTCGCCCTAGGGTGAACTGGCTTTGAGATCGGCCAACGTGGTGCGGCCACGAAAAAAGAAGAAGGACGCGTTACGCGCCCTTCTTGGTCTTTGATTTGGCGGTCGGCTTGTCGCCCGATTCGGCCTCGCGCTCGGCGCGCATTTCGGCTTCCATCTTCGAATAGATCTGGCGCTCCTTAGAGTCTGCGCGCAGGATCGAGCGCATCACTACATAGAAAACCAAGCCCACGAGGGTCGGCGGGATCAGCGAAAGCCCCGCGTTAGTCAGCCATTCACCAACGGTCATATTTCGACCTTACTTCACGAGCGGGAACATGATGGTCTCGCGAATGCCGAGGCCGGTGAGGCTCATTAGCAAACGGTCGATGCCCATGCCCATGCCGCCCGAAGGAGGCATACCGAACTCGAGCGCAGCGAGGAAGTCCTCGTCGAGCTTCATAGCCTCTGGGTCGCCAGCCGCAGCCAGCTGCACCTGAGCCATGAAGCGCTCACGCTGAATGACAGGGTCAACGAGCTCCGAGTAGCCGGTGGCCTGCTCGTAGCCGCGAATGTAGAGATCCCACTTCTCGACCACGCCAGACTTGCTGCGGTGGTTGCGAGTCAGTGGCGAGGTGTCGACCGGGAAGTCCATCACGAAGGTCGGGTTGACGAGGTCACCCTTGACGAAGTGCTCCCAGAGCTCTTCAACATACTTGCCGTGCAGTGGGTGGTCGATCTCGAGGCCCTCCTTATCGGCGAGCTTCTTGAGAACGTCGATAGGGGTCTCAGGAGTGATCTCGATGCCACAAGCGGCCGAGAGCGATTCGAACATCGAGATGCGAGCCCATTCGCCGCCGAGATCGTTAATCGAGCCATCCTCGAGCACAACCTGGTGCGTGCCGAAGACGTCCATCGCGGCGTTCTGAATCAGCGCCTGCGTGAGGTCGGCGATCGAGTTGTAGTCGCCGTATGCCTCATACGACTCGAGCATCGCGAACTCTGGCGAGTGAGTGCGGTCGGCACCCTCGTTACGGAAGTTGCGGTTGATCTCGAACACGCGCTCGATGCCACCGACGACGGCGCGCTTGAGGAACAGCTCCGGGGCGATGCGCAGGAACAGCTCGGTGTCGAACGCGTTCGAGTGGGTCTTGAACGGGCGAGCCGAAGCGCCACCGTGGATGGTCTGCAGCATCGGGGTCTCGACCTCGAGGAAGTCGCGCTCTGCGAAGGTCTTGCGCATCGACTGCATGACCTTCGAACGAATCTGCACTACCTCGCGCGCACGATCGCGCACGATCAGGTCGATGTAGCGGTGACGAACGCGGTATTCCTCGCCAAGTTCGTTGTGCAGGTTCGGCAGCGGGCGAATGGTCTTGGCCGCCATCTTCCACTCGTCGACCATGATCGAAAGCTCGCCGCGCTTCGAGGTGATGACCTCGCCCGAGACGAACAGGTGGTCACCGAGGTCGACAAGTTCTTTGTAGAGCTCGAGCTGCTCCTCGCCGACCTTGTCGAGCGAGAGCATGGCCTGGATGCGCTGCCCCGAGCCGGCCTGCAGCGCTGCAAAGCAGAGCTTTCCGGTGTTACGGGCGAACATCACACGACCGGCGATGCCGACCTTCAGGCCGGTAGCAACGTCGGCCTCGAGATCTGGGTAGGCAGCACGAATCGCGTCGATCGAGTGAGTGATCGGCAGGCTGACCGGGTAGGCGTCATTCAGCTCGTTGAGCTTGTCGCGCTTGCCCATTCGCACGGCGATCTGCTCGGGCAGATCCTGCTCGAGGTCGTCTTGCTGCAGCTCTTCTGGAGTGCTCACTTGGGCTCCTGCCGGTGATTCGATGTGGTTCGAAGTCTTATTGACCGATGACAATCTCGCGATTGTCTAGCAGTCGAGTTGTGCCGACGCGTGCCGCGATCAGCATCAGCGCGCGACCCTCGAAATCTTCGCCAACGGGCGCGAAGGTGCTCAGGTCAACGAGCGCTAGGTAATCAAGTTTAGCCAACGGCTCGGCGGCCATCACCTGTTCTGCCGCCTGCAAAACATCGGATGCGCTGCTGCCCGCGCGCTCGCTCTCGGCTGCCGCAGCCGCCAGGCTCCTCGAAAGCGAGAGAGCTGTGACCCGCTCTTGCTCGCTCAGGTACCGGTTGCGACTCGAGAGGGCCAAGCCCGATGGCTCGCGCACGATTGGTGCCGCGATAATTTCTAGCGCCGCAAAATCGCGGGCGGCCATCTCGCGCACCAGGAACAGCTGCTGCGCGTCCTTCGCGCCAAACACCGCTACGTCGGGTTGCACCAGTTCGAAGAGTCGAGCCACCACGGTCAACATTCCGTCAAAGTGACCAGGGCGAATCGAGCCCTCGAAGGCTGCGCCAGCTAGGCCTGCAGCCTTGGTCACCGAATAACCTGAGTCGCCATAGACCTCGGTGGCGCTCGGTGCGTACACCAGGTCTGCCTCGACGGCGTCGAGCGCGGCCGCATCTGCCTCGAGGGTGCGCGGATACTTGTCGAAGTCTTCTCCGGCCCCAAACTGCAGTGGATTCACGAAGATGCTCACGACCACGAACTCGGCATGCTGCTGAGCGATGCGAACGAGCGAGAGGTGCCCCTCGTGCAGTGCACCCATAGTCGGCACGAAACCGATGCGCTTTCCCTGAGAGCGCGCGCTGGCCACTGCCGCCGCAAGCTCGGCGTTCGCATGCACGATGCGCGTCACGATTGGCCTCCCGTGCCGCCGAGGTCGTTCAGCTCGTCGAAGTCGCGGTGCCCATCGGCGAGCGCTTGCTCGACCGATGCCCGAACGACCGGTCCGATAACGCCGCGCGGATCGGTGATTCCGATGTCTTGAAGCAGTCCAATCGCCTGGTTCACAACGAGACCCGAAAAGTCGTTGGCGACCGACCAGGCCTCGAAATAGGTCTTGCGGTCGGCCTCGGCGATGGTCAGCGGCTCGGCACCCATCTCGATGACGAGAGCCTGGGCAATCGGCAGGGCCGCCTCGGGCGCCGAGACCGCGAAGTAGCTTTCGCGGATAGCAACCTCGTCGGCACCGCTGTCGGTGAAGCGCATAGATGGGTGAATGGCCAGCGGAATCACTCCACACGCAACGGCCGGCGCAAGCACCGAATAGCCGAACTCCCCAGCCGTGTGCGCCACCAACTGCCCCGGCCGCCACAGGTCGCGTTCGGTGAAGTTGCTGATCAATTCGGTTAGAGCCGAACCAGAGACGGCCAACAAAACCAGGTCCGATTCGCCGATGCGTTCGACCCGGTCGCCGACCAAGAGCACGCTGTGGCCAGCGGCAGACAGAGCCGCAGCGATACCGCGTCCTACCTCGGTGTCACCGATAACGGTGATCACAAGTTTTGGTGTCGTCATGCCGAGATCGGTCCCGCCGGCTTTGGTTCGGCAACAGAACCCGCCTGCTTCTTGTCATCGCCATCGTCTGGCAGGCGACAGCTGCGTTCGGCGATCAGGGCGGCAACCACCAGCAGAACCGAACCGATGCCGCCGAACGCCTCGCGCCAAACAGCCTCGGTGAACTCCTGGTTGGTCAACTGCACGAGCATGACGCCCGCGTGCCAGCCGGTGAACCAGGCCCCAGCGAGCGCAGATGCCTTAGCAATGGTCAGAACGCGCACGGCATAAAACGGCTCGGGGCGCTTTGGTCGACTGCGCCCCACGCCCATCAGGTAGTCGGCAAGGGCCTTCTTGTAGCGCAAGATCGGCAGCACTAGCAGCATGTTGACCAACCCGATTGCCGGCATCGTCAGCACGAGGTTGATGCCCGAGACGGGCACGGCGAAACCGGCGCCGACCATGAGCGTGACGATTATGTAGGCGATGACCACCGTCGCGATTGCATTGATGGCGAGCGCCGAGATCTTGGTTGGCTTCACGGGCCTAGTCCTTCGCGACCTTGGGCTTTTGCCACAGCTGAACCTCGGAGCGCAGCGGAGCCGCCAGGGCCGCCACAGAACCGTAACCGGGAAGCACCGCGGACTCATCCATCAAGGCCCAAGGAACCAGAACAAACGAGCGCTCGAAGGCACGCGGATGCGGGATGGTCAGCGTCTTGCTGCTGCGCAGTTCGTCACCCATGACGATGATGTCGATGTCGAGCGTGCGCGAACCCCAGCGCTCGACGCGGATGCGGCCGAATTCCGTCTCGACGTCGCGAACACTCTCAAGAAGCTGCTTTGGCTTCAAGGTGGTCGAAACCTCGATTACGCCGTTCAGGTATGCCGGCTTGCTGTCGTCGAAACCCTCTTCGGTTAGCGCGACCGACTCGACGAGCGGGGACTTCGCGGTGACTTTGATTCCCGGCACAGCATCGAGCGCCTTGATTGCTCCCTTGATGTTTTGGTATCGATCGCCGAGGTTCGCCCCGAGCGCGAGCACCGCCTTGACGGCCTTGGCCATTAGTCGCGCTTGCCCTTCACTGTGACCGAGACGTCCTTGAACTCATACGTGATTGGAGCATTCGGCTTGTGGACGGTGATCTTGGCCTTGCGCACCTTGCCGGTAGCGTCGCCACCACCGAAGTTCATGACCATGTCGAGCAGTCGCTGGGCGAGCGTCTCGAGCAGGTCGACGGGGTCGTTCTTCACGTTGTCGACGATGGCCTTGGCTAGGTTGCCGTAGTGCACTGTCGCGTTTAGATCGTCGTTGACCGCGGCCTTGTAGCCGTCGATCCAGACGGTGGCATCGATGTAAAAATCTTGGCCATTCTGGCGCTCGAAGTCGAAGACGCCGTGGTGCGCGAATACCCTCAAGCCCTCAAGTTTGATCTTGTAGTTGTGGGTGTTGTTTTGCACGCAACCAGCCTATTCCGAAACCGGCCGGCGCAAAGCGCTCGCGATTGCCTCGACATTGCGCTTTACGTCGTGCACTCGGAATCCCCAGACACCCGAATTGGCAAGCTCAGCAGTGATTTTCGCGGTCGCCTCGTCGCGCTGTTCGTTCGTGACCGAGGCTGGGTCGGCCGGGTTGATGTGCGCGGCTATGAAACGCTTGCGGCTAGCGCCTATAAGCACCGGCAATCCGAGGGCAAAGAGTGGCTCCAAATCGCCGAGCAGTTCCCAGTTCTGATCTGCGTCCTTAGCAAAGCCGAGACCCGGGTCGACGACGATTCGTTCGCGCGAGATGCCAGCCTGCACGGCCGCTTCGACGCGCTGCTCGAGCTCGCGGGCCACATCGTGAGAGACCGAGTCGTATGCGGCAAGCGCATCCATGACTTTGCTGAATCCGCGCCAGTGGCCGATTGCGTAGGTAGCCGAGGTATGCGCGACGGTCGCGAGCATGGCTGGGTCGGCCAGGCCGCCCGATACGTCGTTGACGATGTCGGCACCGGCGGCGACGGCGAGGCGTGCCGTCTCGGCGTTCATGGTGTCGATGCTGATGCGAACTCCGGCTGGCCTGGCTAATTCGACCAGCGCTTGGATCACCGGCAGGACTCGTGCCTGCTCCTGCTCGAGCGAGACGCGCTCCGCGCCCGGGCGAGTGGATTCGCCACCGATATCGATGATGCGCGCGCCTTCGGCGATCAGGCTTCGTGCCTGTGCGAGGGCTAGGTGGGGATCGAGATACTTTCCGCCGTCACTAAAGCTGTCTGCCGTGATGTTGAGAACGCCCATAACGAGAGGCGCGGTCTCAGCTTCAGCGGACTGCCTCGGGTCGATCATTTGCTGATTAGGCCCATGACTTCGGCGCGAGCGACCGGCTCGGAATAGCAGCCACGGGCAGACATGGTGACGGTGTTGGCCTCCGGTTGACGGGCACCGCGTGAGACTACGCAGTGGTGGCGAGCCTCGATGACCACAACCACGCCCTTGGTGCCGAGACCCTCTTCGAGTGCGTCGGCGATCTGCGCGGTCAGGTTCTCTTGAAGCTGAGGACGCGCGGCGATGATCTCGACCAGGCGAGGCAGCCGACCAAGCCCAACTACGCGGTCGTCTGGCAGGTACGCAATGTGCGCGATGCCGGTGAACGGCAACAGGTGGTGCTCGCACATCGATACGAACTCGATGTCCTTGAGGATCACGACCTCGTTGTGCTCGGCGGCAAACGTGTCGGCCAGGGCGGTTTTGGCGTCGACTCCGACGCCCTTGAAGAACTCGGCGAAGGCCTCGGCCACCTTGAGCGGCGTTGCCTTCAGTTCATCGCGCGTCGGATCCTCGCCGATGGCCGATATGATCTCGACCACGGCGTCGTGGACGCGCTTCGAATCGAACACTTACTTGTCGGTCTTCTTGGCCGCAGGCTTCTTAGCGACAGGCTTCTTTGGCGCAGCCACCTTGGTAGCCGGTGCCTTGGTCGCAGGCTTTGCCGCCGGCTTCTTGGCAGCAGGCTTCGCGGCCGAGGCCTTAGCCTCTGCCTCGATTGCGGCCGCGGTCGAACCCTTCTTAGGGATTGCGATCGGGCCCTGCTTCGAGCGTGGGCGCTTGCGGTCGCTCAGCCACTCGGTGCGAACGGCGAGCTTCTTGACCGGCTTGAACACCTTGGCGATGTCTTCGGCCTGAAGGGTCTCGCGCTCCATCAGCTCGCGAGCGAGGTCGTCGAGCACCTTGCGGTTAGTCGAAAGCGCGCGGTAGGCCTCTTCGTGAGCGGCCTCGATGATCGCACGAACCTCGATGTCGATGAGCTGCGCGGTTGCCTCGGAGTACTCCTTGGCCTGGGCCATGTCGCGGCCGATGAAGACCTCGCCACCGCCGCCAAACGAGACGGCGCCGACGCTGTTGCTGAAGCCGTACTTGGTGACCATCTCGCGAGCGATGTTGGTGGCCTTCTCGAAGTCGTTCGAGGCACCGGTGGTTGGGTCGCCAAAGACGAGTTCCTCGGCGACGCGGCCACCCATCGCGTATGCGATCTGGTCGAGCAGCTGGTTGCGAGAGACCGAGTAGCGGTCTTCGAGCGGAAGAACCATGGTGTAGCCGAGTGCTCGACCGCGAGGGAGGATGGTGACCTTGGTCACCGGGTCGCTGTGGTTGAGCGAAGCGGCAACGAGTGCGTGACCCGCCTCGTGATAGGCGGTGTTCAGGCGTTCCTGGTCCTGCATCAGGCGCGACTTCTTCTGTGGTCCGCCGATGACGCGGTCGATTGCCTCGTCGAGAGTCTCTGAGGTGATCAACTTCTGGTTCAGGCGTGCGGTCAAAAGCGCGGCTTCGTTCAGCACGTTGGCTAGGTCGGCACCGGTGAAACCAGGGGTGCGACGAGCAACCATCGCGAGGTCAACATCGTCAGAGATTGGCTTGCCCTTGGCGTGAACCTTGAGAATCTGCTCGCGACCCTTGAGATCTGGAGCACCGACACCGATCTGGCGGTCAAATCGACCGGGGCGCAGCAGCGCCGGGTCGAGGATGTCTGGGCGGTTGGTGGCGGCGATCAGTATGACGTTGGTCTTCGAGTCGAAGCCGTCCATCTCGACCAGCAACTGGTTGAGGGTCTGCTCGCGCTCGTCGTTGCCGCCGCCGATGCCGGCACCACGGTGACGACCGACGGCGTCGATCTCGTCGACGAAGATGATGGCCGGGGCCGCAGCCTTGGCCTGCTCGAACAGGTCGCGAACGCGAGACGCACCTACACCGACAAACATCTCGACGAAGTCGGAACCCGAGATCGAGAAGAACGGCACGCCGGCCTCGCCAGCGACGGCCTTGGCGACCAGGGTCTTACCGGTTCCCGGAGGGCCGTACAGCAACACACCGCGAGGAATCTTGGCGCCCACAGCCTGGAACTTGGCTGGCTCCTTAAGGAACTCCTTGATCTCCTGGAGCTCCTCGAGTGCCTCGTCCGAGCCGGCTACGTCGGCGAACGTGACGGTCGAATTCTCTTTGCTAACCAGCTTGGCGCGTGACTTGCCAAAGTTCATGACTCCGCGGCCGCCGCCCTGAGCACCCGACATCATGAACCAGAAGATTGCGCCGATGAAAAGGAACGGAAGCAGGGTGCCGAGAATCGCTAGGTACCAAGGAGTGCTCTGAACGTCGTCGTTGAAGCCCTTCTTGATGTAAGCGCCCGCGATTGCGTCGGTTACCGACTTGCCGCGGTCGGCGACGTAGAAGAACTGAACCTGCTTGCCGTACGTGGGGTCTTCGGCAAGCAGCACGATGTCGACGCGCTGGTCTTGGCCCAGAACGCGAACCGACTCGGCTTTGCCGGTCTGGATCAGCGAGAGGCCAACGCTGGTGTCAACCTTCTTAAACTGGCTGGCGCCCAGCATCGATGAGCCGACGAAAAGCACGATAAGTGCGGCGGCAATCCAGATAAAAGGGCCCTGAAGAATCTTCTTGAAGTTCACGCCTCAAGGCTACCTTCAGACACGGACAGTTTGGAATCTGTTCGCTCACGGGTGACGGGCGAACGCCTGCATCGGGTGGATAGAAAACGGGCGTCAGCCACCCGCGCAACCGAGAACTAGCTGTAGACGGCTGGCGAGAGAATCGCGACGCCAGGCAGAGTGCGGTAGTTCTCGGCGTAGTCGAGGCCGTAGCCGACCACGAACTCGTTAGGAATGTCAAAGCCGACCAGGGCCACCCTGACGTCAACCTTGGCGGCCGCAGGCTTGCGCAGCAACGCGACGACCTCGACCGACGCGGCACCGCGAGCCTCGAGGTTGGCAACCAACCAGCTCAGGGTCAGGCCCGAGTCAATGATGTCTTCGATGATGATCACGTGGCGGCCGAGAACGTCGGCGTCGAGGTCCTTCAGAATTCGCACAACACCCGACGAAACGGTTCCCGAGCCATACGACGAGACGGCCATCCAGTCCATCTGGACCGGGATCTGAATCGCTCGCGAGATGTCGGCCATGAACATGACTGCACCCTTTAGGACGCCGACCAGCAAGACATCCTTGCCCGCGTAACGGGTGTCGATATCCTTGGCCATTTCGCCAACGCGAGCCTGGATTTGTTCAGGGGTGACGAGCACCTCGGTGATCTCGTTGCTTACCTTTGAGAGGTCCACTTAACAGGCTCCTGGAGTCAGGGTTCTTGCAGATTTCAGGTGGATGGATCCACCGGTTCTACTAACTCTAATACCTGGCAGAGCGAGCTCTTTCTGCCCGTGCCAATCGGTGACCAGTTCGGCAATTGCGAGCACGTGGACGCGGGTTGTCGGGGTGCCAAAGATCGCGATTGCCTGCGCGATCAGTCGATTGCGAATGGCCGGCGGCTGCTCAGCCAAGAATTCGACGGGCAGTTCGACCCACGTCGGGTTGACCTTCGCGATGCCCTTAAAGATGTCGGCGCAAAGCGCATCCAAGAAGTCGGCATCCTCGCGTGCCATGTCGGCAGTACGCGCCAGCGCGGCTGCAACGCCCGGCCCAAGCTCGCGCTCCATCTCGGGCAGCAGCTCTTTGCGCACGCGCACGCGCGCAAACTCGCGGTCGTCATTCATGGGGTCGTTCCAGACCGAAAGCTCGGCTCCTTGGCAAGCCGCCTCGGTCTGCTCGCGCGTGATCTCGAGCAGCGGGCGCAAATAACTAAAACCATCGGATGCGGTGATCGCACGCATGCCCGCGATCGAACGGGCACCACTGCCGCGCGCAAGACCGAGTAGAACCGTCTCGGCCTGATCGTTCAACGTGTGGGCGAGCAGAACCGCACGAGCACCCGCTTCTCGCGCCTTCGACGCGAACGCCGCGTAACGCGCATCACGCGCCGCCGCCTCGGTTCCGCCTGCCTTGCCAACCTCGACGCTAACCACAAAGACCTGGGCGAACCCGCGCTCGCGCAGCCAAGCGCCGGTCTTTTCGGCCACCTCGGCCGAAGCATGCTGCAACCCGTGATCGACCACGATTGCACCCAGTCGATACCCCGCCCGCGTGCCCTCGAAGGCAACCGCATCGGCGAGCGCAACCGAATCGGCACCGCCGGAGCAGGCCACGAGAACCAGATCGCCGACGGCCAAACCACCGGTCGCGGAAAGCGCAACCCAGTTATCGCGCACGGCACGTCGAATGTCGGCCATCGCTGGCGACAATCTAGGACGCTCTGGCACGTGAACCCTTTCGGCGGGTGGGCATTCGGTAGTCTGGTACAAACCTTCTCACCACTCTATTTAGGAGAACCATGGGTTACGAAGCAGTAATCGAGATTCCTCGCGGCAGCCGCAACAAGTACGAGGTCGACCACATCACCGGTCGCGTTCACCTCGACCGAGTTCTGTTCACCCCGTTTGTCTACCCAATTGACTACGGATTTTTTGACAAGACTCTCGGTGGCGACGGCGACCCGCTGGACGCGCTCGTAATGCTCGAGTTTCCGTTGTTCCCAGGCGTCGTCGTAGACGTTCGCCCGGTCGGCGTGCTGCCTATGGAGGACGACGGCGGCATCGACGAGAAGGTCATCTGCGTGCCAACCAAGGACAAGCGCTGGGCGCACATTCAGGACATCAACGACGTGCCACAGCAGACCAAGGACGAGCTGATGCACTTCTTCAGTCACTACAAGGACCTCGAGCCTGGCAAGTGGGTCAAGGTTGGCGAGTGGCAGGGCAAGGACGTTGCCGAGAAGCTCATCGTCGAGGCTCAGCAGCGCTACATGACCGAGGGCGATGGCGCTAACGCCAAGACCTGCGAGTGCGGCAAGGCTTGCTGCTAAGCGACAAAAACTAAAAAAGGACGCCGGCTTTCGCAGCTGGCGTCCTTTTTATTTGCCCGGTTCCGCGCTAACGCGGTTGCGGGATGTGGTTTATGGGGCCGTTGGTCGACCGGCGTACGGGAAGGTCTCACCCCAGCGGATCGGAACGATGCGAACCGTACGCGCTGGGTTCGGCGCTTCGAGCATCATGCCGCCACCGATGAAGAACACCACGTGGTACTTGTCGCCGTCGAACGCGCTCTCCTGTGTGTACCACATGAGGTCGCCGACCTGCATCTGGTTGAGCGGAACGAGCTTGCGGGCCTGAGCCATAGTGCGGAACTGGTTCGTCGCCGAGTGCGTGCCGATGTAGACACCTGCCGCGGCGTAGGCAGCCTTGGTGATGCCCGAGCAGTCCCAGACGTCTGGGCCCATGCCGCCGAGCACGTAGCGCTCACCGAGCTGCGCGCGAGCAAACTCGAGTGCGGTGCCGACCACAGCCTGGTTTGCGTCACCCACGGTGTATAGCTCTGGGGCGTCCATCTTGGCCGAACCTGCTTGCTGACGACGTTCGGCCGCGAGTCCCTCCTCGCGCTGACGCTCGAGGGTGGCCGAGGTGCCACGCAGGGTTGCGAGCTGGGCATAGAAGGTTTTGTTGAGGCGTTCGTTCTCGTCGACCTTCGCCTGCGCGGCGGTCGCTGCGCCCATGGCCTCGGCAAATGCAGCCTTAGCCGTGGCGGCCTTGGTGGCCAGTTCGGCCTTGGCCGCACCGAGCTCATCCTGCAGAGCCTTGGCCTGCTTCTGAAGCGCGATCGACTTCTGGTACATGTCGTTGCTCTGGCCGGCTAGACGCTCCTGAGCGCCGAGTTGGTAGAGCAGGTCGTCGGCCTTGCCGGAGTTCAAGAAGAGGTTCAGCGATGTGCCGCTCGAACCCTCGCGATACATCTGGGCGGCAATCTGACCCAGCTGGCGCTCTGCTGCTGCAGCCTGAGCCTCTGCTGCGTCGGCCTGCACCTGCAGCGAGGTGACCTTAGCCTGAACCGCGTCGACCGCGTCCTGTGCGATGTTGAAGGCCTCGCCCTTGATCTGGGCGGTCTTGTTTAGCGCATCCGCCTCAACCTCGAGGCCGGCGATGATGCCCTCGAGCTTCTTGATCATCGCCATCTTGTCTGCCACCTTCTTCTTGGCGGCGGCGACTTCTTCGGCGGTTGGATAGCTCGGAACAGCCCACGACGGAGCCACGGCCACACCCGTAAGGAGCAGGCCAGCGGTTGCCAAACTGGCAATTACGGCTCGTCTGATTGATCTACGCATCTGTTCGAAGTTATCACGGGTTGCTAACAGAGGCCCAGAGGCACTATTCTTGTTCCTCGGTGCTATGAAGTATCCACTTTGTAGGCCCCATCGTTTAGAGGCCTAGGACACCGCCCTTTCACGGCGGCAGCACGGGTTCGAATCCCGTTGGGGTCACTATGAAGTGGAAGTTCTAAGTATCAAGTAAGGTCCTGTAGCGCAGTTGGTTAGCGCGCCGCCCTGTCACGGCGGAGGTCGCGGGTTCAAGTCCCGTCAGGATCGCTGAAGCCTCGGAGAAATCCGAAAAGCTTCTTGGCTCTGTAGCTCAGTTGGTAGAGCGAACGACTGAAAATCGTTAGGTCCGCGGATCGATGCCGCGCGGAGCCACGCTAAACCCCCGATGATCTCACGTCTCGGGGGTTTCGCTTTTAAGCGAGTGCAGGGTCTCGGTCATAAATCAAGCCGCCTCGTGGTTAGCCTAAGAAGAGCAATCCCACCAGACAGAAAGTCAGCCCATGAAGCGCAATCGTTGGATCGGCCTCATCTTTATCTCGATGGCCATCTCTCTCGTAATCATCGACGGAACCATCGTCAACACGATCTTCCCTTCGGTAATCGAGGACCTCAACCTTTCTTCGACCGAGATCCAGTGGGTTCAAGAAAGCTACGTGCTCGTCTTTGCCTCGCTGCTCCTGGTCTGGGGTTCGCTCGCCGACCGCATCGGTCGCCGCCTGGTGCTGATCATCGGTATCGCCGTGTTTATTGGCGCATCGGTATGGGCCGGAACCAGCCAGGACGCCTCGGCGATGATCCTGGCTCGCATCGTGCAGGGCATCGGTGGCGCGATGGTGCTGCCAACCACGCTCTCGCTCGTCAACGCTAACTTCCAGGGCAAAGAGCGCGGCATCGCGTTCGCAATCTGGGGTTCGACCATCGGTGGCATGGTCGCCATCGGTCCGGTGCTCGGCGGCTGGCTGGCTACTGACTTCGACTGGCGCTGGGCTTTCAACGTGAACCTGCCATTCGGCATTCTGATCCTGGTCGGCCTGCTCATGTTCGTGAACGAATCGAAGCAGCCACAGGGCCCCGGTGGCATCGACGTCCTCGGTGCGCTGATCAGCGTGGTTATGTTCGCCACCCTCGTCTTCGGTCTCATCGAGGGCCGCGTCTACGGCTGGTGGAATGCGAGCGACAAGAACGTATTCGAATTCTTCGGATTCACCTGGCCGACCGACGGCATCTCGATCATTCCGGTCTCGCTGGGCATCTCGGTGGTTGCGACGGTTCTCTTCGTGCTTTGGGAGCGCGCCCGGGCAAAGGCAGGCATGAACGTGCTGCTTGACCTCGGTCTCTTCCACATCGCCAGCTTCCGCAATGGCTCGATCGCCGCGATGATCATCTCGATGGGCGAATTCGGCCTGCTATTTGCTATTCCACTTTGGCTGCAAAACGTTGGCGCACTGAGCCCGGTCTCGAGCGGCCTCGTTCTGCTCTGGCTCGCCGGCGGTGCATTCCTTGCATCGGGCGTCGGTGGCGCGGCAGGCGGCAAGATCTCGGCGGTAAACCAGGTTCGCGCGGGTGTCGTGCTGGAGCTTTTGGGCGTCCTCGGCGTTGCAATCTTCGCTCCGACCGATGGCGGTTGGGGCGCTGTCGCTCCGTTCCTGTTTATCTACGGAGTCGGTGTTGGTCTCGCAACCGCGCAGCTAACCGGCGTGATCATGGTCGACGTTCCGCTGGCTAAGGTCGGTCAAGCCTCGGGTTCGCAGAGCACCGTTCGCCAGATCGGTTCGGCGCTCGGCATCGCGGTATTGGGAACCGCCCTATTCACGGCGACCCAGAGCATTGGCGAAACGAATCTGGCGGCAACGTCCTACGTGCAGTCGCTACCGGCGAGCGCTCAGGAAGGCGTCGTCAAGGCCGCATCAGATGTCGTGGTCGAATCTGCGGGCGGGGCCCTGCCGGCACTCGACCAGGTGGTCATGGGTGAAGCCATGAAGCTTGGCTTGGCCAACCACACCATGCCTACCGCGGCGCAGGCAACCGAGATTCTCGAGGCGGGAAACTCGGCATTCACGGAAGGCGTCAAAACCACCGGATACGTGGCCACTGGATTCCTATTCCTTGGCCTTCTGAGCACGCTCAACCTTGGCGCAAAGGCTCGTCGCAAGCAGGACTAAACCCCGAACCTCGCTCGCGATAAAGGAGTAATCTTTCCTCTCGTGAACGATTTGCTTCAGCCAAAGCGCATGCTGCTCGGCAAGAAACTCTCTAGCAAGAATCTTGACCACCAGCTGCTGCCGAAGACGGTCGCGCTTCCTATCTTCTCGAGCGACCCGCTGTCGTCTGTCGCATACGGCCCGCAAGAGCTGTTGATGATTCTCACCCTCGGCGGCATCGGCCTGCTGAGCATGGCCCCAGGCATCGCCGCGCTGGTCGTTCTGCTGCTCACCGTCATCGTGCTCAGCTACCGCAAGGTGATTAAGGCATACCCGAGCGGTGGTGGCGACTACGAGGTCGCCATGAAGAACCTCGGCAAGAAGCCGGCCCTGATCGTGGCCTCTGCCCTGCTGCTCGACTACGTAATGACCGTTGCCGTTTCGATTGCCTCGGGCACCGACAACCTGATTTCGGCTTTCCCCGAACTCAACCCTTGGCGCGTCGAGATTGCCGCTGGCTTCGTGATCTTCCTGCTCGCTGTCAACCTGCGTGGCGTGCGCGAATCGGGCGTTGCGTTCGCAATTCCGACGTACCTCTTCATCACCTCGGTTTTCGTAATGATCGGCACCGGCTTCTACAAGTTCTTGACCGGTCAGCCGCTCGTCGCATACTCGGCCGGTTTTGAGGTAACCCCACTCGACCAGGTCGAGAACACAATGAACGCGGCACTGATTCTGCTGGTTCTGCGTGCCTTCGCCTCGGGCTGTTCGGCACTGACGGGCATCGAGGCAATCGCAAACGGCGTCCCGGCGTTCCGCAAGCCGAAGGTCAAGAACGCTCAGACCACGATGACCCTCATGGGCTTCACGGCTGTGCTCATGTTCATTGGCGTCACCGCCCTTGCCCTGATTTCGAAGGTGCACTACGCCGAGAACCCTTGCGAGCAGTTGCCCGACTGGACCGCCTGCGCAACCGACCCACAGATGTCGGTCATGGCCCAAATCGGTGGCGCCGTATTCGGCTACAACAACTGGATGTTCTATGTGATCCAGGCCGGAACAGCAGCCGTTCTGCTTCTCGCTGCAAACACCGCCTTTAACGGTTTCCCGCTGCTGAGCTCAGTTCTGGCCCAAGACAAGTTCGCACCGAAGGCCCTACTCACTCGCGGCGACCGCCTGGTCTACTCAAACGGCATGCTTTCGCTTTCAGCGGCTGCGCTAATCCTGATCATCGCCTACCAGGCCTCGGTCACCGGACTGATTCAGCTCTACATCATCGGTGTATTTACGTCGTTCA
>JBEDDI010000003.1:0-127643 GCA_041176265.1 Actinomycetota bacterium
CAACGCTACGCTGAGCGGCACCTGCGCCAGAACCGGCACGGTCGAATTTGCCATGTTGCTCAGACGCTCGGCAACGAGTGCGCCGCCACCCTCGCCAAAGATCTGCAGCCTGCTGCCGTCCGGCTGTTCGAGCCAGGCCATGTTCTCAATAACACCGAGGATGCCCTGCCCGGTCTGCAGTCCAACCGCGCCCGAGCGCTCTGCAACGTCTGCTGCCGCGACCTGCGGGGTAGTCACCACGATCGACTTGGCCGTCGGCAGTAGTTGCCCAAGGCTGATGGCGACGTCGCCAGTGCCCGGCGGTAGGTCGACCAGCAGAAAGTCCAGGTCGCCCCAGAACACGTCGGTCAGAAATTGTTGGATTGCGCGGTGCAGCATCGGCCCGCGCCAGGCCACGGCCTGGTTGCCGTCGACAAACATGCCGATCGAAATCACCTTGACGCCATATGCCACCGGCGGCAGCATCAGGTCATCGACCTTGGTTGGGCGTCCGGTCGGCTGGCTCGGGTCGAGGCCGAGTTGGCCGGGAATCGAGAAGCCGAAGATGTCGGCGTCGAGCAGCCCTACCTTTGCTCCGCCGGCAGCCAGAGCGACGGCCAGGTTTGCGGTCAAGCTGGACTTGCCGACCCCTCCTTTGCCAGAGCCGACCAGAAGCACGTGAGTGAGTGAATCGGCATCGAATGGATTCACTCGGGCTGGCTTGCCGGCGCGAAGGCGAGCGACCAGCTCGGCGCGCTCGGCAGCGGTCATGACGTCGAGCGTCACGTCTACCGATGAAACTCCAGCGACCGACTGAATTGCCTCACGCACATCGCGCTCGATCTTGTGGCTAGCGGGGCAGCCCACGACGGTCAGCTTGACGGTAGCGGCAACGCGTCCGGTTGCATCGATTTCTGGGGTCGCCAGCATGCCCAACTCGGTGAGCGGTAGTCGAAGTTCGGGGTCGATAACGCGCTCGAGCGCGGCCCAAACCTGGGCGTCGATGCCCGAGGTCATTTCTTGGTGCTGGTGCGTCTGGCCGGGGCAGTCTTGGCCGCGGGTTGCAGCTCGCTGAGCTCGGCCTTGAACTCCTGAAGCAGGTCGCGCAGCTCGTCGCGCACGAAGTCACGAGTCGCCATCTCCTCGAGGGCCAGGCGCAAAGCAACCACCTCGCGAGCGAGGTACTCGGTGTCGGCAAGGTTGCGCTCGGCGCGCACGCGGTCCTGCTCGAACTTGACGCGGTCACGGTCATCCTGACGGTTCTGCGCCAAGAGAATCAGCGGTGCGGCGTACGACGCCTGCATCGAAAGGATCAGCGTCAAGAGGGTGAAGTTGAGCCCGCGCGGGTCGAACTGCATGCCCTCGGGTGCGAGAGAATTCCAGGTCAGCCAGATCAGCACGAAGAAGGTCATGCCAATAAGGAAGCCGCCGGTGCCCATCGCGCGTGCAAATGCCTCGCTTGCGCGACCGAACTTCTCAGGGTCGAGTGCTAGCGAGCGGCGAATCGAGCGACGGGCCACGAACGGGCTGTCGAGACGGTCTTTTGCCATTAGTTCGCTCCCTTCGCGCTAGTGGCTGATGCCTTGGTGGTCTTGGTCGCCGGCTTCTTGGCAGCAGGCTTCTTCTTTGCGGTCGGCTTGGCGGATGCCTTGCTCGCCGCCTTTGGTGCGGCAGGCTCCGAGTCGTCCTCGGTGCGCCAGTCTTCAGGTAGCAGGTGGTCGAGAACGTCGTCCACAGTGACCACGCCGAGCAGGCGGTGTTCGGCGTCAACGACGGGCAGGGCGACCAGGTTGTAGTTCGCGAGCATTCGGTGAATGGCAGCGATTGAAGTGTCTTCGCGAACCGGCTCGAGCTCGGTGTCCAGCAGTGCGCCTAGGCGCTCGTGCGGCGGGTAGCGCAGCATGCGCTGGAAGTGCACTACACCCAGGTAGCGGCCCGTCACCGTCTCGTACGGCGGCAGTGTGACGAAGACGGATGCGGCCAGAACCGGTGATACCTCTTTGCGACGAATCATCGCCATCGCCTCGGCGACGGTGTTGTCGGCCGAACAAATCATTGGCTCGGTAGTCATAAGACCACCCGCCGTGAACTCGTCGTATTCCATGAGGCGACGCAGGTCGTCTGCCTCTTCCTCATCCATCAGGTCAAGAATTGCCTCGGTGCGCTCCTCAGACATGTTCTGCATGAGGTCGGCAGCGTCGTCAGGCTCCATCAGGTCAAGAACGTCGGCCGCACGCTCGTCGTCGAGCTCGTCGATGATTTCGAGCTGCTCTTCTTCAGGTAGCTCCTCAAGCACGTCGGCCAGACGTTCGTCGTCGAGTTCCTCGGCGACCTCGATCATGCGCTCCTCAGGGAGGTCCATCAGAGCGGACGCGATGTCGGCAGGGCGAAGGTCTTCGTAGGTCGAGATAAGCTGCTCAGCCGACTGGGCTTCGTCGCCCTGATCCTCTTCGTTCACTTGTTCCCAGGCTGCGAACAGCGTCGCGCCCTTTGCGAATGGCGAGGCCGAGGTCTTCGGGCGGCGCAGGAAGAGCTCGCTGACCATCCAGTCGGAGTTCTTCTGCTGTTCGATGGCGATGTCTTCGACGGTTGCCTGGCCCGAGCCGTCGAGGAGGCGTACCTTGCGACCGAGCATCTCGGCGATCACGCGAACCTCGCGGCCGCGCTGCGTGAAGCGGCGCAGATCGATTAGACCGTTGGTGATTACCTGACCAGGGGCGATTGCGATGACACGACTGATCGGCACAAATACGCGACGGCGTCCGCTGATTTCGACCAGCATTCCCATCGCACGAGGTGAGCCCGATTTACGGTACGCCACCAGAACGTCGATCACCTTGCCGACGCGATCACCGGCTGGGTCAAAGACGCCACAGCCTGCCAATCTGGCTACGAAAACTCTGGTTGCGCTCACCCTTACAACCTTAGACGAGCGGTTTAGGGGCGTGCCAGAATAGGCGAGTGAACAACAGCCGAAGAAAATCGCCGCTTCAGACCCCGTCAGCCGTGCCTCAGGGCGAAGTTGTCGCCGAGTTCGGTCAGTATCAACAGGCCGTCGAGTACGTCGAAAAGCTGGTCGCAAGCAACTTTCCTGCCGGCATGATCGCCATCGTAGGCAAAGACCTGCGCTCGGTGGAGCGCATCCGTGGCAAGCTCTCTTACGCTCGCGTCGCGCTCAACGGGGCGATGAGCGGATCGTGGCTCGGACTCATTGTTGGCTGGCTCTTTGCCTCAACCATCCCAGGTGTCGATGGCACCACGGGTGGCACCGGCTCGCTGATCTCCGCAATGGTGCTTGGCGCAGGCGTAGGAATGCTGTGGGGCGTGCTTCGCCTTTCGCTCACCCGTAACAAGCGCAATTTCATCAGCCAGCAGCAGATCGTTGCATCGGTCTATCAGGTGCAGGTTCCGATGACTCTCGTCGAAGAAGCGCGACAGGCAGCAGCCGCAACCCCTGCGCCGTAGCGCCTCGTGATCCTAGGCAGGCTCGACGGCTAATCCACGAAAGCGATCTAGCAGCGTAAACCCGCCTCCATCCGCCCCAGTTTCTGTTACCCAAGCGATGTCGGGTGGTGCGGCGAACTTCCAATCGGGCCAGTTGCCCAGCAGCTCGGCCAAGAATGCCTTCGTCTCGTACTCGGTAACGTTCATGCCCATGCAGCTGTGTTTGCCGTGGCCGAAACCCAGGTGAGGCTGGCGACCGCGGTGAATGTCGATCGACTCCGGTGCAGTCCATGCCGATGGGTCGTGGTTGGCAGACGCCCAACTCAGCAAGACATAAGCCTCTTCGGGCCGTTCCAGGTCGCCCAGACTCAAATACTCGGGTTTGATTCTTTCCATCTTGGGCAGCGGAGACAGGTACCGCACCAGTTCGTCCATCGCCGACTGGTACTTATTCGGGTTCTCGACCAAGAATTCTCGATCGGCGGGGCTATTGATCAGGTGCCAGACCAGGCCCGTGATGAGTTTGATGACGGTGTCGCGACCACCGGCCAGCAACACGTTGGCGATGCCTTGCATCTCTTTGCGATCAATGGCCACCCCATCGACCTCGAGCCTTGCGACAAAATCCCAAGCATCGACCGATGGATCACCCGCAGCAATCTTGCGCTCGGCCTCGTCGAAGACGCGATCCAGGTATGCCTGCAGCGTGCTTCCGTCGCGGTCGGATTCGGCGGCGAAGTCGCGCTCGCGGTGAGCCAGCTCACTCTCTTCGCGCAAAGAACCAGTGCGGTACGCGTCCGCGGTCCAGACATCAGGCCCCCACGACAACCACTCGTCGTAGTCGCCTGGCCTGTTGTAGTTGATGCATAGGCAACCGATTACATAGGGCAGGGCAATCTGGCTAGGCACATCTAGCGGCACCTCGGCCTCGGCAACCTGATCGATCAGCTTGCGTGCGAGCGCTCGATAGGCCTCGGTGTGCTGCGCAATTGCGTCCGAATGGAACAGCGGCTGTACGGCTTGCCTAAATAGCGTGTGCCGTGGCGGGTCTGCCTCGAGCGGCAACTGCCGATAGTCACGCACATCGCGATCGCCAAGGAGGCCGCTCGAATAGTGCTCGATGTCGCGGGCCGCGGCTCGAACCGCATCGAATCCTCGGATCTCGGTTCTCGCCATAATCGCCTCGTTGCCTTTAGCGCAGGTTTGCCAGCCAGGCCTCGACGTCCTCGCTCTTGCGAGGAAGTTCGGCCGAAAGGTTCTCGACGCCGGTCGCGGTTACCAGCACGTCATCCTCGATGCGAACGCCGATGCCGCGGAATTCCAAGGGCACGAGCTCGTCGTCAGGCTGGAAGTAGAGCCCCGGCTCGATGGTGAACACCATGCCAGGCTTCAACTCGCCATCGAGATACATGTCGCGACGAGCCTGTGCGCAGTCATGCACGTCGATGCCCAGGTGGTGGCTTGTGCCGTGCACCATCCAGCGACGGTGGAACTGCTTGTCAACCTGTAGCGACTCTTCGGCGCTGATTGGAAGCAGACCCCATTCGGCCGTCTTCGCGGCGATAACCTTCATCGCGGCAGCGTGGATCTCACGGAACTTGATGCCGGGCTTGGCAACGGCGAAAGCGGCGTCTGCGGCTTCGCGCACCGCTTCGTAGATCTTGCGTTGAACAGGGGTGAACTGCCCATTGACCGGAATGGTACGGGTGACGTCGGCCGTGTAGAGGCTGTCGACCTCGACACCCGCATCGAGCAGCAATAGGTCGCCGTCGCGAACCGGTCCGTCGTTGATGATCCAGTGCAGGGTGCAGGCGTGTGCGCCGCTTGCCGCGATGGTTTCGTAGCCAAGGTCGTTGCCCTCGGCTCGGGCCTGGGTGAAAAAGGCACCCTCGACGATTCGCTCGCCGCGCTCGTGCTTGGTGGCTTTGCGCAGGTTGCGCGCAACCTCCTCGAAGCCCTTGATCGATGCGGCAACAGCCTTGCGCATTTCGCCGACCTCGTAGGCATCCTTGACGAGGCGCAGCTCGCTGACGAACTCGGCAAGGGCAGCGTCGTCCAGCTTGATGGTGTCGCGCCCCTTGATGAAGTCATCCAACTCGGTCAGCGATCGGGTCTCGATGTCGAGCAGCGCCGAAACCTGGCCAAGGGTCGGGCGCGCGCCAACCCAGAACTCTCCGATAGCTGGGTTCGCGAAGAACTCGTCAGTGCCCTTGCCTGCCGTTTCGCGGAAGAACAGGATCTGCTTGTCGTCTGCGGTATCTAGCACCAGAACACTGTCGGGAACCGTAGCGCTGCCCCAACCGGTTAGGTGCGCGAACGCTGCGTGAGCGCGGAAGCGGTAGTCGGTGTCGTTAGAACGAGTCTTTAGTCCGCCCGCCTCGATGACGACGAGCTTGCCGGCGAAGGCATCTGCGACAGCTTTGCGGCGCGCACTCGCGTACTTTGCCACCTCAGCCTTGGCTGGCAGGGTCTGGTCGCGATCGCCCCAGTTGGAGCCGATGAATTGCATGAATTCTTCGCTGTTTGGAGTGCGGCTGCGGTTGGTGCCACGGTTCTCCAGCTGGTCGCTTGATTTCTCGGCTTCGTTGCTCATGATCGCTATTCTGCCACGCCGCCCGCAGCCATGCGCGCCTTTGATACTGCGACGGAGTAGGTCAAAAAGTCTGCTCGGGTCGCTAGCCTAGGCAGGTGGAAGGGAGTCGCATGGACGCATCGCCAAAGATCGATTTGCATGTTCACTCGAATCATTCGGATGGCCGCGAGAGCGTGGCCGAGGTGATTGACGAGGCGGTCGCGGCGGGCCTTAGCGTGATGGCGCTCACCGACCACGACACAACCGCTGGCTGGGTCGAGGCAGAGTCGCTGGCCCGATCGCGGGGACTAGGTTTTGTACCTGGAATCGAAGTGACGACACGCAGTCGCACGGTGGATGCCGATGGCAACGCGCACGGATTCGGCGTGCACATGTTGGCCTATCTGCCCGACCCAAATAACGAACCCCTATCGAAAATCTTGTCGGGCAGCGTCGAAGGTCGCGTCGAACGGCTGCAAAAGATCGTGGCGCTGCTTTCAGCCGACTTCAACCTCTTCTGGGATGACGTGCTCGAACACATTGAAGATGGCGCCACGCCCGGGCGTCCAGCCGTAGCCGATGCTCTGATTCGCTTGGGGCACTTCGAAAACCGCGGCCAGGTCTTTGAAAAGCTCTGGTACAAGGGCAGTCAGTACTACGTGCCTAACACAGAGGTTCCAACTCCCGAAGAGGCAATCGCACTGATTCGTGGGGCCGGTGGTGTGCCGGTTATCGCGCATCCGCTGGCTAGGGGAAAAAGGCCCGAGAACCCAGATGATTTCCCCAGGGATCACTTCGTCCACCTCATCGAGCTAGGTCTAGCCGGGTTCGAGGCGTTCCACCGAGATGTCGATGCCGATGTCGCTGATTGGCTAGTTCGTCTAGCCGCGGAGTTCGACGTATTCGTGACGGGTTCTAGCGATTACCACGGCAAAGAAGGCAAGCCGAATCGCCTGGGCGAAAACAGCACCTCAATCGAGGCGCTACGTCAGATTGTCGAGCAGGGAACAGGCGCTAACGCCTACATTCCCAACGGAATTCTCTAGGCGGTAGGAGCGCTGCCGCCGCGAGTGCGACGACGATTGCGGTTGCTAGCCGGACGCTGGTGCTCGTGACCGCCGTGGGTCTCGGACTTTTCGCCATCCTGCTTCGGCTTTGAAGGGCGCTCGCCGCGCTGACCGTTGCCAGACCCACCGCGTGAGCGGTTGCGGCCGCCATCGCGACCACCGTCACGCTTCTCGCCACCGCGTCCGCCATCGGTTTTCTCGACCGGACGTGCTGCCTTGAGGCGACCCTTGGTGCCCTCGGCAATGCCGAGGTCGCTGAACAGGTGCTTCGAGCTCGAGTAGGTCTCCATCGGGTCTGGTTGTCCAAACTCGAGGGCCTCGTTGATGTGCTTCCAACGAGTCAGGTCTTCCCAGTCGACGAAGGTCACTGCGATGCCGGTGCGACCGGCGCGGCCGGTGCGACCGACGCGGTGCAGGTAGGCCTTCTCATCCTCAGGGACGGTGTAGTTGATCACGTGCGTGACGTCGTCGACGTCGATGCCTCGCGCGGCAACCTCGGTGGCAACCAGGATGTCCTTCTTGCCTGCACGGAAAGCAGCCATCGAACGCTCGCGTGCCTCCTGTGACATGTCGCCGTGCAGAGCAGCCGCGTTGAAGCCACGGTCGATAAGTTCCTCAGAAACCTTGCTTGCCTGACGCTTGGTCTTGGTGAAGATCACGGTCTTGCCGCGGCCCTCGGCCTGCAGGATTCGACCCACGACCTCGTCCTTGTCGAGCGCGTGCGCACGGTAAACGAACTGCTTGATGTCGGCTTTGGTGTGGCCCTCATCCTCTGGGGCGTTGGTGCGAATGTGCACGGCGCGGTTCTGGTACTTGCGCGCCATGCTGACGATCACGCCAGGCATAGTTGCCGAGAACAGCAAGGTCTGACGACCGGCTGGGGTGTATGCGAACAGGCGCTCGATGTCTGGCGCAAAGCCAAGGTCGAGCATCTCGTCGGCCTCGTCAAGCACCATAAAAGTGATGTTGCTCAGGTCGAGTTTGCGCTGCTTGCTGAGGTCGATCAGGCGACCGGGGGTGCCCACGATTACCTGTGCGCCAGCCTCGAGCTCTTCGATCTGCGACTCGTACGACTTGCCACCGTAGATTGCAGCGACCATGGTGCTGCGGTTACTGGCCGCCAGCTTCATGTCTTCGGCAACCTGCTGTGCGAGCTCGCGAGTAGGGACGACGACGAGCGCCTTAGCGCCCGGTGCTGGGTCCTTGCCGAGCGACTGCAAGAGTGGCAGTCCGAAGCCGAAAGTCTTGCCTGTACCGGTCTTTGCCTGGCCGATGATGTCCTGCCCGGTTAGGGCGACTGGAATGGCCTGTTCTTGGATGGGGAAGGGGCTGGTGATGCCTTTGGCTGCTAGTGCATCAACGATATCTTGATCGATGCCCAGTTCCTGAAAATTCAAAAGACCTCCTAGGTCTTGTCAAGTCTACCGATTGGGTATCCTTGCCAATGTGTTTGATTGGTTGAAGCGACTGCGCGCGGGTGCTCGAAAGTATTCGCTGCCCGAGCGCGAGGAGCGTGGTGCCCGCAACACGGGCACAGTAAACCTCAAGCCATACACCCCCGAGCCACGCGTTTTCCTCGGTCAGCTGGCATACCTGCAGTTGACGCAATTTGAGATCCTCACCAACGAGCTGAAGTACTCGCCGAACACGCAGTACAAGGCTGAGCTCAGCGAAGCCGCGACCCGCAGCTTCGATAAGTACCGTCAGATTGCCCGCAAGCTATCGGGCATGGGGATTGACCCTACCGACGCGATGGACCCGTACGTCGAGCGCATCGAGACTTTCCACGCCCGCACTAACGGTGCCGATTGGCACGAAAATGTCATGAAGATGTATCTGGTCGCCGGGCTGCTTGACGACTTTTACCGCCGCCTTGCCGTTGGTCTAGACCCGCTGCTACGCGCCGAGGTTGAAAAAGCGCTCAACGATCGCCAGTTCGACAAGTTCGCAACCAAGGTGTTGCTTCAGGCAATGGAGCTTGACGCCACCCTGTCATCGCGCCTAGCGCTGTGGGGTCGTCGTCTGATGGGTGATGTGTTGCTAGAGCTTCGGGCCGCTTTCGACAACCGCAAGCTGGCCGGATTGCCAAAGACCAAGAAGCTCTCGCCGGTCGAGGAGCGCGAAGTAAACCTCGCGAGCTACTCAAAACTCGAGCCACTCATTAGTGAACTGATCGGCGCGCACAGCCTGAGGATGGACGCGCTGGGGCTAACCGCCTAAATCCCTTACTTGCTGCGGTGCGCTTCGAGACGCTTTGCGCCAAACCACATCGCCGCTGGCATAGTCAGCATGACGATGAGCCAGATCCAAGGGTCGGTGTACGAAAAGCCAGCCCAGGTGAGGCCACCAAAGAGCACAGTGCCGAACACGATTGCGATGGCACCTGGAACTACCGCGTGGTAGCGATCGCTAGCAACACCCACGTATGGGGCAACGAGGCCCAAGATGGCGCCGTAGATGACTAGGAATGCGACGTCCAAAAATACTAGGTAGTCCATGGGGTGTCCTTTCGAGTTAGGCGATGAAGCCAACGCGGCGTGATTCCTCGGCGCCGATTTCTAGGTAGGCGAGCGACTCGGCCGGAACCACGAACAGGCGTCCCTTCGAGTCGTTGAACTTGATTACCTTTGCGCCGGTGCTTAGGGCATTCGCTACCTCGGCATAAACATCGGATGCGCTCTGGTTCGAGTCAAATGTCAATTCTCTTGGCGAGTGCTTGATGCCGATTTTTACGTCCATTTGATGCCTTTCGTCGCCGCCTGCGCGGGTGCTGTGACTAGATTACGGCACAATGTCTGACCCTACGGCTAGCATCGCCTCATGAGTGAAAACAGCGTCAATCGAGCCCGATTCCGCCTTGCTCCGCATCAGGATCAGCTTGCGGCCCAGGTAAAGCTCGGTGGCGGGCAGCAGGCTCTTGCCGAGGTCGAGGCCGGCACTCACGCGCTTGTTTACGGCGCGGCAGGCACTGGAAAGACCGTTGGCGTGCGTGCGTTGGCCCTGAGAATCGCTCGCGAGCAAGGCCCGGCCGCCGTGGTAGCCGTCGCAGCTTCGCGTGAGGCAGCAAATCTGCTGCGCGATCAGTTGGCTCTCCAGTTTCAGGGCTCGACCCCAGGCCCGATGGCTCGCACCGTAAGTTCGCTCGCATTCTCGATCCTTCGTCAGGCAGCGCTCGATTCGGGCTTCGTCGAGCCGGAGCTAGTCAGTGGCCCCGAGCAAGACCGCATCCTCAAGGAGCTATTGGCCCCTTACGCCGTCGGTCGCGATTCCGAGTTCGCCGGCGCCGAGTTTATCGCCAGCGCCCAGTCGCTAGCCGAGCTCGGTTTCCCTAAGTTCGTTAGTCCACAGGTCGTTGGGCTACGAGGTTTCCGCGCCGAACTGCGCGACCTTATCGCCGTCGCCCAAGAGAACCAGATCGACCCCGATCGACTCGCTGAGCTCGGTGAACAACACGACTTGCCGATCTGGGTTGGTGCCGCGCACTTTTATCGTCTATACGTCGAGCGACTTCGCGAACCGGCCTATCTCAACCGTCACGACTCGGCGACCCTGTTGAACGTTGCCAGTGAATACGTTCAGGGATTGTCAGATGGCGACCGCATTCCAGCGGTGCTTGCAGGTTTGAAGACCGTAATCGTCGACGACGCACAAGAACTCACCAAGGGCGCGATTCGACTTCTTCGCTCGCTGGCCGAACGTGGCATCGGGCTTGTCCTCGTTGGCGATCCCGACGCGTCGGTGCTTGGTTTCCGCGCATCCGACCCGCGCGCCATGCGCGACCTAATGAATGAGTTGGGTTCCGGCATCCAGCCGATCGTTCTAGAGGCGCGCGACCAGGCTCGAGGCTCGACCTTGAACGATGTCTTGCTCAAGGTGGCCAACAAGATTTCACCCGAACTGGCCGGCCCGCAGCGAGCAGCTTTGGCTAGTGCCGGAACGACTGCATGTTCTGAGGCTGAGGTCGACGATGTCGATCCATCTCCGGCACTCGAGGTTCGAGTGCATGACACCCCAGCAAGCGAGGCCGCTTGGTTGGCCAACCGCCTGCGCCAACTTCATCTGCACGATGGTCTGGCTTGGCGCTCTATCGCGGTTGTTGCCAGGTCGCGTGAGGCACTGCGGCAGTTCGAGGCCGAGCTCGCCGCCGAGAACGTACCGGTCCTGCTCGCTGGTGCTCGTGCCGCGCTGCGCGACGAGTACGCGAGCCGCGAACTGCTTACGCTGCTGCGCTTCGCTCTCGAACCGCGCGAACTGACTTTGGAGCAGGCCGTCGGATTCTTGACCGGCCCTTACTGCGGCCTCGATTCACTCGGACTGCGCCGTCTGCGTCGTTCTCTGCGCCGTCAGGAGCTAGAGGGCGAAGGCAACCGAACAGCCGACGAACTCATCCTCGAGATGTTTGCGGCGCCGGGTGCCGCAGTTACCTTGAAAACGCCCGAAGGCTTCCTCGTAGCGGACTTCCTGAAGTCCATCGAGGCAACGCGCATCGAGGCTGCCGAGCGTGCAACCGTAGACCGACTTCTCTGGACTCTCTGGTCGGCTAGTAAGGCCCGAAAGGCCTGGGTCGAGCTGTCGCGCGGCCTCGGCGAGGTCGCCGTTCAGGCAAATCGCAACCTCGACGCTCTCGTCGCATTGTTCTCTGTCGCCAACCGATATGTAGAACGTTCGCCAGAGGCCGACGCACTTGAGTTTGTTGCATTCCAGCTCGACCTCGAGCTGGCCGAAGACACCCTGTCTCTCAACTACCGCGACGACAACCGAATCCAACTGCTCACACCTTCGGCCTTGATCGGTCGCGAGTTTGAGGCCGTTGTGCTGGTTGGCATGCAAGAGGGCTCGTGGCCCAACCTCAAGGCGCGCTCTTCGCTGTTGCGAGCCACCGGCCTAGCCGAGCTCGCTTCGGCGAGAAGCACCGCACCGGCGCTGGCCAGCCGCACCGAGATCTTCGACGAGCTGCGCATGCTCTACAAGGCCATCGGCGTCGCCAAGACGCGTGTGCTCTTGAGCGCTGTGGAGGGCGAGGAATCCGAGGTGTCGCAATTCGTCGAACTCGTCGCCGGCTCGATCCCCGAGAGCGAATCATTCAACGAACCCGCGCTGTCTCTTCGATCGCTCGTCGGTGAACTGCGCCGCAAACTGCACTCGACCAAGGATGCTGGGGCTCGTAACGAGATTCACGCCGCGCTCAGCCTTCTTGCCGAACAGGGCGTGCCTGGTGCCGCTCCAGCCGAATGGTATGGCTCTCGAGCTTTGTCCACCATCGAACCGATCACCAATCTTGCTGCCGGTGAGTTGGTTTACATCTCGCCTTCTCAGTTCGACAAATTCCTCAAGTGCCCGCTGCACTGGTTCATGAGTTCACACGGTGCTAGAGAGGGCGGCTTCGAAGCCAACCTCGGCACCCTTTTGCACAAAGTCCTTGAAGAAGCGACCGACGAGTCGGAATCAGCACTGAACAACGCGGTCGAGTCCAAGTGGCACACCCTCGACTTCGAGTCGGAGTGGGTCGAGCGTTCGCAGCGCAAGAAGGCTCGTGAGATGGTTTCCTGGCTGGCCGGCTACCTCGCCGACAAGAAGGCGGACAAAATCGAAGCCATCGCCAAGGAGCAAAAGATCAAGGCCGAAATTGGCCAGGCAAAGATTTCTGGCAACATCGACCGCATCGAGCGATCGGCTTCGGGCGAGATCGTCATTGCCGACCTCAAGACCGGAGCGTCGGCCCCGTCGCAGACGTCGATGGACTCCGAAAACGCCCAGTTGGCGCTGTATCAGTTGGCGTTTGAGCACGGGGGAGCCCTAGCAATTCCGGGCTATCAGGATGGCGACCGGCTGGTTGGTGCAACGCTTATTTTCCCTGGAGCCAAGAAGGTGCTCACGCAGAGCTCGCTCAACGCCGAGGCTAACCCGGCCTTGCAGGCCATGTGGCTCGAGAAGGTCCAGGTTGCCGTGCGCGGTATGGCGATGTCGGATGGGTTCTTCCTAGCAAATATCGACAGCCACTGCCACGACGACAATTCATACGGCGATTGCAAGCTGTTCCTAACCGAGGCGGTGTCGCATGCCGGCTAAGTTCCGTGCAAACCCGATTTATCAGGCCCTAAAGAAGTCCGACAAGTTTTCGCTCACGCCTTGGCAGGAGCGTGCCATCGAGTCCGACCCAACCTCGCCAACCTTGGTTATTGCTGGCGCGGGTTCGGGCAAGACCGAGCTGATGGCCGTGCGAGTTCTGTGGCTAGTCGCCAACGGCTACTGCCGACCAGACGAGGTCCTCGGCCTCACATTCACGCGCAAGGCCGCTGCATCGCTGTCGCGTCGAATTAGCGATGCCATCAAGGAGCTCCGCAAGACCGAGTTCTGGCCCGCCGAACTGAGCGAAGAAACCGGCAAGCCAGCGATTTCGACCTACAACTCCTATGCCAATTCGCTCTTCCGCGACTCGGCGCTCGCCCTCGGCTACGAGCCCGAGTCGCTGCTACTCAGCGAGGCACAGCGCTATCAACTTGCCAAGCAGATAGTCCTCAAGCACGCTGGCGACGTCATTCCTCACATCGATGACCTTGGCAAGAAACCGAAAGACTTCATCGCCGCGCTTTTGTCGATGGTTGGTGAAATGAACGACCACGACCGCAGCGCGGCCGAAATCGAAGAGGTCGCGCTAGCTCACGCCGGCATCCTCGCGGATCTCCCGGCATCATCGCTCAAGGGTGCCCGCGATGTTGTTGAAGAACTGCTGGCCAACCTTGAGTTGATTCCTGGCATCGCCAAATTGGCGCAGCTTTTTCGCGACGAAAAACACCGTCTCGGCTATGTCGACTACTCGGATCAGGTCTTGCTCGCCAAGAAGGCTCTCGAGATCACCGACCTGAGCAAACAGCAGCAGGCGCAATACAAGTTTGTTTTGCTCGATGAATACCAAGACACCAGCTATCTGCAGACCGCACTGCTTGAGGGTCTGTTCAAGGGCACCCCTGTTTATGCGGTGGGCGACCCGAACCAGTCGATCTATGGTTGGCGTGGAGCGAGTTCATCGAACCTTGCCGAGTTCCTGAACCAGTTCGCAACCGAGTCGCGCAATGTAAGCCAGCACGAACTGCCGACAAGCTGGCGCAACCCCGAGCTGGTGCTCGACCTGGCAAACCATGTAGCCGGTCCGCTAAAGCAGCGCCCTAGCTATTCGCAGCAACCCCTGGTCGATGTCGACCGGCTACTGCCTCGTCCGGGAGCGCCGGTCGGAGAGGTTTCGGCCGACTTCCTCATGACCCTGCCCGAAGAGGTGGCCCGAGTTGCCGACTGGTTCCTGGCCGGCTTCGAAAAGGCCAAATCCAAGGGGGAGCCCGTTCCCACCGCTGCGCTGCTCTTGCGTAAGCGCGCAAACATGGGAGAGTTCGTTGCGGCCCTTCAGAATCGCGGGCTATCGGTCGAAGTTCTAGGGCTTGGCGGCCTTTTGCAGATGCCTGAGGTCGTCGATCTCGTTTCCGCTCTCAAGGTCATCAATTCGCCATCGGCAGGACCCGCACTCATTCGCCTGTTGACCGGAGCCCGCTGGCGCATCGGAGCTCGCGACATCGTTGCGCTAAACGCCTTCGCCGACAATCTCAGTCGCAACAAGAGTGGCGACCGCGACCAGGACGGCTACGGTTCCGACTACGAGTCATCGATTGTCGACGGGCTCGACCTGCTAATCAGCGACTACCGCGAATGGAATACGGACATCTCGGCGGAGGGGCTCGTGCGAATGCAAGATGCCGCCAGGCTTTTCCGCAACCTGCGCTCGAAGCAGGGTTTGCCGCTCCAGGAACTAGTTCGCGCCATCGAACAGGAGTTGTGGCTCGACATCGAGCTGCGAGCCAATCCATCACGCGTCAATCCGATGCAGCACCTCAATGCTTTCGCCAATATCGTCGGAAACTATGACGCTACTTCGAGCGGCGGACTGGCTTCGTTCCTGGAATGGCTCGAATACGCGGCCGAAATGGAGCGCTTCGATGTTGCTCCGGCCAATGCACAAGCCGGCGTCGTACAGGTGATGACGATCCACGCTTCCAAGGGGCTCGAGTGGCAGATGGTGGCAGTCGGCGACTGCTCGATGGCGGTCAGCAGCTTCAAGGACCTACCCGACGACTACGACCCAATGTCGGGTCCGAGTGGCCTGAGTCGCCACGGCTCGTCCTTCAAGAACACATCAGGTTGGCTGAAGCCTGGCACCCTGCCCTTCGCCCTGCGCGGCGATGCCGCTTCGCTTCCAACCTTCCAGATTGCCGGCGTTGAGACGCAGGATCAGGTCAAGGCAATCTCTGTTCCGGTCTTCAAGGCGCAAAACGTCGAGATGTTGGAGCGTGAAGAGCGCCGCCTGATGTACGTCGCGCTCACGCGACCTGAGGAATCGCTGCTCGTGACCGGTTCGGCTTGGCGCGCAGCTGGGCAGAAGAGCCCGCGAGTCCCCGACTTCTATCTGGAGGCGCTGATCCACTTTGCCGACTCGCGTCTCAGCAAGCCGAACAACTATGCCGAGACGTTCCGACCGCTGATCAACCCGCTCGATGCCGAACCCGCAACGCAGACGTGGCCACTCAACCCAATCGGCCCAAAGCTGCGCGATTCATTCGAGCAGGGAGTGCTCGAGGCAAGCCAGTCAGAAGCGCTTTCGGGTTCGATCGGCAGTGCCCTTATGGAACAGATCAATCTCTTGCTCGACGAGCGTGCAACGCGAGTTCGGTCAGCCGCTCAAGTGCAGTTGCCAGTTCGCATTCAGGCATCACGTTTCAAAGACTTTGTCACAAAGACAGATGAGTTGGCAGAGCGATTCCGTCGTCCAGTCCCCGAAAAGCCTTACAAGTCGACCATGCAGGGCACGTTATTCCACAACTGGGTTGAGGCGCGCTTCGGATTCACCGGCGACCAAGACGAGCCCGACGGTTTTGAGGTAATTGAGGTTGACGACCACGTCGCTTTCGATCAACTCGAGCGACTCAAAGAGACCTTCGAAAAGTCGCGTTGGGCAAATGCAGATCCGGTCGACATCGAATGCGAAATTCAAGTGACCATCGGAGCTAACACTTTCATCTGCAAGCTGGATGCCGTTTTCGAGACTGCAGATGGCTTCGAGATCGTTGACTGGAAGACCGGCAAGTTGCCGAATCTGAACGATGAGAATGACATGTTTGAGCGTTCACTGCAGCTCGCCTTGTATCGCATGGCCTATGCGCGTTACCGCGGCGTACCAGAGAGCAGCATCGAGGTATCGCTCTACTTCGTCGATTCCGATCGCGAAATTCGGCCAGAGCGAGTACTCACCGAGGCGGAACTAATCGAGCTCTGGGCAGGAACGGTGCAGAAGGCTACGAGCTAGAACAGTTCGTTGTCGGTCTTGGCTGGCAGTTCGATCGGGCGGGTCTTGTCATCGACCGGCGCCGTTTCGGCCGACTCTGACTCTTCTTCAGTTTCGGCCTGGGTTTCGTCGTCGCCCTCGGCTACCACGTCGATGGCAGCCGTAGCAACCAAGACAACTTCCACTGGTTCGGTTGCATCGGTGACCGCAACCGATTCGATTTCGATCTCGTCGCCAACCACGATAACTTCGCGCGCAAACGACTCTTCATCGCGGTTGAGTGCGTCTAGGTTTGCATCCTCGAGCGCGCCATCGGCGTCCATGGCCAACTCGCTCGCAGCGAAAATTGGCGCAATCGGGGCTTCGACCTTGCCCAGCGGTGGCAGAACGAACTGGTTCAGGTCGTTTTCCAGTTCCGCTAGCACGGCGACCATGTCTTCGACAATCTCATCGTTATTCGACTCGACACCCGAAAGCAGGTATCGACCGACAGCAAGTTCGCTGTATAGCTGCGCGCGCTGTCGCAGGGTCTCGTCCTGGTTTGGGTGGCTCGTGTTGTAGTACATCAGGACGGCGTCGATCAGGTCGGTTCTTGCCGAACCGAAGATCCAAGCGAAGTCTTCGGCTGGATCGCCGATGTGAAGTTGGCTCCAGTGAGCCACACCGGTAACAACCTCGGCGTGATCCACGGTGCCCGAGAAAACGGTGTCGGTGTCTAGTGAACCGTGCACGACTGTTGGCTGATAACGGAACAACGAAACGTCTTCGAGTGCGGACTGCCAGCGATCGAGCAGCGCAGGCGGAACCTTGCCAGTGCCGGCGATGCGATCAAGTTCGTTCACGTTGCGCAGCGCAATGTCGGCAGGGCTGTACTCCGGCAGGTGTGCGTCAGTTACGACCGATAGCGGGAGGTTGTGAATGGCTCCGAGAGCTTCACCGATGGTCTGGGCCAAGGTTCCGTTTGCGCTCAGTCGGTTCAGGTCTGGGGAGTTTCCCGAGACGTGCTCGAGCACGAGAGCCGCAGCGCCCTTCGGGTGGTTGGCCTGGCCGACCAAACGCGAAACGGCGAACGGCAGTCGCTCGCGAGCGGCAGGAGTCAGCGCGGCAAGGGCGCGTAGCTCTAGTTCTAGAGCAGTGAGAGCGGCACGCGTGCGCGGCATACGCACGTCGAGGTTCTGGCCATCGGCGGTCGTAACAACGACGATCTTCTCTTCGGGGGATCCGCCCAATTCACCCACTCGGGTGATCTTTAGTGACGGGATGGCGGCCTTCGCAAGCGCGGCTAAAATCAAGGGAGTATTGCCCATGCCTCAAAGGTTATTCGCCAACAAGGGGCTGGTCGGGCAGCGCCACGCGACTAGCGGGCAATCTGAGGAGGCATTGTGCAGCAACTGCCTGTTTTGCCGCTCGGAAAATCGGCAATCGATCGCAATGCCGTCTCGCGCAACAACCCAAACCTCATCGCGGATCTCTTGGCTTCGCCCTCCACTCGCATCCTTGTGCTTCGCGGTGATGAGGTGCGCATTCACGAGGCATCGCCAGGCCTTCAACTCTTCCTGGACGCTCCCGCAAACCTTTCGCAGTTACTGGGAGTAACCCCAGCGCAGGCTCTATACCTAGGTCAGACGACGGCAGTCTCGATCGATTTCGATGGTTCCTCGTTACAACCCGGCACTTCGGTCGTCGCAATCGCTCTCGAATCCAGCGATGCTCACGCGCCGGCAGGCGAGTGGCACAGCATGCGCCGCGTGAATGGCGCTCTGACCGATCTCGATGCGGGCATGTTTAGCCAAGCTTTAGCCCTCGCCAATTGGCATCGAGCCAACACCTTTTGTCCGGCGTGCGGTGCCCAAAATCACCTAGCCGACGCAGGCTGGTCGCGACGTTGCGACGCCTGCAATAAGCAGGCTTTCCCGCGAACCGATCCGGCCGTTATTGTGGCCGTTCTTGATGAAAACGAACGCATACTGCTCGGTTCTCAGGGGGCTTGGGAGGCCAATCGCTGGTCGATACTCGCGGGCTTTGTCGAGGCTGGCGAAAGCCTTAATTCGGCGGTCGAACGCGAAGTCCTCGAAGAGGCCGGCATCGCCATCTCGGAAATCGAGTTCGCTGGCAGTCAGCCCTGGCCTTTCCCGTACTCGCTGATGTTCGGTTTCTTCGCGAAGGCGAGCTCAACGCAGCCTTTGACTCCCGACGGCGACGAGATCGTTCGGCTGCGCTGGTTCTCGCGTACAGAACTGCTTGCCGAGCGCGCCGACCTGCAACTGCCCGGCAAACTCTCGATCGCCCGTGCGCTAATCGAGGCCTGGCTTGGCCAGCCGCTCGACCGAGAGGCTGAGCGCTAATGGCACGCGCGGTCAAAGTATCGGCAATGACTCCCGAGCAGATTCTCGATCAGCTCGACCCTCAACAACGAGAGGCTGCCGAATCGATTCTCGGTCCGACCGTTATTCTCGCCGGCGCTGGAACGGGCAAGACCCGCACCGTCACGCATCGCATCGCATACGCGATCGCGCGCGGCTATTACTCGGCTAATCGAGTTCTCGCGCTGACCTACACCAACCGCGCCGCTGGTGAGTTGCGTGATCGCCTTCGACAAATGGGCATACCTGGTGTATCGGTTAAGACCTTCCACGCTGCCGCACTTTCGCAGCTCGAATATTTCTGGCCGCAGTACGCGGGTGTGCCAGCCCCGCGTGTGATCGAGTCGAAGGCGCGCTACATCGGCAGGGCGGGCGAGGCCCTAGGAATCATGCTGGATGGCTCGGCCGTGCGCGAAATCGCATCCGAGATCGAATGGCGAAAGTACTCGATGCTCAGCACCGAGGAGTATGCCGAAATCGCTCCGCAGCGCCCGAAGATCGGTGGCTTGAGCCCAGCCAAGCTAGTCCAACTAATTGGCGCTTACGAAGATCTGAAGACCAAGGAAAACCGCCTCGACTGGGAAGACGTCCTGATACTCTGCCTCGGTCTGTTGCGTTCCGAACCCCGGGCCTTGAGCCACGTGCAACAGCAGTACCGGTTCTTCACGGTTGACGAGTACCAAGATATTTCGCCGCTGCAGCACGCGCTGCTAGACGAATGGATGGGCGAGCACGACGACATCTGTGTGGTTGGCGACCCTAACCAGACCATCTATTCGTTCACGGGTGCGTCTTCTGCGTTCCTGCACTCGTTTGCCGACCGTTACGAATCAGCCACCGTCGTGGAACTGACAAGGAACTATCGTTCGACGCCCGAGATCGTAGAGACGGCGAACCGTGTGATTCGCGCGCAGAATCGAATGGCAGAACTCGCGGCTGCCGGTGTCGCAGAAGCAGTCGAACGCGGCGAGACGCCCTTCCCGGTGGAGGTGATTCATCCAAGAAAGTTTGAACGCCAGAGCGATGAACTGGCCTGGCTGGCCCACTCGATTCGGCAACGACTCGACCAGGGAGTAGCCGCCAGCGAGATTGCTGTGCTCTATCGCGTCAACGGCCAGAGCGAGGGAATCGAGAACGCGCTGGCTCGTGCCGGAGTCGACTATCAACTGCGAGGCGGCGAGCGATTCTTCTCACGTCCGGAAATCCTGCAAGCCGTCCAACTGCTTAAGAGCGAGGCTGTTGCCCCCAGCGAAAAGCCGCTCTTCCAGGTGGTTAGCGACATCGCTCGTTCGCTCGGTTGGCAAACGAAGGCCCCCGAAGAACAGGGGCCGATTCGCGAACGTTGGGAGTCGCTCAACGCGCTAATCGGAATACTCTCCGAGGTCGACGAATCAGCAACCGTAGTGGATTTCGTCGCCGAACTAGACGAGCGTCAGCGCTCGCAACACGAACCGACGCGCGAGGCCGTGACGCTGAGCACCATTCACGCGGCCAAGGGACTCGAATGGAACTCGGTGTACGTCTTCGGCTTGACCGAGGGGTACTTGCCGATCGCCTACGCAAAGTCTGAAACCGAGGTAGACGAGGAACGCCGTCTCTTCTACGTAGCAATCACGCGAGCCCGCAAGAACTTGTCGTTGACCTACGCCGCGCTCGACGCGTTCGGTCGTCCGGCGTCGCCGTCGCGATTCCTTTCCTCACTCTGAATGTCGTGGCTCCCGCTAAAGCAGCCGCAGGATGCTTGCTCGGGCCAGTCCACCCTCATCACTATCCCGCTTGCCCGCTCGAACAGCCAACCCGTGCGCTCGAAGCGCGAGTGCTCGAATCCTTGCTGTGCATCCAGGAACTCGGCCGCGCTTGCTACCGCCATTGCTCCAGCAAATAAAACCGAGCTCGCGTCGTTGTAAGCGGTGCTCGAACGTTGCATCTGCATGATCTTCACGGGTCGATGCGGATCGTCGCTTAGCAGAACGGCCTCTAGGCAACTGACGCACAGCCCCTTGTGCGGCACAACAACCGGCGTTATCAGCACCCCAGTGCTGCGAAAGATAATTCCGATTCTCGGGACTCCGTGGTTATCCAAATTCCGCAAGTGCGATAGCGGGCTCGCCTCTCCGCTGACAAGCAAAGCCAGGTCGATGCGGTCGAACATTCGTTTTCGAATGTTTGCGGTCTCGAGCATCGCAATTCGATCGCGGAAACCCTCTGCCAGCTGGCAGGCTGCAGCGAACCGCGGCTTGCCGAGTGCGCTTCGGTCGTAGCCCAAGCTGGAAACATCGGCATCGGTTACGGCGCCTTCGTCTTCGGTCCAAAACTGAGCGAACCCAGCGCTCGCCAGCGCTCGCAACAGTGTGACACCGGTTCGATCTAGCCGCTCGACATGAATGACGCGATTTGCACGTTCGGCGAGTGCCGCCGACCCATCGCGATTGGTGGATAGCGCGAACGCGATAAGTTCGGCGAAGTCAGGGTCGGCGTCGCGAAGTAACTGCATAGTGCTCGGGCGTTTAGGGCTCTCGAGTCTGTCGTTTTGCAGCAGGTGAGGCGCAACCCTTGCCAGCAACTGCGTCGAATCTTCCGCCGACAAGCGCGTGTGTCTCGCAACAGCGGCAACCTGGTTGTCAGCGATGCCGGCCTGCAGTGCGCGGATGAAGCGTTGATGGGCGGGGGATAGCCCATCAACGATCACCGCATTCGTGTCGTCGCCGATTTGCAACCTGTTTGGCGCAAGCCACATAGTTGGCTGCCCTGGATTCAACTTCAACACGTGACGAGGGTGTCAGTTATCGGCTTAGCCGTGGCGACTTATCCACAGACTCGATGGAATCGAGGATTGCAGCAGGGTGTTATTCGCCCAGGAGGTCGCGAAGTTCGCGGTCTAGATCGTCCTGCTGTTCGCCACGACCCAGCGTTGCGATGAACAAGCCGGGGTTATCGATAGCGGCAGAGTCGGGTAGCAGGTCGGGATGCTGCCAGTATGCGTCGCGCGCTTCCACGCCGATGGCTTCTGTGACAAGCGACCAGAATGTCGCGGCCTCGCGCAGTCTCTTTGGTCGCAACTCGAGCCCCAACAGTTGCCCGAAAGTCTTTTCTGCCGGCCCGCCAGTCGCGCGACGACGACGTACAAATTCGCTCAGGGCCGCAACGCTTGGAAGCAACTTACAAGCCTGATCGGTGACCACCTGAACCCAGCCTTCGACCAGCGCCAGTAGAGTCTCGATGCGATCCAGTGCGCGTTGCTGCTCCTCGGTTGGCGCGGCCACAAACGAACCATTCTCGAGCGCCTGGCGAAGCGCATCCAGGTCTTGGGTGTTTAGCTCACCGGCTAGGTCCTGCAGGCGCGAATTGTCGATCTCGAGCCCACTCGCGTAGCCCACGATCTGCGTCACGATGGCGTCGCGCAACCACTTTGCCTGCTTGAACAAACGGGCATGAACGATCTCGCGACTCAGTAGATAGATGGATGCCTCATGGGCATCAACGCCAAGCTCGACGATGGCCGCCACGATGTTTTGCCCCACGACTGCGGCTCGAGATTCTTGAAACAACGGGAGCCCAATGTCGCCAGCGCTAAGAACCTCGGTCGACAGTCTTCCAAGAGCTTGACCGAGCTGCATGGCGAACATCGCGCCGCCCGCCGAACGAATTAGTCCGCTAGCCGAACCGAGAATCGACTCGAGTTCGTCGGGCGCATTCTCGATCAGGTTGCGGCTCAAGGCATCACTCATGCGGTTCGCGATCGGGGCAGCAAGCGACTGGTAGAGCGGCAGAGCCTCGTCGATCCAGAGCTCACGACCGATGATCTTGACGTCAGATGTCAAGGGGTCAAAGTCGCAGGCCGAATCGACCCATAGATTTGCAAGTTTCTCGGCATCTTGGAGTCCGGCGCGTTGGGCATCGCTGATGCCTCTCGATTCCTTGCGCGCGAATTCCTTGGCCTGTGCAATGGCAAGCGTCCAATTGACGCCACCCTCCGTTGAGCCCGGCGCCGACCCGAGTGCGTCCTGAAGGTGCTTAATCATCGCGGCGAGCTGCTCAGGATCGCGTGCCAGACCAGCAAACTCGGCTAATTGCTCAGGGTCGAGACCGTCGCGGTTGGCCATGAACTGCTCGAGAAAGCGCTTGAATTCCTCGGGATCGCGCCCCTCGAAACCTTCGGAATTGCTCATGCCTCAACGCTACTTTGCCAAATAGCTGTCGGTGGTCACCATAGGCTAGTTTCAAGCAAACTTTGAGGATCAAGTGACCCTGTTTCAAGAACCACAAGCGCTCGGCACATCGAGTCGCCGACACCGCATCGGCCGCCTATTTCTGGCCTTCGGCTTGATCCTCGCGTTCGCCGCTTTCTTCATGCCTGCGCCGTATGTGATCGAGCGCCCCGGCAGCGCAACGGACACGCTCGGCGATCTTGCAGGTGCCCCAATCGTTCAAATCGACTCGACCACGTACGAGGCCGATGGCGAGCTCAACATGCTCACCGTCGAGGTGGTGGGATCCCCAGAACAGACCCCAACCTGGTTCGATTTGCTCCAGGCTTGGCTCGACCCGGCGCAGATTATTACTCCGCTCGAAGAGGTCTTCCCCGACAACCAAACCGGCGACGAGTCGGATGCCGAAAATGCCATCTTGATGGACGAGTCCCAGCAGGATGCCGCCGCTGCTGCCCTGGAGGGCTTGGGCTACAAGGTTGGCCGAAAGGTTTTGCTGACCCAGATCTTCAAGACCTCCCCGGCAAACGGCATTCTGAAGGCCGGCGATGTCGTTGTCGCCTACGATGGCAAGCCAATCAGTCGGGTCGAGGAGATCCGCGACCTGCTCACCAAGGGCAAGGGTGCCCCGGTTGAGTTCACCGTGCTGCGTGGCAGCGACAAGCAGGAGCACAAGTTCTCGGTGACTCCGTTCCTCGATGGCGACACATACCGAATCGGTGTGCTCACGGGCATCCAGTACACCTTCCCATTCACGGTCGAGTTCAATGTGCCAGGCATCGGCGGCCCTTCGGGCGGTCTGATGTTTGCTCTGGCTGCCACCGAGAAACTGACGCCGGGCTCGATGACCGGTGGGCTGAATGTCGCTGGCACGGGAACAATCGATACCGATGGAAACGTTGGACCTATTGGTGGGATTCGCCAAAAGATGTACGCCGCGGTTCGAGCGGGCTCAACGGTCATGTTCGCACCAAACGAAAACTGTTCAGAGGTTGTCGGGCATGTTCCTGATGGCCTCACGGTTCTGAAAGTTGGAACCTTGGCTGAGGCCAAGGCGCGATTGGCGGCTATCGCGAGCGGCACGGCAGCCTCCAAACTGCCCCAATGCACCGAGTAGTTCTTTAGGAAAGGGTCAACGATGACAGAAGCAAAGAAGTCGAAGCGAATCAGCCCAGTGCGGGTTTCGCTGTTGATTTTGGTTGCCTTGGGAGTGGCTCTCGTGGCCACGACCGGGTTCTACACCGACCTGCTCTGGTTCCAACAGTTGGGCTACGAATCGATCTTCACCACGCAATTGTTCACTCAGGCGGGCCTGTTTGTGGCTGGCGCGGCTCTATACGGTGCCACGTCCTGGGGCAGCCTGTTCCTCGCCTATCGCTCTAGGCCGATTTACGCCCGCGGCGGCGAAAACCAGATGTTCGCGCAGTATCGCGAGATGGTTGACGGTCTGCGAAAACTGGCGCTCATAGTTGTTCCCGCTGTGCTTGCGCTCTTTGCGGGTTCAATCGCTGCTCCAAACTGGCAGCTCACTTTGGCTTGGCTCAACCGCAGCTACACCGGCGTGACCGATCCGCAGTTTGGCCTCGACACCGGTTTTTACCTCTTCGACCTTCCGTTCCTGACCCAACTCAGCGGATTCGTTTCGGGTGCGCTACTGCTCGCGACAGTCCTCGGTGCCTTCGTTCACCTGATCTACGGCAACATTCGCTTTGCCGGGCGCGCTGCTCGCGTGACCCCGGCCGCGCGCATCCAGGTTGCGATCTCGGCAGGGCTTTACCTTGCGGTTCAGGGCATCAGCCTCTGGCTCGATCAGTACGCGACCATGACCTCCGCGACCGGTCTGTTCACGGGTGCCACCTATGCCGACGTGATGGCGCGCATTCCCGGCTTCCAGGTCATGGCATACATCTCTGTTGCCGTTGCTATCAGCTTCGTCGTCACCGCCTTCATCGGCCGCTGGCGCATCTCGCTGACAGCGACCGCGCTGATGGTTGTTACCTCGATCGTTGTCAGTGGCGTCTACCCATGGATCGTGCAGACCTTTCAGGTGGCACCAAACGAGCGCACCTTGGAAAGCCCGTACATTGATCGCAACATCGAAGCCACCCTCGCGGCCTATGGCCTCGACGGCATCGAGATCGTCAATTACGACGCCGCCACCACGGCCGAGCCAGGTGCCCTCAAAGAGTTCGCGCAGACCACCGCCAACATTCGAATCATCGACCCAGCACTGGTCTCCGCTTCGTTCAAGCAGCTCGAGCAGTACAAGCAGTACTACGACTTCGAACCACACCTAGATGTGGATCGCTATGTGGTTGACGGCAAGACGCAGGACACCGTCATCGCGGTTCGAGAGCTAAACCAACAAGGCCTCGGCGACGCTCAGTCTTGGTACAACAACGTGCTCGTTTACACGCACGGCTACGGCATCGTTGCAGCGTACGGAAACCAGCGCTCGGCCGACGGTCAACCTGTCTTCCTGCAAAAGGGAATCCCTTCGGCTGGCTCGCTTGGACAGTATGAACCGCGTGTCTACTTCGGTGAGCAATCGCCGCTCTACTCGATCGTGGGTGCTCCGAAGGGCGCGGCTAAGCGCGAGCTCGACTATCCGGCGAGTGATTCGGATTCGACTAACAACACCGCGCAGCAGATGTACACCTACCAGGGCAATGGCGGCCCGCTGCTGGATAACTTCTACGCGCGCCTGTCGTACGCCATCAAGTTCCAGAGCGAACAGATTCTGCTGTCCGACGCAATCAGCAACTCGTCGCAGATTCTCTACAACCGCAACCCGCTCGATCGCGTGAAGGCAGTAGCCCCATACCTGACCCTCGACAGTGACCCATACCCTGCCGTTGTCGACGGCAAGCTGCTGTGGATCATCGACGGATACACAACCTCGTCTGACTACCCTTACTCGCGAGCCGAGAATTTCTCGGCTGCAACAGCCGATACCTCGACCACCGGTGGCATTACGCCGCAGTCGGTTAACTACATCCGCAACTCGGTCAAGGCGACAGTCGATGCCTACGACGGTTCGGTCACTCTGTACGCGTGGGACACCAAGGATCCGATCCTCAAGACCTGGCAGAAGGTTTTCCCCACTTCGTTCAAGCCGGTCACGGCAATGTCGGCCGATCTCTTGGCTCACGTTCGCTATCCGGCTGATCTATTCAAGTTGCAGCGTTCGATCCTCGGTCGCTATCACGTGACCGATGCCGGTTCGTTCTATTCCGAGGACGACGCCTGGATGACTCCGAAGGATCCGGTCGAGGCACCGGCCAACGCCTCTGGCGACTTGCAGCCGCCGTACTATCTGACGATGCAGGCACCCGGAGCTACCAAGCCTTCGTTCTCGCTGTACTCGACATTCATCCCCAAGTCGACCGACGAAAGCAGTCGCAACGTGCTGACCGGATACCTTATGGCCGATGCCGATGCTGGCTCGACGGCGGGTCAGGTCGCAGCCGGCTACGGCAAGTTGCGTCTGCTCAAGTTGCCCAAGAGCACTATCGTGCCTGGGCCGGGCCAGGTGCAGAATAACTTCAATGCCGACAGCGAGGTCTCGCGCCTTCTCAACATCCTGCGGCAGGGTTCGACCAACGTGCTCAACGGAAACCTGTTGACGCTGCCAATCGGTGGCGGTCTGCTCTACGTGCAGCCCGTCTACATCCAGTCAAAGGGTTCGACCAGCTTCCCGTTGCTCAAGAAGGTGCTCGTCGCATTCGGAGACAAGATCGCCTTCGAGGACAGCCTCGATACCGCGCTCAACACACTGTTTGGTGGGTCCTCGGGAGCCACTGCCGGTGACGGCATCGACACCGAAACCCCAGATCCATCGGCGGGTGGCGATGGGCAGGGTAACCAGTCGAGTGCTCTGGCGCAGGCTCTTGCCGCTGCAGCGACAGCCTTGAAAGACAAGGATGCCGCCCTCGCGGCAGGCGACTGGGCGGCTTATGGCAAGGCCGATGCGGCCCTCGCCAAAGCCGTTGCCGAGGCGATCGCGGCCAGCAAGTAGCGCGCATTACCGTTTCGTGATAAAGTGGTGACTTCGCCGCGGGGTGGAGCAGTTCGGTAGCTCGCCGGGCTCATAACCCGGAGGTCGTAGGTTCAAATCCTGCCCCCGCAACCACGAAAGAAAACCCAGTCAGCTCCGACTGGGTTTTCGCTTTAACCGTTTCGGTCCGTGACGCAGCCTGAAATATCGGTCCCTGTGGAGAACTCCAACGAGCCGCCAGAGCTTTATGTATCGTCCTGGCATGAAACTTCGAAGTTCTTCGCGCCGCTTGGTGATCGGACCCCTCGTCGTCTTTTTTGTTGCCGGCGCATTTCTGGTGAACGCCGAACCCGCCCACGCCTGTTCGGCAAGCTCAAACCCCGGCGCATACGCGTACGGTTCAGCTCTGGGTCCCGATGCGTTGATCGTGTGCGCATCAACGGCGAGCGGGGCTAAGGCGGGATCCTCTGGCGGCGCCTCGTCGACGACCGTGGGCCAAGCTAAACCACGCGTCGTTGCAACGCCCCCAAAACCAACGACAACCTGCCGCATCGTCACCAAGGCTGTGTTTCTTGGGCCACCCACCTATGCCACGCGCTATGTAGATACACCCGTTTGCGTATCGAACGCGCAGTTGCCGCCGCCCAGCAAACCGGCTTCGCCCACGGGTGTCACGACGATCAAGCAGGCAACCCCGACCGTGCCAGCGGCTAGCTCGAGCGACCAATCAAGCTTTCGGCCCGATCCGATTCAACTTTGGGCGGCCAGCTCTCTATTACACTCGGGTGACCGGGTTGATCTGATCGCCAAAACCACCACGCATCTAAAACAGGCTGTGATCCTCGGTCAGTCCGTGACGGTTCGATTCACCCCGACACTGGTGCGGTGGAACTTTGGCGATGGCCCGACGGGGTGGCTCGATATTGCCGCGGCAACGCAGACGCGAACCTTCGCCTACTCGGGCAGCCAGTCGGTATCGGCCACAGTGCGGTTTACGGCCGCGTTTCGTTTCGCCGGTCAATCAGGTTGGACCAGTCAAGCCGGCTACCTACCCAGCGATGATTCGGTGACCCTGGTAATCGCCGACCAGCCGCCCGGGCCAAGCCCAGCGGCGAAGCCGAACAAGCCGCGAGTCCGACTGGTGGTAAACGACTGCCAGACGCAGCCTTCGTCGCTTGGTTGCCCGTAATGCTCTCAGCGAACTTTCAGCGGCGCTACATAAACTGTTCAGGCTTGGTTGCGAATCTATTTGCACCGAGTCGAAAGGTAGAAAGTGTCAGAGCAAGACAACACTCAACCGGCTGCTTTCTTCGAGGCTCCTAAGCCTCGCCGCAACAGCCAGTTCTTGTTTGATGAGCCCGTGACGGTTACGCCGACGAGCAAGGCCGCACCGGGCAAGAAGCGCGCCGCGCTCAGCGTGGGTGCAATCATCGCGGCATCGGCGGTCACTGCCGGTGCGGTCGGCGCAGGCGCCGGCGTAGCGGCATACTCTCTCATTTCGCAGCCAGCTCCCGTCGTGGTCAACAACGCAGAGAGCGTGAACTGGGTTACCGGTGCAGCAGCAACGGCATCGCCTTCGGTCGTGACCGTCAACGTGAGTTCTGGCTCTGGCGGCGGCAATGGATCGGGCGAATTCCTGACCTCCGATGGCTACATCTTGACCAACACACACGTCGTCACGCTTGATGGCGCCTCGGCATCGGTCAGCATCGAGGTCAAGACCTTCGACGGCAAGGTTTACAAGGCCAAGGTGGTTGGCACCGACCCGACTAACGACCTCGCGGTAATCAAGATCGACGCCCCGACCGAGTTCACCCCAATCAAGTTCGCCGACTCGACAAAGATCAATGTGGGCGACAACGTTGTCGCCATCGGTGCGCCTCTCGGCCTGGCGCAGACCGTGACCAAGGGCATCGTATCTGCCCTGAACCGCACCATCCAGGTAGCTAGCGCGGCCGCCCCAACCGACGGCCAGAACAACGATGGATTCGGTGGCCTGCAGTTCTACAGCGGCACCGGCGAATCGATTAACCTTTCGGTGATCCAGACCGATGCGGCCATTAATCCGGGTAACTCGGGTGGCGCACTCGTCAATGAACGCGGTGAACTTGTCGGCGTAAACGTCGCCATTGCCAGCGCTGGCAGCACCCAAGCCGGCAGCATCGGTGTTGGATTCGCGATTCCGTCGAACATCGCCAAGCGCATCGCTAACGAGATCATCAAGACCGGCAGCGCAACCCACGCGCTGCTTGGTGCGATGGTCAGCGACGCCACCAACTCCACGGATGCCGCTTCGTTCTCGGTCGGCGCCAAGGTCGAGAAGGTCACCCCTGGCGGTGCCGCACAAAAGGCCGGCATCCAGGCGGGCGATGTCATCACCAAGTTCAACGGCACTGAGATCATCGGTTCGAGCGAGTTGACTGCTGCGGTTCGTCAGCTGCCAGCTGGCGCTACCGCGACCGTCGAGTACACTCGCAACGGCACCAGCAAGACCATCCAGGTCAAGCTTGGCGACGCCAGTTCACTCAACTAGTTCCAACGAAAGCCAGGCAATCATGAGCGAAGACTTCGGCCGCGACGGCCAAGGTGGCGTCGACGTCGGCGGAACGACCCTCATCGAAGAAGAGGTCAAGTTCCTAGAGCCGGGTGACCACGAGCGCTTCTCGCACTTTGTTCGCAAAGAGAAGATCGTCGAGTCCGCAGTGATGGGCAGCCCTGTCACCGCGCTCTGCGGAAAGATCTGGGTACCCAGCCGCGATCCGCAGAAGTTTCCCGTCTGTCCAACCTGCAAGGAAATCTACGAAGGCCTAAGGCCCGAACCGGATGGCGATGACGCGGGCAACGGCGGTTCGGGGTCGAGCGGCGGTGCTGGCGAATAGACTTGCCAGCGTGAACGACGCGCCAATTGGAATCTTCGACTCGGGTGTCGGTGGCCTCACCGTAGCTCGAGCGATCATCGACCAATTGCCCAACGAGTCGATCATCTATGTTGGCGACACTGCCAATTCGCCGTATGGCCCCAAATCACTTTCCGAGGTTCGTTCGCTCGCGCTAGATGTCATGGATCGCCTGGTCGACGAAGGCGTCAAGCTTCTGGTTATCGCTTGCAACTCAGCATCGGCAGCGGTGCTTAGAGACGCCCGTGAGCGCTACACCGACCAACGCGGCATCCCGGTCGTAGAGGTCATCCAGCCGGCCGTGCGTCGCGCAGTTGCCGCCAGCCGCAACAAGCACATCGGTGTCATCGGTACCAATGCGACCGTCACCTCAAAGGCGTACGACGACGCCTTCGCCGCGGCTGTCGACATCCAGCTGACCAGCGTGGCCTGCCCATCGTTCGTCGAGTTCGTCGAACGTGGCGAAACCTCGGGTCCCGCCCTGCTGCACGCGGCAGAGCAGTATCTGGCACCCATCAAGAGCGCCGGCGTCGACACCCTCGTTCTTGGTTGCACCCACTATCCGCTCCTGACCGGCGCAATTTCCTACGTGATGGGGGACTCGGTGACGCTGGTTTCGAGTGCCGAGGAAACCGCGAAAGACGTCTACCGCACGCTCGTCGCGCACCAGCTCGAGCGCACCTCGACTTTGCCACCCACCCTCCGTTTTCAGGCCACCGGCGACGCCAAGGCCTTCGAAGTACTAGCTCGACGCTTCCTCGGTCCCGAGGTCGTCGAGGTCGAAAGGATCGTCAAGTGATGACCACTCGCGCCGATGGCCGCACCCCAGGTGACCTCCGTCAAGTAACCGTCGAACGCGGCTGGTCGGCCCACGCCGAGGGCAGCGCGCTCATCAGCTTTGGCGGCACCAAGGTTCTCTGTACCGCGTCGTTCACCGCTGGCGTTCCTCGCTGGAAGGTCGGCAAGGGCGAGGGTTGGGTCACGGCCGAATACTCGATGTTGCCGCGCGCAACCAACACCCGCAACGACCGCGAATCAGTGAAGGGCAAGCTCGGCGGGCGCACGCACGAGATCAGTCGCCTCATCGGCCGCAGCCTGCGTGCCGTCGTCGATGTGAAGGCCCTCGGTGAGAACACCATCGTCATCGACTGCGACGTGCTCCAGGCCGACGGCGGAACCCGCACCGCAGCAATCACCGGCGCCTACCTGGCTCTCGTCGATGCGATCGAATGGGGCAAGGCCAACAAGCTCATTCCAGCAAAGGCAAACGTGCTGACCGACAGCGTCGCCGCAGTTTCGGTGGGCATCATCGATGGGCTGCCAATGCTCGACCTTGCCTACGTCGAGGATGTCCGTGCAGAGACCGACATGAATGTCGTCGCGACCGGTGCCGGAAAGTTCGTCGAAGTTCAGGGCACCGCCGAGGGTGTGCCGTTCGACCGTGCTGAACTGGATGCACTGCTCGACCTAGCGCTTTCGGGCACCAACCAGCTGACCGAGATCCAGCGAAACGCACTCGCGTGAAGCTGGTCCTAGCCACCCACAACCAGGGCAAGGTTGCCGAGCTCAGGGCAATCCTCGAACAGTCGGTACCGGGCATCGAACTGGTCGGCTACGACGGACCAGAGCCAATCGAAAACGGCACCAGCTATCTCGAGAACGCGCTAATCAAGGCCCGCGCGGCCCACGCACACACCGGGCTCGCTGCGATCGCCGACGACTCCGGACTAGCCGTCGAGATTCTTGGCGGATCGCCGGGCATCTTCACCGCAATCTGGGCGGGCGGCAAAGACAACGTCGCCAATCGCCGACTGCTGTTGGCGCAGCTGAAGGACATCCCCGAATCACACCGCGCTGCGGCATTTGTCTGCACGATCACGATGGTTGACGCCGACGGCGACGAGTGCAGCTTCACCGGCATTTGGCCGGGCAGCATTGCTCGCGACGAGCGAGGCGAACACGGGCACGGCTACGACCCAATCTTCGTGCCGGAAGGCTTCGAAGTCACCGCGGCCGAGATGGAACCAGAGGTCAAGAACGCGCTCAGCCACCGATCGATGGCCCTAGAGCAGCTCGCCAGCTACCTGAATCAGGCTTAGCGACCGGCTGACGCCTTGTGGTCGCGTCGTGCGCGCAGTGCCTCGATGGCGATAGGGATGGTCGACAGGATCACGAAGCCGATCGTGAAGTACTCGACGTGCTCGGCAACGAACTCGATCTTTCCAAGGTAGTAGCCCATCAGGGTGACGCCGGTGCCCCAACCGAGCACACCCCAGAAGTTGTACTTCAAGAAGCGGCGATAGTCCATTTCTCCGACTCCCGCGGCCACCGGCACGAAGGTGCGCATCACGGGTACGAAGTGGGCGAGGATAATCGCGCGGGCACCGTAGCGCTCAAAGAATGCGTGAGCTCGATCGACGTTTTCGTGTTTGAACAGGCGACTGTTCGGGCGGTTGAAGACGGCCGGTCCAACCTTGCGTCCGATCCAGTAGCCGGTCTGATCGCCGAGCCACGCCGCGAGCGATATCGCCGCGCAGACAGCGAAAATTGGCCAGTCGATAAATCCACCCGCGGTCATCAAGCCGGTTACGAATAAAAGCGAATCGCCCGGCAGGAAGAAGCCGATTAGCAGACCGGTCTCGACAAAGACGATCAGGCACACTCCGAGAATGGCGAATCCGCCCATCGAATTGATGAGTTCCTCAGGCTGCAGCCAACTTATTCCAAACACGCGCCCCTAGCAGGATTCGAACCTGCGCATCCGCCTCCGGAGAGCGGCGCTCTATCCCCTGAGCTATAGGGGCCAGGGTGGTTCAAGTCTATCCGCGAGCCCAAGCGCCAAAATCGGGTTAACATTTGTCGAAACCGCCGTTCGAGTGCGGTCTTCGGCTAATGGCGATAGGAATTTCCGAATGGCACTAAAGCTCCCCGGTCAGTGGGTTTGGGATTCGTGGTTCGCGTTCGACGCCGGCGTGCATCACGCCTTTTACCTGCAGGCCAGCCGTGCCCTTGGTGATCCGAATCGCCGCCACCGCAACACGAGCGTCGGCCATTCGATTTCGATCGACCTGAAGAACTGGACGGTGCTGCGCGACGCACTCACGCCCAGCGAATCGCCCGCCTTCGACTCGTGGACCACGTGGACCGGCTCGGTCGTTCGCCACGACGGCAAGTGGTGGATGTTCTATACGGGCACCTCGCGTGAAGACGCGGGACAGCGCCAGAGCGTTGGCCTCGCGCTCAGCGATGACCTGATCACGTGGACCAAGCACGTGCCGCCGACCGGCGAAGGCACCCCGTTGGTTGCGGCCGATTCGCGCTGGTACCAGACCCTCGAAGGCGGTTTCAAGCTAGAGCCGTTCCGCGACCCTTGGGTGTTCCGGTTCAAGGACGCACAGGGCAATGAAACCGGCGACTGGCACATGCTCGCAACGGCCTCGGCTGCAACTAGCACCACGGGTCACCAGGACGCAGTCATGGCGCATGCCACCAGCCCCGACCTGCTGAACTGGACCGTGCAGCCACCGCTGAGCGAGCCGCTGCAGGGTTTCGGCGAGACCGAAGTGTTCCAGTTCGAGGTGGTCGACGGGGTTCCCGTCCTGCTGTTCTGCTGTGGTCCGATCTGGTTGCACCAGTCACGACTGGATGCGGGGGAGCGCGGAGGCGTCTACAGTCTCGCGGTTGCGCCAGATCTGTCCGACGTCGATTTCAACCGCTCGGTTCTCTTCGATGCTCCGGGCCTCTATGCCTCGCGGCTGGTTCGCGACGAGTCGGGTTGGAATCTAATTGGATTCTGGGACGCACCTGAGGGCGAATTCGTTGGCGAGCTCTGCGATCCGATTCCGGTCACGGCCGACCCAATCCTCGGTCTGGTTCGCCGCTAAACGCTAAACTTGTCCAAAGCTATTCAGCGTTGGCACTGCGTCGTGCCGTTTGGTTAGGACCCCCAATTGACTCCAGCAGATTTGTCTGCGGCTATCGTTCGAATCCTCGAAGCACTCCAGGCTCAGGGACGACTTTCGGCTGCCGATTTGCCTGCCGAGGTGACCATCGAACGCCCAAAGAACCGCGATCACGGCGACTGGGCTACCAACGCAGCAATGCAGCTTGCTGGCAAGTTCGGCATGAACCCGCGCGCATTCGCCGAGCTGGTGGCCGCAGAACTCACCAACGCTGCCGGCGTGGCCCAGGTCGACATCGCAGGCCCAGGCTTCATCAACATCACCCTCGATGCCGCCGCAGCTGGTTCGATTGCCAAGAACATCGTCGAGGCGGGCGAAGCGTTTGGCCGCGGCACCGACCTCGCCGGCGTCAACATGAACCTCGAGTTCGTCTCTGCCAACCCGACCGGCCCGATCCACATCGGTGGCACGCGCTGGGCAGCGGTGGGCGACAGCCTCGCACGCGTTTTCGAGGCGCAGGGCGCGACGGTGACTCGCGAGTACTACTTCAACGACCACGGTGCACAGATCGACCGCTTCGCGCGTTCGTTGCTCGCGGCGGCTCGTGGCCTGCCAGCTCCGGAAGACGGCTACGGCGGCGCATACATCAACGACATCGCTCAGAGCGTTCTCGCTGGAACGGCAGAGGACATCTTGGCCATGAACGACGAGGATGCCCAGGAGGCATTCCGCGCGGCCGGCGTCGAGCTCATGTTCGAAGAGATCCGCATCTCGCTGCACGACTTCGGTGTCGACTTCGACGTGTTCTTCCACGAAAACTCGCTTTACGAGTCGGGCGCCGTGCAGAAAGCGATCGACCGCCTGCGCGAACTCGGCCACATGTTCGAGGCCGAGGGAGCCCTCTGGCTTCGTACCACCACTTTCGGCGACGACCGCGACCGTGTCGTTATCAAGAGCGATGGCGAAGCCGCATACATCGCCGGCGACCTGGCCTACTACCTCGACAAGCGTTCGCGGGGATTCGATCGTTGCATCTACATGCTCGGCGCCGACCACCACGGCTATGTGCCGCGCATGATGGCGATGTGCGCCGCGTTTGGCGACGAGCCGGGCACCAACCTAGAGATCCTCATCGGCCAGATGGTTAACCTCGTCAAGGACGGCACCCCGATGCGCATGTCCAAGCGCGCGGGCACCGTGGTCACGATGGAGGACCTCGTTGAGGCCGTTGGCGTCGATGCCGCTCGCTACGCACTCACTCGCTCGTCGATCAACCAGAGCCTCGACATCGATCTCGACCAGCTTTCTAAGAAGACCAACGACAACCCTGTTTTTTACGTTCAGTACGCCCACGCTCGCACCCAGCAGGTAGCCAAGAACGCCGCATCGCTAGGTGTGGACCGCAGCGAGTTTGCGCCTGAGCTGCTCGACCACGCGGCCGAGGGCGAGCTGATTGCCAAGCTCACCGAGTTCCCACGCGTTCTGGCTCAGGCAGCGGAATTCCGCGAACCGCACCGAGTCGCCCGCCACGTCGAAGAAGTCGCTGGCGCCTACCACCGCTGGTACGACAACTGCCGCGTCACTCCGCTCAGCGGCGAGTCGGTAACCACCCAACACCGCACCCGACTGTGGCTCAACGATGCCACGGGTGTAGTTCTGCGCAACGGCCTCACTTTGCTTGGCGTGACGGCTCCGGAGCGGATGTAACCGTGAACGCGAATCCACTTGCACCGGTTTGGCTCGAGCAGCCAACCGACGTCAACGCGCTCGATGCCCGCATCTGGCCGGATGGCACCACCCGCCGTGAATCTGGCGAACTCGAGATCGGTGGAGTCCCCGTCAACGAGCTAGCTAGCCAGTTCGGTACCCCTTTGTATGTAATCGACGAGGCCACCTTCCGCGAACGTGCCCGACACGCAAAATCGGTGGTCGAGCGCATCTCTGCCGAACACGGAACCACCGCCAAGGTCTACTACGCCAGCAAGGCAAACCTGAACACCGAGATCGCCCACTGGATTGCCGAGGACGGCCTCGGCATCGACGTTGCTAGCGGTGGTGAACTCGCCGGCGCGCTCGCCGGTGGTGTTCCGGCTGCACGCATTGGCCTACACGGCAACAACAAGTCGCTGCGCGAGATTGGTCGCGCGGTAACGGCAGGCGTTGGAGCAATCGTCGTCGATAGCGAGATCGAGATCGAGCGCATCGCCTCAGCCGCCGCTGCGGTCGACCGCATCCAGGCAGTTCGCCTGCGTATCAACACCGGCGTGCACGCCAACACCCACGACTTCTTGGCCACCGCTCGCGAAGACCAGAAGTTTGGCATCCCAATCAAGGACGCGCCCGCGTTAGTAGCCAAGATTCGAGCCGAACGCCACCTCAAGTTCATCGGCCTGCACCAGCACGTAGGTTCTCAGATCTTCTCGCCGGATGGGTTCATCGAATCCTCGCGTCGACTCGTTCGCCTGCACGCGCAGTTGCTCGAGGGTGGCGAAATCGCCGAGCTCAACCTGGGCGGCGGCTTCGGCGTCAACTACAAGCCGGCAGACCAGGCACCAGAGCTCGAGGTCTTCATCGACGCGATCGTGCGAGCGATAGCCGACGAGTGCAAGGCCCTCCAAATTGGCCTACCAGCCTTGGCATTCGAGCCCGGTCGCTACATCGCCGGCAACGCCGGCATCACGCTCTACAACGTTGGCACCATCAAGGATGTGACCGTCACCGATGGCGTCGAGCCTGCCGTCCGCAAGTACGTGTCTGTCGATGGTGGCATGAGCGACAACGCCCGCACCGCGCTCTACGCAGCCGAGTACCACGCCGTTCTGGCGAGTCGCGTAAGTGCTGCCCCGGCTGCCCTGGCACGCGTCGTCGGCAAGCACTGCGAGAGCGGCGATATCGTGGTGCTCCACGAATACCTGCCTGCCGATGTGACACCAAACGACCTGCTGGCCGTCGCCGCGACCGGAGCGTACTGCTCTTCGCTGTCGAGTAATTACAACTTCCTCACCCGTCCGCCAGTTGTGGCAGTGCTAGCTGGCACGCCACGATTGCTTGTACGAGGTGAAACGGAGGCCGACCTGTTTGCGCGCGATGTGCGTTTTCAGTCGGAGGCCACCCAAAACGCCAAGGCCAACGGCAACTAATCGAAAGAGACCAACCGTGACCGAATACCGCCCACTACGAATCGCACTTCTCGGTGCCGGTTCCGTCGGTGCCCAAGTGGCCCGACTGCTAACCGAAAACAAGGCCGAGCTGGCGGCGCGCGTTGGTGCAGAGCTCGAGCTCATTGGCATCGCTGTTCGCGACATTAACTCGAAGCGCGCAGCCGGCGTACCGACCGAACTTTTGACGACCGACGCAGAGGCACTGATTCTGGGTGCCGACATCGTGATCGAGGTCATGGGCGGCATAGAGCCGGCCCGCAGCTACATTCTTCAGGCCCTCAACTCGGGTAGCGACGTTATTACCGCCAACAAGGCGCTGCTCGCGACTCACGGCATCGAGCTGTTTGACACCGCCGAGCAGGTCGGTGCACAGCTCTACTTCGAGGCCGCGGTTGCCGGCGCGATTCCTATCATCCGTCCGCTGCGCGAATCGCTCGCCGGCGACAAGGTGACCCGCGTCATGGGTATCGTCAACGGCTCGACCAACTACATCCTCGACCGCATGGACACCGAGGGCGTCTCGCTCGAGGCTGCGATGGACGAGGCAACCGAACTCGGCTACCTCGAGGCCGACCCGACGCTCGACGTAGAGGGCTTCGATGCAGCTCAGAAGGCTGCGATTCTCGCCTACCTCGCGTTCCACACCGAGGTTCCTATCGAGAAGGTGCATCGCGAGGGCATCACCAAGATCACTCCGGCGCTGATGAGCGCAGCCAAGCGCGATGGCAACGTCATCAAGCTGCTCGCAATCGCCGAGCGCATCGACGCCGACAAGTATGGAGAGCAGGGCGTTTCTGTTCGCGTCTACCCGACGCTTATCCCGCTGACTCACCCGCTGGCTTCGGTTCGTGGAGCGTTCAACGCGGTCTATGTCGAGGCGGAATCAGCCGGCCAGCTCATGTTCTACGGCGCCGGTGCTGGCGGTCCACAGACCGCATCAGCCGTTCTCGGAGACCTGGTTAGCGCAGCCAAGCGCCACGTCGCCGGCGGCCCGGGCCTCGCCGATTCAGTGCACGCCAACTTGCCGATCCTTCCGATTGAGCGCGTATACACCCGCTACCAGATCACCCTCGAGGTGCGCGACGTCCCGGGTGTTTTGGCTACCATCGCTAACATTTTCGCCGCGAGCGATGTCTCGATTGAGTTCGTAGAGCAGGCGCCGGTTCCGGGTCGTAACACCGCGAACCTCGAGGTTGGCACGCACGAGGCCACCGAGGGTGCGCTAGCGGCAGTCGTCAAGGCTCTCGAGGCGAGCGATGCCGTCGAGTCAATCACTTCAGTTATCCGAGTAGAGGGAATCTAAATGGCACACCAGTGGCGCGGAGTAATCCGTGAATACTTCGACCGACTCGACATCGAGCAGGGCAATCCGATCATCACGCTCGGTGAGGGCGGCACCCCGCTGGTAGAGGCTCCACGCCTAGCGCAGCTCGTTGGAGCAGAGCGCGTACTGCTCAAGGTCGAGGGAATGAACCCGACCGGTTCGTTCAAGGACCGCGGTATGACTATGGCTGTGTCGAAGGCCATCGGCCACGGCGCTAAGGCCGTCATCTGTGCCTCGACCGGAAACACCTCGGCATCGGCAGCTGCTTACGCGGCGGCGGCCGGCATCCAGTCGGTCGTACTCGTACCAGACGGCAAGATCGCGCTCGGCAAGCTCAGCCAGGCCGTTGCTCACAAGGCCCAGATTCTACAGGTTCGTGGAAACTTCGATGACTGCCTCGACCTCGCTCGCGACCTAGCCGAGAACTACCCGGTGCACCTGGTCAACTCGGTCAACCCAGACCGCATCGAGGGCCAGAAGACCGGCGCATTTGAGGTCGTCGACTCGCTCGGCTTCGCACCAGACCTGCACGTTCTTCCGGTCGGAAACGCCGGCAACTACTCGGCCTACTTCAAGGGCTACCAGGAGGACCAGGCTGAGGGTCGCATCAAGGCCATTCCGCAGATGTGGGGCTTCCAGGCCGAGGGTTCGGCACCGTTCACCACCGGCGCTCCGGTCAAGAACCCCGAGACCATCGCAACCGCGATTCGCATCGGTAACCCTGCCTCGTGGGATCTGGCCCAGAACGCACGCACCGTTTCGAACGGCATGTTCGGCGCTGTCAGCGATCAGCAGATTCTGTGGATGCACCGCTTCCTTTCGCAGGAGGTCGGCGTGTTCGTCGAGCCTTCGTCGGCAACCGGCGCGGCTGGCCTATACAAGCAGTCGCAGCAGGGTGCAGATCTAGCAGGCAAGACCATCGTCGTCACAGTCACGGGCCACGGTCTGAAGGATGCCCTCTGGGCGCTCAAGGACGAGAACGGGAACGAGATCAGCCCAACCTCGGTTTCGACCAACGCCGACGAGGTAGCAGACAGCCTCGGCCTGGTTCGCAAGTAGTCCAAGAATGACCAACCTCATCGGCAGAAAAGTCACGGTCAAGGTTCCGGCCACGTCGGCAAACCTCGGCCCTGGCTTTGACACGCTCGGCATGGCGCTCTCGTATTACGACGAGCTCGAGGTCGAGGCGGTCGCCGGTGCTGGCGCTTTCGTCGAGGTCCACGGTGAGGGAGCGGGCGACGTTCCGACCGACGAGAGCAACCTCGTGGTCAAGTCGATCGCACACACCTTTGCCCATTTCGGTCAGCCGCTGCCTGGGCTTCGCTTGGTGGCGCACAACATCATTCCGCACGGTCGCGGCATGGGTTCGTCCGGCGCAGCAGTTGTCTCTGGCATCGTCGCGGCAAAGGGCCTGCTGGCAGGCGTGGTCGAGATGACCGACGACGACCTACTGAAGATCGCAACCGAGATCGAGGGCCACCCAGACAACGTAGCGCCAGCACTGTTCGGCGGCCTGACCATCGCTTGGGAAGACGAAGAAGGCCCGCACTACAAGAAGCTCTTCGTGCACCGCGGTGTCGCGTTGCTTGAGCTGGTGCCAAACTTCAAGATGTCGACCGCGTTGGCGCGCTCGCTGCAGCCGGAATCCGTGCCGCACAACGATGCCGTATTCAACGTCTCGCGCTCGGCCCTACTGATCGCATCCCTTACCCAGAGCCCGGAGCACCTGCTAGCTGCAACCGAAGACAAGCTCCACCAGGACTACCGCGCTGAAGCCATGAAAGAAACCCACGCGATGGTCACTCTGTTGCGCGAGCACGGTCACGCCGCTGTGGTTTCGGGTGCCGGACCTTCGGTTCTGGTTCTCGCAAACGGCCCAGCCGAGCGACTCGAGGCGGCCAAGTTGGCAACGACACGTTACCCACAGTGGACGCCGCTGCTGTTGGCGGTCGACTTTAAGGGTGCTACAGTAGTAGGGCACCACGAAGCGGCAGCCAGCTAGGCGCCCCACAGTTTGAGTGCGGCACCCCAATCGTCATAAGCGAGTCGGTGCATTCACTAAGAACCACATCGGCAATCAGAAACCGAATGTGACAGCAATCCAGCTTTTTGATCGGGCCAAGCCCGACGAATGAGATGCGAGGCCTGGGGGCCAGCATCGCCAACTCCAAGAAAGAACAGCAAATATGGACGAGATCCAGCAGGAAAAGCCAGCAGCACGTCGCGGACGCCGCGTCACCGCCGAGACCGGCGCAGCAGCAGACGCTCCAAAGACCGAGACCAAGGCCGCCGAGTCGGCCGAGGCACCAAAGACCCGCACCCGCAAGCCAGCCGCAAAGGCAGCCGAGGGCGACAGCGCACCTAAGGCCGAGGCCAAGCAGGTTGGCGACAACGCAGAAAAGGCCGAGCGCACCGAGAAGTCGGAGCGTGGCGAGCGCAGCGAAAACGGCGAGGGTGGCGAGCGCGGCAACAGCCGTAACCGCAACCGTAACCGCAACCGCGGCGGCAACGGCGAGCGCTCGGAGCGCAACGAGAATGGCGAGGGCGGCGACGAGTCGAACCGCGACAACTCGACTCGCGACAACGACCGCGACAACGAGCGCGGCGAGCGTGACTTCAACAACGACCGCGGTGGCCGCAACCGCAACCGTCGCGACCGTGGCCGTGGCCGCGACCGTGACCGCAACCGCGGTGGCAACCGTGGCGGCAATGGCGGTCACGACGAGGTCGAGCCCGAGATTTCACCGGACGACGTTCTGGTTCCGGTCGCCGGCATCCTCGACGTTCTAGACAACTACGCATTCGTGCGCACCACCGGCTACCTGCCAGGCCCGAACGACGTATACGTATCGCTCGGCCAGGTCAAGAAGTACGGCATGCGCAAGGGTGACGCCATCGTTGGCGCCATTCGTCAGCCACGCGAGGGCGAAGGCCAGGGTCGCACCAAGTTCAACGCCATCGTTCGTATCGACTCGATCAACGGTCTCACCGTTGACCAAGCGCTCTCGCGCGTTGAGTTCGGCAAGCTGACCCCGCTCTACCCGCAGACCCGTCTGCGCCTAGAGACCGAGCCAGCCAAGCTGAGCACCCGAATCATCGACCTAGTCGCGCCTATCGGTAAGGGTCAGCGCGGTCTAATCGTTTCGCCTCCTAAGGCGGGTAAGACCCTCGTTCTTCAAGCAATCGCAAACGCGATCAGCCAGAACAACCCAGAGGTTCACCTGATGGTCGTGCTGGTCGACGAGCGCCCTGAAGAGGTCACCGACATGCAGCGCACCGTCAAGGGTGAGGTCATCGCCTCGACCTTCGACCGCCCTGCAGAGGACCACACCACTGTCGCAGAGCTCGCCATCGAGCGCGCAAAGCGCCTGGTCGAACTTGGCCACGACGTCGTAGTTCTGCTCGACTCGATCACCCGCCTCGGCCGTGCATACAACCTGAGCGCTCCTGCTTCGGGCCGTATCCTCTCGGGTGGTGTCGACTCGTCGGCTCTTTACCCACCAAAGCGCTTCTTCGGTGCTGCCCGCAACATCGAAAACGGTGGCTCGCTCACCATCCTCGCTACCGCTCTCGTCGAGACCGGTTCGAAGATGGACGAGGTCATCTTCGAAGAGTTCAAGGGCACCGGCAACATGGAGCTTCGCCTCTCGCGTCAGCTCGCCGACAAGCGCATCTTCCCTGCGGTCGATGTCAACGCATCGGGTACCCGTCGCGAAGAGATGCTGATGGCTCCTGACGAGACCAAGATTGTCTGGAAGCTGCGCCGCGTTCTCGCCGGTGTCGAGCAGCAGCAGGCGCTCGAGATGGTACTCAAGGGCCTCAAGGACACCAAGAGCAACGTCGAGTTCCTAATGAACGTTCAGAAGTCGATGCCTGTGCCGCAGGGCACCGAGGCAGAGTAAGCGATCTCTAAACCTCAAATGCTTGATTCAGTACAACCTCTGCTCGCCGAGCACGCTGCCCTACAGGAGCAGCTGTCGGACGCGTCGGTGCACGCTAACGCGGCTCTCGCCAAGAAGCTGAACCGTCGTTATGCCGAACTCAGCGCGATCGTCGCCGCCTACAACTCGGTGAATGAACTCACCGACGACCTGGCCGCGGCAAAGGAACTTGCAAAAGAGGACGAAGCGTTCGCCGAAGAGGTACCGGTAACCGAGGAAAAGCTGCACGACGCCAACGAAAAGTTGCGCCGCCTACTGATTCCTCGCGACCCAGACGACGGCCGCGATGTGATCATGGAAATCAAGGCCGGCGAAGGCGGCGCCGAATCGGCGCTGTTCGCCGCCGACCTGCTGCGCATGTACATCCAGTACGCCAACTCGAAGGGTTGGAAGACCGAAGTTCTCGACAAGAACGAGAGCGACCTTGGCGGCATCAAGGACATCCAGGTGGCAATCAAGTCGAATGCCACCGACCCGTCTCAGGGAGTTTGGGCTCACCTGAAGTTCGAGGGCGGTGTGCACCGTGTTCAGCGCGTGCCAGCAACCGAAACCCAGGGCCGCATTCACACCTCGGCTGCCGGCGTTCTTGTCTTCCCCGAGGTTGACGAGCCAGAAGAGGTCGAGATCGCTCAGAACGATCTGCGCATCGACGTTTACCGTTCGTCAGGCCCCGGTGGTCAGTCGGTCAACACCACCGACTCTGCCGTTCGCATCACCCACTTGCCAACCGGCATCGTGGTCGCGATGCAGAACGAAAAGTCTCAGCTGCAGAACAAGGAAGCGGCTATGCGTGTTCTGCGCGCTCGCATCCTCGCGGCACAGCAGGAGGCAATCGAGGCAGAGCAGTCGGCGGCCCGCAAGTCGCAGGTTCGAAGCGTCGACCGTTCCGAGCGCATCCGCACATATAATTACCCTGAGAACCGTATCGCCGACCACCGCACCGGCTACAAGGCCTACAACCTTGATGCCGTGATGGATGGCGCTCTCGAGCCGGTCATCCAGTCTGCAATCCAGATGGATGAAGAGGCTCGTCTGGCCGCACTCGGCTCGAAGTAGTCGTCGTTGAGCAGGTCGATCGCGACTGAGCTCGCGCAACTCACCCAACGCTTCGAGGCGGCGGGAATAGATTCCGCTCGCGCCGATGCCGAACTCCTAATCGCGTACGTACTAGACATCTCTCGCGGTGCCGTGCAGGCGCAAGCGCTGGTAGGCGGCGAGCTAAGCAACGAGCAATCAGAAACCTTGGATGCGCTTGCCGCGCGCCGAGCAGCTCGCGAACCGCTACAGCACCTAACCGGCGTGGCCTACTTCCGTCAACTCGAGCTGTCGGTCGGCAGGGGAGTGTTCGTTCCCCGCCCCGAGACTGAATCGCTGGCACAACTTGCTATCGACGCTCTGATTGCTGCCCCAACCGATAAGCCGATCGGCATTGACCTGGGCACGGGCTCCGGAGCCATCGCTCTCTCGATGGCCGTCGAGGTTCCGAGGGCCAAAATCTACGCGGTCGAAAAGTCGATCGATGCCTTCCCATTCACTCGCAAGAACTTCGAAAGCTACGAATACACCGGGGCCGAACTGCGCCTGGGTGACCTAAGCGATGAGTACACCGAGCTCGACGGCACGGTCGACGTCGTGGCTTCGAACCCGCCATACATTCCACTGGCTGCCGTGCCACGTGATCCCGAGGTGCGCGACTTCGACCCCGATCTTGCGCTATACGGTGGCGAAGACGGCATGACGGTCATTCGCCTGGTCAGTTCCACAGCGCGGCGCCTGCTCAAGCCGGGCGGCTACCTCGTCATCGAACACGCTGACCAACAGGGCGAACAGGTGCGTGGATTACTATTGGCTGATGGATGGCGCGATGTGCGCCAGCACCAAGACCTCACAGGTCGCGACCGTTCGGTTTCGGCCATCAAGTAGCAGCTCGAACGGAGGAGCCATGGAACGCATCTATGACTGCTCCGTCGATACCGACCTGCTCAACGGCATGCGCATCGCCAAGGTTGCCGTCGGTCGAAGCGAGCTCGTTGTCCTTCCCACCGATACCGTCTATGGCATTGGTTGCGACGCTTTTTCGGCCAAGGGAGTCGATGCGCTGCTAGCGGCCAAGGGTCGCGGACGCCAGTCGCCTCCGCCCGTGCTGATCGGCACCCCACACACTATGAACGCCCTCGCCGAGTACGTTCCAGAGGTGGCACAAAAACTCGCCGACACATTTTGGCCTGGCGCGCTGACCCTGATCCTGCGAGCTCAACCGAGCCTCAATTGGGACTTGGGCGACACCAAGGGCACCGTGGCCCTCCGTATGCCGGATCACAAGATTGCCCTCGCCCTCCTGCAAGAGGTCGGACCCATGGCAGTTTCGAGCGCAAACCTCACGGGCGAACCAGCTTCGACCACTTGCCAGCAGGCCGAGGGATACTTCGGCAAGTCGGTGCAGGCTTACCTCGATGGCGGTCCGAGCCCGAAGGGCGAGGCATCCACGATTCTCGACCTGACCGGGGTTAGCGAGCAGTACGACGACGATGGCAACATCACTGTCACCGGAAAGATTCGCGTGGTTCGCCTCGGCGCGCTTTCGATCGAAAAGTTGCGTACGGTGGCAGGCGACCTGATTGAGGTTCAGGACTAGTGCGCGCCTATCTGTTGATGATGCTTATCGCGGCCGCCGTCACATTCCTTGCCACCTGGGCGACGCTAAAGATCGCGCACCGTTACAAGCTCTACCCTCAGATTCGCGCACGCGACGTGCACACTCGGCCGACTCCTCGGCTCGGTGGCGTGGCGATGTTCATCGGTTTCGGCGTGGCGATGAGCCTTGCGCCGGTTTTCGGTTGGTTCCACGGCCTGTTCGTCGAACCAATACACGTGATCGCCATCGCGATTGCCGCCTTGCTAATCACGTTGCTCGGCTTCCTAGATGACCTGTATGACCTCGACTGGACGCTCAAGCTAGCGGGCCAGTTCGTGGTCGCCGGCATCATGGCCTGGCAGGGAATCCAGTTCGTTTCGCTGCCGATTTTCGGCATCACGATCGGCAGCTATGGCCTATCGCTGATCGCCACGGTCTTCATCACGGTGCTCGTCATGAATGCGGTCAACTTCATCGATGGCCTCGATGGCCTCGTGGCCGGTGTCGTCATGATCGGCACTTCGGTTTTCTTCGCGTACTCGTATTTGCTTGCTCAGCAGACCTCGCCAACCAACTACTTCAACCTCGCGAGCTTGCTCGGCGCTATCGTCATCGGCATGTGTCTGGGCTTCCTGCCATGGAACTTCCGGCCGGCCAAGATCTTTATGGGCGACGCGGGCGCGCTCTTGCTGGGACTCCTCATGGCGACCTCGGCGCTCACCGTCACCGGGCAGATCGACCCAGCCCTGGTAAGTCGTGGCCAGACCATTCCAGCTTTCCTACCGCTGATTCTGCCGCTCGCGATCCTCGTCTTGCCGCTGCTCGACTTCACGCTCGCCGTGCTGCGCCGACTGCGCGCCGGCAAGTCTCCGTTCGCTGCCGACCGCAAGCACATCCACCATCGGCTGCAGGACTTCGGCCACTCACACCTGGGTTCGGTTTTCGTGTTTTATCTCTGGACGGCCCTCATCTCAGTGGGCGTCCTGTTGTTCTTCTTCGTCGAGGCGCCGATCGCCTGGACCTTCCTGCTGCTCGGCCTAGTACCGACGGCAACCTGGACCCTTTGGCCCGTTATCGTGCCAAGACTGGCAAGAAAGTAAAACCATGGCACAACAGACCGCTGGCCAACTCTTTACGCGCGTACTCAAGCTGGGTTCGTTACTGATTGGCGGCATCGCCTTGGTCGGTGGTCTTGTTGGCTTGTTGGTCGCGGGCACGAGCGGACTTCTTAGTGGCCTTGCGGGTGCTGCCCTGGCCCTAATCTTCGTATCTTTCACGGCGTTGACCATCAAGTTTGGTGCGAAGTTGCCGCTGGGCGGATTCTTCGGTCTGGTGATGGGCGGCTGGTTGCTCAAGTTGGTCGGATTCATGGTCGCGATGTCGCTACTGCAGCGCGCCGAATGGGTCAACGGACCAGTGTTGTTCTTCACAATCGTCGCCTCAATCCTGGGCTCGCTCGCACTCGATGCGGTGCTAGTGCTCAAGGCACGCATTCCTACATTTGAGACCAAGTAGCTTCGGCTCGAAAAAAAGTTCATCCGCAGCCCGAATTTCGGCTAAAAACCGCCAAATCGTGCTGATAGGATTGAGCCATTCGACGACCGAGAGAACGTCGAATACCTCTCAAATCGCCGCAGGTTCGCCCTGCCCCGAAACAGGAGCCCCAAGCTGTCTGCTATTGCTATGAACCTGCTTGCCACCGCGGCTGACTCTGAGGAGTCTGGCGGCTTCCACGCTCCCTCGATCATGGAGTTCTACCCAGAGATCGTTTTGTTTGAGGGCACCCCATTTGCGCTGAACCGCATTATGCTCATCCGCCTGATCGTCCTCAGCGCGCTCGTAATCTTGTTCTGGCTCTGGACCGCAAAGTTCAAGAAGGCCAACCGCACCAACCAGCATGTTCCTGGTCGCTTCCAGCTCATGGGCGAAATCTCGCTCAACTTCGTTCGCAAGAGCATCGCTCACGAACAGCTCGGCGAGAAGGACGGCGACCGCTTCCTTCCTCTGCTAACCACTATCTTCTTCGTGACTCTGGGCATGAACGTCACGGGTATCATCCCTGGCTTCAACATCGCCGGCACCTCGGTGATCGGCCTGCCAATCGTCATGGCACTCGCGGCGTACGTAACCTTCATCTATGCGGGTGTGAAGCGCCACGGAGGTCACTTCTTCACCTCGGCGCTGTTCCCAGCTGGTGTGCCAAAGCCGTTCTACGTGATGGTTACTCCAATCGAGTTTCTTTCGACCTTCATCCTTCGCCCGGTCACTCTCGCACTGCGTTTGACCATGAACATGATCGCGGGCCACTTGTTGCTCGTGCTCTGCTTCAGCGCGACCCAGTTCTTCCTGTTCAACTCCGAGGGCCTCTTCAAGGCTTTCGGCGCAGGAACCTTCCTGTTCGGCTTCGTCTTCACTCTCTTCGAGATGCTGGTGGCGTTCCTGCAGGCATACGTTTTCACTCTTCTGACAACTGTCTACATTCAGTTGGCACTGTCGGATGAGCACTAAGAGCTAACAACCGTTAGCTCAAAACCACGGAAGGGAAAATCAAGTGGACGTTATCACTACCGCAGCAGGCCTATACGGCAACCTAGGCGTAATCGGCTATGGTCTCGCAGCAGTTGGTCCTGGCATCGGTGTAGGTCTCGTTGTTTCGAAGACCATCGAGTCGATCGCTCGCCAGCCAGAACTCGCAGCCAAGCTCCAGGTCACCATGTGGCTGGGTATCGCCTTCACCGAGGCGCTCGCGCTTATCGGTCTGGCAACCCCATTCATCTTCACCGTACCTGCTGCTTAATTAGGGCGAGTAAGAAACCATGATTTCAAGGATTATCGCTTCGGCAGCAGAGGGTGCAACTGAAAACCCTCTGATCCCGAAGGATTACGACCTCCTTTGGTCATCGGTTGTCTTCGTAATCCTGCTCGCTTTCTTCTGGATCAAGGTTCTGCCTAACTTCAAGCAGACCCTCGACCAGCGTGCCGAGGCAATCGAAGGCCGCCTTGCGGCAGCCGAGAAGGCCCAGGCAGAGGCAGCAGCCAAGACCGCGAACATCGAGGCAGCACAGGCCGAGGCCCGTGCAGAAGCAGCCGCGATTCGCGACGAGGCACGCTCAGAGGGTGCGGCCATTTTGGCCGAGCTCAAGGAGCAGGCAGCCAGCGAGGCAGCACGTTTGACCGCCACCGCAAAGGCCCAGATTGAGGCCGAGCGCCAGGCAGCACTTGTTTCGCTTCGTGCAGAGGTTGGCGCACTAGCCATCGACCTCGCATCGAGCGTTGTCGGTGCCAGCCTTAAGAACGACAAGGTTGCAGCCGGAGTCGTCGACCAGTTCCTGGCCGACCTCGAAACCGGTGACAAGGCAGGCAAGAAGAAGTAATGGCAAGTTCAACCAGGCAGTCACTAGCCGCGGCCAAGGAGTTTGTCGCTCCGGTTTTGGCCAAGGCAGATCTCAAGTTCGCAGAAGAGCTTTTCTCGATTGGTAGTGCCGTAGCTGGCTCATCGCAGCTGCGCGGCATCCTCTCGGACCCTTCCGCCGAGGCAAATGCCAAGTCGGGCGCACTCAAGGCCGTTTTCGGCAAGAGTGTGTCCAAGGCTGCGCTTGAGTTCGCCGACCGCCTGGTTGCGCTTCGCTGGTCTTCGGGTCGCGATCTCGTGACCGCATTCGAGCAGCTCGGCGTCCACGCCGTGGCGGCGATTGCTGCTCGTGGCAAGAACCTCGAGCAGCTCGAGGCCGACCTCTTCGCATTCCAGCAAGCAGTCGAGTCTGACCAGGAACTCCAGCTGGCGCTAGGCAACAAGCACGCCGACGAGGCAGCAAAGGCCAATTTGGTCAAGGCTCTGATCGGCGGCAAGGCTTCGGCCGAGGCAACCCTGCTCATCTCGAGCGCTGTCTCGGGTTCGGGTCGTCGTCGCGTAGCCGTAGTGCTCGAGCAGTTCGGCAAGCAGGTTTCTGCATTCGCCGACCGCTTGGTTGCAACCGTCACCGTGGCAAGCCCGCTTTCGAGCGCGCAGCTAAAGCGCCTCGAGTCGGCACTCAGCAAGACCTACGGCGCGGGTATTCGCGTCAACGTAGAGCAAGACCCAGCAATTCTCGGCGGCCTGAAGGTTCAGGTTGCTGGTCAAGTAATCGATGGCAGCCTCAGCAGCCGCCTGAACCAAGCAAAGCTTCAGCTGGCCTAACGCCAGCAAAAAGATCAACCGGGTAACCCCCAGAAGTAGAGGAACGAGATGGCAGACCTGAAAATCAGCCCGAACGAGATTCGCGACGCGCTCAAGGACTTCGTCAAGTCGTACGAGCCAGCCAAGGCTTCGCGCACCGAGGTAGGTCACGTAATCGATGCCGGTGACGGTATTGCTCACGTCGAGGGCCTGCCTAGCGCAATGGCTAACGAGCTCCTCAAGTTTGCCGACGGCACTCTTGGTCTTGCTCTGAACCTTGACGAGCGCGAGATCGGTACCGTTGTTCTCGGTAACTTCGAGGGCATCGAAGAGGGCATGGAAGTTCACCGCACCGGCGAGGTTCTCTCGGTTCCGGTTGGCGACAAGTTCCTAGGCCGCGTTGTCGACCCACTGGGTAACCCAATCGACGGCAAGGGCGACATCAAGGCCGAGGGTCGTCGTGCCCTCGAGCTCCAGGCTCCTGGCGTTATGGCTCGTAAGTCGGTGCACGAGCCACTGCAGACCGGCATCAAGGCAATCGACGCCATGATTCCAGTCGGCCGCGGCCAGCGTCAGCTCATCATTGGTGACCGCCAGACCGGTAAGACCGCGATCGCGATCGACACCATCATCAACCAGAAGGCAAACTGGGAGTCGGGCGACCCTAAGAAGCAGGTTCGCTGCATCTACGTCGCAATCGGCCAGAAGGGTTCGACCGTTGCAGCCGTGAAGGGTGCCCTCGAGGCAGCCGGCGCAATGGAGTACACCACCATCGTTGCCTCGCCTGCATCAGACCCAGCAGGCTTCAAGTACCTCGCTCCGTACACCGGCTCGGCCATCGGTCAGCACTGGATGTACGGCGGCAAGCACGTCCTCATCATTTTCGATGACCTGTCAAAGCAGGCAGAAGCTTACCGTGCAGTTTCGCTGCTCCTTCGCCGTCCACCAGGCCGCGAGGCCTACCCTGGCGACGTCTTCTACCTGCACTCACGCCTCCTAGAGCGTTGTGCAAAGCTAAACGACGAGCTCGGTGGCGGTTCGATGACCGGTCTCCCGATCATCGAAACCAAGGCAAACGATGTTTCGGCCTACATCCCAACCAACGTGATCTCGATCACCGACGGCCAGATCTTCCTTCAGTCGGACCTGTTCAACTCGAACCAGCGTCCAGCTATCGACGTAGGTATCTCGGTTTCGCGTGTTGGTGGTGCCGCTCAGGTTAAGGGCATCAAGAAGGTTTCGGGAACCCTGAAGCTCGAGCTCGCTCAGTACCGTTCGCTCGAGGCCTTCGCGATGTTCGCGTCGGACCTGGATGCGGCTTCGCGTCAGCAGCTTGCTCGCGGTGCTCGCCTCATGGAGCTGCTCAAGCAGCCTCAGTACTCGCCATACCCTGTCGAGGAGCAGACCGTTTCGATCTGGGCCGGTACCACCGGCAAGCTCGACGAGGTTCCAGTCGAGGACGTCCTGCGTTTTGAGTCGGAGTTGCTAGAGCACCTTCGTCGCAACACCAAGGTCCTGACCACCATCCGCGAGACCAACAACCTCGACGACGACACCACTGCAGCCCTAGAAAAGGCTGTTGCCAAGTTCAAGAAGGGCTTCGCCACCAGCGCGGGTGCCTCGCTTGCTTCGGCAGCAAACTCCGACGCCCTGGACGAAGACGAAGTCGCACAGGAAAAGATCGTCAAGCAGAAGCGCAAGAAGTAACCACTTCTTCATCTGGATCGATTCAACGACTTTAGAAAGCTAGGAAAGACATGGGAGCGCAACTTCGGGTCTATAGGCAGAAAATTAAGTCTGCCCAGACGACCAAGAAGATCACTCGCGCTATGGAGTTGATCTCGGCCTCGCGCATTTACAAGGCACAACAGCGCGTTGCCGCATCGGCCCCATACTCGCGAGCCGTGACTCGTGCCGTTTCGGCTGTGGCGACCTACTCGAACGTAGACCACCCACTAACCACCGAGCCAGCACGCATCGACCGCGCAGCCGTTGTGATCTTCACTTCGGATCGCGGTCTCGCCGGCGCGTTCTCTTCGAACGTGCTCAAGGAAGCCGAGCAACTGACCGCTCTGCTGCAGTCACAGGGTAAGGACGTCGTCTACTACCTTGTTGGCCGCAAGGCAGTCAGCAACTTCAACTTCCGTCGTCGTACCTCGGAGCGTTCGTGGATTGGCGGCACCGACCTGCCTCAGTTCGAGACCGCAAAGGAAATCGGCGACGCCGTAGTCGAGGCGTTCATGAAGCACTCGACCGATGGTGGCGTAGACGAGATTCACATCGTCTACAACCGCTTCGTGTCGATGATCGCTCAGGTTCCTGAGGTCGTTCGACTGCTTCCTCTTGAGGTAGTCGAGGGCGTCGAAGAGCCAGCCGCTAACGAGGTATTCCCGCTTTACGAGTTCGAGCCAGATGCCGGCAAGGTGCTTGACGCTCTGCTGCCTGTCTACATCGAGAGCCGTATCTTCAACGCCATGCTGCAGTCGGCCGCTTCAGAGCACGCCGCGCGCCAGAAGGCCATGAAGTCGGCAACCGACAACGCTGAAAAGCTCATCCTGAACTACACCCGACTGAGCAACCAGGCTCGTCAGTCAGAAATTACCCAGCAGATTTCCGAGATCGTGGGCGGCGCCGATGCACTGGCGACCGCAGACGACGAGGACTAAGAGAAAGAAAGAGACATGGCCGAGACCAAGAAGAAGGCTGCGCCAAAGGCTCCTGCGAAGGCAGCTGCCAAGGCCGCACCTAAGGCTGCAGCAAAGCCAGCCGCGAAGGCTGCGCCAAAGGCTGCAGCAGTCAAGCCAGGCGGCGTCGGTCGCATCGCTCGCGTTACCGGTCCAGTGGTTGACATCGAGTTCCCGCACGATGCAATCCCTGAGATCTACAACGCGCTGACCACCGTCATCGACATCAACGGTGAGCAGTCGACTCTTACCCTCGAGGTTGCTCAGCACCTCGGTGACGACCTGGTGCGCGCAATCGCACTGAAGCCAACCGACGGCCTCGTCCGCGGTGGCTCGGTTCAGGACACCGGCGCACCTATCTCGGTGCCAGTCGGCGACGTCACCAAGGGCAAGGTATTCAACGTTACTGGCGACGTTCTGAACGGCAAGCCGGGCGAGAAGATCGAGGTCAGCGAGCGCTGGTCGATCCACCGTCAGCCTCCTAAGTTCGACCAGCTCGAGTCGAAGACTCAGATGTTCGAGACCGGTATCAAGTCGATCGACCTCCTGACCCCATACGTACAGGGTGGAAAGATCGGTCTGTTCGGTGGTGCCGGTGTTGGTAAGACCGTTCTGATCCAGGAAATGATCTACCGCGTTGCTGAAGACCACGACGGTGTTTCGGTATTCGCCGGTGTTGGTGAGCGCACCCGTGAGGGCAACGACCTCATCGACGAAATGACCGAGTCGGGCGTTATCGACAAGACCGCGCTTGTGTTCGGCCAGATGGATGAGCCACCTGGCACGCGTCTTCGCGTCGCACTTTCGGCTCTGACCATGGCGGAGTACTTCCGCGATGTTCAGAAGCAGGACGTGCTGTTGTTCATCGACAACATCTTCCGCTTTACCCAGGCCGGTTCAGAGGTTTCGACCCTTCTCGGTCGTATGCCATCGGCCGTTGGTTACCAGCCAAACCTCGCAGACGAGATGGGTCTCCTTCAGGAGCGCATCACCTCGACTCGTGGCCACTCGATCACCTCGCTGCAGGCAATTTACGTTCCTGCTGACGACTACACCGACCCGGCTCCGGCAACCACCTTCGCCCACCTCGATGCAACCACCGAGCTTTCGCGTGAGATCGCATCGAAGGGTCTTTACCCAGCAATCGACCCGCTGACCTCGTCGTCGCGTATCCTAGACCCTCGCTACATCGCGAAGGACCACTACGAGACCGCGATTCGCGTCAAGGCGATTCTGCAGAAGAACAAGGAACTCCAGGAAATCATCGCCATCCTCGGTGTCGAGGAGCTCTCGGAGGAGGACAAGGTCACCGTATCGCGTGCCCGCCGCATCCAGCAGTTCCTCTCGCAGAACACCTACATGGCCGAGAAGTTCACCGGTGTGAAGGGTTCGACCGTGCCACTGAAGGACACCATCGAGGGCTTCGCAGCCATCGCAAACGGTGACCTCGACCACATCGCAGAGCAGGCCTTCTTCAACGTTGGTGGCCTCGACATGGTTATGGCTAACTGGGACCGCATCCAGAAGGAAACCGGTAAGTAAGCATGTCGGCAAAGACTATGCAGGTAGACCTGGTTGCGGCCGACGCCGCCGTCTGGTCGGGTCAGGCCAAGTTGGTTGTGGCCAAGACCGTAGAGGGCGAAATTGGCCTCATGCCTGGTCACGAGCCGATGCTGGCAATCCTCGCCTCGGGCGAGGTGCGCATCACACTTGAAGATGGCGACGTCATCAAGGCGAGCGCAGAGCAGGGCTTCCTTTCGGTTGAGAACAACGTCGTAACCGTCGTTGCTCGATCGGCTAGCCTCAGCTAAAGCTGCAATAAAAGACCCGCTCCCATTGGGGCGGGTCTTTTGCTTTAAGTCCTGCGTCTTGCCCTAAGGGCGCTTCGGCTCGTGCTCATGTTCTTTGTCTTCGGGGCTAGGCATGGGAACGCGCTCTTCCTGCTTCTGTTCGATGATGATTCTGGCCTCGTGCGCGTTTGGGTGGAATAGCTCGTCCATCACACCGAAGCCGCCACCCATGCTGGCGCGGCGCTTGCCCAGACCAAGCCGCTTGCGCCGGCGCGAGTCGTAGATCGAAAAGATCGCCGCCGCGACAATTGGCAGTGCGAGAAGCACGAGGATGACTTCGACACTCGGCATTTTCGATGCCTTTCTAAACCACGGGCTTGGTTCGTCGATTTGCCGCCGGAACCCACTTGATATCGCCACCGTTGTCGAGGTTGGCGTAGCGGGCGAGCACAAACAGCAGGTCGCTCAGGCGGTTGAGATAGCGAGCGGCGAGTACGTTGACTCCGCCTGCGTGGCCGCGTTTACCAGGTTCGGTTCCGTAGGCCTCGATCGCGTGCCAGGTTGCACGCTCGGCGCGACGAACCACGGTACGTGCCAGATGAAGACCGGCCGCGATTCCAGTGCCGCCCGGCAAGATGAACGAGTCGAGCTTGCCGAGTTTCGCGTTGTAGTGGTCGATGGCAGTCTCAAGCGCATCGATCCAAACCTGATCGACGCGTAGCGGCTCGTACTCGTATCTCTCGGCTAGCGGGTTAGACAGGTCGGCGCCAAGGTCGAATAGGTCATTCTGAATCTGGTGCAGCAGCTCGAGCGTCGCGCCATCGAACTCGTTTCGAGCGAGCGCGACAGCCACACCGATTGCCGAGTTGGCCTCGTCGACGTCGGCGTATGCCTCGATGCGCGGGTCGGTTTTCCGGGTGCGCGAGAAATCGCTCAAGCCAGTCATGCCCTCGTCCCCAGTACGGGTGTAAATCTTGGTGAGTTTGACCATGGCTCAAGTTTAGGCTTGAGGGGTGTTGTTCCTGATTCCACCCTCAGAGACCAAGGCCCAAGGTGGTCTGGCACTGAGCATCGCCCAGGTTGCGCTCACGTTTGGTGGGTTGAATACGGCGCGTGAGAGGGTGTTTGCAGCCCTCTCCGAGCTCTGTGCCGATGCTGAAGCGGCAGCGAAGGTCCTCGGACTCTCGGCCAAGCAGCTGGGTGCCATCGCGGTCAACCTGGCCGTTCAGGACGCTCCGATAATGCCGGCCATCGACCGCTACGAGGGCACGCTATACGACGCCATTCACGATCGTGGTCTGAAGGGAACCCAAACGGCCGAAAATCGCCTTTCGGCGGCGGCCAAGGCGCGCGCGAAAGAGATCGTGCTGATTCAATCGAGTCTGTTCGGGTTGATTCCCGCGACCGACTTGATTCCCGAGTACCGGCTCTCCGCGGGCACGCGGCTGCCTGCGTTGCGAGAGGCAGGAGAGACACTTGCCTCGGTCTGGTCGGTCGCACACGAACCCATTTGGCGTCGCCTAGCTTCAGGGCCCATCATCGACATGCGTTCCAAGGCCTACGCCGAATTAGCGCCTGTGCCTGCCGATTTGGATTGCTACGAGCTGGACGTCGATCTCGAGAAGGCTGATGGTACTCGCGACCGAATGAACCACTTCAACAAGAAAGCCAAGGGCCAGTTGCTAAATGCAGTACTCACCGCAGCGAAAGCTCCCGAGACCATAGCCGATCTGACCGATCTTGCCCTACAAAAGGGGCTGCGCCTAGAGGTGCAGGGGCATCGCCTGACACTCGTTACTTTCGAGTAGCTAGCTCGGGTCGACGGAAGCAGCCGGGGGCGTGGTCGTTGAGCATGCCGATGGCCTGCATCATGGCGTACATCGTCGTAGAACCGACGAACTTGAAGCCGAGTTTGCGTAGATGTTTGGACATAGCATCGGATTCTGGGCTGGTAGCGATCCACTCGAAGCCAACCTCCGGGCGCATCCTTAGCTCGTCGGCTGGTGCGTAGCCCCAGATGAGTCCCGTGAGGCTTTGCCCCGCGCTCTGCAATTCGCGAATAAGGCGCGCGTTACTGATCGTGGCCTCAATCTTTGCGCGATTACGAATGATGCCCGGGTCTAGCATCAGACGTTCGGTGTCTGCCGGCGTAAAGTCAGCAACGGCATCGATCTGAAAGTCGGCGAATGCGGCCCGAAAACCCTCGCGCCGCTTGAGGATCGTGATCCACGAAAGGCCGGCCTGGAAACCCTCCAGGGCGACTCGTTCAAACAGTGCGTCGTCGCCGGTAAGGGGAACGCCCCACTCGGTGTCGTGGTAATGGATGTAGGTCTCGTCGTTGCCTGGCCAGCCGCAGCGCGTGCGGCCGTCGTCGTAAGCCCTCGTCAGAGCCCAGGTAACCGGTTCGCTTGCCATGAGCTAAGGCTTCGAGTCGATGTTTTCGAGCTGCAACAGCGTGCGCTTGGTAGGCAGACCGTCGCCGCCCGAGTAACCGGTGATTCGACCGGAGGCCCCGAGTACGCGGTGGCAGGGCACGATGAGTGCCAGAGGGTTGGCTCCGACCGCGCCGCCCACTGCTCTAGCGGCAAGGGGCTTGCCGATTCGTGCCGCGATGTCGGCATAAGTCAGGGTCTCGCCAAACCCAATCGACTCGATCTCGCGCCAGACGGATTTTTGAAATTCGGTGCCATCCAGCTCGTAGTCGAGCTTGAAGGTTTTGCGCTTGCCGTCGAAATACTCGGTCAGCTGTTTGCCCGCCTCGGTCAGCACTGATGCCTTGCCCGCTGCCTGTTGCGCTTCGCCGCCCATGGTTAGGCCGACGAGCTTGTTGCCTCGAGCAAAGAGATTGATGACGCCGACGGGGGAGTCGATGTGTGAGTTCGCGTCGTAAATGATATTTAGGTTCATTCGGCAAGCCTTTCGTGCCTCAACTCTATGCAGTTCGCGACAGCGAAATCTGTGGAAAAGATCAATCGACGTGGCGGAAACCGGCCGATCGGTGCAGGCACGACGACAAATACAAAAGGGGCCGCGCAGTGCGCGACCCCTTTTGACTCACTTGAGCTATTTCTAGCGCATCGCCTTCGACGCCTCGAGGAGACAGCCACGCAGGATGCCGGTGATCTCGTCGAACTGGTCCTGGCCGATGGTCAGCGGAGGAGCCAGCTGCACAACGGGGTCTCCGCGGTCATCCGAACGGCAGTACAGCCCCTCTTCGAACATGCGGTGCGACAAGATTCCGCGCAGCAGCTTCTCGCTCTCGGCGTCGTCGAAGGTCTCGCGAGTGTCGCGATCCTTAACGAGCTCGATAGCCCAGAAGTAGCCGGTTCCGCGAACATCGCCAACGATTGGAATGTCGTAAAGCGACTCGAGCGACTCACGGAAGTTGTGCTCGTTGCGCAACACGTTGCCAACAAGGTCTTCCTCATCGAAGATGTTGAGATTTTCGAGGGCAACCGCAGCCGACACCGGGTGGCCGCCGTACGTGTAGCCGTGCGGGAAGATGTTGGTGCCGTGCTTGAACGGCTCGAACAGCTTTTCGGCCAGCAGCAGGGCGCCAATCGGTGCGTAGGCACTGGTCATGCCTTTGGCGCAGACGAGCATGTCTGGCTCAAAGTCGTAGCGGTTCGATGCGAACATCGCTCCGGTGCGACCGAACGCATCGATGGTCTCGTCAGCAACAATCAGCACGTCGTACTTGTCGCAGATCTCGCGAACCTTCTTGAAGTAGCTCTTAGGGGCCGTGAAGCAACCACCCGAGTTCTGAACCGGCTCGAGGAAGAACGCAGCAACGGTGTCTGGGTCTTCGAACAGGATCATCTCTTCGACTCGGTTTGCGGCCCACTCGGCAAACTCTTCCTCGGTGGCAAAGTCATCCTGTGCGCGGTACCAGTTGGTGTTTGGCACACGGAAGGTGCTCGGCACTAGCGGTTCGAATTGCTTCTTCATCGACGGGATGCCGGTCATCGAGAGCGCACCGTGCGAGGTGCCGTGGTAGGCAACCGAACGGGTCAGGACCTTGTGCTTCATCGGCTTGCCGATCGACTTGAAGTAAGCCTTAGCCAGCTTCCAGGCGGTCTCGTTTGCCTCACCACCACCCGTGGTGAAGAACACGCGCGACAAGTTCGCTGGCGCATAAGACAGCAAGCGCTCAGCCAGTTCGATGCCTGGCTCGTGCGCGTGTGACCAGAGCGGGAAGTAATCGAGTTGCTTCATCTGCTTCGCTGCAGCCTCGGCGAGGCGCTCGCGACCGTGTCCGGCGTTAACCGAGAACAGGCCCGAGATGCCATCGAAGTACTTCTTGCCCGTGTTGTCCCAGAAGTGGTGTCCCTGGGCGTGGGTGATGATCGGAATCTCGCCTCCCTTTGCATAGAAAGGGGAGTGGCGGGTGAAGTGCAGGAACAGGTTGTCTTTAGCAGCCTGCTGCAGCATCTTTGGGGTTACATCCTCGCCGGCTTTGCGGGCGTCGAGGATTGGGGTGGCACGGTCTGCTGACGCGTTGGCCGGCTTTGCCGGAGCCTTGAGCGCGGACTTTATTCCGCGAACAAGCTTGCTTGCTTGGCTTTCCTTGGTTGCCATTGGTATCACTCTTTACTTGGTTTTTCGGGGGACCTATCTGGTTCCCCAGTTGTAGAACTGCTTGTGCAACTTCAAATAGACGAAGGTCTCGGTTGAAGTTACTCCGGGCAGTGTCCGGATTCTCTCGTTGAGCAGCGTGATGAGTTGGTCATCGTTTTCGCAGATAACCTCAACGAGAAGATCGAATGTGCCAGCGGTCATGACCACGTAGTCAACCTCGGGCATTGCTGTGACCATGTCTGCAAGGGCTCGCACATCGCCGGCGCACTTGATGCCGAGCATTGCCTGGCGATAGAAGCCAAGTTGCATCGGGTCGGTGACGGCTACGACCTGCATCACGCCAGAGTCGGTCAGTTTCTGCACACGTTGGCGAACGGCAGCCTCAGACAGGCCAACCTTCTTGCCGATTTCGGAGTACGAACGACGCCCGTCTATCTGGAGTTGTTCGATGATCGCCTTCGATACATCGTCCAGTTGACTGACCTTAGTTCGTTCAACGCGCGACATGCTTCGATTCTCGCACCCCAGCCAAGCTTTTGCTACGCATTTCGCACCGAAATCGGCATTCTGAAACTCAATCGATAGCAAAAAGAAACCATAACCTTCGAATTTCAAGGCAAATGGGCAAAATGGCTATCAAATCCGCAATTGGTCACGGAGTTTATGGTCGAGCAGCTTCGCGCTGGCATAGCATGGAGGAGATTGGTCGCGAACAACCCCGCGTCCACCGCTCAAAGGAGAGTCTCAATGTCAGTTCGCACACTGAAGAACTTCGTAAACGGCGAGTTCGTCGAAAGCCGCGCAGACGCAACGCTCGACATCATCAACCCCGCCAATGGTCAGGTCTATGCAACCGCGCCAGCCTCGAACGAGGGCGACGTAGCTGCTGCTTTCAAGGCGGCTGATGCGGCATTCGAAGACTGGAGCCGACACACCCCAGGTGAACGCCAGCTAGCGCTGCTGAAAATAGCCGATGCCATGGAGGCTCGTGCCGAAGAGATTGCCGCAGTCGAGAGTGAAAACACAGGCAAGCCGCTTTCTACCCTTGTCGAGTACGAGGTTGCACCAGCCGTCGACCAGATTCGTTTTTTCGCTGGTGCCGCACGAAACCTAGAGGGACGCGCTACCGCAGAATATTCGCGCGCGCACACCTCATCGATTCGCCGCGAACCGATCGGTGTCATCGGCCAGGTCGCTCCTTGGAACTATCCGATGATGATGGCCGTCTGGAAGTTCGCTCCAGCAATCGCGGCCGGAAACACCGTGGTCCTCAAGCCATCGGACACCACGCCGGCGTCTAGCCTCAAGCTGGCCGAGATCGCGGCGGAGTTCCTGCCTAAGGGTGTCTTCAACGTCATCACCGGCGATCGCGACACCGGCCGCATGCTCATCGAGAACCCGACCCCGCAGATGGTCTCCATCACCGGTTCAGTCCGCGCGGGCATGGAGGTCGCCAAGACCGCTGCCCTCGACGTCAAGCGCGTGCACCTCGAGCTTGGCGGCAAGGCGCCGGTCGTTGTATTCGCCGATGCCGACTTGCCACGCGCCGCTGCCACTATCGCCATCGCTGGCTTCTTCAACGCCGGCCAGGACTGCACCGCGGCAACTCGCGTGCTCGTTCAGGAATCGGTCAAGAACGAGTTCGTTGCCCTATTGCGTGCCGAGGTACTTGCCAACGCCAAGACGGGTCAACCAGATCGCGAAGATGTGCTGTTCGGTGCCGTAAACAATGCCAACCAGCTCGCGCGAGTCGAAGGATTTATCGACCGCCTGCCAGACCACGCCGACATCGCGGTCGGAGGTCACAAGATCGAAGACAACGGTGGCTACTTCTTTGAAGCAACCGTACTTACCGGCCTCAAGCAGACCGACGAGCACATCCAGAGCGAAATCTTCGGCCCAGTCGTCACCGTCCAAACCTTCAAAGACGAGGCTGAAGCAATGCGCAACGCCAACGACGTCGAATACGGGTTGGCATCATCGGTCTGGACCAACGACCACGGTCGTGCAATGCGCTTCGCGAAGGGGCTTAGCTTTGGTTGCGTCTGGATCAACGACCACATTCCACTCGTCGCCGAGATGCCGCATGGTGGTTTCCGCCACTCTGGTTATGGCAAGGACCTGTCGCAGTATGGCTTCGAGGACTACACGAGAATCAAGCACGTGATGAGCTGGTTGGGCGAATAGGCCTAGCCGCCAAGAGTTATCAACAGAATCCCGGTCGGGCAGCGCTCCGATCGGGATTGCTGTTTCCCTGTTGGTATGAGAGTCCTGCTTTTACTGCCATCGCTGATCGCGGGTGCGGTTATTGCCGTGTCGGGCGGCTATTGGCAGGGGCTGATCTTCGTTGGTGCGAGCGTGCTCGTGCAACTCGTTATGCTGCTGGTGAACCGACCGCCAACGGTGACGGAAGGCTCGATAGTCCAAGTCGTTGGCAAGACTGCTTTCCTGGATGGGCGCCGCATGCCCAATCGCTTATCGCGGTGGCCTCCCACGGCTCGTCGCCTGTTGTTTGACTATCTGCGCCAGTCTCAGGGTTCAATCACTCGGGAGCACATACAGGCGCGCCTCGCCGCCCACGCCGGCACACTCCCTGTCCTTGGGTTCGATCGCGAGAATCAGGAATCTCTCGTCGAGCTAGATTGGCACTCGCGACCGCATGCTCTAATCGTCGGCCCAACCGGGTCGGGCAAGTCGGGGCTTATAGGCGCTCTGCTGGACTCGATCACCCGGCACGTTTGCGACCCTATCGAGGCGGTCTGGTACTTCGATCCGAAGGCGGGCCACTCGATTTTGGCCCAGTCGGAGATACTCACCTCGTTGAGGCAACGGTGGCCTGAAGCACGCTTCGAACTGATCTCCGAGACTCACGTGTCGGGCTTGGGGCAGGCGACCGCCGCGCTCGCAAACTCGCTTGTGCACCGGCAGGGCAGGTCGCAGGTTCGGGTGATCGTGATTGTTGAAGAGTTGAGCCTTGTCCTGGCCGACCGAATGGCTGCGCAGGCCATACAGTCGATTGCCGCAGCCGGCAGAACCGCCGGTGTGCGAATCGTCGCAACTAATCAAAGCGCATCTGGCTTGCCGCGTGGGCTTTTGGTTAACCTAGGAAACCGAATCGTCATGCGGGGGAGCGACGAATCCGAGTTCCTACTGCTCGGGTCGCGCGATCGATTCATGGGTCGGGCAGATCGGGCGGGCGAGCCGGGAATTTTTGAAGGGAAACTGCTCAGCGAAAATCGCGACTTTAGTTTTCTGGCAGATTGGTCGTCGTGACCCCGCAGTTGTGGCAGTATTTACATCGGACGCGCATTGATGCGCGGTAGTAGTTGGTCGGGCCTCGAGCCCTTTCGATGAATAGGAGCCGGGCCTTGAATAAGCCACTTCCAGAAGACCCAATGATGCGCCAGTTGGTGCAGATGGCCCGCCGTCACCAGATGACTCGACGAGCAGCGCTCGCCGGTGCTGGTGCGACCGCAGCAGCGCTCGCGCTTACCGCGTGTTCTCCTGCCGGTTCGTCATCGTCGAAAACCCTCACTCCGGCAACGGATGTCTCGGACACCGAGAAGACCGTTATCTGGGCTAACTGGGATCTCTACATCGACGAAGACGACGACGGTAAGCACCCAACGCTTGACCGCTTCGCGCAAGAAACCGGCATCAAGGTCGACTACCGCATCGAGATCGATGACAACGACAGCTACTACGGCAAGGTCAAGGACCAGCTGAAGCTCGGCAGCGACATCGGCGCCGACGTCGCGTGCCCAACCGAGTGGATGGCCGCTCGCTGGGTAAACAACGGCTACGTTCAGAAGTTCGACGAGGCAAACATCCCGAACAAGAAGAACATGCAGGCCGCCTACATGGGTGCATCGTTCGACCCAAAGCGTGAGTACACCATTCCTTACCAGGGCATTCTGGCTGGCATCACATACAACAAGGAGGAGTACAAGAAGCTGACCGGCAAGGACGCGCCAACCAGCATGGACGACCTCTGGAACCCAGCCTTGAAGGGCCGCATCGGCGTACTCAAGGAGCTTCGCGACACCATCGGTCTGATTCTGATGGCACAGGGCATCTCGATCAGCGACCCGAAGAGTCTCACCGAAGACGCTTTCCTGAACGCAATCGACTTCTTCAAGGGCAAGGTTGCCGACCTCAACGTCAAGATCAAGGGTCAGGGCTACAGTGTTGACTTCGAGAACGGCGACACCGTTGCCGCTATCGCCTGGTCTGGCGACACCGTTCAGATGAACTTCAGCGCCGGTTACGAAAAGTACGGCTTCGTTGTTCCTGACAGCGGCGGCACCATCTCGGCCGACGAGTTTGTTATTCCAATGGGCGCAACCCACAAGAAGAACGCCGAGGCTTTGGTCAACTTCTACTACGACCCAGCTAACGCGGCTGAACTTGCTGCTTGGGTCAACTATGTGACCCCTGTCATGGGAGCAAAGGAAGAGGCTATGAAGATTGATCCAGAATTAGCTGCCAACCAGCTCATCTTCCCAACCTCGGACTTCTTGGCTAACGTTCACTCGTTCCGCTCGCTCTCGGGCGCCGAGGAGGCTAGCTTTACGAAGGCCTGGCAGGCTGCTCAGGTAGGCGCATAAGTTGGCGACCGAGTTCATCGCTCGCGGCGCAGACCTTTCACTCGTAGGAATCCGTAGGGAATTTCCTGGCTTCACCGCCATCGAAAGTCTTGACCTGCACATTCCGGCAGGCGAATTCTTCGCGCTTCTTGGCCCTTCGGGCTGCGGAAAGACCACAACCCTGCGCCTCGTAGCTGGCCTCGACACTCCTACCGAGGGCCAGATCCTCATCGGTGGCGAAGATGTGACCTACTCGAAGGCGTACCAGCGCCCGGTTAACACCGTGTTCCAGTCGTATGCGCTGTTCCCGCACATGACAATCCTTGAGAACGTAGCTTTCGGCCTTCGCCAGCGCCGCGTCGATGACCCGATCGCCAAGGCAAACGAGGCTCTTGCGCTCGTGCAGCTAGGTCACCTTGCCAATCGTCGCCCGCAGCAGCTCTCGGGTGGTCAGCAGCAGCGCGTCGCACTCGCTCGCGCACTCGTCAACCGCCCTTCGCTGTTGCTGTTGGACGAGCCGCTCGGTGCGCTCGATCTAAAGTTGCGTCGCGAGATGCAGGTCGAGCTCAAGGCCATTCAGATGGAGGTTGGCCTGACCTTCCTCCACGTCACGCACGACCAGGAAGAAGCCATGGACATGGCCGACACCGTGGCAGTGATGAACAAGGGCCGCATCGAGCAGATGGGCGCCCCGGAGAAGCTCTACGACCGCCCGCACACCGCTTTTGTCGCCAAGTTCCTCGGTCAGTCGAACCTGTTCACCGGCGAGGTCGTCGAGCAAAACTCGAACTCGATCAGCATTGACTTCAAGGGGCACAAGCTAACTGTGCCGAAGGAGCGTGCCGAAAAGCACTCTGGCCGCATCACAATTGGTGTTCGCCCTGAGAAGGCCACGTTCCACATGAGCGCTCCCGCCGCCGACAGCAATATCAACGTCATCGGTCCAGGCGAAATCATCGACATCCGTTTCACCGGTGTGAGCAATCAGTACCTGATCGACATCCCGAACATCGGCGAGGTCACCGTGTTCGCGCAGAACATGGGGCAGTCACCGGTTGTTGAATTGGGTGCCAAGGTGTGGGTCAGCTTCAAGGTCGAGCACGCATTCGGTCTGAGCGACAACCCCGACCAAGCCGATAGCGAGCAGTAAGCCATGGCTTTTGCCGCATTCGGTCAGGGTGGCAGCCCAAAGCATGGTTCGCCGACCAAGAGCAACGGACTCGTAGCGCTATTTCTGCTGCTGCCAGGTCTGGCCTACCTCGCCCTCTTCTTCTTGACCCCACTGGTCACGCTGATCATCACTTCGCTGCAGGTGCCCGATGCGTCGGGTGAGATCGGTGTCTATCAGTACGGTTTCCGACTAGAGAACTACAGCGATGCCGTCGCCATGTTCTGGCCTCACATTGCGCGATCGTTTGTCTACGCGCTGATAGCAACCGTGGCGGCGCTCGTGATTAGCTACCCGCTTGCGTACTTCCTAGGCGTGCGTCTGCGCAGCAAGCCGATCCTCCAGGGCCTGCTTCTCACTTTGGTCATCGCCCCTTTCTTCATCTCGTTCCTGCTTCGCACTTTCGCCTGGCGTCAGGTGTTCTCGAACGACGGCGTCGTCGTGCAGTTCTTGCACTCCACCGGCCTTCTCGAACAGACCCAGTACATCGCCGGCACAGACTTCATGGTCATCTTCGGTTTGACTTACAACTTCATTCCGTTCATGACCCTGCCGCTCTACACGACGCTCGAACGCCTTGACCTGCGTCTGCTCGAGGCCAGCAACGACCTGTATGCCGGCCCTTTCACGACCTTCCGCAAGGTCACGCTGCCAATTACCATGCCGGGCATCATCTCGGGCACATTGCTTACGTTCATTCCGATCGCCGGTGACTTCGTAAATGCGAGCCCAGACTTCCTTGGTGGGCCAAAGACCGCAATGCTCGGCAACGTGGTTCAGTCGAGCTTCCTCGAGACCAATGACTACCCAACGGCTTCGGCTCTGTCGGTTCTGCTAATGGGCGTGATCCTCGTTCTGGTTTCGGTCTATGTCAAGAAGAGTGGAACGGAGGACCTGCTGTGAAGCGCTTTTCGATCGGCAAGTATGCGCTGCCCGTCTATTCGGCCATCGCGTTCATTTACCTTCTGATTCCGATTGCCTACACGTTCGTCTTCTCGTTCAACGACACATTCAAGTCGAACATCTCATGGCGCGGCTTTACATTCGACAACTGGCTCAATGTGTGCGATCAGCAGGGAGTATGTGAGGCATTTGGATCCTCTGTGATCATCGGCGTCATCTCTACAGTGTTGGCAACCGCAATGGGCACCGCGATCGCGATCGCCATCGTGCGCTACCGATTCAAATTCCGTGCCGGCGTGAACCTGCTGCTGTTCTTGCCGATGGCCACGCCCGAGGTGGTGCTGGGTGCCGGTTTGGCTTCGCAGTTCCTCAGCATGGGTGCTGAAAAGGGCATGGTCACGATCATCATCGCGCACGTGATGTTCTGCCTCAGCTTCGTCGTGGTGACGGTGAAGGCGCGCGTAGCCAGCCTTGACCCAGCCTTAGAAGAAGCAGGACGCGACCTATACGCAAGCCCGAGCCAGGTCTTTTGGAAGATCACCTTCCCGCTGCTATTGCCTGGCATCATGGCCGCCGCGCTGCTTTCGTTCGCGCTATCGTTCGATGACTTCATCATCACCAACTTCAACGCCGGTCCTGCGACCACGTTCCCTAAATACGTCTATACGGCTGCCAGCAAGGGCGTTCCAGCCGAGGCGAACGTCATCGGCTCGGCTGTGTTCCTATTCGCCATCGTCCTCGTACTCGTGGTTCAGATCCGCGGTGCCGTGAAGGCCAAGCGCCTAGCTGCGATGCGTTAGGTCGCAGACGCCAAGACAACACCAAACGCTTAAACAAAAGGCGGGCTCCCGATTCGGGAACCCGCTTTTTGGCTGAAGTCTTACAGTTTTGAGATTGCCTCTTCGAGCACGTTTAGGGCGTCGTGTAGCAGCTCGTCGGTGATGGCCAGCGGCGGCAGGAAGCGAATCACGTTGTAGTAGGTACCGGCGTTGAGCACGAGCACACCGTTGGCGTGGGCGTGCTTGACGACGGCGTCGACCGCTGCCTTGTTCGGGTTCTTGGTACCCGGCTCGACGAACTCGACAGCGACCATTGCACCGCGACCGCGGATGTCGCCGATCACGGCGTACTTGCTCTGCATCTCGGCAAGGCGACCCTTGATGATGTTCTCGATCTCGAGAGCACGCTCGAGCACGCCACCGTTTTCGATCTGACGAACCACTGCCATCGCAGCGGCTGCGGCGACCGGGTTACCACCGAATGTGCCACCGATTCCGCCAGGGTGCGAGGCGTCCATGATTTCGGCGCGGCCGGTGACTGCCGAGATTGGCATGCCGCCGGCGATACCCTTCGCGATGGTGAACATGTCAGGCTCGAAGCCCTCTTCCCACTCGCTCGCGAACCACTTGCCGGTGCGGGCAACGCCCGACTGAACCTCATCGGCGATCATTACGATGCCGTTTGCGCGGGTCCATTCGTTTATTGCCTTCAGGAAGCCAGGGGCTGGCACGATGAAGCCACCCTCGCCCTGGATTGGCTCGATAACGACCGCTGCCAGGTTCTCTGCTCCAACGCGCTTCTCCATGTAGGTGATTGCGCGCTTGGCGGCGTCGGCGCCCGAAAGCCCCTCTTCGTCGCGGAACGGGTACGACATCGGCACGTGGTGAACGCCCGGCGCAAATGGGCCGAAACCCGAGTTGTAAGGCATGGCCTTGAAGTTCATCGCCATGGTCAAGTTAGTGCGGCCGTGGTAGCCGTGGTCGAAGACGGCGATCTCGCCGCGACCAGTGAACTTGCGGGCGATCTTGACGGCGTTCTCGACCGCTTCGGCACCCGAGTTGAACAGCGCCGAACGCTTCTTGAAGTTGCCTGGGGTGTGCTTGTTCAGCGCCTCGCATACCTCGACGTAGCCGGTGTACGGGGTCAGTGTGAAGAGGGTGTGGGTCAGCTTGGCGACCTGCTCCTGAACGGCTGCAACGACCGGGCCGTTGGTGTGGCCAATCGTGGTTACGCCGATACCCGAGCCGAGGTCGATGAACTGGTTGCCGTCAACGTCGACGATCACTGCGCCAGCTGCGGCTTCGATGTAAACCGGCAGGGCAGCGCCGGCACCGTGCGAAACGGCGTCGAGGCGACGCTGGTGCAGCTCTTGCGACTTAGGGCCAGGGATGGCGGTGACGACTTTGCGAACCTGTGGAATTGAGTACTCGGTCATGTCATCTAGCCTAAGCCAAACGCGGGATTATGGCAGTCGTTCGCATGCGAACAAGTTGCCGAGATTCGGTACGCCGACTAGCGGCCACAACTCTGGCAAACTGGATGGGTGCGTCGCATCATCATTCTCGGCTCCACCGGCTCGATCGGAACCCAGGCCCTCGACGTGGTCAGGGCCAATCCCGAGCGTTTCAAGGTAGTCGGCCTTGCCGCGGGGCGGAATGCTGAACTGCTGCAGGCTCAGGCCGCTGAGTTCGGCGTCATCGCCGTAAACGCGGTGCAGGGTGCTGAAGCCGCGACCCGCCTGGTCGAGACTGTGGATGCCGATGTCGTGGTCAACGGAATCACGGGTTCGATTGGGCTCGCGCCGACGCTAGCCGCACTTCGCGCCGGCCGCATCCTCGCGCTCGCGAACAAGGAGTCGCTGATCGTTGGTGGCCGACTCGTGACCCAACTTGCCAAGCCGGGCCAGATCGTGCCCGTCGACAGCGAGCACAGCGCCCTCGCGCAATGCCTGCTAGGCGGCACCGCTAACGAGGTTCGAAAGCTGGTTTTGACTGCTTCCGGCGGGCCGTTCAGAGGTTGGACTCGCGAACAACTGCAGGGCGTTACGCCGCAACAGGCATTGGCTCACCCCACCTGGGTGATGGGCAAGGTCGTAACCACCAATTCGGCGACGCTCGTGAACAAGGGGCTCGAGTTGATCGAGGCGCATCTGCTGTTTGACGTGCCATTCGAGCGCATCGAGGTGACGGTGCACCCGCAATCGGTAGTGCACTCGATGGTCGAATTCATCGATGGCTCGGTGCTGGCCCAGTGCTCGCCGCCGAACATGCGTCTGCCGATTGCCCTTGGCATGTCCTGGCCGGAGCGAGTGGCCGATGTGGCTCCCGCGGTCGACTGGACCAAGGCGCACAGCTGGACATTCGAGCCGCTCAACGAGCAGGTATTCGGTGCCGTACGACTGGCCCGCCAGGTCGGCAGCGCCGGTTTGACCTATCCCGCGGTTTACAACGCGGCGAACGAACAGGCCGTGGAGGCCTTCCACGCGGGCAAACTAGGGTTCGTATCGATCGTCGACTTGATTGACCGCGTCGTCGAGTCGCACGAACCCGAGGCAGAACTCACCCTCGAATCTGTACTGGCGGCCGAAAAGTGGGCTCGCGACCGCGCGGATGCGATCATCGCGCGAGCCTGCTAACCCAGCAAAATGTCAGCTTCTCTTGTTAAGGTGAACCCGTGAACGACGCTTTGTACTACCTGGTGGGGGCGCTCGTGATGCTGCTCGGCATCGCTGTTTCTATCGGCTTACACGAGTTCGGCCACATGCTTCCCGCCAAGCGCTTCGGGGTCAAGGTCGATCGCTTCATGATTGGCTTCGGCCCGACGCTCTTCGCGCGCCAACGCGGCGAAACCGAATACGGCATCAAGCTGTTTCCGCTCGGCGGCTACGTACGCTTGCTTGGCATGCAGCCCACGGCAGAGGCCGTTGCGGCCGATCGCCCAGCCAAGAACGCCCTTTCGCGCTGGTATCGCGCATACGTCGAGCGCTACCGCTCCGAAAGCGACCTGGGTCTGCACGAACAGCACCGTGCCTTCTATCGCCTGCCAGCCGGCAAGCGACTAATTGTGATGTTCGGTGGCCCGTTCGCCAACCTCGTTCTCGGGGCAATCTTCGCCTCGATTGCGCTGTTCGGCATCGGGGTTATGACCCCAACCAATGGCGTAGGCGCGGTTATCGACTGCAACATGCCCGCCGATGCCACGAGTTGCACGGGCATTCAGCCGACGGTAGCCAAGTCAAACGGGGTCGCCGTGGGCGACCGCCTCGTCGCAATTGGCGGGGTCAAGGTCAACACGCCTGACGAGATCCGCGCTCGACTGAAGGCTGTCGTCGGCGAGACCGTTGAGCTCGACTTTGCTCGCGGTGAGGGGCACCTTCTCATCACGACGCCAATCGAAAACCAGCAACTCTACAACCCAGAAACCGACGGCTACGAAACCCGTCCGTTCCTAGGCCTAGCCTTCGATTACGAGCGCATGCCCGCGACGCCTGCGGCCTATTTCGAGTTCATGGGTGGCACCATCGGGGGCACCTTCGAGATGATCGGTCAGCTGCCGCAGCAGGCCGGCCACGCCTTCCAGGCCATCACCGGCCAGGAGGAGCGCGACTCAAACGGTGCCGTCTCGGTCGTGGGCATCACGAAGGTCGCCGGCGACATCGCGATTGACAGCGAGGGGGATTGGTCGAGCACCATCGCCATCTGGCTCTTGACCTTGGCCTCGCTGAACATCGCTCTATTCGCATTCAACATGATTCCGGTGCTCCCACTCGATGGCGGGCACATCGCCGCGGCCATCTATGGCAAGTTAAAGCAGCTTTGGTTCAAGCTCACCAAGCGTGGCACGCCACGCCCGGTCGACCTGGCGCTGCTGGCTCCGCTGACCATGGTTGGTTGGGTCGCACTCACGATCATGGGTCTGCTTTTCGTGGTCGCGGACATCGTAGCGCCGGTCAGCATCTAGTCTTCGAGGGAACAAATCGCTGCAGCGTGCGCGTTTATGCTGTTAGCGAGCGAAAGGGAATCTTCGTGCCAGCAGTAAACCTGGGAATGCCAGCAACACCTCCGCCGGTGCTGAGTCCACGTCGCAAGACGCGCAAAATTATGGTCGGCAAGGTCGCCGTAGGCGGGGATGCCCCGATCTCGGTGCAGTCGATGACTACGACCAAGACCACCGACGTGAACGAAACCCTGCAGCAGATCGCCGAGCTAACCGCATCGGGTTGCGACATCGTTCGAGTCGCGGTTCCAAGCCAGGACGATGCCGATCGCCTGCCGCTGATCGCTCGAAAGTCGCAGATCCCCGTTATCGCCGACATTCACTTTCAGCCGAAATACGTTTTCCAGGCCATCGATGCCGGTTGCGGTGCCGTGCGCGTTAACCCGGGCAACATTCGTCAGTTCGACGACAAGGTGGGCGAGATTGCCAAGGCCGCCAAGGAGGCCGGAGTCTCGATTCGCATCGGCGTAAACGCGGGTTCCCTTGATCCACGTCTGCTCGCCAAGTACGGTAAGGCGACTCCCGAGGCATTGGTCGAGTCGGCTGTCTGGGAAGCCAGCCTGTTCGAGGAACACGATTTTCACGACTTCAAAATCTCGGTGAAGCACAACGACCCCGTCGTCATGGTGCGCGCATACGAACTCTTGTCTGAACGCGGCGACTGGCCATTACACCTCGGCGTGACCGAAGCTGGACCTGCATTCCAGGGCACCATCAAGTCATCGGTGGCATTTGGCGCTCTGCTCAGCAAGGGCATCGGCGACACCATCCGTGTCAGCCTTTCGGCGCCACCCGCCGAAGAGATCAAGGTCGGCTCGCAGATTCTCGAATCGCTGAACCTGCGCCCGCGCAAGCTCGAGATCGTCTCGTGCCCTTCGTGTGGCCGCGCTCAGGTAGATGTCTACACCTTGGCCGAAGACGTCACCAAGGGGCTCGAGAAGCTGACCGTTCCGCTGCGCGTCGCGGTTATGGGCTGTGTCGTCAACGGCCCGGGCGAGGCTCGCGAGGCCGACCTAGGCGTGGCATCGGGCAACGGCAAGGGCCAGATCTTTGTGAAGGGCGAGGTCATCAAGACCGTTCCCGAGAGCGAGATTGTCGCGACCCTGATCGAAGAGGCCAACCGCATCGCCGCAGACATGGACCCGGCGCTAGTCGGCACGCCGCAGGTCGTCGTCGCCAAGAAGGACTAGCCGCCAAGCCGGTTGCCGACTGCGGTAACCTAGGGGCTATGCCTATCCGCCTTTCATCGCTATTCCTGCGCACTCTGCGCGAAGACCCTGCTGACGCAGAGGTAACCAGCCACAAGCTCCTCGTGCGCGCAGGCTACATCCGTCGTGCCGCCCCGGGTGTCTACACCTGGTTGCCGCTAGGTCTGGCTGTGAAGTCGAAGATCGAAAACGTCGTGCGCGAAGAGATGAACGCCGCCGGCGCCCAGGAAGTCTTCTTCCCTGCGCTGCTGCCACGTGAGCCATTCGAGGCAACCAACCGCTGGACCGAGTACGGCGACAACCTTTTCCGTCTGCAGGACCGCAAGAAGGCCGACTACCTGCTCGCGCCAACTCACGAAGAGATGTTCACGCTTCTGGTTAAGGACCTGTACAGCTCGTACAAGGACCTTCCGGTCTGCCTGTACCAGATCCAGAACAAGTACCGCGACGAGGCTCGCCCTCGCGCCGGCCTCCTTCGCGGTCGCGAGTTCGTGATGAAGGACGCCTACAGCTTCGACCTGACCGATGAGGGGCTGGCTGCGAGCTACCAGGCGCAGCGCGACGCCTACGAACGTATTTTTACTCGCCTGGGTGTTGACTATGTGATCGTCAAGGCAGACGCCGGCGCAATGGGTGGTTCGGCATCCGAGGAGTTCCTCAGCCCGAGCCCGATCGGCGAAGACACCTTTGTGCGCTCGCCAGGTGGCTACGCCGCCAACGTCGAGGCCGTCAAGACGGTCGCTCCTGCCGCGCTAGCGATCGAGGGGCAGCCTGCTGCGATGGTGCACCCATCGCCAAACACCCCGACCATCGCGACGCTAGTCGACCTGGCCAATGCTTCGGTGCCTCGTGCGGATGGCCGTCAGTGGACCGCCGCCGACACCCTGAAGAACGTCGTTCTCGCGCTCACTAGCCCTGAGGGCAAGCGCGAACTCGTAATCGTTGGCGTGCCCGGCGACCGCGAGGTCGACGCAAAGCGCGCCGAGGCCGCTTTCTCGCCTAACGAGGTCGAACCGGCCACCGAGGCAGACTTCGAGAAGAACCCTGGTCTGGTCAAGGGCTACATCGGTCCAGTTTCGTTCGCTGGCGGCTCGCCAAAGCAGGTTCTTGGACTCGAAGGTTCGACAAAGATTCGTTACCTCCTCGACCCACGTGTCGTGAACGGCACCGCCTGGATTACCGGCGCAAACGAGGACCAGAAGCACGTCTTCGACCTTGTCAAGGGTCGCGACTTCGAGGCCGACGGCATCGCCGACATCGCCGAGGTTCGCGCCGGAGACGCAGCGCCGGACGGTTCGGGTGCTCTCGAGCTGGCTCGCGGCATCGAAATCGGGCACGTCTTCCAGCTGGGTCGCAAATACGCCGAGGCGCTAGACCTCAAGGTGCTCGACGACAACGGCAAGCTCCAGGTCGTCACCATGGGTTCTTACGGCATCGGCGTTACCCGCTTGGTCGCGGTGCTTGCCGAGGCGAACAACGACGACAAGGGTCTTATCTGGCCTGAGGCCGTTGCTCCTGCCGACGTTTACGTCGTCGCAGCCGGCAAGGACGAAATCGTCTATGAGACCGCAGAGAAGCTGGCAGCAGAGTTCGAAGCCAAGGGCAAGACCGTGATTCTGGATGACCGCCAGAAGGTTAGCCCGGGCGTCAAGTTCGGCGATGCCGAGCTCATTGGTGTGCCGAAGATCGTGATCGTCGGTCGCGGACTCGAAACGGGTGAGGTCGACCTTTGGGACCGCCGCTCGGGTGAGCGTCGCGCCGTCAAGGTCGAAAACGCGGTAGCCGAGCTCGGCTAGTTTCAAGTACCATTACAACCCGTTCTTACAACTTCAAATAAGGCCCCAGGAGGCAGCGCATGGACATCGATCTGAGAGTTCTGAAGCAGGTTGAGCGCGAGTTCGAGATCCCATTCTCGGAGTCCATCACCATCATCGAGGCCGCCATTCTCGCGGCCTACCACAAGATCGTTGGTCACAACGAGCCTGCTCGCGCCGAGCTGAACCGCACCACTGGCCACGTCGCCGTTTTTGCGCCAATCCTCGACGAGGACGGCAACCAGACCGGCGAAGAAGACGTCACCCCTGAGAACTTCGGCCGCATCGCGGCCAACGCGGGCAAGCAGATCATCGCGCAGCGTATCCGTGCCCTAAACGACGACACCATCTTTGGTGAGTTCCAGGGCAAGGAAGGCGACATCGTCTCGGGCACCATCCAGCAGGGCTCGAAGTCGTACATGGTCTATGTCGACCTCGGCAGCATCGAAGCCATCATGCCGCCGGAGGAGCAGGTTCCTGGTGAGGACTACTCTCACGGCCGCCGCATCCGCGTCTATGTGACCAACGTCAGTCGCGGCACCCGTGGCCCGCAGGTAACCGTTTCGCGCACTCACCCGAGCCTCGTTCGCAAGCTCTTTGCCCTCGAAGTGCCTGAGATCGCCAGCGGAGTCGTCGAGATCGTCTCGCTGGCACGCGAGGCAGGCCACCGCACCAAGATCGCCGTACGCGCCACCGAGCCTGGTGTCAACGCCAAGGGTTCGTGCATCGGCGAGCTTGGTCAGCGTGTTCGCGCCGTTACCTCTGAACTAAACGAGGAGAAGGTCGACATCATCGACTACAGCGACGACCTGCCAACCTTCGTGGCCAATGCGCTTTCGCCGGCCAAGGTCTCGAGCTCCTTCACGCTAGACGCGGCCGCAAAGTCGGTTCGCGTGCTCGTTCCCGACTTCCAGCTGTCGCTCGCGATCGGCAAGGAGGGCCAGAACGCCCGCCTCGCCGCCAAGCTGACCGGCGCGAAGATCGACATCCAGCCAGACAGCATCCTCGAAGACTGATAGTCGCTCTGTCCTATTCGAAAGGCAGGGGCTAGAATGGAACCCGTTAGAACTTGCGTTGGTTGTCGCCAACGCGCGACACGATCCAATCTGATTCGCATCGTCAACCAAAAAGCCGGCACAGCCGATTTGATGATTGACCGCGCGGCCGTCATGACGGGTCGGGGAGCGTGGATGCACCCAGCAAGCGAATGTCTCAAGCTCGCAATCGAGCGGAGGGCCTTCGTTCGAGCCCTAAAGCTCGGATCGCAGCCGCAAGGCGCGAGTTTGAACTCTTTCTTAGAACAGGCAGAAAACATGTTGGCTTCAAATGAGTAACTCGAAATGAGTACCCAAAAGCTTTAAACGGCCTGCCCTGTCCTGGGGCTGGCCCCCAGACAGGAGAAACTAAGTGGCGCTACCACGCGTATACGACATCGCCAAGGAACTCGGTATTGATACCAATGAGGCCCTGGCAAAACTCAAAGACCTTGGCGAGTACGTCAAGAGCGGATCATCGACTATTGCTCCTCCGGTAGCAAAGAAGCTCCGCGACGCCTTCCCAAACGCAAAGCCGAAGGCAGAAGAGCCAAAGGCTGCGCCTGCCAAGGCAGCGCCGGCCCCTGCAGCACCAGCTGCTCCGGTTGCCGAGACCCCAGCAACGCCGGCGGCTTCGGCCCCTGCGGCGCCTGCTGCTCCAGTTGCAGCCCCTGCAGTTTCGCCTGCCGCTCCTGTTGCGCCAGCCGCACCAGCGGCACCTGCGGCCGCCGCGCCAGCTGCACCAGCAGCATCGAAGCCGGCCACCCCAAGCTCAACCCCAGGCATTCCTCGCCCGGGCAACAACCCATTCGCAGCCAGCCAGGGCATGGGTATCCCACGTCCGATGGCTCGTCCGGGCAACAACCCGTTCGCACCTAGCCAGGGTATGGGTCGCCCAGGTGGCGCAGGCCGCCCAGGCGGACCTCGTCCAGCGGGTGCTGGCGCTCCTCGTCCGGGCGGTCCACGTCCGGCCGGTGCTGGTGCACCACGACCAGGCTTCGGCGGTCCTCGCCCGGGCTTCGGCGGTGCCGGTGCTGCAGGCGGCGGCGCTCCAGGTTTCGGCGCCCCACGTCCGGGTGGCGCTCCAGCCGGCCGCGGTGGTCGTGGCGGCGGCACTGCCGGTGCATTCGGTAAGGGTGGCGCTCGCGGTTCGTCAAAGGCCCGCAAGTCGAAGCGTGCAAAGCGCGAAGAGTTCGAGCAGAGAAGCGCACCAAGCCTTGGCGGTGCTGTTGTTCCACGCGGCGACGGCACCACCGTACTTCGCCTTCGTCGCGGCGCTAGCCTTCAGGACTTTGCCGACAAGATCGATGCGAACGCAGGTCAGCTGATCACCGTTCTGTTCCACCTCGGCCAGATGGCAACCGCTACGCAGTCGATCGACGAAGACACCTTCCAGATCCTCGGCGAGGAGCTCGGCTACAAGATCGAGGTCGTTTCGCCTGAGGACGAAGAGCGCGAGCTGTTCGAGGGCTTCGGTCTCGACATCTCGACCGACTACGACGACGACGAGGAAGACCTGCTTCCGCGTCCTCCGGTTGTCACCGTCATGGGTCACGTCGACCACGGTAAGACCCGCTTGCTCGATAGCATCCGCAACTCGAACGTCATCGCGGGTGAGGCCGGCGGCATCACCCAGCACATCGGTGCGTACCAGGTGCACGTCGAGCACGAAGGCATCGACCGCGCAATCACCTTCATCGACACCCCGGGTCACGAGGCCTTCACCGCCATGCGTGCTCGTGGTGCTCAGGTCACCGACCTCGCAATTCTGGTTGTCGCAGCAGACGACGGCGTTATGCCTCAGACCGTCGAAGCGTTGAACCACGCTCAGTCGGCTGGTGTGCCGATTGTTGTCGCGGTCAACAAGGTCGACAAGGAGAGCGCTAACCCAGCGAAGATTCGCCAGCAGCTCACCGAGTTCAACCTGGTTGCCGAGGAGTACGGCGGCGATGTCATGTTCGTCGACGTCTCGGCGCTAACCGGCATGGGCATCAAGGACCTGCTCGACGCGGTTCTGCTGACCGCAGATGCTGCTCTCGACATGCGTGCGAACCCAGACAAGGACGCCCGCGGTGTCGCGATCGAAGCAAACCTCGACAAGGGTCGCGGTTCGGTAGCAACCGTTCTGATTCAGTCGGGAACCCTGCACGTCGGAGACTCGATCGTTGCCGGTTCGGCTCACGGCCGCGTTCGCGCAATGTTCGACGAGAACGGCAACGCCGTCGAGGCCGCCGAGCCAAGCCGTCCAGTTCAGGTTCTCGGTCTTCAGTCGGTGCCACGCGCCGGCGACACCTTCGTCGTCACCGATGACGAGCGCCAGGCACGCCAGATTGCCGAAAAGCGAGAGGCTGCCGACCGTAACGCACTCCTGGCTAAATCGCGCAAGCGCATCAGCCTCGAGGACTTCACCAAGGCCCTCGAAGACGGCAAGGTTGAGTCGCTCAACCTGGTCATCAAGGGTGACGTTTCGGGTGCCGTCGAGGCACTCGAAGACTCGCTCCTCAAGATTGAGGTCGACGACTCCGTTCAGCTTCGAATCATTCACCGCGGCGTCGGTGCGATCACCGAATCGGACGTCAACCTGGCCACGGTCGACAACGCAATCATCATTGGCTTCAATGTGCGTCCAGACAAGAAGGCAAAGGAGCACGCCGACCGCGAGGGTGTCGACATCCGTCACTACTCGGTCATTTACGCGGCACTCGAGGACATCGAGAACGCGCTGAAGGGCATGCTCAAGCCAGAGTTCGAAGAGGTTCAGACCGGTACCGCCGAGGTTCGCGAGCTGTTCAAGTCGTCGAAGGTTGGAACCATCGCTGGTTCGATCGTTCGCTCGGGCAGCATCAAGCGCAACGCTTCGGCTCGCGTTCTTCGCGATGGCAAGGTCATCGTCGAGAACGTCAAGATCGACTCGCTCAAGCGCTTCAAGGACGACGCCAACGAGGTCAAGACCGACTTCGAGTGTGGTATCGGCCTTGGCGGATTCAACGATCTCGAGCTCGGTGACATCATCGAGACCTTCGAGATGCGCGAAAAGCCACGCGACTAATCGCAGAATCAGGGAATCATCATGGTTGACCACGCAAGAGCGCGAAAGCTCGCCGAACGCATCAAAGTGCTAGTAGCCGAGGCGCTCGAGCGCACCGTGAAAGACCCGGATTTGGGCTTCGTCACCATCACCGACGTGAAGGTAACGCCCGACCTCCAGCACGCCAAGATCTTTTACACGGTCTGGGGTAGCGACGAGGAGCGCAAACGCAGCTCAGAGATCATCGAGCGCAATCGCGGCCGTATTCGAGGCGAGGTGGGTCGAGGACTCTCGATCCGCCTCACCCCGACGGTCGAATTCGAGCTCGACGAGGTGCAGGACAACGCTGCCCACCTCAACGACCTGCTCGCCGAGGCCAAGGCCCGCGACGAACAGGTTCACAAGATTGCCGAAGGCGCCGAGTTTGCCGGTGAGGCAAACCCATACAAAGAGCCAAAGTCGCACGAAGACGAGTCTGATGACGACTTCGACGACGCCGAACCGGGCCGCAACGAAGCCTAGAGATGGCAATCGCGGGCCTGCTTCTGGTCGATAAGCCCGAGGGTCTGACCAGTCACGACATCGTCGCACGCGGACGTCGCTGGGCGGGAACCCGCCGCGTCGGTCATGCCGGGACTCTGGACCCGATGGCTACCGGGCTGCTGATTCTTGGCATCGAATCTGCCACCAAGTTGCTCACCTTCCTCGTTGGTGCAGACAAGACCTACATCACGACAATTCGCCTCGGAGCCTCCACAATCACGGACGACCGCGAGGGCGACGTTTTGAGCCTCGCCAACAAGGCAGACATGGATGCGCTATCCGCGGGCGACCTGCGCTCCAAGCTCGAGATCGGCCTGTCCGCGCTTCGCGGCGAAATCATGCAGGTGCCGAGTTCGGTCAGCGCCATCAAGGTGAACGGTGAGCGCGCCTACGCAAAGGTTCGCTCGGGTGATGAGGTGAAACTCGCCGCTCGGCCAGTCACCATCGCTCGATTCGAGATCCTTGGCGAACCGCGCATCGAACAGCTCGACGGTCACACCTTCGTTGACTTCGATGCGATCATCGACTGCTCGTCCGGCACCTACATTCGTGCCCTCGCGCGCGATCTAGGCGAAAGCTTGTGCGTTGGCGGGCACCTCACTGCGTTGCGTCGAACTCGCATCGGGCAGTACACACTCGCCGATGCCCAAACTGCCGAGACCCTCGCCGGTCTTGCTGAATCGGGAAGCTCGCTGCCGATTCTGCCCGCAGCCACTGCCGCTGTCGCACAGTTCGAGGCCCGCAACCTAGACGATCAAGAGGTAATCGACCTGCGCCACGGCAAGCGCATCCGTCACACAGGCGAGACCGGCGATCCGATTGCCGCGATTGCGCCGGACGGCGCGCTAATCGCCATGCTTACCCGCAGCGGTAAAGATCTAAAGTCTTTGGTGGTGTTCAACGATGCTTGAGCTCGCGGTTCAGATCGAGATTTGGCTTGCCTCAGCGGCAGGAATCTTTTGTGTGGCCCTATCTGTGGCCAAGCGCTTGCCGAGTCTCGTGTCGCTTGGTGCCCTCGCACTGGTAGAGCTCGCTCTCATCGCGCAACTGATCTGGTCGATCGTTCTGGTCACTGGGGGAGCGGGAGCGAAGGGCGACACCGTCGAGTTTTTCGGCTACATCATCACGGCATTGTTTGTGCCGCCGGCCGCGGCGCTGTGGGCGCTGGTCGAACGTTCGCGCTGGTCAACCACGGTTCTCGGCGTCGCTGGGCTAACCGTCGCGGTCATGCTCGTGCGCATGTGGCAGATTTGGTCGGGCACGACCTTCTAGCAGTCCCGGTCGCCAGGCCGAATTCACCAAGCGTTTACCCAGCGAAACCCGCCGTTCACCTGAACAATAACTGGGATTAAGGCATCGCCGTGAGTATTGAGCCATGGCTCAGTCGAAGAACGCAGCCGCAACCGAAAATGGTGTTTCGGGTGCGCGCCGTCAGTTAGTAACTAAGCCGTTTTCGCGCGCCGACAAGATTTTTTATCGAACATCAAGTGTGGCTGCCTACATCGCCGTCTCGATCGTCGCTCTCATCCTTATCTTCCTCCTGGTGCGGGCCTGGCCTGCCCTAGAAAAGCAGGGCCTCAACTTTGTCTTTGGCTCGACTTGGGATTCCACACCAGAGAAGGCAATCTTCCAGATTGGCCCGATGCTCTGGGGCTCGCTGCTCGTTTCGTTGATTGGTCTGGTCATCGCAGTGCCAATGGCGCTCGCGGTTGCCTACTTCATCGAGTTCATGGCGAACAAGCGGATTGCCAAGGTAGCCACCGTTCTCATCGACCTGCTTGCCGCGCTTCCATCGGTCGTTATCGGACTCTGGGGCATGGTCGTCTTTTCGCCCATCGCCGCACACTGGTCTGAGCTGCTGAATCAAACCCTCGGCTGGATTCCTATTTTTGCTAACGACACAGAGAACTTCATCGGTTCGCCGTTCATCGCCGGTTGGATTGTCGCCGTCATGATCGTGCCGATCATCGCTTCGGTGAGCCGCGAAATCTTCTCGCAAATCGACCGCGACCTAATCAACGGCTCACTCGCTCTTGGCGCCGGTAAGGCGAGCACCTTCTTCCGCGTGATTCTGCCAACCTCGGGCGGTGGCGTCGTGGGTGGCATCCTCCTCGGGCTTGGACGCGCACTTGGCGAGACGGTCGCTATCTTCTTCGTTTTGAACCTGGTCTTCGACATCAACTGGGGTCAAATCATCGCTCCGAAGGGTGGTTCGGTCGCGTCCATGATTCTGGCCAAGTTCGGCGAGGCCACCGCCGAGGAGCTCAACGCCCTCATGGCCTCTGGACTCGTCCTGTTCATCGTCACGCTGCTGGTCAACTGGCTTGCGGCCGCCATTGTGGCCAAGGCCCAGCCATGGAGGAAGTAACCGTGTCTGACATCGCCAACGCAACCTCAACTCGCCAGCCAGCCAGCCCCGACCTAAGCCCGGTTGCCCGTCCCGCGAACGCAGAGCCGTGGAAGCGCAAAGACCGCGCCCAGGTGGTCGGCGTCTCTCTAAGCGCAATACTTCCGGCCCTCTTTACCTGGTTCTTTGGCTCGACCCTGGCTCTGGATGCGACCGTTGCGGTCGTAGCCATCTTCTTGCCGCTGCAACTGGTCGCTTCGGCCGCAATGGGCATCCGGATTTTTGGCCGTCGCGGCATCGCTGAGAGCCTATTGATCACCGCGACTGTATTGCTTTCGCTTATGGTTTCTGTTCTGCTCCTCAGTGTGCTTTGGTCTGTCATTTCGGCCGGCGCGCAGACCATTTCGTGGACGTTCCTCGGTCAGAACAACGTCTACATCTCACCAACCACATCGCTTGAATACGGCGGCGTCGGACACTCGATCATCGGAACCTTGCTAATTGTGGGTTTGACCACACTGGTAACCGTTCCGTTTGGTATCGCAATCGCCGTGTATCTGACCGAGACGCGCGGCAAGGCCCGCGGAGCCATTCGCGTTTTGATTCAGGCGATGTCAGGCCTTCCATCGGTTGTCGCCGGCCTCTTCGTCTACTCGGCGCTGATTGCCACGGGCATCACCCAGTACGCGGGTTGGGCCGGATCGCTCGCGCTACTGCCACTCATGTTGCCAACGGTCGCCCGAATCGCAGAAGAAGCCCTTCGCCTCGTGCCGGCCGAGTACCGCAATGGGGCCCTCGCGCTTGGCGCACCCGCATACCGCGCGTTCCTGCAGGTGACCTTGCCGGCAGCTAAAACGGGCATCATTACGGCCGTCCTGTTGGGTATCGCCCGCATCATCGGTGAAACAGCGCCGCTACTGCTGACTACCTTCGCCGCGAACAACACCTCGTTCAACCTGTTCTCGGGTTCGATGTCTTCGCTGCCTACCTACCTCTACCAGTACATCTCGAACGGCAATGACACCAGTACGCAGCGAGCCTGGGGTGCCGCGCTCGTCGTGTTGATCCTGGTTGGCATCCTGTTTACCACCGCACGCGTCTTCGGGCGCGCCAAGAAGACGACCTCAAAATCGCTTACCAAGGCAAAATCGCCCCGAAAGGCAAACTAACCATGGCTATCACCACCGCATCGGCGCTTCACTCAGAGAACGTCAACGTTTGGTTCGGCGAACGCCACGTGTTGAAGGATGTGTCACTGACCTTCCCGAGCAACCAGGTGACGGCGCTCATCGGCCCTTCCGGTTGCGGCAAGAGCACGTTCCTGCGCACTCTCAACCGCATGCACGAGCTGATTCCCGGCGCTGGCTTCGGCGGTCGCGTACTGCTAGATGGTGACGACATCTACGGCGATGGTGTGGACCCCGTTAACGTTCGAATCAAGATCGGCATGGTCTTCCAAAAGCCGAACCCGTTCCCAACCATGACCATTCGCGACAATGTGCTGTCTGGCCTAAAGCTCTCGGGTCGCAAGACCAACGATGCGGATGAACTCGTCGAGACCTCGTTGCGTCGCGCGTCGATCTGGAACGAAGTAAGGGATCGCCTAAATGATCCTGCGCTCAGCCTTTCGGGTGGCCAACAGCAGCGTCTCTGTATCGCTCGCTCGCTCGCGATGGACCCGCAGGTCTTGCTGATGGATGAGCCCTGTTCGGCGCTCGACCCAGGTTCAACGCGACGAATCGAAGAGACCATCGTCGAGCTGAGCGAGTCAATGACCATCGTGATTGTGACCCACAACATGCAGCAGGCGCAGCGCGTCGCCGACCAGACCGCTTTCTTCCTCGCAACTGACGGAAATCCAGGCCACGTCGTCGAATTCGGTGCCACCGAGGACATCTTCGAGCGCCCGCGTGACTCGCGCACCAACGACTACGTGAACGGTCACTTCGGTTAGAAACCGAAAGTTAACCTTCGCTTCAATCGGCAGACAAGTTGGGTGGGCATCTCGTTCACCTTCGTGCAATGAAATGAACATATCGGATCAGACCGATTACGCAAACTAAGGAGAATCCATGCGCAAGACCAGCGGCCTTCTCGCCACTGTCGCCATCCTTGGCTCGGCACTCATTGCCGGCCCTGCAGCTCAGGCTGCACCAGTATCAATCACCGGCGGCGGCTCGTCGTTCGCCGGCGGCATCCTCACTGCGTGTGCAGCTGCCTACACCACCAACAACGTGACCTACACCCCGTCGTCTTCGGGCACCGGCCGCAGCAACTTCGCGAACGGCAGCACCACCTTCGCTGGCTCGGATGCCGCATACGGCGCAACCGACAAGAAGCCTGCTGGCTTCGTTTACGTTCCTGTTATTGGCGGTCCAGTTGCCATCATGTTCAACGTTGCCGGCGTCAAGACCCTGAACCTGGATGCGGCAACCGTCGGCAAGATCTTCTCGGGCAAGATCACCAAGTGGAACGACGCAGCCATCAAGAAGCTAAACCCTAAGGCCAAGCTACCCGATGCAACCATCAACGTGAACTACCGCTCGAGCAACTCGGGCACCACCGAGAACTTCACTAACTACCTCGCTCAGAACAAGGCTGCCGGCTGGAGCAAGAACCAGGCCTGGGCAACCGCTTCGGGCCAGACGACCCCGGTAGGCGCTGGTGCCGCTACTTCGTCGGCTCTCGCCGACAAGGTTGCCTCGACTGCCAACTCAATCGGCTACGCCGACCTGGTCGACATCAAGAAGAAGAGCCTGACCGTTGCGGCACTCAAGAACGGTGCCGGCCAGTTTGTTCAGCCAACCGCTCAGGCTGCTGCCAAATACCTGGCTGCACAGTCGGTCGACGTCAAGGGCAAGGGCATCGTGACCATCGACTTCACCAAGAAGGTTCCTGGTGCATACAACCTGAGCATCCTGACCTACATGATTGCTCCAACCGGATCGACCGACAGCGTCAAGGCGGCAGCCGTGAAGGACTTCGCTAACTATGTCGTCAAGAGCTGTGCCCCAGCTAAGGCCGCGGATCTCGGCTATGTGGCACTCACCGGTGCGCTGAAGAGCTCAGCTCTGATGCTCATCAACTCGATCGACTAATCGACAGCTCGGTGCATGAGGGAGTGTGGTTTCGGCCACACTCCCAAAGCCGTTTCACAAGAAAGAATTAGGCAAGACAATGAACAGCAAGCGGGTAATTGCAGCGGCGGCAACGGCACTGGTGGCTCTGGCCGCTCTGACCGGCTGCACGCCGCCTATGCCGCCGGAGGTGCGCGCCGCGCTTGCTGAGCAGACCTACACGTGCGTTGCAGGAAACAGTTCCGTGGCCTTGCCGAGAGCAATCACTGATCTAGCCGCCTCGTGGCAGGATTCGATGATCACGGCTTGCCCTGACATGTCTTTCTCGGTTGCTGAGGCTGCCGAGGAGGCCCACCTCGTCATCGATTCGACCGCAGAAACCATCGCTGGCGCCTACGCTACGGTGCCCTTTGCTCTCGACGCCACCGTCATTGCCGTCAACATCTCCGGTCTAACTTCAATCAACCTAACGGCGGCGAACGTCGAAGGTATTTTGAATGGCGAAATCACCGACTGGGCCGATCCGGCTATCGCAGCTGCCAATCCGGGCTTGGGCCTAACTTCGGAACCGATCGTGCTTGACGCGCGCATTCAAAAAAACGGCAAGGCGCCACTTAGCAGTTGGCTAGCGCGCTTGAACGGCGGAGCATTCGACGACAGCAAGCTTGTCGAGGTTGCCGCGATTACCGTCGATGACGCACTGGTTCTGCCTGAAGGCGGAATCGCGTTCTTGCCGTATTCGGTCAACGCCGAGGCAATGTGGGTTGCGGCAGGCATTGTGACCGACTTGAAGCACCCAAACGAGTCGGCTGTGATTCCTGACTCCGACCACATCAACTCGGCCGGCAGCCAGCTGCGTGTTGTAAAGACCGAAACTGCTATCTCTGTTGAACTGAAGCCGGATGCCAAACCGCTTGCTCCAGCCGGTCAAGACCAGGCGGTAGCACCATACCAATCCGTCTATACGGTTCCGCTAGGACTAACGGGAACGGATGATCTTGTGGCTCGCGCTATCGCTAGGTTCTTGCTGCGCCAAGACTCGCAAGGCATGTTGGGTGCGAGCTACCTGCTGCCAATCCCCGAGACAGTTCGCGTTGAGGTGCTTGAGCTCGTATCAGTGGGCCTAGACATTCCGGAACCGACCGAGGTGCCGCAGGGTTAGTCGGCTCTCTGACCGCACGTCGACCATGGCCTAGGTAGGCTATTCGAATGACAAAAAACCAGCGAGCACTTGGCGTTGGGCGACTGCTAATCATGTTTTACGGCGTCCTGGCAACGGCCTCGACGGTTCGTGCGGTTTACCAGCTGCTGCGCAAGTTCGAAGAAGCGCCGCTGGCCTACTCGCTCTCGGCTGCCAGCGCTTTCGTCTACGTTCTGGCCACGATCGCACTAGCAAAATCGGGCACCACTTGGCATCGAATCGCCCTCGCCACAGTCACATTCGAACTGGTAGGCGTCCTCACGGTGGGTGTACTAAGCCTCACCCACGCCGAACTCTTCAACCATGCGAGCGTTTGGAGCGGGTTCGGTATTGGTTACGGCTTCGTGCCTCTGGTGCTTCCTTTCCTCGGTCTGATCTGGCTGCGCCGACAGAGCGCAAACTCGTAGGGCATTCGATGGAACGTTGGAGTAGCTGCGGCGAGGTGAACCCCGACTTCGCCGATTCCGTCGTCACGATCGGCAAGTTCGATGGTGTGCATCTGGGGCACCAAACACTGATTCACGAGGCGCTCACGATTGCTGAAGAGCACTCGCTGGCGACCATTGTCTTAACCTTCGATCGAAACCCGGCTGAACTCCTGGCCGGTGCATCGCCGACCGCGCCACTGACTGGGCCAAACCAAAAGGCCGAGCTCATCGAGAGCCTTGGCGTCGATGCTTTGATCACGCTTACCTTCGATGAGGCGCTCGCCAATATGCCCGCAGAGCAGTTCATCGACGAGATTCTGGTGGATTCGCTACGCGCGCGTGCCATCGTCGTCGGGCAGGGTTTCCGCTTCGGCGCCGGCGGCGAGGGCGATGTTGCCCTGCTGCGCCTCATGGGCATGGAGCGCGGTTTTGTCGTTCGTGAGGTTCGTCACGCAGAGGTTGGCGGTCGCAAGATTTCCTCCACCGCCATTCGCGCCGCACTCGATGCCGGAGACGTGGCAGCCGCAGCAGCGATGCTGGGCCGCAATCACCGCGTGCGAGGCGTTATCGAACACGGCAAGAAGCTCGGCAGAACTATCGGCTTCCCGACGGCCAACATGAGCCGATCGGCCGAGGGGTACCTTCCGCTTGACGCGGTCTATTCGGGTTGGCTCAGGGTCTGCAACCCATCGGGGGCCGCCATGCCCGCAGCGCTCTCGGTCGGCATCAACGAAACCTTCGAGGCCGTTCCGCGTGTTCTCGAGGCGTACGTCCTCGACCGAGACGACTTAGACCTATACGACCTCGAGGTCGAGCTCGAATTTGTCGAGTTCCTTCGGCCGACGCTCAAGTTCGATTCGATCGAGGCCCTAATCGTCGCTATAAATGACGACGTGTCGAAGGTCCGCCTTCAGCTGAATCCCTTTGCCTAGGGGCATCATCGGCTTTTAGACTCGAGGCATGACTTTCGCAGACGCCGTTCAATCGGGGCTCAAGAACAGCTTCAAATTCGTTGGGTTGGCAACGCGCCGAGAGTTTTGGTATTTCCAGCTTTTCGTTTTCTTGGTTGGCATCGTCGCATCAACAATCGATTCGGTGGTTTCGCCAATCGATCCGAGCGCTCCGCTGGGTGAGCAGCTGCTGGGTTCGCCCGTCACCATGGTCTTTTCCGCACTGCTGTTTATCCCGCAGTTGAGCATGCTAGGTCGCCGCTTCCGCGACGTTGGCTTCAGCGAAAAGTGGGTCTGGCTTTGGGCGCCGGCCAGCTTCTTCGTGATCTTGGTGACCCTGGCTATCGATGTGGTCGAGGCGCAAGGCCAATCCGGCACCCTCGAAGGAATGCTCAACGTATTCGGGTTTCTGTATCCCGCAGCCATGATCTGCTCAGGCATCCTGCTGTTCTTCTTTGTGTTGACCGTTCAGCCAAGCAAGCCGGGCTCGCGCGGCAATAAGTATGCGCCCGGTTACGACGCCACGCTCGACCCAAAGAGCGACGATTACGCTGGTGCTCCGCAGGACTGGGAACCCAAGCTCTAGTCAAAGCCACCGCTCGCTTGTGGCGCAGGGCTTGTTCGGCTAGGCTAGCCAGGTTGCCGTGAATCGGCCGCGGATAAAGAGAGCCCGAAACGTCGTGTTTTGAGCGCCGCGCAGCGAACAGAAGGAGTCACTTATGGCATTGGACAAGGCAGTAAAGACCGCGATCATGGAAGAATACGCAACCCACCCAGGTGACACCGGTTCGCCTGAGGTTCAGGTCGCTGTTCTTTCGAAGCGCATCAAGGACCTCACCGAGCACCTCAAGGACCACAAGCACGACCACCACAGCCGTCGTGGCCTGCTGATCCTCGTCGGTCAGCGTCGTCGCCTGCTCGGCTACCTGCAGAGCGTCGACATCGCACGCTACCGTTCGCTCATCGAGCGTCTTGGACTGCGTCGCTAATCGCAGAGAGTCTTTCAGAAACCGCCCCGGGTACACTCGGGGCGGTTTTCTTTTGCCACAACGGAAGGTGCCACAACGACAGCTCGGCTCGGGGAGCCGACGATCGCGATTTCCCGGACGCCAATCCCTAGGCATTGTCGGTGACCTCTGGTAGCCTTGAACCAAGAGCACCGTGGCAGGTTTGCTGGTCTTCGGTTGCAAATCTTGAAAAGCATTTCAAGGTTGGTTACTGCAGACCAGGGCATCCCTCCAATGTGGGCAAGTTAATTTGCCGCGTTACGCTCGCGCGCGAAAATCGCATCCGGCCAAAAAGGCCTTGTTTTTCGCGCAATGAGGAATAAAGAGGAGGGACCGTGGAAGGTCCAGAAATCAAGTTCGCCGAAGCGATTATCGACAACGGCAAGTACGGCAAGCGAGTAATTCGCTTCGAAACCGGTCGTTTGGCTCAGCAGGCACAGGGTGCCGCAGCCGTTTACATCGACGAAGAAACCATGCTGTTCTCGGCTACCACTGCAAGCAAGCAGCCGAAGGATCAGTTCGACTTCTTCCCACTGACCATCGACGTCGAGGAGCGCATGTACGCCGCGGGCAAGATCCCGGGCAGCTTCTTCCGTCGTGAGGGTCGTCCATCGACCGAGGCAATCCTTGCCTGCCGTCTAATCGACCGCCCACTGCGCCCATCGTTCGTCGATGGCCTGCGCAACGAGATTCAGGTTGTAGTAACCGTCATGGCAATCGAGCCAGACGAGCTTTACGACGTCGTGGCAATCAACGCCGCATCGATGTCGACTCAGCTCGCTGGTCTGCCATTCTCGGGCCCAATCGGTGGTGTGCGCGTTGCACTCATCGACGGTCAGTGGGTTGCATTCCCTAAGCACTCGCAGCTCGAGCGTTCGGTATTCGACATGGTCGTTGCCGGTCGCGTAATCGTTGAGAACGGCGTCGAAGACGTCGCGATCATGATGGTCGAGGCCGAGGCAAGCGAGAACTCGTGGAACCTCATCAAGAACGAGGGCGCTACCGCTCCTTCGGAAGACGTGGTTGCTCAGGGTCTCGAGGCTTCGAAGCCTTTCATCAAGGCTCTTGTAGCAGCACAGGCAAAGCTCGCCGGCGAGGCCGCAAAGCCAACCGCCGAGTACCCAGTGTTCCTGCCTTACACCGACGAGGTATTCGCCGCTGTTGAGGCACAGGCTGGCGCAGAGCTCGCCAAGGTCTACCAGATTGCCGACAAGGTCGAGCGTCAGACCGCCGACGACGCACTCAAGGCTGCAACCAAGGAAGCACTCGAGGGCAAGCTCGACGAGGCTCAGATGGCTCAGTTCTCGGCTGCATACAAGTCGGTAACCAAGAAGATCATGCGCACCCGCGTACTCAAGGAGGGCATCCGCATCGACGGTCGTGGCCTCCGCGACATCCGCAAGCTCGACGCCGAGATCCACGTGATCCCTCGCGTTCACGGCTCGGCACTGTTCCAGCGCGGCGAGACCCAGATCCTGGGCGTCACCACCCTGAACATGCTCAAGATGGAGCAGCAGATCGACGCGCTGACCCCGGTTACCTCGAAGCGCTACATGCACAACTACAACTTCCCGCCTTACTCGACCGGTGAGACCGGCCGCGTAGGTTCGCCAAAGCGCCGCGAAATCGGCCACGGCGCACTTGCAGAGCGTGCACTCGTGCCAGTTCTGCCAGCTCGCGAGGAGTTCCCATACGCAATCCGTCAGGTTTCTGAGGCGCTCGGTTCGAACGGCTCGACCTCGATGGGTTCGGTTTGTGCTTCGACCTTGGCTCTGCTGAGCGCCGGTGTGCCACTGCGCGCCCCTGTTGCGGGCATCGCCATGGGCCTCATCTCGGACGAGATCGACGGCAAGACCCAGTACGCAGCCCTGACCGACATCCTCGGTGCCGAAGACGCACTTGGCGACATGGACTTCAAGGTTGCCGGTACCCGCGACTTCGTAACCGCGATCCAGCTAGACACCAAGCTCGACGGCATCCCTGCCTCGGTTCTTGCCGGTGCACTCACTCAGGCTCGCGAGGCACGCCACGCGATTCTCGACGTCATGGCTCAGGCAATCAACGAGCCAGACGAGATGGCGCCTACCGCGCCTCGCGTTATCGCCGTCAAGATCCCTGTCGACAAGATCGGTGAGGTCATTGGTCCAAAGGGCAAGATGATCAACCAGATCCAGGAAGACACTGGCGCAGACATCTCGATCGAGGACGACGGCACCGTTTACATCGGCGCGACCGATGGTCCTTCGGCTGAGGCTGCAAAGGCTGCGATCAACGCGATTGCCAACCCACACGTACCAGAAATCGGCGAGCGCTTCCTCGGAACCGTCGTCAAGCTGGCTGCGTTCGGCGCATTCGTTTCGCTAATTCCTGGCAAGGACGGCCTGCTGCACATCTCGGAGCTCAAGCACCTCAACGGTGGCAAGCGCGTCGAGAACGTGGAGGACGTCCTCGAGGTTGGTCAGAAGCTACAGGTCGAGATCACCAAGATTGACGACCGCGGCAAGCTGTCGCTCGCCCCTGTTCGCGAGGGCGACGACGCAGCTGCAGACTCGGCCGACGAAGAGTAGTCAACAACTAAACAGAAAGTTCTGTGTCTTGAACGTGATCAATTTTCCACTTGACCAGAACGAACTCGAGTTCACCGCCTCGGGAGGCACTACGGTTCGCCGTAGCGTTCTCCCGAGCGGTGTTCGCGTTTTAACCGAGGTCGTGCCGGGCGCCCAGAGCGCATCCGTGTCGTTCTCGGTCGCCGTTGGATCTCGCGACGAGACCAATGGGCACTTCGGTTCGACCCATTTTCTGGAGCACCTGTTGTTCAAGGGCACCAAGCGCCGCACAGCGCTAGACATCGCGATCGCCTTCGACTCGGTCGGTGGTTCGTCGAACGCCTCGACCGGCAAGGAACACACGAGCTACTACGCACGCGTACAGGATTCGGCCGTTCCGCTGGCTATCGACGTCATCGGCGACATGCTCACCAGTTCTGTTCTTGACCCGATTGAGTTCGAGAACGAGCGCACCGTGATTCTCGAAGAGCTTGCGATGAACGAGGACGACCCGCAGGATGTGGCACACGAGGCATTCGCCGAAGCGGTTCTCGGTGCACACGAACTCGGCCGCCCAATCGGCGGCACTGAGGAAACCATCAACGCCGTCACCCGCGATGCCGTGTGGGAGCACTATCGCGCCAACTATCGGCCGCAGGATCTCGTTATCGCTGCCGCCGGTGGCATCGATCACGATCGTGTGGTTCGTCTCGTTGAGCAGTCGCTGCTCGATGCAGGTTGGGACCTCTCGCTCGCCGCTGCACCTCGCGAGCGTCGTGCCCTCGAACAGGCGCAGATTCCGCTCGGCCGCAAGCTTCAGGTGATTCACCGTCCGATTCAGCAGAGCAACGTGCTCATCGGTTGCCAGGGGCTAATCGGCCAGGACGACCGTCGCTACGCGATGGCGATCCTGAATACCGTTCTCGGCGGCGGCATGAGCTCGCGCCTCTTCCAGGAAATCCGCGAGAAGCGCGGGCTCGCATACAGTGTCTACTCGTTCAACCAGGGCTACTCGGATGGCGCATACTTCGGCCTCTATGCCGGCTGCTCGCCAGCCAAGACCGCCGAGGTCACCCGCCTGATGCTCGAGGAGCTCGACAAGCTTGCAAACTCGGGCATCACGGTCGATGAGCTGACCCTAGCCAAGGGCAACATCAACGGCGGCCTGGCCCTCAAGTTTGAGAGCACGCAGGCTCGCATGAGCCGCCTCGTCGGCACCGAACTCGTCAACGGCGAGTTCTACGACCTCGACGCCACCATCGAGCAGTTCAACGCGGTAACCGGTGAGCAGGTGCGCGAACTCGCGGCCGACCTAATCACGCGCCAACGTTCAATCGTTGGCGTCGGCGACATCACCGAGGCCGCCTTCGAAGAGTTTCTGTAACCTAGAGCCATGACCATCAAAGTTGCAGTCGTAGGCGCCACGGGGCGCATGGGCAAGCTGGCGCTCGACCTCATCGAGGGTGCGCAAGACCTGAGCCTGCACGCCGCACTCGACTCCAAGAGCGAACTCACCGAGCTGCTCGGTGCCGACGTCGTGCTCGACGTCACTCGCCTCGAAGTCAGCGAATCGGTTGTTGATTTCGCCATTCAGAACGGCCTCAAGGTAGTCGTCGGCACCAGCGGTTGGAGCGCGGCTAAGCTTGCCGCTCTGGATGCCAAATTGGCTAAGGCGGGCAATGGAGCCGCCGTCGTCATCGTTCCAAACTTCTCGGTCGGCTCGATGCTCGGCAGCAAGTTCGCGGCGATGGCCGCCAAGTTCTTTGACTCGATCGAGATCGTCGAGGCACACCACGCCGGCAAGATCGATTCCCCTTCGGGAACCGCTGTGCGCACGGCCGAACTGATCTCCGAGGCCCGCGCGGGCATGACTCAACCGCTTGTACCTGGAGTAGGCCAAACGGCTCGCGGCGAGGTTGTGGCGGGCGTTCCGATTCACAGCATCCGCCTCGCTGGCGTCAGCGCCAAGCAGGACGTAATGCTCGGCGGCGACAGCGAAGTCCTCACCATCTCGCATGAGGTCTCGTCGGTGCTTTCCTACACCAAGGGAATCCTTGCGTCGGTGCGTTTCGGCGCCAGCGCAACCGGTCTCACCGTCGGCCTCGCGGCCGTCATGGGTGTCTAAGTGACGGGCGCCAAGTTCGGCGCTGTCGTCATGACGGCGTTGACCCTGATGTACGTGGTCCTGCTGGGCGAAAAGGGCATCCTGCTGCTCGGCGATGAAAACCCGGTTGCCAAGCTGCTCGGCGGGCTTGTCATTTTGTTTCCCGTCGTCGCCATCTGGGCAATCATTCGCGAACTTATTTTCGGACTCAGAATCGAAAAGGCTGGCAAGGAACTCGAGGATTCGGGTCGCTGGCCACGCTTCGACTTTGAGCTTCGCCCAAGTGGCCGGCCTACTCCCGACTCAGCTGCACGCGAGTTCGACCGCATCAAGTCCCAGGTCGAGGCCGATGAGGCCAACTGGATTTCATGGTTCGCGCTCGGTTTGGCATACGACGCAGCTGGCGATCGTCGTCGCGCACGCGCGGCGATGCGAAAGGCCCTGTCGCTGCGCGAACAGGGCCCTGCCATGTAATTCGGCTTTAGCCGCGAATCAGTCCGACTCGACGTAGTCCCAGCCAGATCTGGCAGCCCAAGCAGAACGCGAATGCTGCGCTCAGGAACGCCGCCACGAAGGCGAAGCCCGCAAACAGTGCAACGCCGTACTCGAAACCGAAGGCCGAGGTGACCAGGCCTAGCGAGGCAACCAAGAAGCCAACGGTCTGAGCGAACTGCGGCGGACGCGGGTCCTCGAGTTCCTTTGGTGCCGCAAGGCGCGGTCGTACAAACTTCTTAAACAAGAGACCGTAGGGGTGCTTGGCGTTGCCCACGGTCGCGCCGACCAGGAACAGCGCATCCACGATGGCGAGCAGCACGAAACCTGCTTCCTCGGTGGCCTTGTCGAGGCCCAGGAAAACCGTGATCAGCAACAGTGCCGAGGTGATGGCCGCACCAAATCGTGGGCCGCGTGGGTCGATACCGGTTGGAATGTTCTCTTCGCTCATTAGATCTCGAACGTCGCTTTCTGTGCTTCTTCTTGGATTACCTGTGGTTTGGCGAGACCCCCGATTCGCGAACGTACGCGACCCTTCGAGTCGAGCACGAGCGTGGTTGGAGTCTGCAAGATGTTGTACTTCTTGGCCAGTTCGAGGCGGTGTGTGATGTCCACCTCGATGTGCAGCACCGTTGAATCTGCGCCTTCTAGTTCATTTAGCATGCGTGCGGTTTGGCGGCACTGGCTGCAGTACTCGCTCGAGAACTGCAGGAAGGTGGTTCCGCGACCGAAGGCAGTAACTAGTTCACCGTTCTTGATCGCGGCCAACTCGCGCAGGTCAACTGTTTCGCTCGAATCCTGCGATCTTGCGCGACCGCTGCGGGAACGCCAAATCAAGCCAGCGGCTGCGGCAACAGCGACGATGGCAATAACTACGGCCAATTTGACCTCGAGCGGCATAGAAAAACTGTAAGCCCGCCGCGCCACGCAGGCACCTTTGTGTCGCTTTGTGACGGGTCCGGAACGGCTAGGCTGGTGGCGTGTCAGACATCAAATTTCGCAGCGACGTAACCGTCGAGCTGGTGCGCGCAAGCGCCGCCGACTCGGACGTGCTTTTCGCGGCACGCGTATCGACTCAGGGTGAACAGACCCTCGAAAGCGCAGCCGCTCAGACCTCGGCAGCCGAGGACGAAAAGCGCAACAAGGGTCTCATCAACTACCTCATGCGCGACCGCCACGGCAGTCCTTTCGAGCACAACTCGATGACCTTCTACGTTCAGGCACCAATCTTCGTGTTCCGCGAGTTCATGCGTCACCGCATCGCCTCGTACAACGAGGAATCGGGTCGCTACAAGGAGCTCAGCCCGACCTTCTACGTGCCGGGCGATGACCGCAACCTGGTTCAGGTCGGCAAGGCTGGTCACTACGAGTTCCTGCCAGGTTCGGCAGAGCAGATCGCTCTCGTTCAGCAGGAGTCGCGTGCGACCTCGACCGCGGCATACGAGTCGTACCAGCGCATGCTCGAGGCCGGAGTGGCGCGCGAGGTTGCCCGCATCGTTCTGCCGCTCAACATCTACTCGAGCATGTACGTGACGATGAACTCACGCGCTCTCATGAACTTCCTGAGCCTGCGCACCAAGCGCGAGGGCACGCACTTCCCGTCGTTCCCACAGCGCGAGATCGAGATGTGCGCCGAGAAGATGGAAGAGTTCTGGGCCGAGCTGATGCCTTACACCTACGAGGCATTCAATCAGCACGGACGCGTAGCTCCGTAGCGCATCGCAAGCCTTAAGCAACCCTGGGTTTAGTCGCCCAGGGTTTCTTTTTTGTCCACGGGTGGGTAGCGGCGGTCGACGCCGGCGAATCTGGTCCTGCGAAGTACCAGGAATAGGGCAAGCCCTATCAGCACGGCACTGATCAAATCGAGCAAAACTGTGGCCACAAAGGTTGCGGCGAGCATCAGCGCATCCAGTTTCGATTCGCGCGCCAGGGCGCGCAACTCAGATGGTTTGACCATGTGAGCCGTGGTAGCAAAAAGCACGCCGGCAAGAGCCGCGAGGGGAATCTGTGCTACCAACGTCGGCAGAGCTAACACGATCACGGCGAGGAATACCGCGTGTGAGGCTGCGGCTAGACGAGACTGCGCTCCGTTACGAACGTTCACCGCGGTGCGGGCGAGTGCCGCGGTGGCCGGCACGCCTCCGAAAAATGGCACCACCAAATTGGCTAGCCCCTGGCCAAATAGCTCGCGGTCCGAATCGTGGCGCTCCTTGGCGCCGACCAACCGATCGGCGATCTTGGCCGAGAGCAGACTCTCAAGCGCAGCTAGCGTCGCAACGGCGAGCGCGCTCGGCACAAGTGCTGGCCAGTCAATAGTGCTCATGAAGCTGGCAGACGGTGCGGCGAGCAGGCTGGGAAGCTCACCGATTCTGGCGGTGTCCAAGCCGAACAGTAGGCCGGCTGCGAGGGCCGTTGCCACCGCCACGAGTGCGAAGGGCACGCGCGGGAAAATTCTTTCGCCGATAAGCACGGTTGCCGTCGCACCTGCTGCGATTGCAACGCTTATCCAGTTGATTGCCGAACCGGCGTTAAGCGCCAGCCATGCGGTCTGCCACACGTGTTCGGTTGTCTCGACGGTTACTCCGAGTGCTGTGGGGACCTGCTGCAGGGCGATCACGACCGCAATGCCCGCCGTGAACCCCTCGATGACTGCGGTTGGAATTCTATGTACGTGGTGGCCGACACCGATCAGCGATGCCGAAACCAGGAGCACGCCCGCCATCAGGCCAACGGCCAAGACGGCTTCGCGGCCAAACTGGTTCACGATTGGAAGAAGTACAACCGTCATGGCGCCGGTTGGTCCAGAGACCTGGTATCGACTGCCACCGAACACGGCCGCAATGAGACCAGCGATGACGGCGGTGATGATTCCGGATGCTGCGCCCAGACCGCAAGCGATGCCAAATGCCAGAGCTAACGGAAGTGCCACGAGAGCTACGGTTAGGCCAGCGGTGAGGTCGATTCGGGGTGTGGCAAAGTTCTCCAACAGTTCTGCCCTCTTTGGCAATAGCCTCACAAGCCCGAGTCTGGCCAAAACCCAAGGTGAAGTCAAATGGGCTTGCCGCTAATCTTGTAGGCATGTCGCAAAATCACAAAGACTTGTTCGGCCAGGTGCTCGTCGCACTGGTCACTCCGATGAACGCCGATGGCGAGGTCGACTGGGACGCGACTGAGAAGCACATCGACTATGTGATTTCGAACGGTGCCGACGGTGTCGTCGTCACGGGCACTACAGGCGAGACCAGCACTCTCACCGACCCGGAGAAGCTTCGCCTCGTCGAGGTCGCAAAGTCGGTTTCGTCTGGTCGCGCCAAGGTCATCACCGGCGGCGGTTCAAACGAGACCGCTCACGCCATGCAGCTTTACAAGGCCAGCGAGAAGGCCGGCGCAGACGGTGTCATGATCGTCACGCCTTACTACAACAAGCCAACTCAGGCCGGCGTCCTTACCCACTTCCGCCTCATCGCCGACGCCACCGACCTGCCGGTAATCCTCTACGACATTCCAGGTCGCGCGGGAATCCCAATCAACTACGAGACCTTCATTCGCGCCTCCAAGCACCCGAACATCATTGCGGTCAAGGATGCCAAGGGCGACTTCGCCCAGGCCTCGCGCATCATGAACGACACCGACCTGCTCTACTTCTCGGGTGATGACTCGAATGTTTTGCCGCACATCGCGATCGGAGCAACCGGACTAATCGGTGTCACCGCTAACATCGCGCCTGCCGCATACCGCGAGATGATCGACGCGACCAACCGAAATGACTTCCACCACGCGCTCAAGGTGCACAACGCCCTCGAGCCGCTCCAGCGTGCAGCAATGACCCACGTTCCGGGCACTGTCGCATCCAAGTACATCCTGCACGGTCTGGGTCTGATCAACAGCCCACGCGTGCGCCTGCCGCTGGTAGGCCCAGAGGATCACGAAGCAGCTCGCATCGAGGAAGAACTCGACCGCGTCGGTGTGATCCCAGGCCTCAGCTTTGAAAACTTCCGTCCAGACCGCAATGCAGCAGCCGGTGGCGCGCTGCCAAAGGTGGCTGGCACTACCCGCTAATAAGCGAGATTCGAGGGGAACCTTTGGTTCAGACCCTGCCCGAACCGGCGCAACTGCGCCCGAACGTACTACGCATTATTCCGCTTGGCGGAATCGGCGAAATCGGTCGCAACATGACCGTGTTCGAGATCAACGGCAAGCTGCTCATCGTCGACTGCGGCGTGCTCTTTCCTGAGGAGCATCAGCCCGGCGTAGATGTCATTCTGCCCGACTTTGGCTACCTGCAAAACCGCATGGAAGACGTTCTGGGCATCGTGCTCACTCACGGTCACGAGGACCACATTGGCGGCGTTCCCTACCTGCTGAAGATGCGCGAAGACGTGCCTATTATCGGCTCGGCGCTAACCCTGGCACTCGTTGAGGCAAAACTCAAGGAGCACCGCCTCACCCCATACTCGCTTGTAGTTCGCGAGGGGCAGCGCGAGCAAATCGGCGATTTCAACCTCGAGTTCGTAGCGGTCAACCACTCGATTCCGGATGCGCTGGCCGTGGTCATCCGCACTGCGGCAGGATCCGTGCTGCACACCGGCGACTTCAAGATGGACCAGCTGCCGCTTGATGGCCGCCTGACCGATCTGCGCGCCTTTGCCCGAATCGGCGAGGAAGGGCTCGACCTGTTCTTGTCCGACTCGACCAACGCCGATGTTCCTGGTTTCACCCCGCTCGAAAAGGACATCGGTCCGGTGCTCGAGAACGTTATCGCGCGCACGCGTCGACGTGTCATCGTCGCGAGCTTCTCGAGCCACGTGCACCGTGTTCAGCAGGTCGTTGATGCCGCTGCTGCAAACGGCCGCAAGGTGGCGTTGGTTGGCCGCTCGATGATTCGCAACATGCAAATCGCTAGCGAGATGGGCTACCTCAAGGTGCCAGACGGCATCCTGATTGATGCCAAGCGCGCGACCGACATCCCTGAGCACGAGCTGGTTTACATGTGCACCGGTTCGCAGGGTGAGCCGATGGCGGTCTTGGCTCGAATGGCCAACCTCGAACACGAGATCGAGTTGGGCGACGGCGACACCGTGATCTTGGCAAGTTCGCTCATTCCTGGCAACGAGAACGCGGTCTACCGAGTCATCGACTCGTTGACCAAGCTCGGCGCAAACGTCGTGCACAAGGGCAACGCCAAGGTGCACGTCTCGGGCCATGCGGCCGCGGGTGAGCTGCTCTACTGCTACAACATCCTGAAGCCCAAGAACGTCATGCCTGTTCACGGCGAATACCGCCACCTGATCGCCAACGGCAAGCTTGCCGAGCAGACCGGCGTTCCAGCCGAGCGTGTTCTGATCACCGAGGACGGCTGGGTTGTCGACCTCGAAGATGGCGTCGCGAGCGTTGTTGGTGCCGTCGAGTGTGGCCTGCTCTTCGTCGATGGTCGAACCGTTGGCAAGATCACCGAGGACGACCTCAAGGACCGCCGCACTCTCGCACAGGAGGGCTTCATCTCAATCTTCTGCGTGGTCGACCAGAACGGTCGCGTTGTAGTTGGACCTGAGATACGTGCCAGAGCCTTCGCCGAGGAAGACCATGTCTTCGACGACGTGCGCCCGCTAATCGAGCGAGCGCTCGCCGAGGCTGCGGGCGAGGGAGTGCGCGACACTTATGCACTTCAGCAGGTGATTCGTCGCACTATCGGAACCTGGGTCAACCGCACCCACCGTCGTCGTCCGATGATCATTCCGGTGGTCGTCCGCGCCCAGCAGTAGGTTGCTCCGCTCGGTGCTCGGCTCGATGAGTAGGGCTTTGTAACCTACCTTGCAGCGGTCGCGCCTGCCGCGTTTTGTCTGTGCGCGCTGTTATTTTTGTTGGCATGGCAGCTCGCCGACCAACTACACGCAAGCCCGCTGGCAAGACCCCGGGCTCAAAGCCGCGCGCCGCGGCTACCTCTCGCAACACCGGTTCGATCCGCGCCACTCCAGCCAAGGCCGCCGACCGTTCCGCACCGCGCGAGCCCGGGAGCGGCTTGTTCAGCCGCGGCTACATGTTCTTCGCACATGCCATCGGCGGTGGCGCTCGCGCACTAGGCCCGGAGCGCATCGCGCCGGAGGACCGCCGCGATGGCTTCCCATTTGCAATCTTTCTAATGGGCGTCGTGGGCGCTGCCTTCAGCTGGTTCATGATCAACGAAGCCTGGGTGCACTGGCTGCACGTGAACACCTTTGGCATGCTCTTCGGTCAGATGTCGTTCGGTCTGCCGCTTTTCATGGTGGTTTTCGCTATCTTCCTCATGCGTAACCCAGCCACCACGCGCGACAATGGCCGCATCGGGCTCGGCTTGTTCCTGTTTGTCGTCTCGGTGAGTGGCATCTTCGAGGCCGGGTACGTACTAGCCAACCCAGAAGCCCCAATCGAACCATCGGTTGCGCAGGCCGAGGGGCTGGCCCTTGCCGGTGGTCTATTTGGTTGGCTCATAACCGTTCCGGTCTTGAGCATCGGTGGAGCCTTGGGCGGTTGGCTCGCGATTGTGGAATCGCTTGTCCTTGCCTTTGGATCGTTGCTGGTCATGACCAAGACAGCGCCAAACCGCATTCGCGAGCGTTTCAGCGAGCTTTACGTGCACCTGTTTGGTGAACGCGAGAATACTCAGACCCACAGCGAGGTCGAGGCCGACGAACCTTTGAACGATGCCTTCGACGGTACGGATGTGCCTTGGTGGCGAAAGTCCAAGAAAGACGCGTCTCCTAGTTTCGACACCGCGCTCGTGGTCGATGAAACGAAGCGCGAGATCGACGACACCGATTTGGACGCCCTATTCGGCACTTCGGTCGAACCTGAGCAGGGCATCGCCGAAGAGTCCGTCGCTCCGGCAACCGAACCGATTGCCGTTCCAGCTGCCGAGTTTGTCGCCCCGATGACCGAGGGTCTTCCCGAGACCGGTGCCGTGTCAGTTCCGCAGCCGCAGGCACCAGCCCGACCTCAGCGACCTTATGTTTTGCCGAAGATGGCCCTTCTGGCGCCTGGCACACCAGCCAAGGTTGCGTCGAGCGCGAACGAGCAGATGGTCAACTCGATCAACGGTGTGTTCAAGGAGTTCTCGGTCGAGGCCGCAGTGGTCGGCTTCTCGCGCGGCCCAACCGTCACCCGCTATGAGGTCGAGCTCGCCCCGGGCGTAAAGGTCGAGGCCGTCACGCGCTTGACCAGCAACATCTCGTACGCCGTGGCAAGCAACGAGGTCCGCATCCTCGCTCCGATTCCTGGCAAGAGCCTGATCGGCATCGAGATTCCCAACCTCGACCGCGAGACCGTTTCGCTGGGCGATGTTTTGCGCAGCGAGGCAGCCACCAAGAGTCTGCACCCGCTGACTATCGGCATTGGCAAGGACGTCGAGGGTGGTTTTGTGATTGCCAACCTCGCCAAGATGCCGCACCTTCTCGTGGCCGGTGCCACTGGTGCCGGCAAGTCTTCGTTCGTGAACTCGATGATCACCTCGATCCTCATGCGCGCCAAGCCGGCCGAGGTTCGTATGGTGCTCATCGACCCGAAGCGCGTGGAGTTGGCTGCGTATCAGGGCGTGCCGCACCTCATCACGCCAATCATCACCAACGCCAAGAAGGCTGCCGAGGCCCTGCAGTGGGTCGTCAAAGAGATGGAGATGCGCTACGACGACCTCGCGGCGTTCGGCTTCAAGCACGTCGACGACTTCAACCGCGCGGTTGTCGCAGGCGAGGTGCGTGTTCCCGAAGGCAGCCAGCGCAAGCTTGCCCCGTTCCCATACCTGCTCGTGGTTGTCGACGAGCTCGCCGACCTGATGATCGTGGCTCCGCGCGACGTCGAGGAATCGATCGTTCGCATCACGCAGTTGGCGCGTGCCGCCGGCATCCACCTGGTTCTCGCCACGCAGCGCCCATCGGTCGACGTGGTCACGGGTCTCATCAAGGCCAACGTGCCGAGCCGCTTGGCCTTCTCGGTTACCTCGCTCACCGACTCGCGCGTCATCCTGGACCAGCCTGGAGCCGAAAAGCTCATCGGTCAGGGTGACGCACTCTTTGCCCCTATGGGCACCAACAAGCCGATGCGCGTGCAAGGCGCGTGGCTTGCCGAGAGCGAACTCCACCAGATCGTCGATCACGTCAAGGCTCAGATGCAGCCGGAGTACCGACAAGATGTCGACGCTCCGGTCGAAAAGGCCGTCGTGGATTCCGACATCGGCGACGACCTGGAGGTCTTGCTCCAGGCCACCGAGCTGATTGTCAACAGCCAGTTTGGTTCCACATCGATGCTGCAGCGCAAGCTGCGCGTAGGTTTCGCCAAGGCTGGTCGCCTGATGGATCTGCTGGAATCGCGCAACATTGTCGGCCCGAGCGAGGGTTCGAAGGCTCGCGAGGTCCTGGTTCGTCCAGAAGATCTTCCGACTGTTCTCGCTCAATTGCGAGGCGAACCTGGCTCGGTCGCTACGCCCGCTGTAACGCAGGCCGCCGCCGCTATCGACGCAACCGTCGATGGCTCGTTCTCGCCTGAAGATGCGGCGGCGGGTGACGCATCGATGGCTTCGGGTGGCTTCGACGACTTCGTGCCACGCTCGAACCCTGACAAGTCATTCCTCACCGGCTACGAAGATGAAGACGATGGCGACGAAGACGCTTGGAAGCTAACCGGTCGTCAAAAGTGAACACCGTCAAACCTTCGCCGTTTAATCTCCCGAATGCCATCACGGTGCTGCGCATCCTGCTGGTGCCGGTCGTCCTGGTGCTGTTGTTCGCAAGCCCGGATGAGACTGGCATACTTCGTTGGTTAGCGGTTTCCGCTTTCGTCGTTTCGATTGCAACCGATGGCGTGGATGGCGCAATTGCTCGCCGTCGCGGTCTGATCACCGACCTAGGCAAACTCCTCGACCCGATCGCCGACAAGGCGCTCATTGGCAGCGCGTTCGTAGCACTCTCGATTCTGGGCGAGATCGAGTGGTGGGTAACCATTTCGATTCTGGTCCGCGAGCTTGGAATCACCGCTTACCGCCTTGTTGTGGCCCGCCGACGTGTGCTGGCTGCGAACAGGGGCGGCAAATTGAAGACCATCCTGCAAGCCGTGGCAGTCGGCTTCTACTTATCGCCACTTGCTTCGCTCTGGGCGCCCGTAGAAGTCGTCCAGGCGATCGTGCTCTACGCAGCCTTGGTATCGACATTGTCTTCAGGTTTGGCCTACGTGGTCGCCGAGGTTAGGAATCGCCGTGCAAACTGACGTTCCGGGCATACTGGCCGAACTCCGCCGCAGGGGAGACCGCTTAGCGGTTGCCGAATCGCTTACCGGTGGATTGATCTCGGCGGTCATCGTCGCGGTTCCCGGCGCTTCGCAGAGCTACCTTGGGGCAGAGGTCGTCTACCAGCCGGAACTAAAGCACGAATTTCTGGGTGTTTCGGCAGAGCTCATCAAGCAGAAGGGCGTCATCAACGCCGAGGTTGCTGCACAGATGGCCATTGGCGTGCGCGAGAAGTTTGCTAAGGCCTGCGACATCCACCACGAACGCGTAATTGGACTCGCCACCACGGGAGTCGCCGGGCCTGACACGCAGGATGGCCAGCCGGTTGGGCTGGTGTTTGTAGCGATCGCCGGATTCATAGGCGATATCGACGATGTTCGGGTCTATGAGCTGTATCTCGAGGGCGATCGAAATGACATTCGCGGTGCCGCTGCTGCCGGTGCATTGCAGCACCTAGCGGAATACCTGGCCGTTTAATTCGGTTAATCGCTTCGAGTTGCAAACAACTCGCAGCCAACACTCAGGTTCGCGCGTTAAAGTAGCCTCGCAATTGCCAGTAGGTTATTGCTATTAGCTCTAGCAGAAAGGGGGCCAGCAATGGTTCTAGTCCGTCAAGAAATTGGTGACGTACTTCGCGATTTCCGCCAGCAGAAGGGGCGCACACTGCGTCAGATTGCTTCGCGTGCGAGTGTTGCCCTGGGCTATCTGAGCGAGGTAGAGCGAGGCCAGAAAGAGGCTTCTTCCGAGATCCTCGCATCTGTTGCAGACGCACTGGGCGTCCCTCTCTCCGTAATCATGCGCGAGGTGAGCGACCGTCTTGCCAGTGTCGAGAGCATCGTGATTCCAGATCGCGTTCCAGACGAGTTCGTCAGCGAGTTCGACGAGAAGTCGAGCAAAAGCGAGCTTGCCGGCATCTGGCTCTAAACCAAACTGTTGAAACCCCCGTCTCCAATGGCGGGGGTTTCGCCTTGCCTGACTTAGGTTCTATGTGTGCGCCTTAGCCAATTTCAGCAGTTGATGACCGATGAGTTCGGGGAGTCGTACGCGCAGGTGCTCTTGAACGACCTAGCGTTGACGGAGTTGCACGATCTCACCGGCCAGGCGGCTCTGGATGCGGGGGAGAGCCCGAAGGCCGTCTGGCTGGCCATTTGCAAGGCGAGTGGTGTCCCTAAGTCGCGTTGGCACGGTTTTGACAAAAAGAAACAATCCGAACAGAAAAACGAATTTTGAACACGCCGAGCAAAATTTCTTCGTAAATTTGTTCGAATATTGCTAGTATCCAAATAAGCCAATCGAGTGGGCTTTATCCACAAAGTTGGCTAGGCGCCAAATAGATGTCGGAGCCGAAACCTAGAGTCGAGAAAACGAAAGATTCGAACAGGCACCCCGGTGCCAGAAGCAGAGGAAGAAATGCCATCACCATCTGACCGCGAAAAGGCGCTAGACACCGCTCTCGCCCAGATCGACCGCCAGTTCGGCAAGGGCACCGTAATGCGTCTAGGTTCCGACGAGCGCGCACCGGTTGAAATCATCCCTACCGGCTCGATTGCGCTCGACGTAGCACTCGGCATTGGCGGTCTACCGCGTGGCCGCATCATCGAGGTTTACGGTCCCGAATCATCAGGTAAGACCACTGTCGCCCTGCACGCGATCGCAAACGCTCAGCGCGGTGGCGGCATCGCCGCATTCATCGACGCCGAGCACGCCCTCGACCCTGAGTACGCAAAGGCCCTGGGCGTCGACACCGATGCCCTTCTGGTCAGCCAGCCAGACACCGGTGAGCAGGCCCTCGAGATTGCCGACATGCTGATCCGCTCGGGCTCTATCGACATCATCGTCATCGACTCGGTTGCTGCCCTCGTGCCAAAGGCCGAAATCGAAGGCGAGATGGGTGACTCGCACGTTGGTCTTCAGGCTCGACTCATGTCGCAGGCCCTGCGCAAGCTGACCGGTGCCCTGAACAGCACCAAGACCACCGCCATCTTCATCAACCAGCTGCGAGAAAAGATCGGTGTCTTCTTCGGTAGCCCAGAGACCACCGCCGGAGGTAAGGCACTCAAGTTCTACGCCTCGGTTCGCCTCGACATCCGTCGTATCGAAACCCTGAAGGATGGCACCGAAGCAGTCGGAAACCGCACCCGCGTCAAGGTTGTCAAGAACAAGATGGCGGCACCGTTCAAGCAGGCCGAGTTCGACATTATCTATGGCGTCGGCATATCGCGTGAGGGCAGCCTCCTCGACTTCGGTGTCGAACAGGACATCGTCAAGAAGTCTGGCGCCTGGTACACCTACGAGGGCGACCAGCTCGGTCAAGGCAAAGAGAACTCGCGCAACTTCCTGCTGGCCAACCCGGCAATCGCCGACGAGATCGAAAAGAAGATTAAGACCAAGCTCGGAATTGGTGTGCCGCGTGCCGTCGCAGATCTTCCTGTCGATGAGGCAACCGGCGAGATCCTTGACGACGCAGCCACTGCGTAACAAACCCTCGCGCCGGTGCTGACCAACGCGTTCCCCGACGACTACTTTGCACCGGAGGGTTCTGAAGAGAGCTCTCCGGCAGCAAAGCCAGTCCGCGAACCAAAACAACTGTCGCCCGAGAAACTGGAGCAGCGCGCCAAGAATGTGATGCTCCACCAGCTGAGTCGCCAGGCCAAGTCTGAGCATCAGCTTCGAGAAGTGCTGATAAAGCGCGAGATACCGGCCGAGATCATCGACAAGGTAATCACGAGGTTCACTGAGGCCGGACTAATCGACGACCGTCAGGTGGCTCAAACGATTGCCCACACCCGTCGCGCCACGCGGGGGCTTTCGTCTTCGGCTATCAAGCGTGAACTAGCCCAAAAGGGCATCTCGGCCGAGATCATCGAATCGACGCTCGCCGTCTTCGCCGCCGAGGACGAGCTGGCCACTGCCATCAGCATCGCGACCCGCCGTATTAGGTCATTGGCCAAGTTCGAACCAGACGTTCGCAAGCGCAGGCTGCTCGGTTTCTTGGCCCGCAAGGGCTACCCGGGATCTGTGGCATTCGCCGCCATCAAGGCCGCCGAGACCGAAATCATCGCATGAAGTAAAATCGCTGAGTGACCACTTCATCCACTCAACGCAGCTACGACGTTCGCACGTTCGGCTGTCAGATGAACGTGCATGATTCTGAGCGGCTCACTGGACTCCTTGAATCGGCAGGCTACGTTGCGGCGAGCGACCCGGATGCTGCTGACATCGTCGTGTTCAATACTTGTGCAGTGCGCGAAAACGCCGACAACAAGCTCTATGGCAACCTGGGGCAGCTGGCCAACAAGAAGCTGGAGAACCCGAACTTTCAGATTGCCGTAGGCGGTTGCCTCGCCCAGAAAGACCGCGAAACGATTGTCAAGAAGGCCCCATGGGTCGACGTGGTATTTGGTACCCACAACATCGGTTCGCTGCCTGTGCTGCTCGAACGTGCCAGGCACAACGAAGAGGCTCAGATCGAAATCCTCGAATCACTGCAGACCTTCCCGAGTCACCTGCCAACCAAGCGCGACTCGACCTACGCTGCCTGGGTTTCGATCTCCGTAGGCTGCAACAACACCTGCACCTTTTGCATCGTGCCGTCTCTCCGCGGCAAGGAGCGCGATCGTCGCCCGGGCGAAATTCTTGCCGAAATCGAGGCGCTCGTCGCCGAGGGCGTTGTCGAGGTAACTCTGTTGGGCCAGAACGTCAACACGTATGGGGTCGAATTCGGCGACAAGGGAGCGTTCGCAAAGCTTTTGCGGGCCTGTGGTGAGATCGAGGGTCTGCGGCGCGTGCGCTTCACTAGCCCGCATCCGGCCGCTTTTACTGACGACGTCATCGAGGCGATGGCCGAGACTCCGAACGTGATGCCGACCCTACACATGCCGTTGCAATCCGGCAGCGACCGAGTCCTCAAAGAGATGCGCCGTTCGTACCGCAGCGAGAAGTTTCTAGGAATCCTCGATCGCGTGCGCGCCGCCATCCCAGACGCGGCAATCACGACCGATCTGATCGTAGGTTTCCCTGGCGAAACCGAGGAAGACTTCGAAGAGACCATGCGCGTGGTCGAACAGTCGCGTTTCGCGGCGAGCTACACGTTCCAGTACTCGAAGCGCCCGGGTACACCCGCGGCCGAGCTGCCTGACCAGCTGCCGAAAGAGGTCGTTCAGCGGCGCTACGAGCGCCTCCTCGCGCTCGTGAACGAGGTCGCGCTGTCTGAAAACCAGAAGCAAATCGGCAAGGCCGTCGAGGTACTGGTGGCCAACGAGGGCCGCAAGGATGCCGCGACCGCACGCCTGTCGGGTCGCGGTCGCGATAACCGACTGGTGCACTTCGACGTCCCTGCGGGCGGTGAGATTCCTCGCCCCGGCGACCTGGTCGATGTAACCATTACGGCCGCCGCTCCATACCACCTCATTGCCGATGCCAGTCCTAACTATCGCGTTGTGCGCACCTCGGCAGGCGATGCCTGGGATCGCTTCGAGGCAGCCAGCTGCGCGCCTAGCGATTCAAGCTCGACAGCTGGAGTCAACCTGGGTTTGCCGATTCTCCGTCGAGCCGATCGCTAGTGGTTGCCCCGCTGATAGCGGTTGTCGGACCAACCGGTAGCGGCAAGAGCCACCTAGGCATCCGAATCGCGCATGCGATCGAAGATCTAGGCGGACGCGCGGAAATCATCAACGCGGATTCCATGCAGCTTTACCGCGGAATGGACATCGGCACCGCGAAACTCTCCGTCGCCGAGCGCGAGGGTGTTCCACACCACATGCTCGACGTGCTTGACGTCACCGACGAGGCCACCGCAGCCGAGTACCAGACTCAGGCCCGTCCAATCATCGAACAACTGCAGGGCAGTGGAACCGTGCCCATCCTCGTCGGCGGCAGCATGTTGTACGTTGCGGCAGTCCTTAACACCTTCGAATTCCCTGGGCACGACCCACGGCTGCGTGCCGAACTCGAGGCGCGCCTCGAAACTGGCGGTGTCGGTCCGCTATTGGAGGAACTGCGCAAGGTGGACCCAGTGGCTGCGTCTCGTGTCGACGCCGCAAACCCACGACGCGTTGTGCGGGCCTTGGAGGTCGTGCTGCATACCGGGCAGCCATTCGCCGCAGCCCTGCCCGAGAAACCCGAGAGCTGGCAGCCAGTACTCGAATTGGGGCTTAACTCCGACCGCGCCAACCTGCTCGAACGACTCGAGCTTCGCGTGGCCCGGATGTGGCAGAAGGGTCTCCCGCAGGAAGTCGAATCACTTATCCCGGCCGGCCTCCGCCACGGCAAGACCGCCAGTCGAGCCATCGGCTATGCCCAAGCGCTAGCTCAACTGGATGGTGAGTTGACGGAGGTCGAGGCGATGGCCGAGACCCAGCGACTCACGGCACGGTATGCCCGCCGACAGATGAGCTGGTTCCGTCGCGACGACCGCATCCACTGGTTTGACTACCAAGACCCAACCACCGCCGACCAGGCCGTCTCCCGTGCCCTGCAATGGATAGACCAATAGGCTTTAACGCATGACCACGCTGAATTTCACCAAGGGCCACGGAACCGGCAACGATTTCGTGCTGTTCCTCGACCCTCGCGGTGAAACCACGCTGTCGCCAGAGCAGATCGCAAAGATTTGCGACCGACACTTCGGAATTGGCGCGGATGGCGTCATCCGCGTTATCAGGTCGGAGGCGCTGCCAGAGGGGCGAGCCCTGTTGGCCGATACTCCAGAGGCCGAGTGGTTTATGGACTACTACAACGCGGATGGCTCGATCGCCGAGATGTGCGGCAATGGCACTCGCGTTTTTGCCCGCTACCTGACCGAGAAGGGCCTCGTGCAACTCGGCGAGGGCGAGACGCTCACAATCGGTACGCGGGCTGGAGTGCGCGATCTGCAGCGCAACTTGGCTGGTTTCGCGGTGGACATGGGCCGCTGGAAGCTTGATGGTGGCGAACCATTGGTTCAGGCGCGTGGTGAGGAAATCGCTCGCCCAGGCCTTGGCATCAATGTCGGTAACCCGCACGTTGTCGTCGCGTTGGCGCACGATTCCGAGTTGAAGGCGCTTGACCTCACTTCGGCGCCAGCACTCGAGCCAGCGCCGGCTGCCGGCGCGAACGTCGAATTCATCGTCCCAGCGGAACCGATGGTGAAGGACGGCGTCGGTGCAATCTCGATGCGCGTTCATGAGCGCGGTTCGGGGGAGACCCTGAGCTGTGGCACGGGAATCGTCGCTGCGGCGCTCGCAACTCGTCACTGGGCGGGGCAGGGTGCACCTAATCAGTGGCAGGTCACCGTTCCGGGTGGCACGCTCGGTGTTCGCATGTTTGCGACCGAGGAGGGCGAGCACGTCGGCCTCTCGGGTGCAGCCGTGCTCGTGTTCGAGGGTCAGGTCGAAATTTAGTCCACTCGCACGACGCGAATAACGCGGAAACCCTTGTCGTTGTCGACGCGTGCGATGTCGAATCCCTGCTGGCCGAACCGATCTTCAAGCCATTTGGCGAATGAGTCTGCTCCCAGTTGCTTGGCGACCACGAGATAGCCCTCGGCGCCTTCGGTGAGCCGCGGCAGCCAGGTGTCCATGATCGAATGGAGCACTTCCTTGCCTACACGAATAGGCGGGTTCGACCAGATTCCGTCAAATTGCACATCTGCCGGAACCTCGTCGGGGCGGCAAACCACGACGTTCGAGAGTCCCAGCTTGGCGACATTCGCGCGAGTCAGCTCTAGTGAGCGTTCGTTCACGTCGATCGCCCATACCTTGGCGTTTGGGTTGGCCAGCGCCAGGCACAGCGCGATTGGCCCCCAGCCACAGCCGATGTCGAGCAGATTGCCCTCGGTCGGCGCCTGGGCGTGGTGCTTCAGCAGGATTCGTGTACCGGTGTCCAGGTGGTCCGGACTGAAAACGCTGCCTGCGGTGGCCACAGTCACCTCGCGACCGCCAAGCGTGACCCGAATCTCCTTCGTCCGCATCGGTCCCTCAGGCGATTCACTGAAGTAATGCGATGGTTCGGGCAGGTCTGCGGGCATAACCCAAACCCTATTACACGCTCGCGGGTAGTGTTGAAGACATGACCGACACCGATCCTCAAGGCCGAGAAACACCGGATGCGCCGGGTGCAGACGTTGTGGTTTCGCGTGCCGAGGCCGCGGTAAAGCGCATCTTGTCGCGTGATGCGAGGGCGGCGGCCTTGGGTGCCGACGATACCCACGGTCACAGTTCTTTCGACGGAGACCAGTTCGATCTTGACGATCGCCTAGCGCTCAAGCGCGTAGCCGGCCTCTCGACCGAGCGCGAGGACATCACCGAGGTCGAGTACCGCCAGCTGCGGCTTGAGAAGGTCATCCTGATCGGCTTGTTTGGTGAGCAATCGCTGCAAGAGGCAGAGAACTCGATGCGCGAACTGGCGGCGCTGGCCGAGACAGCCGGTGCTGAGGTGCTCGATGGGCTGTTGCAGCGACGCGCCCACCCGGATCCAGCAACCTTCCTAGGTAAGGGCAAGGCCGCAGAACTCAAGGAGCTCGTGGCTCTGCTCGACGCCGACACCGTCATCGCCGACACCGAACTCGCGCCAAGCCAGCGTCGCGCACTTGAGGATGTCGTGAACGCGAAGGTCATCGACCGCACGGCGGTCATTCTCGACATCTTTGCCCAGCATGCCAAGAGCCGTGAGGGTAAGGCTCAGGTCGAACTTGCCCAGCTCGAGTACCTGTTGCCTCGCCTTCGCGGATGGGGTGAGTCGATGTCACGCCAGGCCGGCGGTCAGGCGGCGGGTGGCGTGGGTATGGGGTCGCGTGGCCCTGGTGAGACCAAGATCGAGTTGGATCGCCGCCGAATCAACACGCGTATGGCCAAGCTGCGCAAGCAAATCGCCGCTATGAAGCCGGCGCGCGACACCAAACGCGCCAATCGAGACCGAAATGCGGTGCCGAGTGTGGCTATCGCCGGGTACACCAACGCGGGTAAGTCATCCCTGCTCAACCGCCTCACCCAGGCCGGCGTTCTAGTTCAGAATGCTCTCTTTGCGACCCTTGACCCGACGGTTCGCAAGGCCGTGACTCCAGATGGCCGTGGCTACACACTTGCCGACACCGTTGGTTTCGTGCGCAACTTGCCGCACCAACTGGTCGAGGCCTTCCGCTCGACCCTCGAGGAGATCTCGGCCAGCGACCTGATCGTCCACGTAGTAGATGCCTCACATCCCGATCCAGCTGGGCAGATCGCCACCGTGCGCGAGGTTATCGCCGAAACCGGGGGCTCGGACGTGCTCGAGCTCATAGTGTTCAACAAGATCGACCTGGTTGACGAGGCAACGCGAATGGCGCTGCGCGGCATGGAACCAGGCAGCATGGAGGTTTCATCACGTTCAGGAGAGGGAATTGAGGCGCTGCAACAGAAGATTGCTGAGCTCCTGCCAGAGCCCGATCAGGCTCTCGAGGTGCTGATTCCATACAATCGCGGAGACCTGGTTTCGCGTCTGCATCTAAACGGCCGAATCCTTGAGTTGGACTACCGTGAGGGCGGAACGCACGTGAAGGCTATGGTCGGACGCGAACAGGCGGCCGAACTCGCACCTTTTGCAGTTTGATGGCTGGCGCCGCCCTTAGAGCTTGCGCATAACCGTTACAACCTTGCCCTGGATCACGGCTTCGTCGCCCGGAATAGGTTCGAGTCGCGAGTTTCGCGGCATCAGCCAGACGTGGCCGTCGACCTTCTTGAAGACCTTGACCGTCGCCTCGCCGTCTAGCAGCGCCGCGACGATGTCGCCGTTTTCGGCCGTGCTCTGAGCTCGGCAAACCACGAAGTCACCATCGCAGATCGCGGCGTCGATCATCGAATCTCCGTGCACCTCGAGCATGAACAGCTGGCCGTTGCCAACCATGGTGCGAGGCAATGGCACCATCTCTTCCACGTGCTGCTCGGCAGTGATCGGCACACCCGCGGCGATTCGACCCACGAGCGGAACCATGGCCGCCTCGGTAAGGGGAGTGACGACGTCGCCGAAGGTATCAGGCTCTGCCATGCTCTCGGGCGTGATCAGCACGCGGATGCCGCGCGCAAGACCCTCTAGAGCCAGGTAGCCTGCTGCCTCCAGCTGCTCGAGCTGGTACTTGACGCTCGCTGCCGAACTAAGGCCAACGGCGTCTCCGATTTCGCGCATCGACGGCGAGTAGCCGCGTTCATTCTTGAACTGGATGATGAAATGCAGAATCTGCTCGCTGCGTGCACTGAGCGTTGACTTCTTGCCGGCCACGGTGACCCCTTTCGGTTCGGCAGATCCCGAAACAACCGCCGATTGATCATCAAAAGATAAATGTCGGTGCTGCCCGATTTACTGCTCTTATCGAAAGTTTATTCGGATTCCGCAAGGTTTCCAAACAGATTTTCGAAAAGTTTTGAAAAACACTTGACAAAATGTCGGGGCAATTTCGTAATCTTGTTCTAAACCGAACAAATGTTCGAAAAAGTTTCGCAGACCGAGAAACAACTAGGAGTCCAGATGTCGCAGGCAGTCCGCAAGCACAACAACTCGCGCTACGTATTCCGTCGCTTTGCCGCACTCGCGGTGCTCGTCGGCGGCGCAGGTCTATTCATCGCCGGCCAGTCGGCCAGTGCATCGAACGAAACCGCAGGCCCCGTCGCGTTCGAATTGATCACCGTCGAGTCGGGTCAGAGCCTCTGGGGTCTTGCCGAGCTGTACGCGCCGGGAAGCGACGCTCGCGACTGGATCGCACAGGTTATCGACCTCAACGCTCTCGGTTCGGCCGATCTGTACCCAGGTCAGCAGCTCGCCGTTCCAGGCAACTAGCCACCCCCGACCCCGCGCCGAGGTGGCGGCCTGCCGCTAACCTTGACTCGTGACCAACCTCGAAGACCTCCCAATCCGCGACGATCTCAAGGGGCAGAAGCCCTACGGAGCCCCACAGCTGGCCGTTCCCGTTTCCCTGAACGTCAACGAGAACACCCACCGAGTGCCTGAGGCCGTGGCAGTAGAAATCATCGAGCGTCTCGCCAAGGCTGTCCTCGACATTAATCGTTATCCCGATCGCGAGTTCGAGGGCCTTCGTGCCGCCCTCGCAAAGTATCTAGGCCACGATCTCTCGGTCGCCAACGTCTGGGCCGCAAACGGCTCTAACGAGGTCCTGCAGCACATTTTTCAGGCATTCGGCGGTCCGGGTCGCATTGCAATGAGCTTTGTCCCGACCTACTCGATGTATCCGCTCATCGCCCAAGGTTCTGGCACCAACTGGATCGCCATCGATCGTGGCGAACGGTTCGCAATCGATGATCTGCTCGTGAGGGACTCGATCAAGAATCACAAGCCGGACATCGTTTTGCTGTGCGCGCCAAACAACCCAACCGGAACACCAATTTCGCTCGAGGTCATCGCGGCGGCATACGACGCACTCGAAGAAACCGGCAAGGGCGTGCTAGTCATCGACGAGGCTTATGCCGAGTTCTCGCATGACACCGAGGCGACGGCGCTAAAGCTGCTTCCTGGTAGGTCGCGCCTTCTCGTGTCGCGCACTATGTCGAAGGCTTTCGCTTTCGCCGGTGCTCGCGTTGGCTACCTAGCCGCCGACCCTGCGGTGGTCGATGCACTGCGGCTCGTCCGTCTGCCCTACCACCTGAGCGCATTCACCCAGGCCGCAGCCGAGGGAGCACTAGCGCATAGCGATGCGATGCTTGCGATGGTGGATGACATCAAGGCCCAGCGCGACCGAATCGTGCGCGAACTGACCGCGCTCGGACTCGACGTTTTTGAGTCGGACTCGAACTTCGTTCTCTTCGGTGGGCTCGAAGATCCAGAACACGTCTGGCAGGGTCTACTCGACCGCGGAGTGCTGATTCGCAATGTGGGCCTTAAGGGCACCCTGCGTGTTTCCGCGGGTACGGAAGCCGAGACCACCGCCTTTCTCGCGGCCATCGCCGAGGTTCTATAGCCCGCCACAAAGGTAGGATTGAAGAATCCCCACAAAGAAGTTCTGGCGAAAGGCCATACCGTGAGCAGAACTGCATCGCTAACGCGTTCGACTTCAGAGTCGACGATTGAGCTGACCATCAACCTGGATGGAGCAGGCAAGTCGTCGATTTCGACGACCGTGCCATTCTTCGATCACCTGCTGACTGCCTTCGCTAAGCACTCACTAGTAGATCTCGAGATCAAAGCCTCGGGAGACACCCACATCGATGTACACCACACGGTTGAAGACACCGCAATCGTTCTAGGTCAGGCCATCCGCCAGGCTCTAGGCGACAAGGCCGGCATCGGTCGCTACGGCGATGCGACCGTTCCACTTGACGAGGCTCTCGTTCGTGCGGTAGTCGATGTATCGGGTCGCCCTTACCTCGTGCACACCGGCGAACCTGCTGGCTACGAGTTCCACCTGATTGGTGGACACTTCACGGGCTCGCTCGTGCGTCACGTTTTCGAGGCAATCGCGCTCAACGCGGGTCTAACCATGCACATCAACGTTCTCGCTGGTCGCGACCCTCACCACATCGCCGAGACCGAGTTCAAGGCGTTCGCACGAGCGTTCCGCAAGGCAGTCGAGCCAGACGCACGCGTTCAGGGCATTCCATCGACAAAAGGCGCTCTGTGATCGCTCCCCGCGTCGTCGTACTCGATTACGGCAGCGGCAACATACATTCGGCTGCTCAGGCCCTTGAGGTCGCGGGTGCGAGAGTCGAACTGACACGCGACTTCGATTCTGCGCTAGCAGCCGATGGACTCCTCGTGCCTGGCGTCGGTGCCTTCACCGCCGTGATGGAACAGCTCGACCTAGTGCGCGGCGGCGACATCGTTGACCAGCGCCTCGTGCGCGATCGCCCGGTGATGGGTATTTGCGTGGGCATGCAGGTTATGTTTGCCCGCGGGGTTGAGCACGGACACGATACCGAAGGACTCGGCCAGTGGCCAGGTGTAGTTGACCAGCTCACTAACGCGCCACGTCTACCGCATATCGGCTGGAACACTCTTGATGCAGCGGAGGACTCGGTCCTGTTCGAGGGCATCGCCGACGAACGCTTCTATTTTGTGCACTCGTATGGCGTTCGCAATTGGGATCTGGTTGCAGGCCCGCTGGCTTCACCACTCGTAACCTGGGCCGAGTACGGTGATCGATTCATCGCCGCAGTCGAGAACGGACCGCTCGTAGCAACGCAATTTCATCCCGAGAAATCGGGCGAGGCCGGCATCCAGCTGCTGCGCAACTGGCTCGCTTCGCTTTAGTAAGACCTAACTCCGCAACCACCCCCAAACCAAAGGATCTCCATGACCGCCAAGCTTGAACTCCTCCCAGCCGTCGACGTCGCCGATGGCAAGGCAGTGCGCCTAACTCAGGGCGAGGCCGGCAGCGAGACCGACTACGGCAACCCTGTCGATGCAGCAATGACTTGGGTCAACGCCGGAGCCGAGTGGATCCACTTGGTCGACCTCGATGCCGCATTTGGTCGCGGCGACAATCGCTCGATCATCGCCGAGGTCGTCGACGCAGCCTCGGGCAAGGTAAAGATCGAGCTCAGCGGCGGCATTCGCGATGACGCATCGCTCGAGGCCGCGCTTGAAGCCGGCGCGACCCGCGTAAACCTGGGTACCGCTGCCCTCGAAGACCCTGAGTGGACCGCTCGCGTTGTGGCCAAGTACGGCGATTTCATTGCCGTCGGCCTAGACGTTCGCGGCACGACGCTTGCCGCCCGCGGTTGGACTCGCGAGGGCGGCGACCTGTATGAGGTCCTCGCCCGACTCGAGGATGCAGGGTGCGCGCGCTATGTCGTCACCGATGTCACGAAGGACGGCACGCTGCGCGGCCCCAACCTCGAGCTGCTCAGCGAAGTCATGAAGCGCACCGAGAAGCCGGTGGTTGCTTCGGGCGGCATCTCGTCGCTCGACGACATCCGTGCCCTGCGCGCGTTGGTCGGCGAAGGCCTCGAGGGAGCAATCCTCGGCAAGTCGCTTTACGCGGGCAAGTTCACCCTCGAGCAGGCGCTAGAAATCGCGGGTTAACCGTGGCTATCGACTTCGAAAACATTCCCCACATCAATCCGGATCGCCTGCGCGATTCGGCTGGTCGCCCCTGGCAGGGGCGCAACTTTGAGGCCAACGACTGGGCCGACGATGATGGTTCGGCACCCGCACTGCTCGTGGCCGCCATCGAGGCTTTTCGGGCCGGTGATTCTGGCCTGCAAGAGGTGATCGACGCTTTTCGCCAGTGCCGAGTGCTTATCCCGCTGCTAGCCGACCTCGGCGACGCCGAAATCGGTGCCCACGGGCAGCTGGTCGAAAAATCGGCCGACCTGTCGATCGTTACCGTTCTTGGCCCCGACGGCCAGAAGGTGCTCCCGGTCTTTAGCTCGGTGGCGGCTATGCAGGCTTGGAACAAGACGGCGCGCCCGGTGCCGGTCGAACCGGTGAAGGCGGCGCTCGCCGCTGCGAGCGAGGAAACCCATCGCATCGTGATCGATCCGGGTAGCTCGACCGAATTCGCCATCCGTCGCCCGGCCATCGAAGCCATCGCCCAATCGATCGACTGGCTCCCTCCAGAGCAGCGCGAGGATGTCCACGCCGCCTTCAAGTCGGCGATCGCTACCGAGGACGACGTCTTCGCCTATGCGCTGCAGGCGGGCGACCCAGAAGCCAAGCTTCAGGGCAGCGAACTGCTCGCGCTCTTCAGGGTGCGTGCCGGCTTGCCCGAGGCAAAGGTCAACGAAACCATGCGTCGAGTCTTCGATCGACTAACCGAGGACGCCGCCATCGCTGCAGGCGTCGACTCGCTGGCGGTCAAGTTGGTCGCCGCCGCCGAGTAACCGCCAACGACGCACTAGCCCTCTCAAGCGAGGGCGCCACCGGCAACGGCTAGGCGATTGGGCCGGTGTACTTCTCGCCAGGGCCGGTGCCAGGGGCATCCGGGAACGGCGATGCCTCGCGGAAGGCAAGCTGCACTGCACGAAGTCCGTCACGCAACGGACGCGCGTGGTGGTCGCCGAGGTCGGCCGCCGCGCTGGTAATTAGGCCGGCCGCGGCGTTGATCAGTTTGCGGGCCTCATCGCGGTCGCCCTTGTAGCCATCCGCACCGAGCCCGCACTGAACCGCTGCCACGGTAAGAAGCTGTGAAGCCATCAGGGTAATTACCTCGACAGCGGGCACCTCAGCGATGCCGAGTACTTGCTGTTCGTTGCCGTCGATTTCTGACATGGGGCTTCTCCTCTAGGAATCTTTCTGCTAGGCTAACCCATGGCTCCGAGGTTCGCCTCGGTCAGAAGTGGATTCATTTCCCACCCGCGTCTACCGCCTCTAAAGGTTGCCGGGTTTAGCTTATGAAACTTACGTTTCTGTGCGTCAGACAGGCGTTTTCGCCCTCTGGTGTGGCCATTTTTGTCACATTACAAGAGGAGCAAAGATCAGCGATCCACGTATCAACGAGCGCATCCGTGTGCCAGAGGTTCGCCTCGTAGGCCCAGCGGGTGAGCAGATTGGCGTCGTCCGCATCGAAGATGCGCTGCGCATGGCACAAGAGGCAGACCTCGACCTGGTCGAAGTTGCCCCGATGTCAAAGCCACCTGTTGCGAAGCTCATGGACTTCGGCAAGTTCAAGTATGAAGCTGCCCAGAAGGTCCGCGAAGCCCGCAAGAACCAGGTGAACACCGTTCTCAAGACCGCTCGTTTCGGTCTCAAGATCGACGCGCACGACTACGGCACCAAGAAGGGTCAGATCGAAAAGTTCCTCAAGGCTGGTGACAAGGTCAAGGTGATCGTGGTGTTCCGCGGTCGTGAGCAGTCGCGTCCAGAAATGGGCCTAAAGCTGCTCCAGAAGCTTGCCGAAGAAGTTGCCTCGTTGGGTAGCGTCGAGTCGTCTCCATCGATCGACGGCCGCAACATGGTGATGGTGATCGGTCCACACAAGAACAAGGCAGAGGCCAAGGCCGAAGCCAAGAAGGCTGCAGAAAAGCCGGCTCCTGAGTCGACTCCTGCAACCGAACAACCAACCGAATCGGCTGCACCAGCAGCCGAATAACAAGGAGAAACAGATGCCAAAGCAGAAGACCCACTCGGGTGCCAAGAAGCGCTTCCGCTTCACCGGTAGCGGCAAGCTCATGAAGCAGCAGATCAACATGCGCCACAACCTTGAGCACAAGTCGAGCCGTCGCACCCGTCGCCTCAACCAGGACCAGGTTGTCTCGGCAGCAGACTTCAAGACCATCAAGAAGCAGCTCGGCCACTAATCCGGCGCTGAAAGACTTTAGGAGCAAAAAATGGCAAGAGTAAAGAACTCGGTAAACGCACTCAAGAAGCGTCGTACCGTCCTCGAGCGCGCCAAGGGCTACCGCGGCCAGCGTTCGCGCCTGTACCGTATGGCAAAGCAGCAGATGCTGCACTCGCTGGTTTACGCATACAACGACCGTCGTGCGCGCAAGGGTGACTTCCGTCGCCTTTGGATCCAGCGCATCAACGCTGCATCGCGTGCCAACGGCATGACCTACAACCGCTTCATCCAGGGCCTCGCTCTGGCTGGTGTTCAGGTTGACCGTCGTATCCTGGCCGACCTTGCTGTCAACGAGCCTGCGACCTTCGCAAGTCTCGTAGCGACTGCTAAGGCTGCGCTGCCTGCTAACACCTCGGCACCAAAGGTCAAGTAACCCTTGCTGTCGGATCCCAAGGCCGCGAAGGTCCGTGGGGTCGCCAAGCTACAAAAGAAAGACGCCCGGTCCCAGACCGGGCTCTTTCTGCTTGAGGGGCCACAGGGGCTGAAAGAAGCGCTCGATCGCCCTCGGTTGATTGTCGAATTATTCGCAACCGAGGATGCCTTTGCGCGCTATTCAGACCTGTTCGCCCGCGCCGCCGATGCCCGCATCCAAACGCAACTTGTTACCGATGCGGTGCTCGCGGCGATGTCAGACACCAGCACACCTCAGGGAGTGTTAGCGGTCTGCGAGCAGCTGCACGTGAACCTAGATCAGGTTCTCGAGCAGAAGCCTCGTCTCATCGCGCTGCTTGCCAACATCCGGGATCCCGGCAATGCGGGAACGGTTCTTCGCGCCGCTGACGCAGCAGGCGCCGACGCCGTCATCTTCTCGGCGAACAGCGTCGACCTCTACAACCCGAAGGTCGTTCGCTCGACGACGGGTTCGCTGTTCCACCTGCCGATCGTGGTCGATGCCGACCTCGAGGCGACCATCGCCTCGCTTCAGGCTGCCGGACTCCAGGTCTTCGCGGCCGATGGCGGGGGAGTGCTAATCACCGAACTCGAGGCTGGTTCACTGGAAGCTCCGACCGTGTGGGTCTTTGGCAATGAGGCCTGGGGCTTCGAGCAGCCCACGCTCGACGCCGTCGATCGAGTTGTTGGACTGCCACTTTACGGTGCTGCCGAGAGCCTGAATCTTGCCACCGCGGCATCGGTCTGTCTATATGAATCGGCCTTCGCCCAAAACGGCTCTAAACACCGCTGAAGGTAGGATTGAAGCCTATGTCTGACGCAATTTCAATCAACCAAACGGTCATCGACGAGCTCGTTGCAGAGGCCCTCGCGGCCGTTGCAGCGGCATCCGATCTGGCCGCACTAAAGGCTGCTCGCGGTCAGATCAACGGCGAGGGTTCGGCCATCGCCAACCTCAACGCCCAGCTTCGTAACCTGCCTAACGACGAGAAGGCCACCGCTGGCGCACTCATCGGCAAGGCGCGTGGTGAGATAAACGCAGCGTATGCGGCACGCGAAGCGACCTTCGCTCAGGCCGAGGAACTTGCCAAGTTGGCCGCCGAGGCAGTCGACGTAACCGCAGCCCCGGTGCGCAACCGTTTGGGTGCGCGCCACCCGCTTTCGCTTCTCATGGACCAGATCTCAGACATCTTCGTCGGTATGGGCTGGGAGATCGCCGAGGGTCCAGAGGTCGAGAACGAGTGGTTCAACTTCGACGCCCTCAACTTCGACGCCGACCACCCGGCTCGTGCGATGCAGGACACCTTCTTCGTCGAGCCGGTCGACGCGCACCTCGTGCTGCGAACTCACACTTCGCCGGTCCAGGTTCGCTCGATGCTCGAGCGCGAGCTGCCTGTCTACGTGCTTTGCCCGGGTCGCGTTTTCCGCACCGACGAGCTCGATGCCACCCACACCCCGGTGTTCCATCAGGTCGAAGGTCTTGCCATCGACAAGGGCCTAACCATGGCCGATCTCAAGGGCACCCTTGAGCACTTTGCGCGCGTCATGTTTGGCCCTGAGGCCAAGATTCGTCTTCGTCCAAGCTTCTTTCCATTCACCGAACCCTCGGCCGAGCTCGACGTCTGGCACCCAGGCGCCAAGGGCGGCGCACGCTGGGTCGAGTGGGGCGGCTGCGGCATGGTGAACCCGAACGTCCTTCGCGCCGCCGGCATCGATCCAGAGGTCTACTCGGGCTTTGCCTTCGGTATGGGCATCGAGCGCACGCTCATGTTCCGCAACGACGTCAAAGACATGCACGACATGGTTGAGGCCGACATGCGCTTCAGCGAACAGTTTGGAGTTGTCCTCTAATGCGCGTCCCACTTTCTTGGCTAGCCGAGTACGTCGACCTGCCTAGCGACGCCACGCCTGAAGGCGTTATGGCCGAGCTCGTGAAGGTTGGCCTCGAAGAGGAAGGCACCCACGGGTTCGATGTGACCGGTCCGGTCGTTGTCGGTCAGGTTATCGAGTTCACGCCCGAGGAACAGTCCAACGGCAAGACCATTCGCTGGTGCCAGGTGCGCGTCGCGCCGGTTGGCGCACAAGCCGCCGACGGTGGCGAGGATGTCCGCGGAATCGTATGTGGTGCCGGCAACTTCGAGGTCGGCGACAAGGTCGTCGTATGCCTGCCAGGCGCTGTCCTGCCGGGCGACTTCGCAATCGCCGCGCGCAAGACCTACGGACACGTCAGCGACGGCATGATGGCCTCGGCTCGCGAGCTCGGCCTCAGCGACGACCACGCCGGCATCATCCGCCTCCACGAACTCGGGCTTGACCCAAAGGTTGGCGCAGACGCGCTCGAGCTGTTGCAGCTCAGCGAGACTGCCGCCGAGGTTAACGTCACTCCAGACCGCGGATACTGCTTCTCGATTCGCGGTGTGGCACGCGAGTACTCGCACGCAACCGGTTGCGAGTTCCGCGACCCTATCGGCAACGCACACCCTGAGGGCGTCTCGGGCTTCCCGCTGACCATCGATGACAAGTCGCCGATTCGCGACCGCATCGGCAGCGAGCACTTCACGCTGCGTGCCGTTCGCAACATCGATGCCTCGCGCCCGACCCCGCCATGGATGGTCGCGCGCCTCAAGCTGGCCGGCATGCGATCGATCAGCCTCGTGGTCGACATCACCAACTACGTCATGCTCGAGCTAGGTCAGCCGCTTCACGCTTACGACCTCGACAAGCTCGTAGGCGGCATCACCGTTCGTCGTGCGAAGACCGGCGAGACTCTGAAGACTTTGGATGGCCAGGAGCGCAAGCTCGACGCCGAGGATCTGCTCATCTGCGATGACGCAGGCCCGATCGGCCTAGCCGGCGTTATGGGTGGCGAGCGCACTGAGTTCTCGACCGAGACCAAGCACGTGCTCATTGAGGCCGCTCACTTCGACCCGATCTCGATCGCTCGTTCGGCTCGCCGACACAAGCTTCCAAGCGAGGCCTCGAAGCGGTTCGAGCGCGGCGTCGACCCTAACCTTGGCCCTGCTGCCGTGGCTCGGGTGGTCCAGTTGCTCGAGGTGCACGCCTTCGGGGAGGCCGACTCGCTTGGTGCAGAGGTCCGTGCCGAAGTCGCAACGAAACCGATCTGGTTGCCCGCCGATTTCGCAAGCATTCACGTTGGCGTCGACTACACCCCTCATGAAATCACCTCGACTCTTCAGCTGATCGGCTGCGTCGTTGCGGTTGTCGACGGCGGCTTCGAGGTCATTCCACCGAGCTGGCGACCAGACCTAACTCACAAGACCGACCTGGTCGAAGAAGTAGCGCGCATCACGGGCTACGACCGCATTCCTAGCCGTATCCCAGTTGCCCCACCGGGCCGAGGCCTGACCCCGCGACAGCGCATGCGTCGCAGCGTGCTCAACCAGTTGGCTGCAACCGGTCTCGTCGAGGTTCTGAACTACCCATTCCTTGGCGAAGCCGCCAACGCATGGTTCGGTGCAAGGTCGTCGGCAGTGACACTCGCAAACGCGCTACAGGGAGATGCCGCGCAGATGCGCACCAGCATCCTGCCTGGACTGCTCGAGGCCGCTAAACGCAACATTTCGCGCGGTCTCACTGACGTGGCTTTGGTCGAAGAAGGTACCGTATTCCTTCCTGCGCTGGGCAAGCCGGTTGCCGAGCTCCCTAGCGGAGTCGAACTGCCAAGCGCAGAGACCCTGGCGCTGCTCAATGCAAGCATCCCCGTTCAGCCACGTCACCTCGGAGTCGTGCTGACCGGCAATCGTGTCTCGCAGCAGGTAGCCGTATCGGCAGAGTCATTTGACTACACCGACGCGCTCGCCGCGGCTCGCACCGCAGCCCACGCCGTTGGCGTCGAGCTGATTGCTCGTCAGGCTGCTCCACAGGGGTTCCACCCTGGTCGCACCGCCGAACTGTTAGCCGTAGTCTCGGGTGAGCCGGTCCGCGTCGGTTTCGCGGGCGAGCTTGACCCGACCCTTGCAACCTCGATTGATCTCCCGCGTCGCGTGGCAGTCGTCGAACTGGATCTCGAAGTGCTCTACACGGCCGCGCCTGCCGTCGTTACCGCCAGCCATGTGCACACGATGCCTGCTGCCACCCAGGACCTCTCACTGGTCGTTGATCAGTCGGTCGTCGCGGGCGAGCTGCAGCATGCAATCGCCGATGGTGCGGGTGCACTACTCGAGTCGATCCGACTCGTCGACGACTACCGCGGCGCGAACCTAGCAGAGGGTAAGAAGTCGTTGACCTTCGCGTTGAGATTCCGCGCGTCAGACCGCACGCTAACGCAGGCCGAGGCATCCGAGGCGCGCGATGCGGCGGTGAAGCTGGTTGCCGACCGTTTCGGCGCAGAACTCCGGGCCTAGGAGGGCGCGATGACCTTTTCGGTAGCCATTGCTGGCGCCAGCGGAAACGTTGGCGGCGAGCTCCTGCGCCTGGTCGCTAAGCACCCGCTTCTCACCTTGAAGACCGTCACAGCAGCCTCGATGGTTGGCAAGCCGGTTAGCGCCCTGCACCCGCACGTGCCAGAGTTCGCCGACCACCTGTTCGTCGACAACACCGCCGCAAACCTTGCGGGACACGACGTCGTCTTCCTAGCCTTACCTCACTCGAAGTCGGCCGAGGTCGCGCAGTGGCTGGCCGCAGATGAGCACGTCTTGATCCTCGACTGCGGAGCCGATTTCCGCCTCGAGTCAGAATCGGATTGGCAGAAGTTCTACGGCGGCGAGCACGCCGGCACCTGGACCTATGGCATGCCAGAACTTATCATCGATCAGGCCACCGGCCGCAAGCAGCGCGAACTCCTGGCTGGCACCAAGCGCATCGCCGTGCCTGGCTGCAATGTCACTGCCATCACGCTCGGTCTTGCTCCAGCACTGGCTGGCGGAGCGATCGAGGTTGACGACATCGTTTCCGTGTTGACGGTAGGCACATCGGGAGCCGGGCGCGGAGCAACCGAAAAGCTCTTCGAACTTGAACCAACGGGCAGCGCCAACGCGTACCAGGTTGGTGGCATCCACCGCCACACACCAGAGATCGAACAGAACCTCAGCAAGTCAGCCGGCGAGCGAATTCAGGTTTCGTTCACGCCCGTTCTGTCGAGCCTCGAACGGGGCATCCTTGCCGTCAACACTGCCAAGCTGAAGCCGGGCCAGACGCTGACCAGCGTGCGCGACACATACGCCAAGCACTATGCCGACGAGGCGTTCGTGGCCGTCTACGACGAGGGCCAGTTCCCGTCTACGGCAGACACCATCGGTGAGAACAAAGCTTTGATCGGCCTCGCTGTTGATGAGCACGCGAACCGATTGGTTTCCATCTGTGCCATCGACAACCTGGTCAAGGGCACCGGTGGCGCGGCGATTCAGTCCATGAATATCGCGCTTGGAATCGCAGAGGGCACCGGCCTTGATGCGATCGCACTCGGCAAGAACTCGAACTCGAAGGCAGGCAAATAGTGAGCGTAACTTCGGCAAAGGGCTTCCGCGCCGCGGGCGTCAAGGCAGGCCTCAAGTCATCTGGCAACCACGACCTAGCCTTGGTCGTCAATGATGGTCCACTTCAGGTGGCGGCCGCTGTTTTTACGACCAATCGTTGCCAGGCCAACCCTATTCTCTGGAGCAAAGAGGTCATTAAGGATGCGCAGGTTCAGGCCATCGTCCTCAACTCGGGCGGCGCCAACTGCTACACCGGCCCACAGGGCTTCCAGACCACGCACGCCACTGCCGAGCAGGTAGCCAACGGACTCGGCCTGAATGCCGGCGATGTCCTTGTTTGCTCGACGGGCCTGATCGGCGAGCAACTCGACCGCGACAAGCTGCTTGGCGGCGTGGACGATGCGATCGCGCAGCTATCGGTCGACGGTGGAGAGGTCGCTTCGCTGGCGATCATGACCACCGACTCGGTTCCAAAGCGTGCCGAGTTTGTCAGCCCAGCGGGTTGGTCAGTTGGTGGCATGGCCAAGGGCGCGGGAATGCTCGCGCCGGGCCTAGCAACGATGCTCGTTGTGGTCACGACCGATGCGGTGATCGATGCTTCTGGAGCAGATTCCGCACTCCGCGGAGCAACCCGCGTCACCTTCGATCGACTCGACTCCGACGGCTGCATGTCGACCAACGACCAGGTCACCCTGATGGTCTCCGGTGCCAGCGGAGTAAAGCCTGAGGCCGCCGAGTTCCAGGCCGCACTGATTTATGTTTGCCACAGCCTGGCCCAGCAGCTCCTCACCGACGCCGAGGGTTCGAGCCATGACATCGCCATCGAGGTTGTCAACGCTGCCTCCGAAGAGGATGCAGTTGAGGTCGGCCGTTCGGTCGCGCGCAACAACCTCTTCAAGGCCGCGATCTACGGCAACGACCCGAACTGGGGTCGCATTCTGGCCGCTGTGGGCGTCACCAAGGCCGTCTTCGACCCATACAACATCGACGTTTCGATCAATGGCGTAAGCGTTTCACGCCACGGTCAGCCAGACCAGTCCCGCGACCTCGTTGACCTCTCGGGTCGCGACGTGCACATCCTGATCTCGCTCAACGCGGGCGATGCGGAGGCGACGATCTACACCAACGACCTAACCCACGAATACGTCACCGAGAACAGCGCATACTCAAGCTAATGATTCCTTCACAGAACGCGGACGTATCGGTCGTCGAACTCAAGGCTCGAACCCTGATCGAGTCCCTGCCATGGCTGCAGCGCTTCCACGGCAAGGTCGTGGTCATCAAATTTGGCGGAAACGCGATGGTCGACGAGCAGCTGCAACGCGCCTTCGCCGAAGACATGGCCTACCTGCGCTGGGTTGGCATCAAGCCGGTCGTCGTCCACGGCGGTGGCCCGCAGATCTCGGCTCGCCTAAACGAGCTGGGCATCGAGAGCGAATTCAAGGGCGGCTTCCGCGTCACAACTCCCGAGACGATCGGCGTAGTCCGAGACGTGCTACGCGAGCAGATCAGCGAGCAACTCGCCAAACTAATCCGGACCGCCGGTGCCGACGCCGAGGTCATGTCCGGCGAAGACGGAAACCTCTTCCGCGCCGAGCGCACTGCGCTCGAGGGCGAAGACGGGCCGATCGACATCGGTTTAGTTGGCGAGGTTACCCAGGTCAATCCGCGGCTCATCTTCGAAGCTATCGAACGTGGCCGCATCCCGGTCGTTTCGACTGTCGCACCTGATGCCGACGGTAACTTGCTTAACGTAAACGCCGACTTGGCCGCTTCATCGCTCGCGGTCGCGCTTGGGGCCGAAAAGCTCATGGTGCTCACCGATGTGCCTGGCCTGTACAGCGACTGGCCCAACCGCGACTCCCTGGTGAGCGAGATTGGCGCTGCCGAGCTCGAGACCCTCCTGCCGAGCCTCGAGTCGGGCATGATTCCGAAGATGCAGGCCTGCCTGAGCGCGGTGCAGGGCGGAGTCCCTCGCGCGCACGTCATCGATGGCCGCCAGCAGCACAGCATTCTGCTCGAGATTTTCACAACCTCCGGCTTCGGAACCATGGTTCTGCCCTAATCGCTAAGATTTTCCATTCACGCGGTAATCCCGCCAACAAAGGAGCCCAAATGGTTCGCCACTTCCTGAAGGACGACGACGTCACACCTGCAGAGCAGGCCGAAATTCTGCGTCGCGCTATTGCGACCAAGCAGGCACCTTATGCCGAGCGTCCTTTCGCCGGGCCAAAGACCGTCGCGCTCATCTTCGACAAGACCTCGACCCGCACACGCGTTTCATTCTCGGTCGGCGTGGCCGATCTCGGGGGAGTGCCCCTGGTCATCGACTCGCAGTCGAGCCAGATGGGCGGCAAGGAGTCCGTAGCCGACACCGCTCGCGTTCTAGACCGCCAGGTCGCGCAGATCGTTTGGCGCACCTACGCCCACGCCGGCCTCGAAGAGATGGCAGCGAACTCGTCCGTTCCGGTCATCAACTCGCTCAGTGACGACTACCACCCTTGCCAGATCCTTGCCGACCTGATGACGATTCTGGAACACAAGGGCTCACTCGCTGGTCTCAACTTCGCTTACATCGGCGATGCCGCCAACAACATGGCCAACAGCTACCTGATCGGATGCGCCATGGCTGGCATGAACGTTCGCGTCGCTGCACCTGCCGGCTACGAACCCGATCGCGCAATCGTTCAGCGGGCCGAAGCGATCGCAGCTACCACGGGTGGTTCGGTCCAGGTCTATGGCGAGCCACATGCAGCCATCCTCGGTGCCGACGTCGTGGCGACCGACACCTGGATCTCGATGGGGCAAGAGGCCGAGAAGGCCAAGCGCATCTCCGACTTCGAGGGCTACACGATTGACGCAGACCTGATGGCGCAGGCTGCACCGGATGCGATCTTCCTGCATTGCCTGCCGGCATACCGCGGGTACGAGGTTTCGGCCGATGTCATCGACGGCCCTCAGTCGGTTATCTGGGACGAAGCCGAGAATCGCCTACACGCACAAAAGTCGCTCATGGTTTGGCTCGACGAGCAGGCTAGAGCTTAGTCGGTACTCCTCCCGGGCGATCGACCCATAGGGGCTTAGCCGAGTCTTCACGGGCCCCAAACTAGACTTAAACGCAGTTTTGCGTGCAGCAAAGAACGGATTTCAAATGTCAGAACAAGCAAACTCGCTCTGGGGTTCGCGTTTCGAGGGCGGCCCAGCCGACTCGCTCGCAGCGCTTAGCCGGTCCGTGCACTTCGACTGGCGTCTGGCCAAGTACGACATCGCCGGCACGCGTGCCCACATCCGTGCCCTGCACACCGCTGGATACCTCACGGTTGCCGAGATCGAAAAGCTCGACCGCGACCTGCTCGAACTGTTGCGTCGCGTCGAGGATGGTTCGTTCTCGGCCAAGCAGAGCGACGAGGATGTCCACAGCGCGCTCGAGCGCGGCCTCATCGAGATCACCGGTGCCGAGCTGGGCGGCAAGGTTCGCGCCGGCCGCAGTCGCAACGACCAGATCGCGACACTCATCCGCACCTATCTACTTGACCAGGGCGGAGTTATCGCTCAGCAGGTCATTCAGCTCATCGAGGTTTTGCTCGACCGGGCTGAAGAGCACCTAGGTGTCGCAATGCCTGGCCGCACTCACTTTCAGCACGCCCAGCCGGTGCTGCTGTCGCACCACTTGCTGGCGCACGCATGGCCGCTGGCCCGTGACATCGAGCGACTCCAGGACTGGGCCAAGCGCGCGAGCCTCTCGCCGTACGGTGCGGGTGCGCTCGCCGGCAACACCCTTGGCCTAGACCCGAACCTCGTCGCCCGTGAGCTCGGCCTGGCAGGTCCGACCCAAAACTCGATCGACGCGACCGCTTCTCGCGACATTGTCGCCGAGTTCTCGTTCATCGCGAGCCTCATCGGCATCAACCTGAGCCGTTTCTCAGAAGAAATCATCATCTGGGCATCAGCCGAGTTCGGTTACGTGCGCCTGAGCGACAGCTACTCGACGGGTTCGAGCATCATGCCGCAGAAGAAGAACCCAGACATCGCCGAGCTGGCTCGCGGAAAGGCCGGCCGACTCATCGGCGACCTGACCGGCTTGCTCGCTACCCTGAAGGGTCTGCCGCTGGCTTACAACCGCGATCTTCAGGAGGACAAGGAGCCTGTGTTCGACGCTGTCGACACCCTCACCGTTCTTCTGCCAGCCTTTACCGGCATGGTCGCCACCATGGAATTCAACAAGAACCGCCTCGAGCTTCTTGCTCCAGCTGGCTTCTCGCTCGCGACCGACATTGCCGAGTGGCTAGTTAAGAAGAAGATTCCGTTCCGCGACGCCCACGAGATCACTGGCAAGATGGTCGCGCTATGCGAGCAGCGCGGCATCGAGCTGCACGAGGTCCCGGATGCCGACATGGCCGCGATCTCGCCAGCACTCACGCCCGATGTTCGCGACGTCCTGACGGTTGGCGGTTCCATAAAGGCCCGAGCCGGCGCTGGTGGCACCGCGCTGCCGCGCGTACTCGAGCAGATCGCCGCGCTTCGCAAACTCGCACCAAAGAAGGATGCCTAATGGCCACCCCTGAGTTCCTCCGCGCACAGGCGAACGACGCCTCGTTCGCTCACATCATCGACGAGTTGAAGTGGCGAGGCCTAGTCGCGCTATCGACCGACGAGGATGAGCTCCGCAAGGCGCTCAGCGATGGCAGCATCACCTACTACTGCGGTTTCGACCCAACTGCGCCGAGCCTGCACCTCGGCAACCTGGTCCAGCTGCTCACGATGCGTCGTCTGCAGCTGGCCGGCCACAAGCCGCTGGCACTAATCGGTGGCTCTACCGGCCTTGTCGGCGACCCGCGTCCAACTGCCGAGCGTACGCTCAACTCCAAAGAGACCGTTGCCGAGTGGGTCGAGAAGCTTGGCCGCCAGGCGCAGCGTTTCCTCAGCGCCGAGGGCGACAACGCCGTGCGCATGGTCAACAACCTCGACTGGACCGCGCCGCTGAGTGCAATCGACTTCCTGCGCGACATCGGCAAGCACTTCCGCGTCGGGGCAATGCTTTCAAAGGACGCCGTCAGCGCGCGCCTCAACTCCGACCACGGCATCTCGTACACCGAGTTCTCTTACCAGATCCTGCAGGGCTACGACTTCCTCGAGCTCTACCGCCGTTACGACTGCGTGCTGCAGACCGGTGGCTCGGACCAGTGGGGCAACCTGACCTCAGGCACCGACATGATCCGCAAGGTCGAGGGCGGCTCGGCACATATCCTCGCGACGCCGCTGATCACGAACCGTGACGGCAAGAAGTTCGGCAAGTCTGAGGGCAACGCCGTCTGGCTCGATGAGGACTTCACCAGCTCGTACGCGTTTTACCAGTTCTGGCTAAACGTTGATGATGCAGACGTCATCGACCGCCTCAAGGTATTCACGTTCCTGACCCGTGCCGAGATCGAAGCCCTCGAGGCCGAGACCGCAGAGGCACCGTTCAAGCGCGCGGCGCAGAAGCGCTTGGCGTATGAAGTGACTTCGCTCGTGCACAGCCCGTCCGCCGCTCAGGGAGCCATCGATGCATCTGCCGCTCTGTTTGGCCAAGGCGAGCTCGCAGCTCTCGACGAGGCGACTTTGAAGTCAGCAATCTCCGAACTGCCAAGCGCAGAGGCTGCCCTCGACACCACCGTGGCGCAGCTGCTCGTTGACACTGGTTTGGTTGCAAGTCTCTCTGCGGGCCGCCGTGCAATCGCAGAAGGTGGCGTCAGCATCAACAACGTCAAGGTAGAAGACGAACTCGCTACTTGGGGTTCGATCGCTTCCGCAACTCTGCACGGCAAGTACGCGGTTCTCCGCCGCGGCAAGAAGACGCTCGCTGGCCTCACCGCCGCTTCGGCCTAAAAGTCCAGCAGCTCCATCACGAGCAATACCTGCTCGTCATTCGCCAAACCCTCAGCTTCGCGAACCTTTTTGCCCACAAGCAGCAGGTAGCTCGATCGACTCGAATCCTTGAAAATGGATGTGGTCCAGCTGGACCCGCCTAGCACCACGCGCACACGCACAGAGCCGAACCCGCCACGCAGCCCCTGGCTCAACTCGTCGATCTCGGCCGCCACATCGGG
>JBEDDI010000004.1:0-99780 GCA_041176265.1 Actinomycetota bacterium
GGTTGAGTTCAACGTCGGCGCGGTGTCGTCCGTTGCCTTTTTGGGCCAATAGAAACCTCCAGTAGCGAACTCTGCTGAGCTCGATCGCGCGGTCCAAGGTTTACCAGTGCGACCCCGCAAGTCTACCAAATGAGCAAATTTGGGGTCGGTTCGACGACTTTTTGGGCGTAATCTTCAGCGAATTTTCAGGGGCTAATCGGCCGCTACGAACAGCTGAGCCGCCTCATCGCGCGTGACGCGAACCTCGCCACTCGAACCCACCAGCGTCACAGCCGAGTCGGCGTATTCGATTCGTAGAGTTGCACCTGGCACCAGGTTCGCCGCGCGAAGCTGAGCCAAGAGCTCGGCGTCCACCTGTACCTGTTCGCTTAGACGAATCAGTGTGAGTTGACCTTGCTGAGCGATGGCCTCGGGCAGGTCGGCGAGCGCGACTACGGCCGGTGCGCTGACCGGTTTGGTGTAGCCGAGTTCGGCAAGACCGGGAATCGGGTTGCCATAAGGCGAAACGTCTTTGATTTCAACGAGCTCAAGGATGCGCTGCTCGACACGGTCGCTCATGACGTGCTCCCAGCGGCAAGCCTCCTCGTGGATGTACTCCCACTCGAGACCGATCACGTCGGCCAGCAGGCGCTCCGCGAGGCGATGTTTGCGCATGACGGCGACGGCCTCGGTGCGGCCCGCAGGGGTCAGTTCGAGGTGGCGATCGTCGCTGACAATCAACAACCCGAGGCGCTCCATGCGGGCGCAGGTCTGCGAAACGGTCGGGCCCGATTGCTCGAGACGTTCGGCGATGCGCGCACGCATCGGCACCTGCCCCTCCTCCTCGAGTTCGAGGATGGTGCGCAGGTACATCTCAACTGTGTCGATTAGGTCCGCGGTCATAACCCTCCTATTCTCGCGAATAAACTTAACTCCATGCCTGAAATCATCATTCCTGCCAACTTTTTGCCTGTTGACGGTCGCTTCGGCTGTGGCCCATCGCGTGTTCGTGCCGCCCAGATTGCAGCGCTGGCCACCGAGGGAGCCAAGCTCATCGGCACTTCACACCGCCAGGCGCCGGTCAAGAACCTGGTCAAGCGCGTGCAGGAAGGGCTGATGGACCTGTTCCACAACCCAGAGGGTTACGAGATCGTGCTCGGCAACGGTGGATCAACCGCATTCTGGGATGCGGCCGCCTTCTCGATGGTCGAGCGCAAGGCACAGAACCTCGTGCACGGCGAGTTCGGCGCTAAGTTCGCGACCGCTCTGACCAATCCATGGCTGGATGCGCCAACCGTCATCAATGGCACCCCTGGCTCGCGCCTCGAGTTGCAGGCAGAAGCCGGCGTCGACTCGTACGCGTATGCGCAGAACGAAACCTCAACCGGTGTCGTGACCCCGGTTCAGCGCGTCGCAGGTGCTGACTCAAGCGCGATTTTCTTCACCGACGCCACTTCGGCTGCCGGCGGAATCGACTTCGACCCGCTGCAGACCGACGTTTACTACTTCGCCCCGCAGAAAAACTTCGCGTCGGACGGCGGCCTTTGGTTTGCACTCATGTCGCCCGCGGCAATCGAGCGCACCGAGCGCATCGCAGCGACCGACCGCTACATCCCAGAGTTTCTCAGCGTTAAGACCGCGATCGACAACTCTCGTCTGAACCAGACCCTGAACACGCCGGCGATCGCCACGTTGTTCCTACTTGCCGAACAGGTCGACTGGATCAACGGCAATGGCGGCCTGAGCTGGGCGGACTCGCGCACCAAGGCTGCATCGCAGCACCTTTACGACTGGGCTGACGCAAGCGCGTTCGCGGCTCCGTTTGTCGCCGATCCAGCTCATCGCTCACAGGTTGTCGTCACCATTGACTTTGATGAAAACGTCGATGCCGCTGTGGTTGCCAAGACCATGCGCGCGAATGGAGTCGTTGATGTGGAGCCATACCGCAAGCTTGGTCGCAACCAGCTGCGCGTGGCGACCTTTACTGCGACAGATCTGGCCGAGGTTGAGCAATTGACCAGAGCGATCGACTACGTCGTCGCAGCGCTCTAGAGTTGCTTTCGTGAGGTTCTACGTCAAAGACAGTGAGCGCAAGCCGGATCCGGCTCCCGCGAACGTCAACGCTCGCCTCGCGATCCTAGTTGGAATCGGCCTTTGGGCTGTGGCCCTAGTCGTTGTCCTTGTTCTTGCCGCGGCGTCCCCTGCGGCGGATGAATCTTGGTATGCGACTACGTGCCTTGCCGGAATCGGCCTCGGCATCTTCGCCTGGTTCAAGATCGGTCGACGCTGAGTCGTCCTCGGCTGCGGCATCATCCGCTACCTCGTTGACCTGGTCGGCGTCATCATCTGAATTGTCGCCATCCTCGGCTTCTTCAGAATCGTCGCCGTCTTCGTCGTCGTCATCGAGCACCTCTGAAGCGTCATCTTCATCTGAGTCATCTTCGTCTGGCTCATCGTCGCCATCCTCGGCGGCTAGCGCAGCCTCTTCGGCAGCCTGACGCTCGAGCTCGGCCTGCAGGGCCTTCCAGTCGGCAAGGCGTTCAGACCAAGGCACCCAGTTTGGCGCGACTAGTGAGTCTGGGCCGGGCATGAGCAAAACCTCAGAAACGGTTGGGCCATCGACGCTGTCGAACACGGTGACTGACCAGCGCCAACCCACGTAGCCCTTCTGCTTGCTCTCAAACAGGTAGGTGTAGACCGCCTCTTCTTCTTCGATCAGTTCGACGAAGTTGCCGACGGCATTGCTCGGCGCACCCGCGGCGGCAGCCTTGCGGGCAAAGTCTTGTAGTTCTGGCTTAGGCATCCAGCTCTTCGGCTACCTTGCGAAGCAACGCCGCAATCTTGCGGCCCTTAGCGGCCTCTGGGTAATTGAAGCGGTTGCCGCTGCGCAGGCTGTCGAGCAGACGGATGAGGTCTTCGACCACGATCGCCATCTCGTCGGCCGGCTTGCGACCCGACTTGACCAGGCTGACCGGCGCCTCGAGCACGCGCAGGCTCATGGCCTGAGCGCCCTTCTTGCCAGCAAATACGCTGAATTCCACGCGAGTGCCAGGGCGAACCACGGTTACGCCGGCTGGCAGTGCATTGGCGTGCAGGAACACCTCATCGCCCTCGTCTGAGGCGATGAACCCGAAGCCCTTGGCTTCATCAAAAAACTTCACTTTGCCGGTAGGCATGGCTAAACCTTTCAAGAAATCAGCGACGTTCAGTCTAACCGACCGCTCCAACACTGGTCGCGGCACGTTGCACGCCGGCCGTATCCTATAAGGATGGCAAAGAGCAACCAGGACACCCCGGGCAATCAGGCTAGCCGCCTCGAGCGCATCCTTTCTTTCATGGCAATCGGGCTGGTATCCAGCTCTGTGCTGACCATGCTGATCACGCTCGTCGTGACGCTGGTGTATCGCAATTCTGGCGAGACCGATGCGATGATCTTGCCAAGCTGGATTGCCGTCTACCCATTCCTCGGCCTAACTGTCGGTGCACTGTGCATCATTGGAGTTGTGGTTAGCGGCATCATCAGACGCACGCGCGCCAACCGATAACCGAAACCTCGGGGGCCAAGCATGAGCGATCTGCTGCGACTAACCGCGCGTCTGCGCAATGAGCCAGACGTGCGCTTGGTCGAGCTTGTTCAGCAGCGCCAGGTGAACACCTCGAGCATGCGCGACCTATTCGACCTTGGCGAGCAGTTGCTGTCGACCCGCAACCTGCAGGCCACCATTTCGTCGCTTCCTGCCAGAAAACTGGATGTGCTAGACGCACTTGACGCGGGAATATCACTCGATGCAAGCAACCGGGACGTAGCCGATCTCGCCGGACTGCAGCTGATCTTTGAGGATGCGGGAGTTTGGCGCGCCTACGACGCAGTGGTCGAGGCGCTCGCTTCACTGCGCGAATCCAAGGCAAAACCGAAGCAAAAGCCTTCGCTCGTCGTTGCCAGTGAACAGCGCGACCTAGCCAACTTCTCGCTCACCGGAGCAGACACCAGAGCGGCATTGAGCCAGGACGAAATCGATCGCGACTGCGGCATCGCGATGTTCGAAACCACGCAGGCGATTACCGAACTGCTCTTCTTGCTCGAACAGCATTTCGTTCGCGAGGTCGGGCGCGGCAACATGGGATTACCCGATCTGAAACGCCTTGCGGGGCGCATCGGCAAGACCACCGACTATTCGCGCGACATAGTTGAACTTGCCGCGATGGCTGGCGTGATCGAGCTGACCGATGGCCGCTGGCAGGGCGGCTACGAAGCCGATGCTTGGATGACCGCGACGCCGATCGTGCGATGGCTGCTTTTGGCCGAAGGCTGGCTCGCAGCACTCGGACCAGTTGCCCAATCGGAACTTCTCGGTGCCCTTGAAGGACTAGGTTCGGGCGCTCAACTTGACGAAGTCTTGGCCGCCATCTACCCACTCGCCGACGCATCAACCAGCGCCAACATTCGCCGAACCGTCGCGCGCGGAAACCTCATCGGCCTCACCGATGCCGGCCTCGTCGCAAGCTGGACCCCAAAGCTGCTGGGAGGCAACACGAGCCACTGTATCGACGCGGTCGCTACGCGCATGCCTAACCCAATTGACCGACTTATCGTGCAGGCCGACCTGTCTCTCATAGCACCCGGCCCACTCACGACGCAGACTGAGGTGTTAATTCGCGAGTTTGCCGATTGCGAGCAGATCGGATTCGCGTCAACATATCGCGTTTCTGCATTGAGCATCACCCTCGGACTCGAGCGCGGCCACAGTGTCGGTGAGATTCGCGACTTGCTCGTAGGCCTCAGCGGAAAGGCGCTGCCTCAACCCGTCGAATACCTGCTGCGCGAGAGCGAAGAGCGTTTCGGTCGTCTGGTTGTTCACAATGCCAGCGTTCCGGATCACAGTGTGGTCACTTCGAGCGACCCGATTCTGCTCCGAGCAATTCTTGGCGACCCAGCGATGAAGCCTTTCGGCCTGCTGATGACGAACGAGGGTGACCTAGCCTGCAAGTTTGAGGCCGAGATCTTGTACTTCGGGCTGCGCGAGGCAGGGTATGCGGCAATTCGCGCGCGGAGTGGCGATTTCGACAGCTTCGAACAGCTAGAAGGCTTCGACCAATTCGCAGGAGCACGCAAATCGAGTCCCCTCATGGCCGCCATGCAGATCGGCTCTGAGCCGCGATCGAGCGGCCCTTTGTCTGACATCGCGCGCATGCGCGAACAGGACTCGAAGCCAGGACTCAATCCAGACACCGACGACGTTATGCGTCAGATTCAGTTGGCCATCAAGAACCGCGTGCGGCTCAACATCACCGTGACCGGCTCGAACGGCGACACCCACGATTTTCTGCTCGAACCGACCGGCATCGCCAATGGCCGTTTGCGCGCTAAGGATCGAAAGGCCGACATCGAACGAACGCTGCCGCTTGCCAGCATCACCGCCGTGACGCTCGCATAGGCTTGAAGGATGACTATGGGACCGCTGATCGTTCAAAGCGACAAGACCGCACTGCTTGAGGTAGATCACCCGCAGGCTGCGGAGGCTCGCCACGAGCTAGCGGTCTTCGCCGAACTCGAGCGAGCACCGGAGCACATCCACACCTACCGAATCACGAGGCTCGGGCTATGGAACGCGCGCGCAGCCGGACACGACAGCGACTTTGTGCTCGAGGTTCTTGACCGCTACGCCAAATTCCCGGTACCAGGTTCGGTACGTGCCGACATCATCGAAACCATGTCGCGTTATGGTCGCCTAGTAATCCAGCGCGATGCCGAGGGCGACTTAGAACTGCGCTCGAGCGACAAAGCGATCGTCGCCGAGGTGGCACGTCATCGCAAGATCTCCGAGTTGCTGCTTGAACGCACGGGCGAAGAGACCTTCCGCCTGCAGCCTTGGGCTCGCGGTCAAGTCAAGCAAGAGCTGCTGAAGCTCGGCTGGCCAGCCGAAGACCTAGCGGGCTATGCCGCGGGCACCCCGCACGAGATCGACTTGAGCAAGTCGAGTGCCGACAAGGGCGCTTGGCAGATTCGTGACTATCAGGTGCAGGCGGTCGACAAATTCTGGGCTGGCGGCTCGGGCGTAGTCGTTCTGCCATGTGGCGCTGGCAAGACCATCGTGGGCGCGGCGGCGATGGCAACCGCCAAGACCAACACGCTTATCCTCGTGACCAACACGGTCTCAGCCCGCCAGTGGAAGACCGAACTGCTGCGGCGCACCACACTCACCGAGGACGAGATCGGCGAGTACTCGGGGTCGACCAAAGAGATCAAGCCGATCACGATCGCCACGTACCAGATTTTGACCACCAAGCGAAAGAACGAGTACGCCCACCTGGCGTTGCTGAACGCTAACGACTGGGGCCTCATCATTTATGACGAGGTACACCTTCTGCCTGCTCCGATTTTCAAGATGACCGCCGATCTGCAGGCTCGTCGTCGACTAGGCCTGACCGCGACTCTCGTGCGCGAGGACGGCAAGGAAGGCGATGTTTTCTCGCTGATTGGACCAAAGCGATTCGATGCCCCGTGGAAAGAAATCGAGTCCCAGGGCTACATCGCGCCTGCTAATTGCTTCGAAATTCGAATCGACCTGCCAGAGGAAGAGCGCCTCGACTACGCGATTTCCGACCAGGAGGAGCGCTACCGCATCGCGGCCAGTTCACCCATGAAGATCGGCGTGGTCAAGCGCCTGCTGGAACGCCACAAGGGCGAACCGACACTGATCATCGGGCAGTATCTCGACCAGCTGCACACAATCGCCGACTCGCTCAAGATCGACGTGATTACGGGCGAGACACCGGTTGACGAGCGTGAGCGCCTGTTCGAAGCCTTCCGAAAGGGCGCCATCAGCGCGCTGGTGGTGAGCAAGGTCGCAAACTTCTCGGTTGATCTGCCCGAAGCCTCGGTCGCCATCCAGATCTCCGGTTCATATGGTTCGCGCCAAGAAGAAGCTCAGCGTCTAGGCCGCCTACTGCGCCCGAAGGCCGACGGCCGCAGCGCCAGCTTCTACACCTTGATCAGCCGCGACACCGTCGACCAGGACTTCGCCCAGAATCGCCAGCGCTTTCTGGCCGAGCAGGGCTACTCGTACGAAATTCTCGACGCCCACGAGATCTAGGCCGTCATCAACCTGAGAACTCGCTCAGAAGACACGCAAGCAACTCTCAGGTTTCTCCCAGCCAGCAGTATGAAACTGGGTCACATGGAAGCCACAAAAGTTCTGATCGTCGATGACGAACCAAACATCCGAGACCTGCTCTCGACCAGCCTTCGCTTTGCCGGTTTCAGCGTGCACGCCGTGGGCAACGGGGCCGACGCGGTCTTCGCGGCCGAGAAGGGTGCGCCAGACATCATCCTGCTCGACGTGATGCTGCCAGACATGAACGGCTTCAGCATCACCAAGAAACTGCGCTCGATGGGCATCGATGCCCCGGTGCTGTTCCTCACCGCTCGCGACGAGACCCAGGACAAAGTCACCGGTCTTACCGTCGGTGGCGACGACTACATGACCAAGCCATTCAGCCTCGATGAGGTTGTCGCGCGAATCAACGCAATCCTGCGTCGCACCAAGCAGTCGCAGATCGAGGATGCGATTCTCGAGGTTGGCGAGGTTCGTATCAACCAAGACGCCCACGAAGTGTTCGTGAACGATGAGGCCGTCGACCTCTCGCCGACCGAATACAAGCTCCTGCGGTTCCTGATGGAAAACGCCAACCGCGTGCTCACCAAGGCCCAGATTCTCGATCACGTTTGGGAGTACGACTTCAACGGCGAGATGGGAATCGTCGAGTCCTACGTTTCGTACCTGCGCAAGAAGCTCGACGTGCTCACCAAGGAACCGGTGATCATCACCAAGCGTGGCGTCGGCTACATGTTCAAGTCGACCAAGGCAAACTAGCCGCATGGCGCAGTTGAAGCACACGTTCGTTCTCGGTTGGGAACGTGTTTCGCTGCGCTCAAAACTGACCGCGCTCTCGGTCGCGATCATCGGTCTGCTGCTAGTTGTTTCCAGCTACGGCACTATCTCGCTGTTGCGCACCTATCTGCAACAAAACATGGACGCGATCCTCGCGACCACGGCGTCGACCCTCAGCAACGAAGACCCGACGACCATCGAGAATCGCTTGGCTAGCCGTCAGCTAGACCTGCCGCGCCTGCCTAGCGACTACTACATCGCGTACCTCGACTCGACCGGCAGTCTGCTCATCGGACTGGTTTCATCGGCCGAGGGCTCGGATCGCACGGTTCCAAACCTCACTTCGCTATCGCTTGACCAGGTCGCAGCCACCGAGGGCAACGCCTTCGAGATCGAGGTCATCAATGCCAGCGGGCCGGGTAAGGCCGACTGGCGACTGGTCGCGCTGCCGCTCAAGAGCCTGCCCGGGTCGGTCGTGGTGGCCCTTCCGACTTCATCCAACGCCGAACTGATTCGCCAATACTCGGCGATTGGCGCCGGCTTCGGTGGAGTTCTGCTGTTGATTAGTGGCGTCTCGATCTGGGTGACCATTTCGCGCGCCTTGCGACCGCTGCGCGAGGTCGAACGCACGGCCGAGGCTGTGGCCTCTGGCAACACCGATTCGCGCCTTATCGAGCTCGGCGGCAACACCGAAATCGCGCGCATGAACCACTCGCTAAACACGATGCTCGATTCGATCGACTCTGCGCTGGTGGCTCGTAATAAGGCTCTAGAGCAGATGCGCCAGTTCGTTGCCGATGCCAGCCACGAGCTGCGCACTCCCCTGGTTTCCGTTCGCGGCTATGCCGAGCTCTATCGCATGGGCGTACTAAAGAAGGATGCCGATGTCGCCGACGCTATGCAGCGCATCGAGGCCGAGGCAATCCGCATGGGCGGACTCGTTGAGAGCCTGCTGACCCTGGCCCGCATGGACGAGGCCAATAAGCTTTCGCTGGGCGAGCATGATCTGGTTTCGCTCGGTCACGTGGCCGCCAAGGACGCCTCGGTGGCGGATCACAATCGCGAGATAGTTGTGGAAGACCTCGATGGCAACTCTCTGACTGCCGCCGACTCTTTGCTCGCGACCTTCGACCCGAACCAGATGCGCCAAGTGCTCACAAACTTGCTGGCAAACGCCTGCCGTTTCTCGCCAGAAGACGGCAAGGTGGAACTGGCGATGGGCAAACTTGACGGCAAAACGGTTATTGAGGTTCGCGACCACGGCGAGGGAATTCCCGAGCAGCTGCGCAGCAAGGTATTCGAGCGGTTCTATCGAGCCGACAACTCACGAAACCGCGAGACCGGCGGTTCGGGCCTTGGGCTTTCCATCGTCGCGACAATCGTGGCTCACCACGGTGGCGCCGTAGAGGCGCTCGAGACGCCTGGCGGCGGCGCAACCTTCCGCGTCACGCTGCCTTAGTCGCACTGCCGAGACTGCGGCAAAGCAGCCATCTCACCGCGGGTTATCCACCGAATTCGATTGCCTGCACAGCACAGCATTATTGCCGGTCAGACTCTGGGCATGGCTCAATTTCAAGTAGACAGCGAGCAGGTGGCCTCGGCCAACCTCGCGATTCAAAACACCATCTCTCGCCTGCAATACGAGGCCGATGCGCTGCACGCCCAGCTGACCGCCCTGCAGGGCTCTTGGACCGGCGCTGCCGCCGCCGGCTTTCAAGACATGTTGGGGCGGTGGAGAGCCACCTCGGCTGCGGTCGACCAGCAGCTCTCAGAGATAGGCCACGCGCTGGCCACGGCAGCGCAACAGTATGCCGAGATCGAGGCGGCCAACCTAAGACTATTCGGCTAGCGACTCGCGCCAGCCGCGCCGAGCGTCCGCCGGTTAAGGCGAAAGCGGCCGACCATCGGTCGACCGCCCTCGTTTTGAGACTTAGAAGTCCATGCCACCAGCAGGCGCTGCAGGTGCAGCGGCAGGCTCAGGCTTCTCGGCGACAACGGCCTCGGTGGTCAGGAACAGACCAGCGATCGAAGCTGCGTTCTGCAGCGCCGAGCGGGTTACCTTCACTGGGTCGTTGATGCCAGCCTGCAGCATGTCGACGTACTCGCCCGTTGCTGCGTTGAGGCCGTGGCCCGATGGCAGGTGTGCGACCTTCTCGGCGACAACACCTGGCTCGAGGCCAGCGTTCAGCGCGATCTGCTTGAGCGGAGCCGAGATACCAACGCGAACGATGTTCGCACCGGTTGCCTCTTCGCCGGTCAGAGCGAGCTTGTCGAATGCAGCCTTGCCAGCCTGAAGCAGCGCAACGCCACCACCGGCGACGATGCCCTCTTCGACGGCTGCCTTCGCGTTGCGAACGGCGTCCTCGATGCGGTGCTTGCGCTCCTTGAGCTCAACCTCGGTTGCGGCACCAACCTTGATGACTGCAACGCCACCGGCCAGCTTGGCCAGGCGCTCCTGCAGCTTCTCGCGGTCGTAGTCGCTGTCGGTGTTGCCGATCTCGCGACGGATCTGCTCGACGCGGCCGGCGATTGCCGACTCCTCGCCAGCGCCTTCGATGATGGTGGTCTCGTCTTTGGTGATGACAACCTTGCGAGCCTTACCAAGCAGGTCGAGGGTCACAGCGTCGAGGCTGAGGCCAACCTCTTCGGCGATGACCTGACCACCGGTCAGGATTGCGATGTCCTGCAGCATTGCCTTGCGGCGGTCGCCGAAGCCAGGAGCCTTGACGGCTACCGACTTGAAGATGCCCTTGAGCTTGTTGACGATCAGGGTGGCAAGTGCCTCGCCCTCGATGTCCTCGGCGATGATGAGCAGCGGCTTGTTTGCCTGCATGACCTTCTCGAGTGCAGGAACGAGGTCCTTGATGTTCGAGATCTTCGAGTTTGCGATCAGAACGTAGGCGTCTTCGAGCACGGCTTCCTGGCGCTCTGGGTCGGTCACCATGTACTGCGACAGGTAACCCTTGTCGAAGCGCATGCCCTCGGTGAGGTGCAGTTCGGTGCCGAAGGTGTTCGACTCCTCGACGGTGACGACGCCCTCGCGGCCAACCTTGTCGATTGCCTCTGCGATGAGCTCACCAATCTGGCTGTCACCAGCCGAGATCGAGGCGGTCGAAGCGATCTGCTCCTTGGTCTCAACGGTCTTTGCGTTGTTGTGCAGCTCTTCGATGACGGCGGCTACTGCCTTGTCGATGCCGCGCTTCAGGCTGATCGGGTCGGCGCCTGCAGCAACGTTGCGCAGACCTTCACGAACCAGTGCCTGAGCCAGAACGGTTGCGGTAGTGGTGCCATCGCCGGCCACGTCGTCGGTCTTCTTAGCGACCTCCTTGACGAGCTCTGCGCCGATCTTCTCGAACGGGTCCTCGAGCTCGATCTCCTTGGCGATCGAAACACCATCGTTGGTGATGGTAGGAGCGCCCCACTTCTTCTCGAGAACCACGTTGCGTCCGCGAGGGCCAAGGGTCACCTTTACGGTGTCGGCGAGAATGTTGAGGCCGCGCTCTAGGCCGCGACGTGCTTCCTCGTCAAAGTGAATGATCTTTGCCATGTGAAATCAGTCTCCTGAAATAAGTACGTTTTAGCACTCGAGGCTTTGGAGTGCTAAGTCTTTTTTAGCACTCTCCGGCCCCTATTGCCAACTCGAGCGGCCTCGTACGCGAAGGGCGAACAACCCCGGTTAAGGCAAACCGCCACCCGTTTCCGAGTGGCGGCTGCTTGAAAGCTTGACTTAGATGATGTGTACTGCGTCAGCCTGTGGTCCCTTGTCGCCCGACTTTACTTCGAACTCGACTCGCTGACCTTCCTTTAGCTCACGGTAGCCATCCGACTGGATTGCTGAGAAGTGAACGAATACGTCCGCTCCGCCATCCTGAGTGATGAATCCGAAACCCTTTTCAGAGTTGAACCACTTTACGGTTCCCTGTGCCATGTGTTGCTCCTTGTTGCGATGTTGCAATCCCGATTGAGACTGAGTCGCAATAGCAAGGTGTCGACCCCTGATAACGCACGACCAAGAGCCAGACTAGCGGCGTGAGCGCTAGCAATGTAAGCGATTTCAATAAGTTAAGTGCGGCTTTACCAGATAGTTATCAGGCTAAATCGGGGCCGCAGAGAGCCTTAAGGGCGGAAATCGGTGCCGACTACCACCGTGATCGGCTGGGTTGACTGCGAGTTGATGCTCGCACTCTCGACGCCCAAAAGTTTGGCAACCTCGTTTGCCTTGTCGAGGTATGACGAGTCCTGCGCATAGACCAAAGTGGTTGTTGTGACCTTGGTTGGGTCGGTTGCGTCGACTAGCTTGCCGGACGAAGCGACCTCGTAGCCGGCATCGACCAGCTTCGTTGCAACGGAGTTGCTCAGGTCGGCTTGAGTGCCATCGAGGATCGCAATTGTCGCTGGAGCGGTGGCCTCGGCGTTGAACAGGTTAACGCTGTCGGCAACCTTGATGCCAACCAGGGCAACCGTGGCGAGCAAAGCCGAAATCACGGTCAGTTTCAAGAACTCGCCAACGCGGTTACGGCCCGTACGTATTCGTCGGTGACGACCGCCGTGCGGTGGCGCGGCGGCGAACTCATCGTTGGGAAACTTCTCAGACATCGACTTAATATTAGGCAGACGCGGCAGCCCGCCCGCAGAAACGAGAGATTCGCATGGAATACCCAGTCAACAAGTCAGAAGCCGAGTGGCGCGAGCAACTCAACGACTTTGAGTATCACGTTCTGCGCGAAAAGGGCACCGAGCGTGCCGGCACCGGCGAATACGACCAGGAGTGGCGCGAGGGTTCATACCACTGCCGCGGTTGCGGCACGTTCTTGTTCAAGAGCCAGACCAAGTTCGATGCCGGATGCGGTTGGCCGAGTTTCTATGAGCCACAGGCTGGCGACGCCGTCGAACTGCGCGAGGATCGCTCGCACGGCATGACCCGAACCGAAGTTCTTTGTGCCAACTGCGGCAGTCATCTAGGTCACGTTTTCGAGGATGCCCCCCAGACGCCGACCGGCGACCGTTTCTGCATCAACTCGGTTAGCATCAAGTTCGAGGAGAACTAATGTCTGAGAAAAACGAACGCAAGGGCTTCCTGGAAGACCTTGGCAAGGATTTAGGTAAAGACTTGGGTAAGAACTGGGGCACGAAAGACGTGAAGGTTAAAGCTGGTGGAGGAGCGCTCTATTTCATCGGTTTTGTTGGTGCGGCGATCTATTACGTCTCGCACGCGACAGACTTCTGGATGGGTGTCTTGGGCCTGCTCAAGTCGATGGTTTGGCCTGCGTTCCTCGTTTACGAGGCGCTCAACAAACTCGGCGCTTAATAGAAAAAGAGCTCCCTAGGGGACTCGAACCCCTAACCCCCGCATTACAAGTGCGGTGCGCTACCAATTGCGCCAAGGAAGCCAGCATCTTGCGATGCCTCGAACCCAAAGGTTCGGTACAAGGTTACCCGAACCGCAGTTGCGCTGACTCACGCAATACGAAATGGCCCACGGTTTCCCGTGGGCCATTTCGATTACCGCTTACTGGTTAGTTGCCGGCAGCCTTCTGCACCCACTGCGCGAAGCGAGCCGGGTTGGTCAGGTCTGCAAAGGTCTCCCAGGTGTACTGCTCGCCGTTGACGAAAATGGCTGGAGTGCCCGTCACCCGAAGCTCGGTGCCTTCCACTACGTAGTCCTGCGAGAGAACCTTGCTGGTGGTCGCCTTGATCCAGTCACCGTACGATTTGCCGTCGATGCAGCTCTTGATGGTCTCCTGGTTCTGAACGCCTACGCTCTTCGCGGTCTCGAACAGCTCGTCATTGCTAGGGCCTGGCGTGCCCTCCTGAGGCTGGTTCTGGAACAGCGCGTGGTTGAAGTCGTAGAAGTCGGCAGGCGAGTTCTCGGCAACGCAGATGGCGGCGTTAGCAGCGCGGCTTGAGTACTCGTTTGGGCTGCCCTGGCCGTCAAGGAACGAAATCGGGTGAACCTCGAGGGTTGCATAGCCCGAGTTCAACCAGCTCTTGAACTGCTCGCTGTTGGCAAGTTCGAAACCCTGACAAATCGGGCACTGGTAGTCGAGGTAAACCTTGATGTTGATCGGGTCTGCTGCACCAGGTGTGGCCGAAGCGGTTGGGGTGGTGTTTGCGGTGAATGGCTCGCCGTTTGCGCCTAGCTTCAAACCGTCGTTGAAGCTGAAGTTTGCCGGGGTCTTGGCGTCTGACTGAGGTGCGTTAGCGCCGATGACAACCGCCGCGGCCACGCCGCCGACAAGTGCCAGTGAGCCAATGACGACAGAGAGCTGGATGAGCAAGCGCTTGCGCTTCTCGCCGCGGCGGTGCTGTTCGCGCATGGCCTTGGCCTTTGCTCGAGCGGCTTCGCGCTGCTCTTCGCGAGTAAGTTTTTCGTTCATGACGCTGTCCTTTTCAGTTTGGGTCGCGCCTAGCTGGGCCGGGTTACGACTTGGGTCACGATCGCGCGTCACGATTGCGTGACAGATGCGATTTATAAGTCTAAACGAGTGTTTCGCGATGGGATAATGAACAAGTTGGGCGGCCAGCCCGACAACCCATCACAACGGATCGTCCGGCACGTACCTGCCGGTGAAGGAGAAAATCATGGCGTCAGTAACTTTTGACAGTGCCACCCGTCTATACCCAGGCGGAACTCGTCCAGCAGTGGACCAGATCAACCTCGACATCCAGGACGGCGAATTCCTCGTCCTCGTTGGCCCATCGGGCTGTGGAAAGTCGACCACCCTGCGCATGCTCGCTGGCCTAGAAGAGGTCAACCAGGGTCGCATCCTCATCGGCGACCGCGACGTCACCGACGTTCCACCTAAGGACCGCGACATCGCAATGGTGTTCCAGAACTACGCTCTTTACCCACACATGACCGTGGCAGAGAACATGGGCTTCGCCCTGAAGATCGCAGGCGTCAGCAAGGAAGAGCGCGCCGAGCGCGTTCTCGAGGCTGCCAAGCTGCTCGACCTCGAGCCATACCTGAGCCGCAAGCCAAAGGCACTCTCGGGCGGTCAGCGCCAGCGTGTTGCGATGGGCCGCGCGATCGTTCGCAAGCCTCAGGTGTTCCTCATGGACGAGCCGCTGTCGAACCTCGACGCCAAGCTCCGTGTTCAGACCCGCACCCAGATCGCTTCGCTACAGCGTCGCCTCGGTGTAACCACCGTTTACGTGACCCACGACCAGGTCGAGGCAATGACCATGGGTGACCGCGTTGCAGTTCTGAAGGACGGCGTTCTTCAGCAGGTTGACACCCCGATTGCACTCTACGAGCGCCCAGCCAACGTCTTCGTTGCAGGCTTCATCGGCTCGCCAGCCATGAACCTCGTTCAGCTGCCAATCGTCGCCGGTGGCGTGCAGTTCGGCAACACCGTACTGCCAGTCGCAGCTGACGTTCTTGCCAAGACCTCGGCCAAGGAAATCACCGTCGGTATCCGTCCTGAGAACCTCAAGGTCTCGTCGAACGGTATCGCAGTTGAGGTTGACGTAGTTGAAGAGCTCGGTGCAGACGGCTTCCTTTACGGCCGCACCAGCATCAACGGTGTCGACCAGGACATCGTCGCTCGCGTTGAGGGCCGCAGCGCTCTCAAGACCGGCTCGAAGGTCACCCTCGCTCCTGAGGGCGGCATCACCCACCTCTTCGATGTAGAGACCGGCCTGCGCCTTAACTAAGCGTTGACTTCACTCGACATCACGGCTGCCACGGTAGAGCCAGCACTGCTGGATCTACCGTGGCATTTGCCTTTAGAGGAATGGCCGGCAGAAAACATCGCCGCGCTGCCTAAGGGACTTTCAAGACACACAGTACGTTTTGCGCACCTGAACGATCACGTCATCGCGATCAAAGAGACCCTGCCCGAGCTGGCCAAGCGCGAATACGACATGCTCAAGAACCTCATCAAGCTCGATGTGCCCTGCGTCGAGCCGTTCGCGATCATCAACAATCGCCACGATGCCTCTGGCGAGGAACTCATGTCGGTGCTGATTACTCGACACCTCAAGTTCTCGCTCCCCTACCGCGCCATGTGGTCGCAGGGACTTCGACCCGAGACCGCAACCAGACTGGTGGATGCGCTTGCGCTGCTGCTGGTTCGCCTACACATCGCGGGTTTCTTCTGGGGCGACGTATCGCTCTCTAACACGCTCTTCCGCCGCGACGCCGGCTCGTTCGCGGCATACCTGGTGGATGCCGAGACCGGTCAGCTCTATGACGGCGGCCTATCGCGCGGACAACGCGAGAACGACCTCGAGATCGCCCGCGTCAACATCGCCGGCGAACTGATGGACCTCATCGCCTCTGGCAATGCGACACCTGGCGTGGATGCGGTCGCTACGAGCGAACGAATCGTCGCAAAGTATCACGAGCTTTGGACTGCCCTGACCGGTGCCGAGACCTTTTCGGCCGGCGAACGGTGGAAGATCAGCCGCCGCGTCGAGCGCCTCAACGAGCTTGGTTTCGACATCGAAGAGCTTTCGATCAAGACCGATGGCGCCGGCAGCACGGTCAAGATTCAGCCGAAGGTGGTCGACGCCGGCCACCACGCCCGCCGCCTGCTGCGCCTGACGGGCCTAGACGTCGAAGAAAACCAGGCCCGTCGCCTGCTCAATTCGCTAGACGAGTACCGCCTAAAGCACGAGCGGGTTGGCGCTGACGAAGAGGTGCTCGCTCACGAATGGTTGTCGCGTGTGTTCGAGCCCGTCGTGTTAGCTATACCGCGCGAGCTTTCGGGTCGCCTCGAACCGGCTGAGGTTTTCCACCAGGTGCTCGAGCACCGCTGGTACATGGCCGAAAACGCCGGACGCGGCATTCCGCTGCAGGAGGCCGTCGATTCGTACGTGCGTAACGTGCTGGTGCACCGTCGCGATGAAGAGGCCTATCTGGGCGCCACGACGACCGAGTCGATCACGCTGCCAGACGCCGTGCCGAGCGGCACCATCATCGCTGTGGATGACGACGACGTGGACTGGCGAGACCTGGTCTAGACGAGTCTCTGCAACTTAAAGCGAAATCGCGCCCCAGCCTGACTGAGGGCGCGATTTCTTTGCTTGAAAACTAGACGATGTGGCGTCCGGTTGCGGCGCGTGCGGCGCTGATCTCATACAAGACCACCGAAGCGGCGATGCCGGCGTTCAGCGACTCGGTCGTGCGTGCGATAGGAATGGACAGCACGATGTCGCAGGTCTCCTGAACCAGACGCGAAAGACCCTTACCTTCGGATCCGACAACAACCACAACCGGCGAGGTGCCAAGGTCGAAATCAGGCAGGCTAACGTCGCCGTCGCCGTCGAGCCCCACAACGAACAGTCCACGCTTCTTGAATTCCTTCAGAGTTGCGGTCAGGTTAGCCGCGAGAGCAACCGGGATTCGGGCAGCCGCACCGGCCGAGGTCTTCCAGGCAGCCGCGGTAACACCGGTTGAGCGACGCTGTGGCAGAACGACACCCTGGCCACCGAAGGCCGCGATCGAACGCAGGATGGCGCCGAGGTTGCGAGGGTCGGTGATGCCGTCGAGTGCGACGAGCAGAGGAGTCTGGCCGCGCGAGACGATCACGTCGAGCATCTCTTGCGGGTGGCTGTACTTGTATGGCGGAACGGCGAGAGCGATGCCCTGGTGCACCGAGTCGAAGCCGGTGAGGCGATCGATCTCGGGGCGGGTCACTTCGACAACAGCGATGTTGCGCTTGTTGGCGAGGTTGATCGATTCCTTGACGCGGTCATCCATCTCGATGCGCTGAGCAAGGTACAGCGTGGTGGCAGGAAGCTTGGCGCGCAGAGCCTCGAGCACCGAGTTGCGACCCGATAGCATCTCGCTCTGATCGACAGCCTTGGCAACGCGCTGTGCGTTGGTGCGGCCGGCGCCACCTGTGCCGGCGGTGCGTGCTGCAGGTGCAAGGAACTCGCCGCGCTTAGCGCCGGTTGCCTCGCGGTGCTTGGCAGCGGCCTGCTTTGCCTTGTAAGCCTTGTGGTTCTTGCGGTCTTCGGCCTTAGGCGTTGGACCCTTGCCAGCTAGGCGGTCCTTGCCGTGGCCACCGGTGCCAACAGTTGCACCCTTCTTGCCTTTTGCCGCTCCTGGGCGTCCTGGTTTTGCCATTAGCTAATGCTCCAATTGGTTGCGTCTGCGGCGTCTTCAAGCTGAATGCCTGCCGCCTTGAGTTGATCGCGAATCGAATCCGAACGCGAAAAGTCTTTGTTTGCGCGAGCTTCGTTGCGCTGCACAATAAGCGAATCGACGAGCGACTCTAGGGCCGAATCGGCCGAGGAACCTGCGGTGCCGCTCCAGGTTGCGGCCAGCGGGTTTAGACCCAAGACCTCGAGCATCGCAACCACAGCCGCCAGCTGATCGGCTGCATCACTACCGGCGTCAAGCGCCGCGTTTCCGGCACGCACTTGCTCGTGCAACACGGCTAGCGCGGCTGGCAGGTTCATGTCTTCGTCCATGGCAGCCACGAAGGCTTCTGGCAAAAGTGCGTATGCGCTGCTTGCAGTCGCGAAGGCCGGCGCTGCCGTCTTTCGCGTGGCCCTAGCAACAAAGCCTTCGATGCGCGCCATCGCGGTCTCGGCCTCAGCCAAGGCGCCATCGTGCAGGTCGAGAACGCTGCGGTAGTGCGCGCTGCCGAGGAAGTATCTGGCCGCAATAGGGCGACTGCCGGCAAACAGGTCGGCAGCAAAAACGCTGTTGCCCAGCGATTTGCTCATCTTTTGACCGCCCACGTTCACCAGGCCGTTGTGCAGCCAGTAGTTGGCGAAAGCATCGCCGGCTGCGCGCGACTGAGCGAGCTCGTTCTCGTGGTGCGGAAAGCGCAGATCGAGACCGCCGCCGTGAATGTCAAAGTTTGAACCTAGGTAGCGGGTCGACATCGCCGAGCACTCGAGATGCCAGCCGGGACGCCCCGCGCCAAAGGGCGTCTGCCAGGTCGCGGTTTCTGGCTCGCCGTCCTTGGCTGCCTTCCAGAGCGTGAAGTCTCGAGGATCGCGCTTGCCGCGCAATGTTGCCTCGCCATCGTCGACCATGTCGTCGATGCGCTGGTTGGTGAGTTCGCCATATGCCGCCCACTTGCTTGCAGCGAAGTAGACATCGGCCGAGCCGTCTTCGGCGCGATACGCATAGCCGGCTTCAATGAGTCGCTCAATCAGCGCGATTTGCTCCGGGATGTGCCCGGTCGCGCGCGGCTCATAGGTTGGCGCGGCGATGCCGAGTGCGCGATAGGCCGAGTTGAATTCCTGCTCGAAACGGTAGGCCAACGCCCACCAGTCTTGGCCCGATTCGACGGCTTTCTCGAGCACCTTGTCGTCGATGTCGGTAACGTTGCGCACCATCGTGACCTCGAGGCCCTTGGCGGCAAGCCAGCGGCGAAGGATGTCGTAAACGAGAGCCGAACGAAGGTGGCCAACGTGTGGTGCACCCTGGACCGTCGGGCCGCAGACGTACATGCCAACTTGACCGGCCTTGATAGGCGCAAACGCCCGAAGAGTCTGGCTCTTCGAGTCATAGAGGTTCATTACCGGCGCGGTCACGAGCCAAGCCTACCTTCGGCGCGTCGCAGCAGCGCTGTGGCTACAGCGGCAACACCCTCGCTGGCACCGAGGAACCCAAGCCCATCGGTGGTCGTCGCGGTGAGCGAAACTGGAGCACCTAAAAGTTCAGTAAGTACGCGTTCGACGCGCTCACGATGTGGCGCTACCTTGGGGCGATTGCCGATGATCTGCACGCTAACGTTCGACACTGCCCATCCAGCCTGGGCAATCAGATCTAGGGCGCCACGAAGGAACACCTCTCCGTTTGCACCGGCAAATTCGGGGCGGTCGACGCCGAAGTTGGTTCCGATATCCCCCAGTCCGGCAGCGGCCAGGAGCGCATCCACGATGGCGTGACTGACGGCATCGCCATCGCTGTGGCCGTCGAGGCCGCGTTCGCCCGCCCATTCGACCGTTCCAAGGAAGAGCGGCTTGGTTGCTTCATCGGTGAATCTGTGGGTGTCGGTGCCGATACCAACACGGATGCCAGCGGCGCCCGCCGAGGCGCCTGCGCCGAAGGCCAGGGCGTATGCGCGATCGACGTCGTTTGGCGTCGTGATCTTGAAGGCTTGCGCGTCTCCCGCAACGAACCCAACCTCGTGGCCATTGGCCTGCATAAGTGCGGCATCGTCGGTGTGGTCTTGGCCGGCTGAAGCGTAGGCCGCGGTCAGCTGCTCGGCCACGAAGCCCTGGGGAGTCTGAGCCGCGCGAAGCTCGGTGCGATCGACGGTCTCGAGAACCATATCGCCAGCGACGCGCTTGATTGTGTCGACGACCGGCTCGACCGGAACGATGCCACGACGACCCTCGCGCACTGCTAAGGCAACACGGTCAAATACGCTGGTTGGCGCAAAGGCACGAGCCGCATCGTGAACTAGGACAACGTCGGCATCGGGCGAAAGGACCTCAAGTGCCTTGGCGATTGAATCCTGACGCGATGCGCCGCCTGCCACGACCTGGATTGCAACGCTGCTCTTCCCAACGGGAGCGACGGCGGCTAGGTTTTCGGCTGTGATGAGTGCCTGGTCAACCAGCTCTGCCGGCGCGGCGACGATCAGCTGCAGCAGGCGTGACGAAGCGAGTGCGCGTTCGATTGCGTGAGAGAGCAGGGAGCGACCTGCGATTTCAAAGAATGCCTTGGGCACAGCGGCACCGAGGCGCTCGCCCTTGCCGGCCGCCACGATGACCACCGCGAGATCACGGGAGGTCATGGTTGAACCTAGGCTCCGGCCTTTTCGAGAACCTTGTCGAGCTGAGTCGAAGCGGCGTCCTCGTCGGTTTTGTGAGCCAGAGCTAGCTCCGAAACGAGAATCTGACGGGCCTTGGCCAGCATGCGCTTCTCGCCTGCCGAAAGACCACGGTCCTGGTCGCGGCGCCAAAGGTCGCGAACAACCTCAGAAACCTTGATGACGTCACCCGAAGCCAGCTTTTCGAGGTTTGCCTTGTAGCGGCGAGACCAGTTGGTCGGCTCCTCGGTGAACTCGGCCTGCAGAACGCCGTAAACCTTCTTGACTCCGGCTGCGTCAATGACATCGCGAACGCCAACGCTCTCGACGTTGTCGGCAGGCACCCAAATGGTCAGATCACCCTGAGCTACCTTCAGTTGCAGGTACAGCTTGTTCTCGCCGCGAAAGACACGGTCGCCGACAGCAATGATTTCTGCAGCTCCGTGGTGTGGGTAAACGACGGTCTCGCCGACTTCAAAACGCATTAGGAAAATCCCTCCGGAAACCCCAAGTTTACCACGGAAATGCCTATTTCTAAAGGGTAGACTGGCGTTGAAAACCATTCGCAGGAGGAATGAATGATTCGCAAGTTTGCCTCGGTTGCAGTAGTCGCAGGCGTGATGCTTGGCACCGCTGGTTGCAACATGATCACCCACGTAGCTTCCGCAGAGGTTTACGCTCCTTCGGACGGCGCAATGGCTGATGCTGGCAAGGTTGCCGCTCGCAACTTCCTCGTGCTCACCGATGGCACCAAGTCGATCCTCGTCGGCTCGCTCGTCAATAGCGGTCTCGAAGGAGCAGCAATTCAGCTGAGCTACCCAGACGCTGGCACCATCAAGCAAGCACAGGTAAACCTGAATGCCGGCCAGAAGTTCGACCTCGGCTACAACGGCACCGCAGCACTACCTGCCGTCACCGAAGCAAAGGCTGGCGGCCTGGTTGAGGTAACAATCAAGACCGGCGGCTCGGAAGCAACCATGTCGGTGCCAGTACTCGATGGCACTCTGCCTGAGTACAAGGCAGTTCTTGACGCCAACTAGAAGTAAGTCTTTCAAAAAAAGGGCTCCCAAGCGGGAGCCCTTTTTAGTTAGCTTGCAACAAGCTTTAGCCGCTAAACCTCGAATTTATAACCGAGGCCGCGAACCGTGAGCAGGTGCACCGGGCGTGCCGGGTCATCCTCGACCTTTGAGCGAATGCGCTTGATATGCACATCCAAGGTTTTGGTATCGCCGAAGTAGTCACTGCCCCAAACGCGGTCGATGATTTGGCCGCGGGTGAGCACGCGATTGACGTTCTCAAGCAGCAACTCGAGCAACTCGTACTCCTTCAGCGGCATGGCCACCTTCTTGCCGTGCACCTGAACCTCGTGGCGTTCGAGGTCCATGCGTATTGGGCCGGCCTCGAGAACGCTGGTCGGCTCGAGAGCTGGCGCGACATTACGACGTAGAACCGCCTTCATTCGAGCGAGCAGCTCGCGGCTCGAATATGGCTTGGTCACGTAGTCATCGGCACCTATTTCAAGACCGACAACCTTGTCGATTTCGCTGTCCTTCGCAGTCAGCATGATGATTGGCACCGATGAGGTTTGGCGAATCTGGCGGCAAACCTCGTTCCCCGATACACCCGGCAGCATCAGATCGAGCAGAATCAGATCCGCTCCCTGGTTCTTGAACAGCTCAAGCGCGGTAGCGCCATCACCCGCCTCGACGATCTCAAAGCCCTCGCGCTGCAGCAGATACACCAGCGGTTCACGCAGTGAGATTTCGTCTTCGACGACGAGAACTTTTGTCATTTCTTGCCCTTCTTGCCCGATTTCTTCTTTGCCGACTTCTTGACGGCCTTCTTATCCGACTTGCTCTTGCCGACTACGGCCGAACCTGCCAACGGAATACGCAGTGTGAAGGTTGACCCAAGCCCAGGCTTTGAGAACACGGCGACCTCGCCACGGTGGTTGTGCGCAACGTGCTTCACGATGCTCAACCCCAAGCCCGTGCCGCCGGTTTCGCGCGAACGCGAAGGATCGACTCGATAGAACCGCTCGAAAACGCGTTTCTGGTCTTCTGGCGAGATACCGATACCGCTGTCAGAGACAGCCAGCTCGGCGATGTTCTGCGACACCGCAAGGCCGATTCCCACCTGCGAATTGTCATCAGAGTAGGTAATTGCGTTTTCAATTAGGTTGCGCACGGCGGTCACCAGCATGCCGCGATCGCCGTAAACGTAGATGTCGTTTGGCGCGTCGACACCGATTCTCACCTTGCGCGCCTCGGCAGCGTGCTTGTTGAGCTCTACGGCCTCGTCAATGACCTCGTGCAGTTCGATTACCTGAGCACCGCTAGCCACTTCGGCCGACTGCAGACGCGAGAGCTGGATGATGTCTTTGACCAGAGCACCGAGTCGCTTTGACTCGCGATAGAGGTCCTTCGAGAATTTGGCGACCATCTCTGGCGAATCACCGGCATCTTGCAATGCCTCGGCTAGCAAACTAATCGCTCCGATGGGCGTCTTTAGTTCGTGCGAAATGTTGGCGATGAAGTCGCGACGGGTTTCGTCGAGGCGGTGCGCCTCGGTGCGGTCGTCGACCAGCAGCAGAACGTTATCGTTGCTCATCTTCGCGGCACGCACGTGAACCCAGACCGTGTTGCCCCGCAGGCCGCTAGCGATGGTTGTCTCGAGGCTGACGGGCGATTCGGATTCTCGAGCCGTGGTGACAAGCTCGCGCAGTCGCTTGTGCACGAGCACACGGTTGTTGACCAATCCCATGGCAAGAGCGCCGTCCGTGGCTCTGATTACCGTGCCGGTGGAACCAATTACGAGACCAGCAGAGGCCAGGACGTCTAAGACCTCGGTGGCTCCGTCAACGATGTTGTCTCGATCGGCCCTTACGCTGAGCTCAGCGCGGCGAAGAGTGCGCACGAACAGCGCCAAAACCAGGCCGGCGCCCGCGGCAAAACCCGCCAATAGCGCCATAACAACCCAGAAGTTCACAAGGTTAACGATAAGTGGTCAGGTGGCGTTCAAATAGGCGAACTGGCCCCACCGGCAAGGGTTTAGCCGACAGTTCAACGCGAGTTCACCATCCGTTTGCCAATCGCTGAGAGTCTGTTTCACAGAAAGGGGCATCACTATGCGCGAAGTTTTCCAGGATCAACTGCACGAGGTCCAAGATCGACTTGTCGAGATGGCCGAATCGGTCACGATCATCATGAAGGACGCGTCATCCGCTTTCATCAATTCGGACGTTGCCGCCGCCGATCGAGCCATCGCCATGGCTGAAGCGAACGAGAACAAAGCTCTCACGCTTGACGAGCTTGTGATCCGCATTCTTTCGCGTCAGTCGCCGGTCTCACGCGACCTGCGCATCCTCGTTTCTGCCTTGCGCATCAGCGCTTCGCTCGAGCGCATGGGCGCTCTTGCCGGACACATCGCCGCGATCGCGCGCTACCGCTTCCCGGGCAGCGCGATTCCGGTCGCACTCAAGGCCACATTCGAAGAGATGGGCCGCCTGGACATTGACCTAGCCAAGAAGATCGCAAAGATTCTGCGTAGCACGGATGCCGACGAGGCCCGCGCGATTCAGGCACAGGACGAACGCGTCGACCAGCTGCACCGTCACGTTTTCGACGTGGTACTGGGCGCCGACTGGACCGAAAATGCGATCTACACCGTCGATGTGACGCTGGCCAGCCGCTACCACGAGCGTTTCGCCGACCACGTCGTCGATATTTCAAGCAAGATCAGCTACCTGACTACCGGCGAATGGGTCGACCACGAAGCCGACTAGTGCTCAGCAACAACGAAAAAGGCCTCCCAGTTTGGGAGGCCTTTTCTTGTAGTTCTCGGTGGGCGCTTACTTCTTGCCCTGAGCCGCAACTGCCGCCGCACCGGCCGCAGCCGCCTCTGGGTCGAGGTACTCGCCGCCCTTGACCAGTGGCTTGAAGTTCTCGTCGAGCTTGTAAACCAGCGGGATGCCGGTCGGGATGTTGAGCTCGGCGATATCGTCGTCGCTGACGTCATCCAGGTGCTTAACGAGCGCGCGTAGCGAGTTGCCGTGGGCTGTGACAAGGACGGTCTTGTCGGCCTTCAGCGCAGGCTGAATGTCGCTCATCCAGAACGGCAGCATGCGCTCGAGGACGTCCTTTAGGCACTCGGTCTTCGGAATGTTCGGGCCGAGGTCGGCGTAGCGCTCGTCGTGCGCCTGCGAGTACTTGTCGTTGTCGTCGATGGCAGGAGGCGGAACGTCGTATGAGCGGCGCCAGGTTTGGAACATCTCAGGGCCGTATTCAGCAAGGGTCTGAGCCTTGTCCTTGCCCTGCAGAGCACCGTAGTGGCGCTCGTTGAGACGCCAGTCGCGAACGACATCGATCCATGCCCGGTCGGCGGCGTTGAGCGCGATGTGCGCGGTGTTGATAGCGCGGCGCAGACGCGAGGTGAAGAGCAGGTCAGGCTTGAGGCCGGACTCGGCCAGCAGCTCGCCGGCGCGCTTGGCCTCGGCGCGGCCCTGGTCGCTGAGCTCGACATCGACCCAACCGGTGAACAGGTTTTCCTGGTTCCAGACGCTGTTGCCGTGACGGAGCAGGATAAGTGTGTATTTCGCAGACATGCGAATAAGTTTATTGGCGAGTCGATTGAGAGGTGACCGTGGTCGCAAAGGCAAAGCCGCTCGCCGTCAGTCACGGCAAACCAATCGGCAACATCACTCGCGGCACGACCAACCCGAATCGCCTGCGCCGAGTCGACCGATTTATCGCCGCCCAACCGGTAATTCGCGGCACGGCACAGCCGGTCGTTGTCGATCTGGGCTTCGGCGCCAGCCCTATCACCGCGATCGAGCTCCTCCAGCGACTTAGCAAGGCAAATCCCAACACTCACGTCGTTGGCGTCGAGATCGATCGCGAGCGAGTCGAGCGCGGGCTCGAGGTGGCCAATGAGCGATTGCACTTTGCGCTCGGGGGCTTCGAGGTGCCGATGCCTGTCGCCTTTGCCGCGGGCCGACCTGCGACGGTGATTCGCTGCTTCAATGTTTTGCGTCAGTACGAAGAGTCGGACGTGCCGGCGGCCTGGCAACGCATGCAGTCGCGCCTTGCAGAGGACGGACTGTTGGTGGAGGGCACGTGCGATGAGATCGGACGCGTGTCGAGCTGGGTGACCCTCGATCGCGAACGCCCGCTGACCCTCACGATTTCCCTGCGCCTGCAGGAACTCGACGCTCCGAGCATCGTGGCCGAGCGACTGCCGAAGGCGCTGATCCACCACAACATGCCAGGCGAACGCATCCATTCGTTCTTGACCGAGCTTGACCGAGCATGGCGGACTCATTCGGGCGCGCCGTCACCAATTCAGCGCTGGCAGGCGGCCGCAAAAGACATGGTCGCTTCGGGATGGCCGATTGTGGGCGATCGCAAGCGTTGGCGTCTTGGCGAACTCAGCGTGGCGTGGGACGCGGTTCGCGTAGGCGACTAGCAACCTCTGGCGAACCGGCCGCAGCTAGACGACCGGCAGTTCTTCGCGCGCTTCGTCCTCGCTCATGCCGCTGGCACAGAGCAGATCGACCAGCAGCGGACGCAGCAAAAGCAGCACGCTGGCCTCGCGCAACTGGTCTGCGATGCCGAAGCGCTTGGGGTCGAGCTGATGAATGATCTCGAGCAGTTGCTCCTGCGCCAGCTCGAGTTGGGCCGGTTCTTCGAGGCCGGCCTGTAGCAGTTTGACCGCCGACTCGAGTTGGTCGAGCAGGTCGGCTAGGTACGGCTGGGCCACGCCGTCACGCAGCAAGAAATCAATGCGGCGAACCACAACACGTAGGTTTCGCGTCGCGAGGTCCATGCCGCGCATTAGCCGCACCTGTCCGAGCAGTTCGTCGCGATACTTTCGCAGGAATGGACTGATTCGACTTACCGAAATGGCGCTGTCAAGGCTCATGCGCCAATTGTCGATCAGCGGCTGGCTGCGGCGCACGCGCACGAGCGCCTGGTCGGCCACCTTGAAGTCCTTCTTTAGAAGCGCGGTGCGCACGTCCGCGATCGAGGCGAGGAAGACGTCGAACAGCCGATTCGCATCCTTGTTGGCCATGCCGCGTGGGTCGCGCGGCACGAGTGCGGTCACTACGAGCGCGATCAAACCACCCACGATTCCGTCGATCGAACGCTCGAACACTCCCCCGGCCGGCGCCTGCAACAGGTGTACGAGCACGGCCTGGATGCCGACAGTGAGGGCAAACGATGCACTGCCGCTAATCAAGCGTGCAATCGAAAGACACAGCAAGAGCACTACGGCCATCTGCCAGATGCCCTGCCCGAACAATATGAGCAGCGCTTCGCTGAGCGCGATGCCGACAATCATGCCGAGTGCGGTCTCGGCCACGCGACGCGGACGAGCATCGCGAGTGAATCCGAGCGAGGTGATTGTTACTGTCGCCGACAGCAGCGGCACCGCGTGCCCGAGCACGAAATGACTAAAGGCGTATGCGCCCGTAGCGCCAATCACGATCTGCAGAATCGGCGCGATGCTCTCGATCAGTCGCGCAAAGGCCGGTCGCGGATGCCACGCGAGCCGCATCACTTGCCGCCCATCAGGTTGCGGCGAGGAAGGTTGCGAGCGGTTAGCCCGCGTGCCGCGAGGTTGGCGATGTTGCCGGCGTCAGGTGGAACGATGACCTCCTGGGTCGCCGCGATAACCTGGCCGCCCTCGAGGCGAATCTCTAGCGCCGCGTCGACCGGAACGGAACGCGACAGCACGGCTAGTGCGATAGGCCCAGCCTCGTAGTGCTGACCGGCTGTAGTCACACGGCCGCGTTCGCGCTCCTCGCCGACGACGAAAACGCCAGCGCCGGCCGGTGGCAGCTCATGCCCCGTGCCGTCGAGGTGCAGGAACGTGATTCGACGCGGAGGGCGCCCCAGGTTGTGCACCTTGGCGACGGTCTCCTGGCCCCGGTAGCAGCCCTTGCTCAGGTGCACGGCGGTTGCCAGAAGGTCGAGCTCGTGAGGCAGGCTGCGCTCGTCGAGCTCCGGCTCGGCGGGACGCTTGGCGGCCACTCGAAGCGCATCCAGAGCCATCGTGCCGGCGGGCTGAAGGTCGGCGAAGACCGCATCCACTTGGCCAATCGGCACGAGGTTTTCGACATAAGCCCACTGCGAGTCGGCGACGACATCGGTGGCGTATCGGTAGCCACCAGCAACCGTCCCAGGCCAAGGGTCGCTCCAGTGAAATTCGGCGAGCGCTAAAGGCGAACCGAACGTCGCAATGAGGGCGTAACGATCTGACTCGTCAGTGATGGTCACCTTCGAACGGAAGATCATGCGCTCGAACCACCCGCGCATGGATTCCCCGCGTTCGGCACCCACCCACAGCCAGACGCTATCGGCATCGATCACTAGATGGATGTCCTGCTCGATGTGCCCCTGTGGGTCAAGCAGCAGGGCCTCGGCCGAGTCGCCGGCCGCCAGGTTCTGGATGTTCTGCGAGAGTAGGGCGTGTAGCCACTTGAGGCGATCTTCGCCATCGATTCGAAGGATGCAGGCGTCGGCCAACGCCACGGCAGCCTTGCCCGCAAGCAGCGCTCGCTGCTCGGTCAGCGGATTGCCGAAGGATGCCGTCATTGAACGCGTTCGAGACGGGCGGATGCGTGCGACTTGAGCTCGCTGCCCGGCAAAGCGATGTCCCACGCCCAGAGCAGAGCGTTCTCGACTAGGCCAAAGATGCGGGTCGAGTGGCGGTAGGTCTTGGCGCCCTCAAAAGCTACGCCGTGGGCCGAGGCCAAGTCGATTCGAGCACCCTTGATCTTGCCGTTGTAGAGCTCGGCGACGCCACCCGGGTGCAGGGTCGACACCTGAATGTCGAAACCGCCCTCCTTGTTGCGCAGGGTCTCGAGGTCTTCGCGAGTCTTGATCTTTGGTTCACCCTCGCCAACCAGCAGGCCGGGGCCGTGATCGGCCGCATTGGCCGGTCGAGCCAGACGCCAGTAGCCAAGTTCACTAGGTAGCGCAGAAGCGTTATCGCCAATTAGCTCAGCAGAAGAGATGTAAGTGAGGACCGATTGGCCGTCGTGAGCGAATTCGATACGCTGACGGAATTCGAATTGCGGCGCCTCACCCTCAACGCCATCCGCCTTGTAGCTGATAACGCCGGTGCCCTCCCACTTGCCAACGAGGAAGGCGAAGGGAGTTAGTTCGAGGGGTAGGTCATCCGGGAGGACGAACAACTACTTCTGGCCCTTGAACAGCTTGTACAAAACCACGCCTGAAATCGACGCGATTGCGAGGGCTGCGAGAACCAGAAGACCGGTAAAGAAAATCTCGAGAGTCATGTTTTTAGTCTACCTAGCAAGCCAGTCGACGAGGGTAGCGAGCGCGAGGATCAAGTAGCTGCCGCCAGACACGTAGACCAGGCGGGCGACGAAGCCGTTCGGCTGCGCGCGAAACAACTGGATGAGCGAAACCAACGCGACCGCCGCGGCGATGATCGTGCCGAATGCGAGCTCAGGATCGGCGATGCTAATCGGCCAACCGACCGATACCGAGACGGCAGCGAGAGCGACCAATACCCAGATGGCAACGATTTCGACCCAGTGATTCTTCACTGTTCTATCTTGGTTCATCGCCGCTAAAACTCTTGTGAGCGCGGGTCTAAACTTGAGGCACGGCGTTTGGAGAGAGAAATGGCCCAACTTCTGGTGTTGTCGGCTTCGGCCCACTCCGAAGTCTTGCCTGCGCTCGGTCTGCTTAGCCACCGAGTTCGTCAGATGCCAGCAGAGCCAGCAAACCTCGTAAGCGCTCCTGGCCACGACGTAATTTTGCTCGATGCTCGCCGCGACCTTGCCGGCACTAAGGCCCTGGCCAAGATTTTGGTCACCACAGGCATCTCGGCTCCAATGATTCTGATCGTCACGGAGGGTGGCCTCGCGGCAATAAACGCAGAGTGGGGCGCTAGCGACATAATTCTCGAAAGCGCGGGACCGGGCGAAATCGATGCCCGCATCCGCCTTGCCCTTTCGCGCGTGCAGGAGTCGCGCAGTTCGGGCAAGATCAGCACGTCGGGTGTAGTTATCGACGAGGCCTCATACTCGGCCAAGGTAAATGGGCAACCACTTGACCTCACCTATAAGGAATTCGAACTCCTGCGCTTCCTAACGCAGCACCCGGGCCGCGTGTTCACTCGCGATCAGCTGCTCAGCGAGGTTTGGGGCTACGACTACTTCGGCGGCACTCGCACGGTCGACGTCCACATCCGTCGCCTGCGCGCAAAACTTGGCGACCTGGAGTCACTGATTGGAACCGTGCGCAACGTGGGCTACCGATTCCAGCCAACCGACGATGTCGACGCCCTAGCGGAAAACTTCTAGCCACCCACTGTTCACCCGTCTGTGGCACGATTGAGTAATGGCTTCAGAAGAAACGATGGCGATCAGCCTCCCCGACCTCGACGCCAACCTACCCGCGGATCGCTTTCTTGACCGCGAACTGAGTTGGCTCGCGTTCAACAAGCGCGTTCTCGAACTGGCCGAGGATCCAAACCTCTACCTGCTCGAGCGCGTCAACTTTCTGAGCATCTTTGCGTCGAACCTCGATGAATTCTTTATGGTTCGCGTGGCCGGCCTCAAGCGTCGAATCGCCACCGGCCTGGCAACCACTTCGGCAAGCGGCCTCGAGCCGGCCGAGGTTCTCGCCCGCATCTCTGAGGACGCCCACGCACTGCAGCGTCGTCACGCCGAGACTTTCACCAAGGTGATCGAACCTGCGCTGGCCGGAAAGGGCATCCGTCTGGTTCGCTGGAACGACCTGAGCGAGACCGAGAAGGCCGACCTTCACGCGTACTTCCAGAACCAGATTTTCCCGGTCCTCACACCGCTAGCAGTCGACCCAGCGCATCCGTTCCCTTACATCTCGGGCTTGTCGCTCAACCTAGCCGTGGTTCTGCGCAACCTCGACACCGGCACCGACAACTTCGCCCGTGTGAAGGTTCCGCCGCTGCTGCCGCGCTTCGTTCGGATTCCCGGTGGCACACCGAACTCACGAAACAACGGCATTGTGGATGTGCGCTTCGTGCCGCTCGAGGATGTCATTGGCGAGTTCCTCGGCGAGCTGTTCCCAGGCATGGAGGTGTTGCAGCACCACACCTTCCGTGTGACTCGCAACGAAGACCTCGAAGTCGACGAGGACGAGGGCGAAAACCTGCTCGTTGCGCTCGAGAAGGAGCTGCTGCGTCGCCGGTTCGGCCCGCCGGTTCGCCTCGAGGTGGCCGACGACATCAACCCGCAGGTTCTAGAGCTGCTAATGCGCGAGCTCGACATCACCGACGAAGACGTCTATCACCTGCCGAGTCCGCTCGACCTAACCGGTCTTTCCGAGATCGCATTCATGAAGCGTCCGGACCTGCACTACCCGCCGCATCCAGTCATCACGAACCGCTACCTAAAGCCGGTCGAAGACGACGACCAGAGCTTCTTCGCCGCGCTTCGAGCTCGCGACATCTTGGTTCACCACCCATACGAGTCTTTCTCGACCTCGGTGCAGGCGTTCCTCGAGCACGCAGCCAACGACCCGAAGGTCTTGGCAATCAAGCAAACCCTCTACCGCACCTCGGGCGACTCGCCGATTGTCGACGCCCTGATTCGCGCTGCAGAGGCCGGCAAGCAGGTGCTAGCGCTTGTCGAGATCAAGGCCCGCTTCGACGAGCAGAACAACATCGGTTGGGCTCGCAAGCTCGAGCAGGCCGGCGTACACGTGGTCTACGGCATCGTTGGCCTCAAGACCCACTGCAAGCTCTCGCTGGTCATTCGCCAGGAGGGCGGCCAGCTGCGTCGCTACTGCCACGTTGGCACGGGTAATTACAACCCAAAGACCGCACGTTTCTATGAGGACTACGGTTTGTTTACCGCGCGCGACGCCGTGGGCGAAGACATGACCAAGCTGTTCAACCAGCTATCGGGCTACGCGCCTGATGCGACCTTCCGCTCACTGCTGGTTTCGCCAAACGGCGTGCGCGATGGCTTGGTTGAGCGAATCGACCGCGAGATTGCGTTCAAGGCCGAGGGCAAGGATGCCCGCATCCGCGTCAAGGTAAATTCGCTCGTTGATGAGCAAATCATCGACGCACTGTACCGTGCCTCGATGGCCGGTGTGCCGGTCGAGATCGTCGTTCGAGGCATGTGTGCACTGCGCCCTGGTGTGCCTGGCCTCAGCGACACTATCAAGGTTCGTTCGGTCCTAGGTCGCTACCTCGAGCACTCGCGCATCTTCACCTTCGCGGGTGGGGGCGATCCCGCAGTATTCATCGGCTCGGCCGACATGATGCACCGAAATCTCGACCGCCGCGTTGAGGCGCTAGTGCGCATCTCTCAGCCAGATCAGATCAAGGAACTCAACGGACTGTTCGACCTCGCAATGTCGGAGGGTTCGGCATCGTGGCACCTTGGCGAGGATGGCGACTGGCACCGCAAGCAGTACGACGCCGAGGGTCAGCCGCTCATCGACGTGCAGGACCAGATCATGAAGACCGTGTACGCCGGCAGAAACAAGGGCTAAGTGGCCGCAACTGTTTATGCCGCCGGAGCGGTGCTTTGGCGCGTCGAGAAGGGCGCACTCAAGGTGGCACTCGTGCACCGCAGCCGCTACAACGACTGGAGCTTCGCCAAGGGAAAGCTGGACAAGGGTGAGACCCTGCCGCAGACCGCCGTTCGCGAGATTCGTGAAGAGACCGGGCTGAAGGTTCGCCTCGGCATCAAGCTGAGCACCAGCAAATACACACTGGCCAACGGCGCACCAAAAGAGGTCCACTACTGGGCCGCACGCGTAACCGACAAGGCACTGGCTACGTCCACTTTCAAGCCCGACGAAGAGGTTGCCAGCGTCGAGTGGCTTACTCCCAAACAGGCTCGTGAACTGTTCAGCTACGAGTTCGATGCGCAGCTTCTCGACGAGGTCGAGGCGCTCCACAACAACGGAATGCTGGACACTCGCCCGATGATCGTATTGCGCCACGCCAAGGCCACCCCACGGTCAGATTGGATGGGCGGCAAGGCACTCGATGATGGCAAGCGCCCGTTGCTGCCGGAGGGTCTGCTCCAGGCACAAGCGCTCGTTCCATTGATTTCGGCATTTGGCCCAAAGCGAGTGTTTACTAGCCCATGGTTTAGATGCCGAGCAACTGTCGCGCCTTATGCCGCTAAGCGCCGCATTAAGTTGATCGAACGTTCGGTGTTTAGCGAGCTCGGCAACTTCCGTGGCCCGCAGCGCACTGCCAAAGAAGTCATTCAGATTGTCGAAGAGGGCAAGGCTGCTTTGATCTGTGCGCACCGCCCGTCGCTTCCGACGATATTGACGTCGATTTCAAGCTTCGGAACTCTCGAACAAGCTGAGGTTTTGAAGGCAGCCAGGGCACTTAAGCCGGCCGAGATGGTTGTGGTGCACCTTTCGCTCGGCAAGAAGCGCAAGATCGCTGCGATCGAAACTTATGGCATAGAGGCATGACCACCACGCCGAAACTTTCGTATCTTGCGACGCTCGCGCTGCTGGGCGTAACGGCTGCCTGGGGTGCCGCATTCGTGGTCATGAAACCGGCCATCGAACAGCAGCCGTTCTATGACTTCTTGGCCACGCGCTTTACGCTCGCTGCGCTGGTGATGATCGCCGTTCGGCCGCAGGTCTTGCGACAGTTCACGCCGAAACTCTTGGCAACCGGGCTTCCGCTCGGAGCGGTTCTTGGGCTTGGCTATGTCACCCAGACGATCGCCCTCGAACTCACGACGGCAGCCATCACGGGCTTTCTCACTGGCTTGTACGTTGTGCTCACTCCCCTTCTTGCCTGGGTCTTCCTAAAGAATCGGTTGACCCTCAAGGTCTTGATTGGCGTGGTGCTGGCCACCGGCGGATTGGCGCTAATTTCCATAACGGATGTGGGCATCCAACCCGGTCACGTTTGGGGCATTTTGTGCGCGTTGCTGTATGCCGTTCACATCGTCGGACTCGGCACGTTCAGCGCGCGTTTTGAGGCATACCCGTTGACTGTTGTGCAGTTGATTGCAGTGGCCGCCGTGAGCTGGGTGGGTGCTGTCGGCGATGGCTATCAAGCGCCAGAATCCGGTGAAGTTTGGTTCGCGGTAATCTTCACGGCTGTTTTCGCAACCGCGATCGCATTCTTCGCGCAGACCTGGGCGCAGGCGCGCATGGACGCGTCGCGCGTGGCCATCATCCTCACCGCCGAGGTGGTTTTTGCCGCTGGAATCGCTGTCGCCGTCGGGCAGGAGACACTTTCGGAGCGCACGACCATCGGCGGACTGCTCATGGTTGCAGCGATGCTGATTGTGGAATGGCCAGCGCGTCGTCGCCAACCTGCGGTTGAGGCCATCGCCGCCGATCCGCTCACCCACTAGCCGCGATTTCTAAATTGGTGTCGGCCCCAAGAAATAAATGTCTGCGGCACTGAGTAGCCTGATTTTCTCGCACCAACTGGCGACTGCTTCGCTGCAGCCTCGACGATAGGAATCATATGGATCCGCTAGTCATCACACTTCTTGTTCTGACGCTCATCGCAGCCACGCTGGGTGCTTTCCTGGCTGGGCGCAACAAGGGCGGCGGGGGCGACAACACCGCCCTATCGCGCGACCTTGCCGCTGTTCGCGACGAGCTCGCCCGCACGATTGCCCAGTCGCAGACCCAACTCGACGCTCGCTTCGAGCAGGTGCGCGAATCGCTCGACAAGTCGGGTCAGGGTCAGCGTGAAGAAGCGACCGCGAGCCGAATTGAGCTCCAGAAGTCGCTGAACGAATCGATCGCCAAGATGGCGGAGCAGCTGCGCGAGCTGAGCGACGTCAACGCCCGCAAGCAGGTCGAGCTGCAGGCTGCCATGCAGAGCGCGATCGACAAGATGCAGAAGGGCAACGAAGAGAAGCTCGAGAAGATGCGCGAGACCGTCGACGAGAAGCTACAGGGCACGCTCGAGAAGCGCCTCGGCGAATCGTTCAAGATCGTCAGCGACCGACTCGAGTCGGTACAGAAGGGTCTGGGCGAGATGCAAAACCTCGCCAGCGGAGTCGGCGACCTCAAGCGCGTCCTCACCAACGTGAAGTCGCGCGGAACGTGGGGCGAGGTTCAGCTCGAGCGTCAACTCGAAGACATGCTCGCACCAAGCCAGTACGAAGCTAACGTCAAGACCAAGAAGGGCTCCGACTCGGTTGTCGAATTCGCGGTGAAGATGCCTGGTCGCGAGGAAGGCGAGTACGTCTACCTGCCAATCGACTCGAAGTTCCCTCAGGAGGACTACGAGCGTCTGCTGACCGCTCAAGAACAGGGCGACAAAGACTCAATTGAGAAGTTCGAGAAGGAACTCGAGAAGGCCATCAAGCTGCAGGCCAAGACCATCCACGACAAATACATCGAAGTGCCGCACACCACCGACTTCGCGATCATGTACCTGCCGACCGAGGGCCTTTTCGCCGAGGTGGTTCGTCGCCCTGGCCTGACCACCGAACTGCAGAACAAGTACCGCGTGCAGATCACCGGCCCGAGCACATTCAACTCTTTCCTGAACAGCCTGCAGATGGGTTTCCGCACTCTAGCAATCGAGAAGTCGGCGTCAGACGTTTGGAAGGTGCTGAGCGCGGCAAAGGCCGAGTTCCAGAAGTACGGTCAGGTTTGGGACAAGTTGCAGAAGCAGCTCCAGACCGCGCAAAACACCGTGGCCGAAGCAAAGACCCGCACGAACGCGATCGAGCGCAAGTTGCGCACTGTCGAGTCACTCGATGCCGGCGAAAGCTCGCCCGAGCTCCTCGCAATCGAGGCCGACGTTATCGAGACCGAGTCGGGCGAAGACGGCTAGGCTGCCAGACCTGCCTGTTTAGGCCTTGCCGACTCCAGCAGGCTTAATTGCTGGCGAGAAACTCGTCGGCGGCGGTACGAAGAATCTTCCAGTGGGCTTCGGTCAGATTGCCGTAATTGATCTTGCGGTCGCCGGCATCCGAATCACCTAAGTCATTCACCTCGACGATTAGCCCGCCCTCAACAAGGTAAGCCAGGTTCGACGTGCCGTACTGGCCGAAGTCTTCGAATACCTCGTAGGTGCCGGTTTCGGCATTGAAGCTGACCTTCAGCGGCCACGGCTCACCGGCCTCCTCGGCCATCTGAATAGACATCGCATCGGCGCAAACGACAAGTGCGTCCATTTCCCAGATCAACTCGTAGTTGTCTGGATCTTCGAGGTACGCGGCCGAGTAGCCCTCGTAGGCCTGCGACTTGGGCACTGAAACTACGGTGAAGCCGGGACCTTCTTCGACAACGCCGACCTCCTGGGCCTTCTCGCAACTGGCTGTCGAAGCGGCTAGGTATTCGCTGTCGATCTGCTCCTGCGGCTTGGAAGGCGCAGTGCTTTTGGTGGCCGATGGCGCCTGCGCGGTCGGCTGGGTAGTGCCGGAACATCCTGTGAGGGCTCCTAGAAGCAGCACAGCGACTCCTGCCGCGGCTAAGGGCCTCATTTCTTCACCACGTAACGAACGTCGACCGAGGTGCGGTTCAAAATCAAATCGATGCGCTTGACGACAACCTTGCGGATTTCGGCATCCAGAAGTTTTTCTAGCTCTGCCTTGACCTCGGCCTCCGACGTGAAGACACCGGCCAGGGTCACGTTCTGTTGGCGGCTTCGGCGCAGAAGTCGTGGGTGGTCACCCACGTACATAACCGCTATCACCAGTGCCATGAGCGCGATGCTCAACGCGTTAGGGCTCGAAGTTAGACCCGCAAGCAGGCCAAGGGTCAGCGATGCGAAGTAGTAGGCAATCTCCTGCTGGTCTATCTCATACGACCGCAGGCGAATAATCGAAAGCACACCAAACAGGCCGAGCCCAAGACCGAAACTGATCGTGCTCGACGAGAGCACGGCCGAGACGGCTAGCACACCCACGTTTACGCCGAGGTAGGCGGCCACTAGGTCGCGTCGGTGGTGGCGCGGAAAATAGACCGCGAAGGTCAGCAGGCTAATCGCGAGCAGATCGATAGCGATAACGATGATTTGATCCATTCCATAAACCTATTGCTCACCGATGCGAAAGGGCCGCTTAAATACAAAACCCAGCAAGTACGCCATTGTCTTGCCGGGCCTTGCGTTTTTGGGTGCCGCCTAGAGGTGGCGCTCGTCGACTCCGTTGTAGTTCGAGAGTGGGCGGATCAGGGCGTTCGCTGCGGCCTGCTCCATGATGTGAGCCGTCCAACCGGTGATACGTGCGGCCACGAACAGCGGAGTGAAGGTCAGGGTGTCAAAGCCCATCAGGTGGTACGCCGGACCCGACGGGTAATCGAGGTTTGGCAGGATGCCCTTGCGCTCGGTCATCGCTGCCTCGAGGCCCTCGTAAAGCTCGAGCACGTCTGGGCGGTTGTAGTAGTCGATGAGTTCGACCATCGCGGCGTGCATGGTTGGCACGCGCGAGTCCCCCTTCTTATAGACACGGTGACCGAAGCCCATGATCTTGCGCTTCTCGGCGAGCGCCTGCTCGAGCCACTGCTCGGCGCGGGCAGCCGCATCCGGGCCAAAGCCGATCTCGTTGAAGATGTGCAACACTGCCTCGTTGGCACCACCGTGCAGCGCACCCTTGAGCGCACCGACGGCCCCGGTGACGGCCGAGTAAAGATCTGATGTGGTCGAGGTGATCACGCGAGCCGTGAACGTCGATGCGTTGAACGAGTGCTCCGCGTAGAGCACGAGCGAGATGCGGAATGCGTTGACAACCACGTCGTCTGGAATATCGCCGAAGGTCATCCAGAGGAAGTTCTGCGAGAAATCGAGGTCGGCGCGTGGCTCGATGAGCGCCTGGCCGCGACGGCGACGCTGATCGTAGGCGACCACGGCAGGCAGCTGAGCGAACAACTTGATCGATTTGGTCAGGTTGGCGGCTGGGCTCGGGTTCTCGGCCTCTGGGTCAGAAGCGCCAATGACGCTCACCGCGGTGCGCACAACATCCATCGGGTGGCTACTCATCGGAAGTTCATCGATAACGCGCTTCACGGCAGGGTCGAGGGCTCGCTGGGAGCGCTCGAGCGCAACGAAGTCGGCCAGCTCGGCTGCGGTTGGCAGTTCGCCCTTCCACAGCAGCCAGGCCACCTCTTCGAAGCTCTTCTTGGCAGCCAGCTCCTGCACCGGATAACCGCGATACAGCAGCGAGTTGGTCTCTGGGTTCACCTTCGAGATGGCGGTGTTGTCGACGACAACTCCGGCAAGGCCCTTGTAGATCGTTGGTTCGTTCTCGGACATCTTTGTACCTTTCAGAACTGCGGTTGAAACTGGCTGGATTGGGTGGTCTGGTTAGTTGGTGTTGTTGCTAGCTAGTGCTTGTGGTGCGTTGACAGATCGAAGTTGAATACGCCCGAGTCGAACTGGTTGTATGCCTCGTAGTCGAGCAGCTCGTATAGCTCGGCGCGCGTCTGCATCTCGCCGACTACCGGCTGCAAAGAACCGCTGGCGTTCAACGCATCCAGGCCGCGCATCGCCGAACCCATGGCCAGGCGAAGCAGCGAGACCGGATAGATGACGATGTTCATGCCCACTTCGGCCAGCTGCTGCTTGGTGAAAAGCTCGCTCTTGCCGAACTCGGTCATGTTTGCCAGCAGAGGCACGTCGATCGCCTTGCGCATCGCCTCGAACTCGCCGAGGTCCTTCATGGCCTCGGGGAAGATCGCGTCGGCACCGGCGTCGACAAGCTTCTTGGCTCGGTCGATAGCGGCATCCAAGCCTTCTGCGGCACGGATGTCTGTGCGAGCCATGATTAGCAGGTTCGGGTCGCGACGGGCCTCGACGGCTGCCTTGATGCGCTTGATAGCCGTGTTGTCATCGACCACGCCCTTGCCATCCAGGTGACCGCAACGCTTGGGGTTGATCTGATCCTCGATGTGCAGACCGGCGACCCCGGCGTCTTCGAGGGTCTGAATCGTGCGTGCCACGTTCATCGGTTCGCCAAAGCCGGTGTCAGCGTCGATGATGGCCGGCAGGTCGGTCATACGCGCGATTTGCTCGCCGCGACCAGCGACCTCGGTCAAGGTGGTCAGGCCGATGTCGGGCAAGCCAAGGTCGGCGGCCAAGACCGCACCTGAGATGTAAACACCGTCGAAGCCCTTGGCCTGAATCAGCTTGGCCGAGAGCGGGTTAAAAGCGCCCGGAAACTGCAGGAGCTCGCCCGATGCCAAACGTTCGCGAAAGAGGCGACGCTTTTCGGCAGGTGTGGTCTTGGCATAGAGCATTAGAACAGACCCTTGGGGTTCACAACCGACTCGAGCACGCCTGGCTTGGCGACGATGGTCAGGCCACCGATCTCGGCTGCGGTGAGCTCAGGCAGGCGCTGAACGAGTGCCAGGAAGCGCTCGATCTCGGCTGCTTCGAGCACGTCTGCGGCCAGGGTGCGGAACTTCTGGATGTACTGCTCGCGAGCGAACGGACGCGCACCTAGCGGGTGAGCGTCGGCCACGGCGATCTCGTCGATGATCTTGCTGCCGTCCTTCAGAGTGACCTCGACGCGGCCGCCGAATGCCTTCTCTGCCGGGTCGAGCGAGTGGTAGCGACGGGTCCACTCGGCGTCTTCGAGAGTGGTGGTCTTGAGCCACAGCTCGACGGTGTCTGGGCGAGCCGCACGCTCAGGTGCGTAGCTGTCGACGTGGTGCCAAGCGCCATCCTGTAGTGCCACCGTGAAGATGTAAGGAATCGAGTGGTCGAGGGTCTCGCGGCTCGCGGTCGGGTCATACTTCTGCGGGTCGTTAGCGCCCGAGCCGATGACGTGGTGGGTGTGGTGCGAGGTGTGAATAACAACCGACTCGACGTTGTTTGGGTCGGTGATCTCAGGGTGCTCGCGGTTGAGCTTGCGACCGAGGTCGATCCAGGCCTGTGCCTGGTACTCGGCCGAGTGCTCCTTGGTGTAGGTGTCGAGTATGCCTCGCTTCGGCTCGCCGGCCTCAGGCAGCGGAACCTCGTATGCGGCGGACGGGCCATCTAGCATCCAGGCAATGACGCCATCCTCACCCTCATAGATCGGGGTTGGGCTGGTCTCGCCGCGCATGGCACGGTCGACGGCCTCGACGGCCATCTTTCCCGCGAATGCTGGGGCGTGGGCCTTCCAGCTCGAGATTTCACCCTTGCGCGACTGACGGGTCGCGGTGGTGGTGTGCAGCGCCTGACCGATGGCCTGATAAATAGTCTCGGTCGAGAGGCCCAGCATTGTGCCGATACCGGCCGCAGCCGATGGGCCGAGGTGAGCAACGTGGTCGATCTTGTGCTTGTGCAGGCAAATGGCCTTGACCAGGTCAACCTGAATCTCATAGCCGGTAGCGATGCCGCGAATCAGGTCGCGACCCGAAACACCAACGTGCTGGGCGACGGCAAGAATCGCAGGGATGTTGTCACCCGGGTGCGAGTAGTCGGCAGCTAGGAAGGTGTCGTGGTAGTCGAGCTCGCGCACGGCAACACCGTTAGCCCAGGCTGCCCACTCTGGCGAGACGCGCACGTCTGCTGCCGGACCGAACACGTTTGCGCCGGCACCGTTGGCCGACTTCGGGTGGGCTAGAGCCTGCGAGCGAGCTGACACAACCGGCTTGCGGGTGAGCGAGGCCGCGGCGACCGATGCGTTGTCGATGATGCGGTTGATGACCATCTCGACGACCTCTGGCAAAACCTCGACGGGGTCGGTGGCGACCTGTGCGATCTTGTAGGCCAACTGATCTGGGCGAGCCAGGGTCTCTTCGCTCTTGTATACGCGAACGTGGTGCAGCTTCATTGCAGCTCCTTTTTGTTGTTTCGGATTTTCGCAGCCTCGAGCGTCGCTTTTTGGCTCTGACGTAGGTGCACTTGGGTAGCACTTGCCGCCAATTCTGGGTCGCCATCCACGATGGCTTCGATAATCACAAGGGTCTCGACTGCCGCTTGCTTGAGGCGCACGATGTTGCCGCGATTGAGGCGGCGGATTCGGGCCAGGTGCAGGTGCAGTGCCTTGAGCGCCGTGATCAGATATCGATTGTCGAGCGCATCTTCAATGGCGCGGTCGAGGCGTTCGTTCAGGTCGTAATAGGCACGGATGCCGGCTGGACCGCCGTCGATCAGAGCTTCAGCACCGCGGAACTCCTCGGCGAGCGCGGCGAATAGCGCCGGGTTACCGCGAAGCGCAACCAGGCGTGCGGCCTGTTGCTCGAGTGGCTGGCGAAGCTCATAGATTGCGAGGATGTCGTCGATCGAAACGTCGGTCACGGCCAGGCCGCGTCCGCTCTGGCGCACGATTAGGCCGTCCTTGCGCAGGCGGCCGAGGGCCTCGCGCAGCGGAGTGCGCGACACCCCGAGGCGACTCGACTGCTCGACCTCGGCGAGGATTGTGCCCGGCTCGAGGGTGCCATCAACGATCTCGGTCAGCAGCGTGGCATAGGCGTTGTCGCTGGCTTTCATGGGCACCTCCCTCGGTCGTTTGCAATTCCGATTATGGGGCAATTGTATGCAAAAGCAACGATTCGGCAATAATTTTGAGTTCTTTATGCCCAAATCTTGACTAAATGTATACATTTGGCATAACGCTCAATGAGGAGAACCCATGACCGGCAACTATCGCAGCGCTTATGACCAGAGCATCAACGACCCAAATGCGTTCTGGATGGCACAGGCCGACGGCATCGATTGGATCACCGCGCCCACCCAGGCGCTCGACGACCGCACCAAGCCGGTCTATCGCTGGTTTCCCGACGCCGAGCTGAACACCGCATACAACGCCATCGATCGACACATCGCCGCCGGTCGCGGCGAGCAGACCGCGATCATCTACGACTCGGCAATGACCGGCACCAAGAAGACCTACACCTATAACGAGCTGCTAGAGAAGGTTGAGCTGTTTGCCGGTGCGCTAGCCAACCAGGGCGTAACCAAGGGCGACCGCGTCGTCATCTACCTGCCGATGATCCCCGAGGCAATCTACGCGATGCTCGCCTGCGCGCGTATCGGCGCCATCCATTCAGTGGTCTTCGGTGGCTTCGCGGCCAACGAACTCGCCGTGCGCATCGACGACGCGACCCCGAAGGTCATCGTGACCTCGTCGGGCGGATTTGAGCCGGGTCGTCACGTGGAGTACCTGCCGATCATCGAGAAGGCTCTGGCCATGACCAAGGGCTCGGTGCAGACGGTCATCGTGCACGAGCGCGCGGCCGTGCCTGGCTCGGTGAAGGACTTTGACGAGAAGACCGACGTTCGTTGGATCAGCTGGAAGGAAGCGATTGCCGGCGCAAAGCCACACGGTCCGGTAGCTGTTGCAGCCCAGGATCCGCTGTACATCCTTTACACCTCTGGCACGACAGGCAACCCGAAGGGAATCGTGCGCGACAACGGTGGTCACGCCGTAGCCATGAACTGGTCGATGAAGAATGTCTACAACATCAACCCTGGTGACGTCATGTGGGCCGCTTCAGACGTGGGCTGGGTCGTGGGTCACTCATACATCGTCTATGCACCGCTGATTGCTGGCGCCACCACTGTGATCTATGAGGGCAAGCCGATTGGCACACCGGATGCCGGCGCGTTCTGGCGCGTGGTTAACGACCACAAGGTCAAGGTGCTCTTCACTGCCCCGACCGCGATTCGTGCGATTCGCCGCATGGACCCAAACCTAGAACTGCTCGCGCCTTATGACGTGACCAGCCTAGAGACGCTGTTCCTAGCCGGCGAGCGCCTCGACACCGAGACCTACCACTGGGCCAACGATGGTTTGCACTGCCCTGTCGTCGACAACTGGTGGCAGACCGAGACCGGCTGGCCGATTGCCGCCAACCCTCGCGGCCTCGAGAGCCTCGAGGTCAAGCCGGGCTCCCCTAGCGTTGCGGTTCCCGGCTATGCGGTTGACGTTCTCGACGGCAAGGGCCGCCCGGTCAAGCGCGGCACCGAGGGAAACATCGTCATCAGCCTGCCAATGCCTCCGGGCACTTTGGCTGGCCTGTGGGGCCGCCCGACCGGTTACCAAGAGGCATACCTAAATGTGTTCGATGGCTACTACGCCACCGGCGACTCGGGTCAGGTCGACCAAGACGGCTACGTCTATGTAATGGGACGCACCGACGACGTCATCAACGTTGCCGGCCACCGCCTGTCGACGGGTCAGCTTGAGGAAGCGATTGCAGGCCACGAAGCTGTCGCGGAATGCGCGGTAACCGGTGTGAAGGACGAACTCAAGGGCCAGCGCGCTGTCGGTTTCATCACCTTCAAGCACGGCTTCGAGATCGACGCAGACCAGCTGCGCAAGGAGGTCATCGCTCTGGTTCGCGACGTGGTTGGGCCTGTTGCCGCGTTCAAGGACGTCGTAATCGTCGGCCGCCTGCCAAAGACCCGATCGGGCAAGGTGCTGCGCAAGACCATGCGCCAAATCGTCGACGGCGACGAATACAAGGTGCCGCCGACCATCGAAGACCCAACCGTGCTTGACGACCTCAAGGTCTCGCTAGCCGAGCAATACAAGCCTTAGGCGACGTGGTGGAGCGGCCCAGGTTTCGGATCGACCTGGGCCGCTTTCTCATTTAGTGGCAGTCGAAGCCTGTGCATCGCTCTAGTAAACTGAGCAGGTTGCCTGCGCTTGCGTGGGCGATGGCGGGCCTCTAGCTCAGTTGGTTAGAGCAACGGACTTTTAATCCGTGGGTCGTGGGTTCGATCCCCACGGGGCCTACCAAAGAAAAATGCACCTCCGCAGTGGGGTGCATTTTTGTTTGGTGTCCGTAGGCGCGAGAACTTGAGTGGGGCCCCACCGACGCGATCGGTGCGTATGCGCCGGCGCAATCATCGCCACACAATGGCTACTTGCTTGCGGTGGGGCGGTTCGATCCCCACAGGGCCTACAAAAGAGAAAACCCCACTCATCGAGTGGGGTTTTCTCTTACTTGCTAGTGCTCCAGGCTGGTTTCTCTTCCGAGGATCTTGTTCATCCAGTTCGGAATCCACCAAGCCCGTTCTCCGAGCAGCGATAAAAGTCCAGGAGCAAGTACAAGTCGAACGAGAGTCACGTCTACTATGACGGCCACCGCAAGACCTAGGCCGATCATTTTGACTTCGGTTTCTCCTGTAATCATGAACCCCGAGAATACAAGCGCCATAATTGCCCCAGCGGTCGTGATGAGGCTTGCCGTGCGACCAATGCCGCTAACCAAGGCCTGTCTAGACGCTTCGCCCTGATCCCTAGCTTCACGCACAGCCGAGAGCAGGAATACGTTGTAGTCCATGCTGAGCCCGAAGAGAATCGCAAACATGAGCATCGGAACGAATGAAACAATCGGCTGCTGATCAACACCCAACAGCCCGGCACCAACCTCGCTTTGGAAAGCGAGCGTGACGACACCGTAAGCAGCACCAATGGAAAGCAAGTTCATTAAAGCGCTTGCTAAAGGCAATAGAAGAGATCTGAAGAAGTAAATCAATAGCAGTAGAGATACACCGACCACAACCAACACGAGGAGGAGCAAGCTACCTTGCACTTTGGTGGCTAGGTCGTCAAACGTGGCTGTCTGCCCGCCGAGATATGCCTTCGCACTCGACCCTTGCAATCCTTGCGGAATGACTCTTTCACGCAATTCTTTTACTAGTTTGCTCGTCTCAGCTGACTGAGGAGCACTCGAAGGAATCACCATTATGACGGCTGTGCTCGACGTCGAGTTCAGCTGAGGTGGGGCAACCGAAGCAACCCCAGGCACATCAACTAAGTCTTCCGAAAGTCTTTGAAGAGCTCCCTGCTTGTCGCTTTCTGACGTCAGATCAACTGCAACTACGAGCGGCCCATTGAAACCCGGACCAAATCCGTCGGACAAGCGCTCATAGGCGAGCCTCATCGTGTCGCCAGCCGGGCGGTTACCGTCATCTGGCTGACCCAGTTTCAAGTTCAACGCAGGTGCGGCTAGCAGCAACAGAGTCAGTGCAGATGCGACCGTCGCCAGCCAGGGGCGCTTGGACATGGCCGAGGCAATCTTGCGAGCTCGCATGCCTTCGCTACCTCCATCGGCACCTAACGGTGAACTGTTCTTTCTTTCAGCCTTAGGCAACGCCCTCTGGCCGATCATTTTGAGCAGCGCTGGGACAAGGGTCACAGATGTAATCGCGGCAACTGTAACAACGATTGCCGCCGCAAGTCCCATGCGACCAATGACGTCGATTCCGGTGACGAAAAGGCCAAGGATAGAGACAACTACGATGGCTCCTGCCGTGATGACAGAAGTTCCGGTTGTGCTGTTTGCGTTTGCTGCGGCCGTGACGCGGTCATCACCCACGCGCAAACGCGACCTGTACCTAGAAACCAAGAACAGTGCGTAGTCGATTCCTGCGCCTAGGCCAAGCATGATTGCGATAGTTGGTGCGACACTCGGGATGTCCACAAAGGCCGAAATGACTGCGAGCGCTGAGTTGCCCAAGATTACGCCTAGAAGTGCGGCTCCTACAGTCACCAAAGTTGCGAAAAATGACCGGAACAACAGCGTTACCAAAATGAATGCAGCAAAAATGCCAATAAACTCTCCGACAGGCATCTCGCGATCACGCCACCGGTCCACAACAGGACCACGCATGCTCGCTTCGATTCTGGATCTATCGAGAACTTCGACAGCCCTCTCCAGCCGAGTCAAATGATTAGCGGAGAGATCCGCAGCCAACTTCGAGTACTGAACGTTTACGAATGCGGTTTGCTTGTCATCCGAGAACTGGAGAGGGCTAACTGATTCAACGTGCTGTTGCTTGCCAATGCTCGAGATGACCTCTCCCAATGATGTGGAAATGGCTAATGAACTAAGCCCACCGGTTTCATCTGTGTGAAAGACAAGTGTTGCGGTATCTCCTGAGGCAGCAGGGAACTGACTCACCAGCAAATCTGAAGCCCGCTGTGAATCTGTGTCACCAAGGCTAACCTCGGAGGTGAAACCAGCGCCGATTGCCCCAGAGATTCCTGTCAGCACGAAAATCGCTGCGATAAAAGTGAATAAGACGCGCTTTGACTTTGTGGCTACGCCTCTACCTATTTTGTAAAGAATGTTTTTCACACATACTCCTTTTCAATCATTTGATTGAATCAGTAAATCATTTGATTGAAATCTCGTCAAACCTGACACAATAGAGGCATGTCTCAAGAAACTCCCCATCGGCTCAAGCAAGCCACCGAGGAACTATTGCTGACCAAGGGCGAGGCTGGAATAACACTCCGCGACATCACCGAAGCAGCTGGGGCGAACGTGGCATCTGTCGCTTATCACTTCAAATCCAAAGACAAACTAATCGCCATAGTTTTTGGAGAGGCAATCGACGAAGTGACTGCTGTTCAAAGCAGACGCGTACAGGCCTTGAGTAGCAATCACACACTTCGTGAACTTATCGAAGTTTGGCTGCACCCTCTCTTATCTCCCTCAGACCCAGATGAACGCGAGGCGAAACTCTGGCGACTCATTCAACGTGGTGCGGCCGAGAAGGCTCCAGGGCTGATCGCGAACATGTCGAGGTCGGGAAACTCGGTAGAGACGATTCTGATTCCTAAGTTTGCGGCACTTCTGCCGCACTTGAGAACTGAGGAGCTGCTCTTCCGACACAACGCAATCATTAGCGGCTTGGCTGGCGTGATTTCGAGCCCAATAGGGGCAGCGTTGGCGAAAGAAACCTCTGGGGACGAGGTGCGCGAACTAACCATCGCATGGATTATGGCTGGGCTCTCGGGTCCAGGAACGACACAATTGTCATAGTCCGCTACTTATGTTCTAACCATAAAGAGACCCCCACTCACCGAGTGGGGTTTTCAACGTTTTGCGGGTTACTTGACGCCGAGCAGGTCGATCACGAAGACCAGGGTGCGGCCCGATAGGTGGTGGCCGGCGCCGGCTGGGCCATACGCATAAATCGGTGGGCAGATGAGGGTGCGGCGACCGCCAACCTTCATGCCAGGGATGCCTTCCTGCCAGCCTCGGATCAGGCGGCCGAGCGGGAACTCGATCGACTCACCGCGACCCCATGACGAGTCGAATTCGTCACCGGTCTCGTAGTCGACGCCGAGGTAGTGCACCTTGCAGACTGCGCCTGCGGTGGCTTCGGCGCCATCGCCGACGACGTCATCGATGATGGTCAGCTCGGTGGGAGCCGGCTCAAGCATTGGTTCAAGTTCTGGGCGTGAAAGATTAGTCATGAGAAAAGATTATCTTCCCGCGCGACGCTGACTCAGATAGGCGGCGATGACGAAGAACGATGCCACTGCAGACTGCGAAACCGTGACAATCCGCTCCCAAAGGCCGATGAACTGCGAGTTGGGGTCTGCCCAAACCACCAAGAACGCGATGGCGAGGACCCCCTGCAGCAAGGCCATTGGGATGGCGACCATCGGGCGTAAAACGCGAGGGGCATCGCTCCTGAATCGCATCGCAAGGAGTGGCCAACCGGCCGAAAGCGCAAACGAAGTAATCGCGAAGAACTGATGCATCGGCGAGCTGCCAATCAACGGAGTCGGAAAGATGGTCAACCCGAAAGTGCAGAGGCCGCTGACGAACAGAGCGATGCGCCCAGGCATTGCGAAAGTGCGGGCATAGACCGCACCGATGAGTGTCAAAGTTCCACCGAGAACAAAGAACGCCGACATGATCACCTTCACCGGTGACTCGGGCGAGGCCAACTCGCTGATGGTCTGGCGCACCTGGTCATAGCCGGGCCATAGCGCACCCGCGACAAGCCAGCCGAGAACCGATTGAACTGGGCCGATAACGGCTGCAACGACAGCCGGTTTAGCGATGGGCTTCATATTGCGAGCCTAATCCGTGTGCTTTATGGCGGACTGCGCTGTTCGAGCTACCAGTCGAAGCGACTGCGCAGCATGCGCACGCCGATGGTGGCGGCGAGAGTGGTGATCACGACGATGCCGAGGGTGATCTCCTTGGCGGAACCCAGCATCGCGTCGCCCGCGACCGTGGCGGCAATCAGCATGGAGAACTCGCCACGTGGTGCGAGGAACGCGCCAATGCGCATCCAGCTGGATTTGTCGGTCAAGTCGCGACCAATCCACCAGCCAAGCGCTACCTTGCCGGCGATTCCCAGCGCTGCGAACCCGAGCGCGATAGGCAGCACCGCAAGAACATCGAGGGCCGAGATGCTCAAGCCGAAGAACAGGAAGAAGATTGCCGAGAACAGGTCACGCAACGGGGCGAAACGACTACGCAGTGTTTCGGCAACCTCGCCGGTGAGCAGGAGGCCCACCAAGAACGCCGCGATTGCGCCAGAGAATCCACCGAGGTTGGCGCTGGCCGAGGCAACGAGCGTGACACCAAAGACCAGCAAAAGGAGCATGTCGGGGCGGCGCACCTCGAGGTTGCGCAGGCCCGGGATTCCACGCCCCATGCCGAGCCAGAAGACACCGAACGTGACCAGCAGTGCGATTGAGACAGAGACCACGCCAGCCCAAACCCCAAGACCCAAGCTGAGGGCAGTGACTAGGGGCAGATACGGCGCGAGCAAGATGTCTTCGAAAACGAGAACGCTCGTGGTGCGAATCGAAATATGCGACTTGGACCAACCCGACTCGCGGATGAGCTGACTGGCGATGCCCGACGACGACACGAACATGATGCCACCGAAGGCGATGGCGCCAACCAGGCCGAAGCCGAGAACCCAAGCTAGCAGGGCTGCCGGTACCGCGTTCAGCACTAAATCAAGGAAACCTGCCTGCCACCGCTTGCGCATCGAATCAGCGAGCTCGCGCGCGGAGTACTCAAGACCCAGCATGAGAAGCAGCAGGATCGCGCCAATCTCGGCACCAATATTTAAGAAGTTCTCGCTAACGTCAAGCGGAATGACGCCACCCTTGCCTAGCGATAGACCAGCAACCAGGAAGAATGGCACGCTCGAGATCTTGAAGCGATGGCTAAGCCAAGTGATGATGCCGAGCCCCACGAATAGGCCACCGATTTCGAGGATGGTGAGATTGGCCTCCATCGAGGAAGTGGCTGCCAGAATGTTTCTCACGCCTCAAGTTTAGGTTTAGCCACTCAGCCAAGGAGTCCCATGCGCCGCTTCATCATCGCTTTCAACGACGGAGACATGCGCGTCGCCGACGATGAGTGGGAGCAGGTGGCCGAAGAATCACACGCCGTAGTCCGCGAGATCAAGGCAGCCGGTGCGTGGCTGTTTGGCGGAGGGTTCTTTGAAGACAAGCCTGTTGTGGTCGATGAAAACGGCGCGGTGCGCGAGGGACCGATTAAGCCCAGCGAGGTTCGTCTCGGTGGTTTCTCGGTCATCGAGGTGGCCACGCCAGAAGAGGCATACGAGTGGGCCGCCAAGATCGCCAAGTCCTGCCGCTGCGACCAAGAGGTGCGCGAGATGATCTACGACCCAGAGTCGACCAATTAGACGCTCTGATACCTTTGGTTAGACGAGTTTTCTGGCGAGGACAGGGGGTTTGGCCGTGCGCTATCTGATCGTTTGCGACTACGCCATGACATTCCTCGGCGGCGCGCAAAACGCCCTCATTCGCCAGGCCGAGGCGCTGCACGCTCAGGGCCACCCCGTTGGGGTCCTCGCCCCGAACGTAAGCAAGATCAAGCTCTCGCCAGGCATCCAGCGCATTGAACCTCCAAAGGTTGCGAAAATGCCGTCGATTGACATGCCGCTGTTCCGCAACAACAGCAAGCTCCGCAAGTTTTTGCACGAGACCTTCGCCGCCTTAAAACCGGATGCGATCCTCAGCCACTCGGAGTTCGCGTTGGTTGCCGCCACCACCCAGGTGGCTCGCGAGCTTGGCGTTGCCAGCCTGCACACCGTGCACACGTTCTTTTGGCACACCCCCGCGTGGACCGCGATTCTCACGCCGATCGGTCGCGCCTACTTCGCATACATCACAGGTTTCAAGGCGCCAAAGGTGCGACTTGCCAAGAACTCGATGGACAACGCGCTTCGCAACATGACGCTCGCGGCCTGCCAGCATGCGGATGTGACGATCTCGCCCTCGCGCCACCAGGGCGAGAAGATTCAGGCTGCCGGCGTCGCGAAGGTGGCTGTGGTTTCGAACGTCACCGAGGCTGGCGGCACGCCTACGCCGCTGCCCGCCGGCGAACCCTTCAAGCTGGCATGGATCGGCCGATTCTCACCCGAGAAGCGCCTCGAGGTTGCGCTCGAGGGCGTGGCTATGGCAAATCGTGAGCTAGCCAAGAGCGGTCGCTCGATCGAGCTGCACATCGCCGGTGGCCCTGCACGCGAAGGCTACGACTACGTCTGGCACGGCACACTCGACGCGTCAGGCGTCGCCAAGCTGCTCACCGAATCGCACGCCGTTGCCGTCACCTCGCTCGGCTTCGACAACCAACCGATGGTAGTTCTCGAGGCTTTCTCGCACGGTCGCCCGGTCGTGCTTTCCGACCCGGTTCTCGGCAAGGAATTTGGCGAGGCCGCGGCGCTCACCCCGACGCCTGATGCAGCTGGACTGGCCGCTACATTGCTTCGCCTGATCGACGATCGACCGGCCATGGAGCGTGCCGCATCCGCCGCAGCCAACGCGGCAAAGATGGCGACCGCGAAGGTTCACGCCGAGCAGCTCGAAAGCCTAGTCAGGGAATCGAAGGCCTAAGCCTGGGACTGCGCTAGACCGGCACTCTTGCGCATGGTCAACGAGTACGCGCTTGCCGCGATGCACAGCACTGCAGCCACGATCCACGCGATGAAGTAATCGCCCTCAAAGTCGCGAATCCAACCTGCGAAAGCGCTCGCCATCGATGCACCGACCATGTGACTGGCGAACACCCAACCGTAGATGAGCCCAGCGTTGTCGAGGCCGAAGTAGCGGCGGCACAGCTCGACGGTTGGCGGCACGGTCGCGATCCAGTCGAGGCCGTAGAAGACGATGAAGAACAGCATGGGTGGCTCGACGGTTGGGCCGAGCACGAATGGCACTGTGAACAACGCCAGGCCGCGCAGGCCGTAATAGGCGACCAGCAGCCAGGCGGGGTCGAAGCGGTCGGTCAGCCAACCGCTAGCTATGGTCCCGATGAAATCGAATATGCCTACTACCGCCAGCAAGCCCGCCGCCATCGTGGTTGGCATGCCGTGGTCGTGGGCTGCTGGAATGAAGTGCGCGCCGATGAGGCCGTTGGTGGTCCAACCGCAAACGAAGAAGGTCGCGGCCAGCGCCCAGAACGCCGGCTTACCTAAAGCCGAACGCATGGCGGCCACGTTCGCCCGAACCGTGACCGGTGGCTTTGGCGCGACATCGGCCGCAGTGCCACCATACGGCGCCTCGCCCGGGCCAGGTGCAGCCTTGAACAGGAGCGCAAAGACGGGGATAAGTGCGAGGCAGAACACGGCTACGATCAGGGTCGCGGTGCGCCAACCGGCATCGTTAGTTACCTGCGTGATTGCGGGCAAGAAGATTAGCTGGCCGGTCGCGTACGAGGCCGAGAAGATTCCGGTGACCAGGCCACGGCGTTTCACGAACCACGTGGAGGCGACCTGTGCCGCGAATACAAGAGCGAGGCAGCCGGTGCCGACGCCGACCAAGATTCCCCAGTCGAGGTAAAGCTCCCACGCATTGTGCATCACGACGGTGAGCAGCGTGCCAGATGCGATGAGGGCCAGCGCTGCCAGCGCCACGCGCTTTGCGCCAAAGCGGGCCATGATGACGGCCGCGAACGGAGCGGTCAGCCCGTAAACCAAGATATTTAGCGCCACAGCACCTGAGGTGATCGAGCGCGTCCAGCCGAACTCCATCTCGATTGGCATGAACAGCACCGAAGTGGTCGAGCGGAATGCCGAAGCACCGATCAGCGTCAGCATCGTTGCGATGGCGACTAGCCAGGCGCGGTGGAGTCTCATAGATGCCAGCCTACCCACGTGAGAGACCGGGTTAAAGGCGAAACCCGGCGGTTCCGCATTCCGCCGGGCTTCTAACAAAGGAGAGATGAACGTTGATTCGAGGTGGGGTTACAAGCCACTTCTCTTCGCTGTTGAAATAAAACTAACCAGCGATTCTGGGCAAATCCTGCGAACCGACTGGGCGGATTCTGTGACTCTCGACTGCATCTTTGTGGTGCCATCCGGCGGGGCGGCAAGGCGGGTCTCACCGCGGCCCCGACGGGTCTAGAGTGAAACTGGAAACACCGGAGGCAAAAGTGCGCATCGTCAACCTAGAACAGCTCAAGCAAATCCTTGAGGGCCTCCCCCAAAACCCGCGCGTCGTGGCATCGGGCAACTTCGCTTCGCCGCACACACTGCTTGGCGCAATGGACGCCGTGGTTCCCGAGTTCAAGCTGCACATGCTCAACGCCCACCCTGGAATCCCGGACCGCGAAGGCATCACCTACGAGAGCGCGTTCGTTGGCCCCGGAATGCGCCGTCACCCGCGGTTGCACTACATTCCGTGCCGTCTGAGCCTGGTGCCCGTTTTGTTCCGCGATCACTACGTGCCCGACGTGGTTCTGCTGCACACGAGCGAACGCCGCCACGACACCGTGAGCCTAGGCACAGAGGTCAACATCCTGCCGGCCGCCATCGAGGCAGTGCGCGAACGCGGTGGACTAGTGATCGCTCAGGCCAACCCGAACATGCCATACACCTACGGCGACGCGCAGATTTATGAGCACGAGATCGACTATCTGATCGAAGTCGACGAGCCACTGGCAACCAAGCCAGCCACCACGTTCACCGATGAGACCCACCAGATTGGTCAACAGATCAGCGCGATGATCGAGAACGGCTCGACGCTGCAGCTGGGCATCGGTGCGATTCCGGACGCGGTGCTCGGCTCTCTGACCGAGCGCAAGGGCATGCGCATCTGGACCGAAATGTTCTCGGACGGTGTGCTCGAGCTGAGCCGCAGGGGTGCACTGGATGCCGACATCCCGATCACCGCGTCGTTCGTGTTTGGCAGCAGTGAACTGTATGAGTGGCTGAACCTAAACCGCCAGGTGCGCATGCTTCGAACCGAGAAGACCAACGACCCCGGCCAGATCGCGCGCCAGGCGCGCATGACCAGCATCAACTCGGCGCTGCAGATCGACCTATTAGATCAGGCGAACGCGAGCTATGTGCGCGGTCAGGTTTACTCGGGTTTCGGTGGCTCGACCGACTTCATCGTGGGCGCCCTGCACGCGCGCGGCGGCGCTTCTTTCATGGCGTTGCAGTCTTGGCACCCGAAGGCCAACACGAGCACGATCGTGCCGCGCCTGAGTGAGCCGGCAACCAGCTTTCAACACAGCTACGTCGTCACCGAACAGGGTGTAGCCGATTGCTTCGGCCATTCGGCTCTCGACCAGGCTCGCAACCTGATTGAGAAAGCTGCTCACCCGAACGCTCGCGAGGCGTTGCGCGCCGAGGCCACCGCGATGGGCCTCCTCAGGTAGCCGCTGCGCAGCGCAAGCGAAAACCCCCGACCAATTGGCCGGGGGTTTTCGCTTACTGCAAGTGTGCTGCGGGCAGCGCTTACTTGGCGTCTTCGATGCCGAAAATCCAAGGCGCTACAAGGGTGATGCCCCAGCCGAGGGCAACCAGGCAGACCGCAAAGGCAACGTATGCGCCAAGGCGGTTTAGAACCTCCGCGCGAACAGCCGAGGTCTTGCCCTTGTTAGCACCCGGCACAGCGTGCTGTGCGTTGGTGAGCAGGCGGATGCCGAGCGAGAAGATTCCGACGACACCGACGGCGAAAACCATCGTGGCCTGGAATACCTGGCCGAGAGCGGTCCACTCGATCTTGTTGAGAATTTCTAGCATTTACTTCTTGCCCTTCTTCTTGCCGGCCTTCGCTGCAGCCTTAGCGGCCTTTGCGGCAGCCTTGCGAACCTGACGAGGCGAGGCGACAACCTCGCTGGCGCCTTCGATTTCGCTAACGACGTTGTGGTGTGCCACCTTGTTGCGCTTCGAGATCTGGAAGATCGCGATGATGGCTGCCAAGGTGATCACTGCGTCGGCAATAAAACCGACCGGGCCAGCCTTGACGAGGAATGCCGAGAGAGCTCCCACGATTCCGGCGGCTGGCAGGGTGAACAACCAGCCGACGACGATCTGGCCGGCCTTGCTCCAGCGCACGGCACCGCCCTTGCGTCCGAGACCCGAGCCGATTACCGAACCCGAGGCAACCTGGGTGGTCGAAAGCGCGAAACCGAGCTTGCTCGAAGCGAGGATTGCAACACCGGTTGCGACCTCTGATGCAAAGCCCTGAGCCGGCCTGATCTCGCTGAGGCCGGTGCCCATGGTCTTGATGATTCGCCAACCACCTGAGTAGGTGCCGAGAGCGATGGCAAGTGCCGAGGTCAGTACGACCCAGAACTCGACGTGGTTACCATCCGACTGGAATCCAGCCGCGACCAGAACCAGAGTGATTACACCCATGGTCTTCTGTGCGTCGTTGGTTCCGTGCGATAGCGCTACGAGAGACGACGAGAAGATCTGGCCGATCTTGAACTTGTTGCGACCGGTGCCGATGCCCGACTTGCTGCGAGCCTTCTGGCTGCGAGCGGTGATCAGGTATGCAGCGCGGGTGGCGAGGAACGCGGCCAAACCAGCGATGGCAGGTGCGAACAGTGCCGGAATAACAACCTTCTCGAGCACCTTCGGGGTGTTTACCGCATCCATGCCAGCGAAGGCGATTGCGGCACCGATGAGGCCACCGAACAGTGCGTGCGACGAAGACGAAGGAAGACCTAGGAACCAGGTGGTCAGGTTCCAGAGGATTGCGCCGGTGAGTCCGGCGAACACCATCTGTGCTCCGGTGACGCCAACGAACAGAGTGGCCTGTGCGTCTTCGTGAATGAGCGACACCGAGATGGCCTTAGCCACCTCGGTCGAGAGGAATGCGCCGAGCAGGTTCATGACGGCAGCAATACCTACGGCGACCTTCGGCTTGAGTGCACCGGTTGCGATTGGGGTTGCCATTGCGTTCGCGGTGTCGTGAAAACCATTGGTGAAGTCGAAGAACAGGGCCAAAACTACGACCGCTGCGACGACTAGGAAAATCAGATCCATGCCAATCTTTCTGTTCGTTTACTAGGTGTCTAGCGCTTGAACACTAGTGAAACTTGGTAAACATTTGGTGAACAACTCGGGGATGTCAGATGAAGCCGCGCCAGCCCAAGACTGTGGCTGGCAACCAGATCGAGTCGGGTTGGTAAGGGCTGCGCCATACGCCGCCATGGATGGCACTCTCGTAGCCAACGGACTCGCCGTGTTTCAAGGCCCCCAGCAGGCTTGCGGTGAGCAGGTCGCGCAGCATCCAGGGCTCAAAACTTGTGATTCCGAAACTGGTGGCGCCACGGAAGGCGGCTCGCACGAACTTGTGGCCGACGGTCGAGTGCGTTACCGCGGGTGGGGCGACCTGAAGCCAAGTTTGATAGCCGAGCGCAATTGCCGAGGCGGCACGCCAGCGTTCGATGCGCTTGGCGAGCAGGTAGCTGCTGCCCTGGCGCGCCACGGAGAAATCCAAAATCGGTTGGCGAATCGGACACCTTGGGCCACCGAGCGTGACACGGAGCAGGCCGTCGCGAAGACGCGTGACGATGCCGCGCTCGCGGAAGCCCGACTCGCGGGCATCGAGCAGTTCTTCGGAAGCCGAAATCGATTCGAGCGGGGTAGCCAACCAGCCGAGAGTCAGACGACCCCGCGGTAGGCGATCCATGAGCGCAGCGAAGAGCGCGTCCTGAGCGGCCGAGGCGAGGATCTGCTTGCTGCCACCCGCGTAGATGGTCGCCAGAGCAACGTATGCGCTGGTGGAATCCTGGCCGACGAGGTTCGCCAGCCAACCGGCGATTGCCGGTAGGTCGCTCTCGAGGTCAAGACCCGCCAGATCGGCGAGGTGTTCGATCGGCAATTCTTGCAGTTCGGGATCGGTGAATTCGGTCGCGCGGTCGGCGCGAATGGGAACGGTTAGCGAACCGCCCGAGGCCAGAGCCGCAGCGATGCGGTGCATCCACTTGTCCCGGTTTGGGCGAGCGACGGCGATGACCGCGCCGCCAATCGACAACCACTCCGGCACGAGCGAGAGTTCGGCGTTCGAGCCGATGGCGATCATCGTCTGCGTCGGGTTTAGTTGCCCTTCGCTCAGCTCGTCAAAGACCTGCAGGCTGCGACGCACACCCGGTTCGGCGAGATTGTTCAAGATCAGTGCCTCGGCAGTTGGTGCACCGATGGTCGACAGGGTGACTGCAGGCGCTAGGCCGCGCACCGTGACCGTGCGAATCGCCGGAGCCTGCTGCAGTGCGTCGAGCTGTATCTGTTCGGCAAGGGATTTGCCGTTTTCGTCAACGATTAGGCGATGCAGCTGCCCAAGCAGGGCAGTTTGCATGCGAGCATCTGCCTCGGCTGTTTCCAACGCCGTCAGCTGAGCAAAAACGTGTCGGTAGTTGGCACGCCAATGCTGGGCTTCGCCGAGTTTCAACGCATCGGCTACTTGGCCAAGCGAACGTCGGATTAATTCGATCGCGAATGCCTGCGAAGATTTGCCGGTTGCGAAGCGAAGCGCCATGAGGTTGCTTTCCGGCTAGGCCGTCGGCTCCTGAACGCGCACGCCCCAGCTGGCGCTGAATGGCTCGCCGGTGCCGAGCCAGAGCAGGTCTTCGCCCGTGTTGAATGCGTTGGCGGCTGCTGTCTGTGGCTCGACGGCGGCAGCCCAAACCTTGCCGCTGCGAGTCGGGTAGAAGTCTGGGGTGAACAGCACGACGTACTTGAACGCGGCATCCTGCCAAACGTCGATCTGACCGCCGTTGTCGGATCGCAGGTAGGTGTGCGCCATTCCATCGGCCTCGCGCTCGAGGTCGGCAAAGTTGTGGTCGAAGAAGTTGGCGCCGACGCGCCGCCCAGCGCGAACGTCAAAACGCGTGCCTGTCACCGAGCTGCGCCCGGTAGGTATCTGCCGGTCATCGACGTCGATGATCGATGCGGCAGGCGACTGCAATACGAGCTGCTCGGTCGGAGTGCCCGAAATCTTGAAGTATGGGTGGCCGCCGACCGCGTATGGTGCGGCATCCGCCGACCGGTTGATGGCGCCGTGAGTGACAGTGAGGCCGTCGGCGTGCAGTGCATACTTGACGGTCGTCTCGACCAGGAACGGGTAGCCGCGGCGCGGCTGGATGGTTGCACCAAGCAGTACAGACGATTCTTCGGCGTTGTCCACGCGCGAGATCAGGTGGTACTCGGCGAACTCGAGCAGGCCGTGGTTGGAGTTCTGCTGGTCGTGAATCGTGATCGGAACCTCGAGCTCCTGGCCCTTGTAGGTCCACTTGCCGCCGTCGAGGCGATTCACCCAAGGCGACATGACGATGCCAGCACAGTACGGAGCGATCTCGTCGGGCTCGCACGACTCGATGAACTCGGTGTCATTCAGCTTCAGCGAGCGCAAGCCGGCGCCGACCTGCGCAATCATCGCGGTTAGGTGTCCGGCTGGAGTCTCGAGGGCGAGGGTAAACTGTTGCCCACAGGCTGAAATCATGCCTATAGCCTAGCCAGCGTGACGGCTGGGGCCGCTCGAACACGGCTCCCAATGGCGAAGACACAAGCAAAGGACGTGCATCCGATGGCTCGCAAGCTAAGCGCAAAACTCTTTGACGGTCGCGACCTTTACTACTTCGACGACCAAGGCTCTACGCTTCCAATCGAGCGCAAGCCCGACGCCCGCGAGACTGCCGAACGCCCGGAAACCGCCGTTATGCGCCTAGATGCGCTCTCGGGCGACTGGATCTCGATTGCCGCCCACCGCCACGGCCGCGCCCACCTGCCACCGGCCCACATGTGCCCGCTGTGCCCGACCACTGCCGAGAACCTGAGCGAAATGCCAGACCAGTTCGATGTCGCAGTATTCGAGAACAAGAACCCGTCCTTCGGCCCGAAGCTGGCCGAAGTCGACGACCCAAACTACGCTGCCATCGATGGCCTGCCGCTGGGAGCAACACTGCCTTCGGTTGGCCGCTGCGAGGTCGTGGTCTTTTCGTCGGAGCACCTGGGTTCGCTTGGCGGCCAGACCGTGCAGCGCATCCGCACTGTTATTGACGCTTGGGCAGACCGCACGGAACACCTTCAGACCCTGCCTGGCGTGCGTCAGGTGTTCCCGTTCGAGAACCGCGGCCAGGAGATCGGCGTCACGCTGCACCACCCGCACGGTCAGATCTACTCATACCCATACGTAACCCCGCGCACGACCAAGTTGCTCGAGTCGATCGCCCGCCACGGAAAAGACCTGTTTGCCGATGTACTGGCGTTCGAGCAGGCCGGCGAGCGCGTCCTGATTCGCGGCGAACACTTCACCGCCTATGTGCCATTCGCTGGGCGCTGGCCAATCGAGATTCACCTACTGCCCCACCGCCACGTGCAGCACCTCGGTCAGTTGACCGATGACGAACGAGACGAGTTGGCCGCTATCTACAAGCGCCTGCTTGGTGCGATGGATGCCATCTACGACAGCCCGACGCCGTACATTTCGGCTTGGCACCAGGCTCCGTTGGTCGAGGGTGGCGAGAACGTGCGCCTGCAGCTACAGATCACCTCGCCTCGCCGCGCCGCCGACAAGCTCAAGTACCTAGCCGGCTCCGAGTCGGCAATGGGCGCGTTCATCGCCGACTTCCCGCCAGAGACCACCGCTGCCGCACTCCGCGCGGTGCTGTAAATCGAGGTCATCTTGAACGCACTTGCACACCAGACCGCGACCGGCTTCGAGCAGCGCTTCGGCTACGAGCCGGCTGGAGTTTGGTCGGCCCCAGGCCGCGTCAACCTGATCGGCGAGCACACCGACTACAACCTCGGCTTCGTCTTTCCGTTCGCGATCAATCGCCGAACCTACGCGGCTATCGCACTTCGAAGCGACGGAGTCGCGCGCGTTACATCCGCCTTTTCGGGTGATGTTCACGAGGTTCGCGTCGACGAGATAAAACAGGATGCCTCGCTCGACTGGGCGGCGTACCCCCTGGGCGTCGCGTGGGCCGTGCGCAAGCTTGCCGCCGACCTCGGTCGTTCTGTGAGCGACTCTGGTTTCGATTGCTACATCGAGTCTGATGTTCCCGTTGGCGCCGGCCTGTCGTCTTCGGCCGCGATCGAGTGCGCGGTTTCCGTTGGCCTGAACGAGATCTGGTCGCTTGGGCTGTCGCGCGCAGAACTGGCGCGCGCCGGACAACTCGGTGAGAACGAAATCGTTGGCGCGCCGACCGGCATCATGGACCAGTCGGCTTCGCTGCTGGGCAAGACCGACCACGGCGTATTCCTCGATTGCCGCAGCCTCGAGGCCGACGTCGTCGAACTGGGCTTCGCGCGCGACGGGCTTGAACTGCTGATCATCGACACCAAGGTTGCGCATCGGCTGGTCGACGGCGGGTATGCCGAGCGTCGCGCAGCCTGCGAAGCCGGTGCCGAACTCATGGGCGTGCCGAGCCTGCGCGACCTTACGGTGAGCGACCTAGAACGCGCCGAACAGATCATGAACGACGTTACCTACCGACGCGTGCGTCACGTGGTGACCGAGAATGACCGCGTAGTCGAGACCCTACGCTCGCTTCGCGAGACCGGCCCGCGAAGCATTGGTGGCCTCATTTATGCGTCGCACAAGTCGATGCGCGACCACTTCGAGATCTCGGTTGACGAGCTCGACACCGCGGTCGAGACCGCTCTGGCTCACGGTGCCGTTGGTGCGCGCATGACCGGTGGTGGATTCGGTGGTGCCGCAATCGCGCTGACGCCAATCGAACGCATCAGCGAGGTCACCAACGCCGTCTATGCCGAATTCGAAGCGTGCGGCTATGCCCGCCCAGACGTCTTTGCAGTATCGGCAGCCGAGGGAGCCGCTCGCGAGTTTTAGGCCTGTGGGTCTGGAATCATGACGTACTTGGTCTCCAAGTACTCGTCGATGCCCTCTAGGCCACCCTCGCGACCCAGACCCGACTGTTTCACGCCACCAAATGGTGCCGCGGCGTTCGAAACCAGACCCGAGTTCAGGCCGGTCATGCCGGTGTCGAGGGTCTCGGCGAGACGAAGGCCACGCTTGAGGTTCTGAGTGAAGGCGTATGAGACCAAACCGTACTGGGTGTCGTTAGCAAGGCGAACCGCCTCTTCTTCGCTCTTGAAGCGAACGATCGGAGCGATGGGGCCAAAGATCTCTTCTTGCAGGATCGTCGAGCCAGGCTTGACGTTGTCGAGGACGGTCGGCTTGAAGAAGTAGCCGTCGCCACCGACAGACTCGCCGCCGGCAACCACGTCGCCGCCCTCACGAACGGTCGCGTCGACAAGGCGCTGCATGTTCTCGCGGGCCTTCTCGTTGATAACCGGCCCACAGGTAGTGCCCTCGGCAACACCGCGGCCGAGCTGCAGCGCATCCATCTTGGCTGCGAACTTCTGAGCGAACTCATCGGCGACCGAATCGTGGATGATGAAGCGGTTTGCGGCGGTGCAGGCCTGACCGATGTTGCGCATCTTGGCGAGCATTGCTCCGTTTACCGCTGCGTCGATGTCGGCGTCCTCGAAGACCAGGAACGGCGCGTTTCCGCCAAGTTCCATCGAGGTGCGCAGAACCTGCTTGGCCGACTGCTCGAGCAACTTGACGCCCACCTGGGTGCTACCGGTGAAGGTGATCTTGCGCAGGCGCGAGTCGGCGATGACTGGCGCGCTGGTTGCTGCCGAGGTGCTGGTGGTGATGACGTTGACGACGCCGGCCGGCAGGCCAGCCTCCTCCATGGTCTTGACCAGGAGCAGGGTCGTCAGCGGGGTCAGCTCGGCCGGCTTGACCACCATCGTGCAACCGGCAGCGATGGCAGGGCCGATCTTGCGGGTGGCCATGGCTAGCGGGAAGTTCCATGGGGTAATAGCAAAAGCCGGGCCGACAGGGCGCTGGGTGACCAGCATGCGGCCGGTGCCTTCAGGGTTGCTGCCATAGCGACCCGAGATGCGAACGGCCTCCTCGCTGAACCAGCGCAGGAACTCGTTGCCGTAGGTGACCTCGCCGCGAGCTTCGGCGAGAGGCTTGCCCATCTCAAGGCTGATCAGGGTCGCGAATTCCTCCGATCGGGCACGCACGAGCTCGAAGGTGCGACGCAGGATCTCGCCGCGCTCGCGCGGTGCGACTCGGGCCCAGCTGGACTGCACGTCGTCGGCAGCCTTAAGCGCTGCCAGCGCGTCCTCGGCGTTGGCATTGGCAATCTCGGCAAGGATCTTGCCGGTGGCTGGGTCTTCGACCGCAATACGGCCTTCGCCGTGGCCCTCGACCCACTTGCCGCCGATGTAGAGGCCGGTTGGAACCGAAGCGAGTAGTTCTTGCTCAGTTAGCGCCATTGCGTGTCCTTTGATTCGTCTGATCGAGTCGCAAACCCGCATCGCAGCGAGATTGTTCGGATACGAACATTCTAGGCTCTGGGGGTTTTGCGGACTACTGGTTGCTCAGCTGGTTACCGCATCGATAGAAACCGGTGGCCAGTGCGTCGATTGCCAACTTGGTGTTGTCGCTGACGTTGCCGAGGGCGTAAATCGCGAAGGTGAGCTTGGTGCCGTCCTTTGCGGTAATGACGCCGGCCAGCGTGTAGCCGCGCTTGATCCAACCGGTCTTGGCAGCGATGTGGCCATTTGCATCAACGAAGTCACCCTTGAAGCGTTGCGCGAGCGAGCCGCTCTCGCCTGCTACCGGCAGACCCTGCATGATCCAGTTGAAGTCGTTGCCGCCGGCCATGATGACCTTGAACAGCTTGGCCAGGTAGAGCGGTGGTACGGCGTTGAAGTTCGAAAGGCCTGAGCCATCCTTGATGACCAGGCCGGTCGAGTCGACGCCTGTCACGCCGAGCGCCTTCTTGATTGCCGGGTCGATCGAGCTGAACGAGCCGTCGTAGCCCTGGTCGAGCGCAACCAGACGCGCCAGTGCCTCGGCCTGAGTGTTGTCAGAGACCTGAAGCATGTGCGTGATCCAGTTGCTAATCGGAGCCGACTGAACCTTGGCGATCTCGGTTGCCGAGGCAGGCGTCTTGCCCTCGATCACGGTCGCGGTGCTCGCTATTGCGCCGAGCGCCTTCTTAAACCAGGCGCCAGCGCGCTTCGACGGGGTCGTGCTGCGCTTCGAGGTCTCCTGCTGCGGGTTGTCGCGGTCGCCGTCAACCTGCAACGCAGAAACCTCGCTCATGTAGCCCTGCGTCTGTTCGCTGCGTTCCCAGCTCGACTCCCAAGTGGCGCCAGTGAACAGGCTCGAATCGACGACGATCTGCTTGATCGGAGTGCCCGAGAGGCGCGAATTGACAGCGCTGGCGAGCGTCGAAAGCTTTGGGGCATCTTTGTAGACGCTCTGCTGGCCTGGGCCAAGACGCGACAGAGTTGGGTCGCCACCACCGACGAGGTAAACCACGCCAGGGTTGTTCGGGTCGGTGTAGACGCGGGTGTCAATGCGGTAGTTAGGGCCGAGGGTTGCAAGCGCCGCCGCTGCTGTCAAAACCTTCATTGTGGATGCGGTTGCCGCTGGAGTCGTTGCCCCGCGATCGAACAGGATCTCTTCGGTGGCCGGGTTGAACACGACTGCCTGAAGCGAACCAAGAAGTGGATCGGTTGCCAGGTCGGCGACCGAGCACGCGCGAGCCGAGGTGGCACTTGCGCTAGGCGAGGCCGACTGGGTCTCGGTTGGCGTGTCGGTCTGCGAGCCGATCTGGGTTGACGCGCCGCCCGAGAGGCTCGCTCCGCCAATGATCAGAGCGAGCAAGACGGCCCCCGAAAGTGCGCCGATAGCAACCTGCTTGAAGTACTGAAAACCTTGCTTGTTCTCGCTCAAAATTCCGCTCCGAATTACCTGCAGGTCAACGATTGAACCGCCCCTAAAGTCTAGGCGAAACGACTAAACCATAGACTTGAGGCATGAGCATAACTCGCAAAATCGCATCGGTTCTGGTCGCCTTGGGCATGTCCGTGTTGCCACTTTCAGCTAGCACCCCAGCGCTCGCCCACGATGGCATAACCGGCACCACACCTGGTGAAGGCGAGACCGTCGACGCCGGAGCATTCGACGTCACAGTTACGGCGAGCGAAGACATCATGAACATGGCCGACATGGCCGGCAACGAGATCTGGGTCTCGGGGCCTAAGGATTCCGCAGAGCCGCAGCAGGTCAGCCTGACCTGCATCAAGGTTTCTGGCGCAACCGCAGCCGTGCCGGTCGACATCGACGTGCCTGGCGTGTACACCGCGACCTGGCGTCTGGTGAGCGCCGACGGCCACCCGCAAGAGGGCAGCTTCGATTTCACGGTTAAGAACGACAGCGGCTACACCCGCAGCGGCAACACAGACCTACCTGAGGGCTGCCAGCCGCTGGTGATGCTCACCGCCATGCCAATGACTACCGGCGAGACTCCGGTTGCAATAGAGGATGTTGCAGCTGACACGGGCGACGGACAATACGTCGGCCTGCTTTGGGGCATCGGCTTTGTTGTGGTTGGCTCGCTGGCCGGTGTCGGCGTGGTCTGGTTACGCGAGCGTCGCAAGAGCGATGAAGCGCTTATGAAGAAGCTCGCCGAGAGCGATCCAGAACTCTAGATTCCGGTCAGTTTGTCGACATCGCCGAGGATTTCCTCGAAGTCGGCCTGACTCATGATGCTCTCGCCGAGCACCACCTCACGCACGGATTGCCCCGTCGCTAGAGCGCGCTTGGCCACATAGGTCGCCCGCTCGTAACCGATGGTCGGCGCGAGTGCCGTCACGAGTCCAATCGAGTGCTCAACCGAGTCGCGCATCCGCTGTTCGTTTGCCGTGATGCCGGTGACGCAGCGATCGGCGAGGGTCATGCAACCGTTGCGTAGCTGAGTGATTCCCATCATCAGCGCGCGGCACATAATCGGCTCGAATGCGTTCAGTTGCAGCTGCCCAGCTTCGGCCGCCATGGTCACGGTCACGTCGTAGCCGATTACCGCGAAGGCAATCTGGTTCATGACCTCAGGAATAACCGGGTTAACCTTGCCAGGCATAATCGACGAACCCGCTTGGCGAGGCGGCAGGTTGATTTCGCCGAGACCGGCGCGCGGACCGCTAGAAAGCAGGCGCAGATCGTTCGAGGTCTTCGATAGCTTGACCGCAACGCGCTTGAGCACGCCCGACACCATTACGAAGACACCGGCATCCTGCGTTGCCTCAACCATGTCGGCAGCGACGACGAAAGGAATCGACGTCAATTCGCTTAGCGACTCGCAGGCAGCCGCCGCATAGCCCCTCGGGGCATTCAGCTGGGTGCCAATCGCGGTGCCACCGAGGTTAATTTCGCAGAGCAGCGGGATCACCTCCTGCAGGCGCTGGATGTCTTCCATGATCATGCGGGCATAGGAAGCGAACTCTTGACCGAGGGTCATCGGCACTGCGTCCTGCAGCTGCGTACGACCCATCTTGATCATGTCTTTGAACTCGATGGCCTTGGCGTTGAACGCGGCGCGCAGGTATTCCATCGCGGTGATGAGTTCGCGCAGCTCGAGGATTAGCGCCAACTTGAGCGCGGTCGGATAGACGTCGTTGGTCGACTGCGACATGTTGACGTCGTTGAGCGGGTGAATGTGGTCGTAGTCACCCTTGGCCCAGCCACCGAGCTCGAGCGCACGGTTGGCGATAACCTCGTTGGCGTTCATGTTGGTCGAGGTGCCGGCACCGCCCTGGATGGCATCGACGATGAACTGGCTGTCGAACTGGCCCTGAGCCACCTCAACCGATGCGGCCACGATCAAATCGCGCTTCGCCGAGTCGAGCTCGCCAACCTTGTGATTGGCAATCGCGGCTGCGTGCTTGACGGTTGCGAGGGCGCGAATCAGGCTGCGATAGTGGCCGATTGGCACGCCGCTGATGGGAAAGTTTTCGGCTGCGCGTGCGGCGTGGATGCCCCAGTACGCGTCTGCGGGAATGGCGATTTCGCCAACTAAATCATGTTCAAGCCTCATTGCTGACATGGCACTAGTCAAACACAGAATTCGTTTGCAACGAACAACCCAGCGGGTGACGATTGGGCTTACTTGGTCAGCGATACGCCACAGGTGTAAATGCGCGCAGCGAGTGCATCGAGCGCCGGCCTTGCCGCGTAATTCACGACCTTGCCCGAGCCCGATCGCGCAAAGGCAGCGAAGGCGATGCGCCCGCCGTCTTTGGAGTAGACGACGCCGGCGAGGCTGTAGAGACCCGGGATGTAGCCCGACTTGGCAAAGATCTTTCCGGTTGCCGCCGCGCTATTGCCGTTGAATCGGCCCGCGAGCGTGCCCGACTCGCCCGCAACCGCGAGGTAGTCGAGCATTGGCGCTAGCGACGAACCAGATGTCGCGACGCCGGCCATGATCTGTGCAATCAGCTTGGCCGTGACGCGGTTGCCCTGAGCAAGGCCCGAGCCGTCCTTCATCACGAGCCCGGTCGGATCGATGCCCTGAGCCTTGAGCGCTCCGGTTGCTGCACGTTGGATCGACGCGAAACTGGCCGGCATGCCCGCTGCCTTCACGGCGTGACGAGCGATGAACTCGGTTTCGGTGTTGTCACTGTAGGTAAGCGCGTGGTCTAGCCAGGTCGTAATGGGCTGCGAGGCAACTTGGGCAACCAGCTTGGCGCCGGTCGGAAGGTTTCCTGCCACCAGCTTGGCCGACGGCGCCAACCCGCCTAGCGCATCCTTGAAGGCCTTGCCCGCCCGCATCACGGGGTCGGTGCTGCGGTAGCCCGAGTATGCCGTCGACGAAAGATCGGGGTTCGCACGGTCGGAATCGATCTGCAGCGAGGTGATGAGCGAAACATAGCCGTTGGTGCGATCGCTGGCCTTCCAGGCGGTCGTGTAATTCGGTCCAGCGAAGAAGTTATCGACGAGGACGATCTTGTTCACCTCGACGTCGCTGGTCCAGGTCTGCAGCACCTTGGAGGCTAGCATCTCGAGGCGGGCGGGCTTTGGGTATGTGGTGAAGCTTGCTCCGGTCATCGCCGAGAGCGTGTGGTCGCCACCGCCAACCAAGATGAGGGTTCCAGGTTCACTCGGCAGCGAGTAAACGCTGGTCTTGGCCGTGTAATCGACCGGCAGGTAGTTCATCGCCATCGCGGCGGTAACCACCTTCAGCACGCTCGCGCTTGGGGTTTGTTCGGCACCGCGGATGTCGAGCAAAGTGCGACCCGTCTGGGCGTCGATCGCGTATGCGTATAGCTGGCCGAGGTCCCTCGACTTGGTCACGGATGCGGCACTGCAAGGCGCAGCCGGCGTCGGGTATGGCTTGGGGGTTGGCGTAGGTGTAGCAGTTGGCGTCGGGCTCGACGGATTGGGTTCGCCGATCGCAATTCCAGGGCTTGCTGTCGCGGTTGGAACGGGGCTAGGGCTTGGTGCCGCGAACGCCGATGAAGCCGTCGCAAGCAGCGCAACGAACGTGATTGTGCCCGCGAATACGCGGTTGATTCGTTGGCTTGGCATGCCCTCAAGTCTAAAGTTGGAGGCAATCAATGATGGGAAGGGCGACCATGAGCGACAAAGAGATTCTTGATGTTCTCGAGCGAATCGAGAAGGCATCCAACCGAACCACCTACGCCGTTCGCGCCTTCGTGCGCTTCCTGTTCATTCAGCTAACGGCAACCACGATTGGTTCGATGCTCGCGGCGGTGGCTGCCGCCACGGGTCTGCCTTGGCTTGGCGTTCTAGGTGGCCTGGTGACCGCAGCCGGCCTATTTTGGGCTGGCATTGCTGGCCGCGCCGAACTAAAGAAGTCGAACCCCAACGGCAAGAAAAACCAGAGCTAGCGCACGAAGCGAGCTCTAGAGCTCGAAGATCTGGCCGTCCATCGGAGCCACGGCCTTCCAGCCGAGCTGCGACTTGATGCGGTCACGCAGCGATTCGGCCACACCGGCCTCGCCATGCACAACGAAGACCTTGCCCGGCTCGTCGCTCGAACTGCGAAGCCAATCCATGAGTTCGTTCACATCGGCGTGCACAGAGAACGACTGAATCTGCTCGATGGAGGCGCGCACAGGAACGAATTCGCCGTGCATCTTGATCTCGGTTTCACCATTGGCGAGTCGACGACCGCGGGTTCCAAGCGCCTGGTAGCCAACCAGGATGACCGTGTGCTTTGGATTCGGCAGCATGCCCGCGAGGTGATGCACCACGCGACCGCCGGTGGCCATGCCGCTAGCCGAAATGATGATGCAAGGGCCGTCGGGGTTATTGATCGACTTCGACTCCTCGACGGTCATTAGCTCGGTTAGGCTGCCCGCGTCGAAAGGATCGCGACCCTTCCACTCTTTGACGATTTCGTCGCGGATCTCGGGCGAATCATTGTTGATGGCGTCGCGATAGAAGCTCAGAGCACGAAGCGCCATCGGCGAATCGGCATAGATCGGCACGGCCGGAATGCGGCCCTGCTCGACAAGTTCACGAAGGCGAACCAGAATCACTTCGGTGCGGTCGACTGCGAATGCCGGAATCAGCACCGAGCCACCACGGGCGATGGTCTTGTTGATAGCGGTTTCGAAGTCGGTGGTCTGAGGCTCGTGCTCACGGTCACCATAGGTTGACTCGGTCACGATCGCGTCCCAATGGCCAGTCGGAATATTGCCAGGCGCTGCCAGCAGCGGGTGCTCGTCTCGCCCTAGGTCGCCAGTGAATAGCAGACGCTTGCCGAAAAACTCGACCTCGACAAAAGCTGCGCCAAGGATGTGCCCCGCTGGATGCCAGGTTACAAAGGTCTCGCGAGCCACCTCGACGCGAGTGCCGAACTCCTCTGGCCGCAGCTTGTTGATGGCTTTATCTGCATCCTGTTCGTTGTAAAGCGCGAGAGCGGGGTTGTGCTTCGAGAACCCGTGGCGCTGGGCGAACTTGGCATCCTCGGTCTGCAGGCGAGCCGAGTCGCGCAGGATCACATCGACGAGCTTGCAGCTGTATGGCGTCGCGTGAATGCTGCCAGAGAAGCCATCCTTAACCAGCTTGGGCAGATAGCCACAGTGATCGAGATGAGCGTGCGTGAGAACAACGGCATCGATGCTTGCTGGGTCAACGGCTAGAGGGTTCCAGTTCTTCAGGCGAAGTTCTTTGAGGCCCTGGAACATGCCACAGTCAACCAAAACGCGCACGCCATCGTGCTCGAGCAAGAAGCGGCTGCCCGTAACGGTGCCGGCCGCACCCAAGAATTGAATGATTGGGGTCGTGTGTTCGACGTGCTTGCTCATGCCTTGAGTCTAAGTCTGATGGCAGACTTTTTATGTGGGCCAAAAATTGCGCAATGACTACCTAATCCTGGGTGCGAGCCTCGCGCTGCTCGCGGTCGGTTGGGGGCTCGACCAGTTCTGGGCTTTGGTTGCGGCCGCCGCCATCGGCTTTGCGCTCGCCCTCGCGCTTGTCATTCAAGCCATTCGCCATCGCGAGTTCGGATCGGATGCGCTCGCGCTGCTCGCCATCGTGGCATCTGCTTTGGTCGAGGAATGGTTGGCCGCGGCCGTGATCACGGTGATGCTGGCCACGGGTCGCTCGCTCGAGCGCTGGGCTCAGGGTCGGGCAAACGGACGCCTTGCAGCACTGCTGGATCGCGCCCCGCGTTTTGCGCACGTGGTGGACGCATCCGATCGCGTCTCGGATGTGGCCCTGGCGCAGGTTGCCGTGGGCAGCCGAATACTTGTGCGATCCGGGGAGATTGTGCCGCTGGACGGTCAAGCGCTTAGCCGAGGGAGCTTTGACGAGAGCGCGCTCACTGGTGAGCCGCTACCTCGCGAGGTCAACGCTGGCGACGAGGTGGCGTCGGGCGTGGTCAATGCCGGCAGCTCGATTGAGCTGACCACGACCAGCAGCGAGGCCGACTCAACCTATTCGGCTCTGGTTCGCCTGGTTGCCGAATCTAGCGCGGATTCGGCCAACGGAGTTCGGCTTGCCAACCGCTGGGCGCTGTGGTTTGTGCCTTTCGCTTTGGCGCTCGCTGCGACAACCTGGATAGTTTCGGGCGATCCGCGTAACGCTGTTGCCGTGATCGTGGCCGCTACCCCTTGCCCACTCATCCTGGCCGTGCCTATCGCGATCATCGCGGGCATGAGCCGTTCGGCTGCGACCGGCTCGATAGTCAAGGGCGGGCAGTCGCTCGAATCGCTCGCCCGCGCAAAATTCGTGATTCTCGACAAAACGGGGACACTCACCCACGGTGGCCCAAGCGTTGACTCAATCTTGGTCGCGCCGGGCTACGACGAGGTGGGTGTGCTGCGAGCCGCGGCATCCCTTGAACTTGCGAGTCCTCACGTGGTTGCTAGAGCAGTGGTTGCGGCCGCTCAGGATCGAGACCTCGAGCTAAGCCGCCCAAGCGACACCGCCGAGGTGCACGGCCACGGGCTTGAGGGATCCGTCGACGGAATTCGCGTGCGCGTCGGACAGCCAACTGGCGACCTTCCCGACTGGGCGAACTCTCAGATCCTCGACGACGGAACATCGCTTTTGGTGGCGGTCGAGTTCGATGGTTCGCTCGTCGGAATCGTCACGCTGCAAGACCCGGTGCGAAACGAAGCCAAACAAACCGTGGACGCGCTCCACGCTCAGGGTGTTGCCGAAATCTGGATGGCCACGGGCGATCGTCGTTCGACGGCAGAACAGGTTGCCAAAACCGTTGGAATCGACCGCGTGCTTGCCGAGGCAACACCGGCGGACAAGTTGGATCTGGTTCACGAGTTGATGAGTCGCGGCGGCACGGGAACCGTTATCGCTGTCGGTGACGGCATCAACGACGCTCCTGCGCTGGCCGCCGCCCACGTCGGCGTTGCCATGGGTGCCCGCGGTGCGACCGCAGCCAGCGAGGCGGCCGATGTCGTGATCATCGAGGACTCGATCGACCACCTCTCCAGCGCTATTGCGGTCGCCAAGGGGGCAATGCGTCGGGCCAAGCAGGCAGCACTGGTCGGCGTTAGCCTGTCGGTCATCGCGATGCTCGCTGGCGCATTTGGCCTGCTGTCCCCCACCGCGGCCGCCCTGAGCCAGGAAGCCATCGACGCCTGTGCAATCCTCTGGGCTCTCGTTCCACCCCTGCGACGGAAGGATGCAAAGTGACGATCCGTCGACTGGTTCGCGGCGCAATCGCGATCCTGCTTGGAATTGCACTTCTTCTTGGAGCGACAACTCAACCGATGGCGGCGAGTGCCGCCGCGATCGCCAAACCCGGGGCTTCGTGCACGAAGAAAGGCGCTACCCAAACAATCAAGAGCATCAAGTACTCGTGCGTGAAGTCGGGCAAGAAGCTGGTTTGGAACAAGGGTGTGCGAGTGCGCGCGACGACGAAGCCGCCCGTGCTTGTTCCGGATACGTCATCGCAGCCGCTCAGCTTCGACAACCTAGACACCAAGCGCGTTCGCCAAGCCGCCTTTGCCGAGGTGACCAAAGTCGTGCAGAGTATGCCGGCAGTTAACCCAAACGTCACCGTGATAGCCGGCCCATCATTGACTGCCGAGCGCGTCGACTCGGAGCGAGCCGGCCTCAAACGTACCGCTAGCTTCTGGGCCGATCTGTTCCTGCCGAAGACGGCATACATCGGTTATTACACCGAGGCCGACCTGGCTTGGGTTGACTCAGCGTTTTGCCAGCAGGCGGCGTTTTGCCCGGTCGGTGAATGGGGTCCGGTAAGCAAGATGATTCAACGAGACCTGCCTTGGTGCAGCTCGGCCCAGGCGACGAATAATCAACGCGGCGAGCCATTCTTCAACCAGTGCCTCGGCAAGGGCAGCGACTACGTCAAGAACAAGCAGACCACCCCACATGAGTACACGCACTGGGTGCAGGCCAGCCTTGGCCAGATGGACACCTACCCCAACTGGTGGATCGAGGGCGGCGCCGCCTACTTCGGTGGAGCACTTGGAGTTTGGAACGGAGCAACCGTGCCGTCGACCCTCGATGAGGTCGTGAATGCCGATTCGCGCGGCTGGGCGGAACAAGACCTCTGCCCGCTTAGCACGCCTACTGTCGAGAAGATCGCAGACTGCTTCCGCTACACCTACAAACGTGGAGCACCACCATCGCCGGATTCAAAGTGGATGATCGCGCACGTGTCGTATTACATGGGCGCGCTGGCCACCGAGGCCCTGGTCGCTGTGAAGGGCATGGACACGTACAAGACGTTCATGAACGACCTGCGCACCAAAGACTTCGATAACGCCATTCAGGCCAACTACGGCTTAACCGCAGACGAGTTCTACGCCAAGGTTTCTAAGTACGTTCTGGCGATGTACCTAGAGGGTCGCTAGAGCTTGCAGAACGCCTCGAGCTCGCGCTTCGGGCCCGCGATGATGATCTCGTCGCCGTTTTGCAGCACAGTCTCTGGCGTCGCCGGCACGTAGTCGGCGCCGGCATTGCTGGTCGCGACCACGATGATGCCAAATGCCGCCCGGAATTGCAGATCGCGCAGTGACTTGCCGGCAAAGGTCGGCGAGGCCTTAGTGCGTGCCATGACGAATTTTTCGTCAATCTCGACGTAATCAAGCTGGTCACCGCCCACCTGGTGAGCGATGCGCTTGCCCATGTCGCTCTCTGGGAACACAACGTGCTGTACGCCAAGCTGCTTCAAGATTCGACCGTGTGGCACAGACGTGCTCTTTGCCCAAAGGTCTTCGATGCCGAGACCGATCAGGATCGAGCAACAGAGAATGCTCGACTCTACGTCGCTACCAATCGCCACTACGACAGAGTCGAAGTCCGTGATGCCCAACTCGTTGAGCGCTGCCTCACTCGTGCAGTCTGCCTTGACCACATGCGTGAGCAGATTTGCGTGGTCCTGAACCAAGCCCTCGTCCGAGTCGATGCCAAGCACTTCGCGCCCCTGAGCCATCAGCTCAATGGCTAGAGCACTGCCGAATCGGCCCAGTCCGATTACGGCTACTGTGGTCGCCTTAGCGTTACCCGACGTCGCGCTGCGGGTCTTTAGCCTCTTAACCAATTAGTGGCTTCTCCTTTGGATATTCGAAGTGCTTTTGAGCGTATCGGTTGGCCAAGGCCGATGCCACGACAACCGGGCCGACACGGCCTATGAACATAAGCAGCATCAAGATGATGAGCGAGGCAGCCGGCAATTGCGCAGTGATCCCTGTGCTCAATCCGACAGTGGCGAAGGCGGAGATAACCTCGAAGACGATTCGATCAAGCCCAAAATCGGTCATCAACATAATGGCAAAGGTAGCTACCGCAACCACCAAGCCCGAGAGGAGGACGATTGTTAGGGCTTGGCGTTGGATCGAACGAGGTAGACGTCGATTGCCGATGTTGACAGCAGTCTCACCGCGAATCTCGGTCCAGACAATGAAAAACAGCACGGCAGCCGTTCCGAGCTTGATACCGCCTGCGGTTGAAGCCGAAGCGCCACCGACGAACATCAGAATGTCCATGGCTAGCCACGAAGACGCGTGCGCCTGCGACAGATCGACAGAGTTAAATCCTGCCGTGCGAGGTTGAACTGCCATCGAGAAAGCATTGAGCCATTTCGAGCCGTCGCTCAATCCAGCTAGTGTTCCAGGGTTGTTCCACTCCACAGCAGCGAAAAATAGCGTAGGCAGGAACACAAAAACTGCAGTTGCGGTCAGAATTACACGCGAATTGAGAGACCACAAAAACGCGCGACGGGCCACGCCGGCCAATGTTCGGGGGGCCTGCGAAAAGCCTTCACGAGCGGAAAGGCGGTGCCTGATGGCTCGCCCGATCTCGAGAACGACCGGAAAACCCAGACCACCGAGGATAACGGCCGAGTTCACCGGTAGTTGAATGAACGGGTCGTCAACAAAACCCATCAGGCTGTCTGAATAGAGCGCGAAGCCGGCATTGTTAAAAGCCGAAATTGAGTGGAAGGTGGCGTGCCAAACTGACTTTCCGAAGTCATAGTCGTGACCGAAAAAGAACCTCACAAAGAGCATCATGCCCACGGCCAACTCGATGCCCACGGTGGTTAGAAATACACGGCGAATGATGCTTCGCATGCTTCCTAGCCCAGCCATACCTGACTCGTTGGCGGCGTTCATGCGAGCTTTTAGGCCGATCTTATTGGCGAAAAATACTCCCACGAGGGTCGAGACCGCCATGATTCCAAAGCCACCGATGGCAATTTCGCCCAAAATTACCGCTTGGCCAAAACCTGTCCAGTAGGTTGCGGTGTCTACGATTGCAAGACCTGTGACGCACAGAGCCGAAACCGTCGTAAAGGCAGCTTCGATCAGCGACGCCCCGCCAGCGCCGACTTTAGAAATGGGTAGCATCAGCAGCGTCGTGCCAACAAGAATTCCAATGGCATACGCGAGCGAAATAACCTGAGCTGGCGATGCGCCTTTTTCGGCGAGTCGCGCTGCTGCCTTGGCTCGGATTCTCACGTGTGAAGTCTATTTGTCGAGGGGCGCTAACCCAGCAAACTGAGGGCAATCAGATAGGCGTTGAGACCGGTCAGGGCGATGGCTAGTCCGTAGCCTAGAAACTTGGTGAGTCGGCGATTTACCTGACGCCCCATCAGGTGCGCATCGCTCGTGTATCGAACCAGAGGAAACACCGCGAACGGGATTCCAAAGCTGAGCGCAACCTGACTGAAAACCAAAGCCTGGGTTGGGCTTACGCCGCTCCAGATGACGAGCAGCGCTGGGACGAGCGTGACAAGGCGGCGAACCAGCGGCGAGGTCTTGCGCTTGAGCAAACCCTGCATGATGACGCTGCCGGCGTAGGTGCCGACCGAGGTTGAGGCCAGGCCGCTGGCTAACAGCCCAATGCCGAATAGGATCGCGATCGGGTGGCCGAGATTCGCGCCAATCGCATCGAAAGCTCCAGGGATTGAATCAACCGTAGTTTTTCCGAAAAGCGTCTCAGCGCCTAGGGCAAGCAGAATCAAGTTGATGCTGCCGGCGATTGCCATAGCGACGGCGACATCCCAGCGCGTGGCGCGAATCAGCTCGCGCAGGCGACCGTGTGAGTCGGCCAAACCGAAACGATCGAGGCTCAACGCCGAGTGCGCATAGATAGCGTGCGGCATGATGGTGGCGCCCAGGATTCCCACGGCGAGCAATACCGAACCTTGGTCGCTGAAGCGCGGAATCAGACCTGCGGCTATCTCGCTGCCCGATGGCGAAGCTACGAACAAACCGGCAACGAAGCCGGCACCGGTGATCAAGACCATGCCGAAGATCACAAATTCGAAGCTGCGCAGGAACCCGCGAGATTGCAGGACCAAAAGGCCCATGGAGATTAGGCCCGTAATGAGGCCACCAACTACCAGCGGGACACCGAAGAGCAGATTCAACGCGAGCGCGCCGCCGATTACCTCGGCGATGTCGGTTGCCATGGCGACCAATTCGGCTTGAATCCAGTACGCGATGCGCACCGCTGGCCGCTTCTCGAATCGGTAGGCGATCATCGATGGCAGGCTCATGCCGGTCACTAGACCGAGCTTGGAGGAAAGGTACTGAACCAGCCAGGCGGCAAGGTTGGCGGCCACGATGACCCAAACAAGTAAGTAGCCATAGCCAGCACCGGCGCCTAGGTTGGTGGCGACGTTTCCTGGGTCTAGGTATGCGACGCCCGCAACGATCGCAGGGCCGAGCAACTGAAGCATGCGCGACTTGCGTTTGATGGTCGACAACATTGGATGCTCTCTGCTGGCGGGGTTTGCCTTCGGATCTCCGACGAGCCACCCAGGAGAATCGAACTCCTGACCTGCTCTTTACGAGGGAGCTGCTCTACCGACTGAGCTAGGGTGGCGAAGCGAGCGAACCCGCAACTCGGTCAAGTTTATCGGTTAGCGGCTGCCCTTTGCGCTCTCATGAGTCTCGCCTTGGCAGCATCCTCAATCGGGCTTTCTGGCCCAATGGCTGCCCGCATCGCGCGCAACATCCATGCCGTCAGAGCCATCACGACTCGTCGGTTTCTGATGCGATAACCGGTCAGTTCGGTAGCCCACGAAGGAAGGTTCGCAACAGCTGCAAGAAAGAGAAGCCGATAAATCGGGCCTGCTGCAGCCGGCAGCGGAGGGCGCTCGATGAAGTGCAGAACCTGCCGCGTGTGGTCGTCACACCGCAGTTGTCCATCCGAGGCGTATGCGGCTAGTGCTTCACTTAGGCCCGCCCTGGTTCTTGGCAAGTCATCGACTTTCAAACCGAGCGGGGCGGCCGAGACGCGCCACTTGTCGACGTAGGCGTCTGCCCCGCCGGGCAGAGGTGTGCTCGAGACATCGAGGTGAGCCGACAGGAAGGCCTCACTGAACGCGAGGTGCACCCAAGTTAGAAGATCTTCGTCCTGGGCGCGATAAGCACGTGCCACGCCGTCGGGTGACTCAACCTGGCCAGACACCCTCTCATGCAATCGGTTCACGCGCCCAGCCTCACTCGCGACGGCGGCCTTGGAACCAAACGTCGTAACGGTTAGCCAGCGAATAGTTCCAGATAGGCGGCCGAGTGGGTCTTGTTCGTAACGCGAGTGCTGTGCCACACCAGCCAAAGTCGCTGGGTGCAACGCCTGCAGGATCAACGCGCGGATTCCACCGACCAAAGTCGAAAAATCGCCATGCACGATCCAAGGCTCGTCGTGTGGCGAAAAATGGCCGAAATCATCGCCGGCGGCGACCACATCGAGCCAAGGCGGAATGCCGTCGGGTGCACCCGAGAGCAACCTTCGGAATTTGACCGAAAGAAACTCCTGAGCCCTGTTGTTCTTGCTCATGCACCCACCTAATCGACGACAGCCAGAGGAACAAACATGAATCAGAGCGATCTATTCCTGCAGTGGAACAAGGCATGGCAGACCCTGGTCATTAGCCAGCTCGCGCCGACGTTCTTATTGATCACGACAGCCTCACTCGTTGGGTCGTTGCACGAGCAGTCGATGGCCCTTCGTCTGGCCGTCATTCTGATTCTTTTGGCCAGCGGAATCCTGGGATCGCTAGCCCAATTCTGGGCTTCGGTCCAGGCTCAGGCGGCAGCCAAGGACCTGCGCGCTCTCGACGACAGCGCCACGGTGGCGAGCATGCTGCGTGCAGCAAAGTGGTTGGCCGTGTCAAAGTTTGTGACGCCAGCCATCTTCGCTGCGATCTTCGGCATCCTCCTGGTTGAGCTCCACTAACCACAGACCACACGCGCAATGGCCGCCTCAGGCCGCCGGCAAAAGAAAAACCCCGCCCAACCGGACGGGGTTTCTCTCTAGTGCTTGTTAGTGCTGAACGGCCTTGCCGATAGCAGCACCGGTGAGCGAACGAACTTCGAGCTCTGCATACTTCGCAGCGTTCTTTTCGTTCGAGGTGATGGTTCCGAGCCAGCCGAAGAAGAATCCGAGTGGGATCGAAACAATACCTGGGTTAGCCAGTGGGAACCAGTCCCAACGGGTGCCGATCTCGCTCAGCTTGAAGAAGCTGGTCTCGAAGCCCGATACGTTTGGACCGAAGGCCAACAGCACGATTGCGCTGAGCAGACCACCGTAGATGGCCCATACCGCTCCGCGAGTGTTGAACTTCTTCCAGAACATGGTGTACAGAACCGCAGGCAGGTTACCCGATGCAGCAATCGCGAACGCGATGGCAACGAGGAACGCTACGTTGAGGGTCTGGGCACCGATGGCCAGAACGATCGAGACAGCACCGATAGCGATTGCAGCGATCTTCGCAACCTTTACTTCGCTCTCAGGCGAGGCGTTGCCGCGCTTGATTACGTTTGCGTAGAGGTCGTGAGCCAGCGACGACGACGAAGCCAGGGTTAGACCGGCAACAACGGCGAGGATGGTCGCAAATGCGATTGCACCGATAATGGCGAGCATGACGGCACCGCCAACTGAACCGTGACCGCCACCGAGGAACTCAGCGAGCAGCGGAGCTGCCACGTTGCCTGATGGGTCAACAGGAACCAGCGACTTCTTTAGGTCGCCGAGGTCCTTCATGTTGTCAAGGTTGAAGCAGTTGACTGCGTCACTAGCGATGGCGTTGCCGTCCTTGTCGATGAAACAGGTCTTGGCCTCGTTCATCTTGTAACCACGGAACAAGTCCATACGGCTAACGAGAGCAGCAGCACCAAAGCCGAGGGCGATGGTCATCAGGTAGAAAGCACCGATGTTACCGATTGCCCAGTTGACGGACTTGCGGGCAGCCTTCGAGTTAGGAACGGTGTAGAAACGGATCAGGATGTGTGGCAGGCCGGCGGTTCCGAGAACCAGAGCCATACCCAACGAGATCAGGTCTAGACGGCTAAGCAGGGTCTTGGCTGCGTCAAGGGTCACGCCGTCTGCGAGGAATACGTCCTTACCGAACTTCAGACCAGGCTGTAGGAACGCATCCTTCTTGCCGCTGTTCTCAGCCGCAGCACCGAGCAGTTCACCAATGTTGAAGTGGAACTGCGAGAGCACCATCACGGTCAGCATTGCTGCACCGATCATAAGCAGGAACGCCTTGATGATCTGCACGTAGGTCGTGCCCTTCATGCCACCGATGGTCACATAAAGAATCATCAGGATGCCGACGCCGACGACGATGAGGTTCTTGGTGTTTGCGTCGGTAATACCGAGAAGCAACGAAACCAGAGCACCGGCACCAACCATCTGGGCGAGCAGGTAGAAGATCGAAACGACGATGGTCGAAACGGCAGCCGCGGTGCGAACTGGGCGCTGACGCATGCGGAAAGCGAGCACGTCACCCATGGTGAAGCGGCCCGAGTTGCGCAGTGGCTCAGCGATCAGAAGCAGGGCGACGAGCCAAGCAACCAGGAAGCCGATCGAGTACAGGAAGCCGTCGTAGCCGAACAGCGCGATGGTGCCTGCGATACCGAGGAACGAAGCGGCCGACATGTAGTCACCGGCGATTGCTAGACCGTTCTGGAAGCCCGAGAACGAAGCGCCGCCGTCGTAGAAGTCAGATGCTTTCTTGGTGCTGCGGCTTGCACGCCAAACGACGAACAGAGTTACCGCAACGAACGAGACGAAGAGGATTGAGCTCAGCTGAGTTGAGTCGATGTTCATTAGAGTCCGAGCTCCTTTTCAACCTTGTGCTTGACTGCTTCGCCAGCTGCGTCGAGGTGCTTGCTTGAGTGACGCTCGTAGAGCCAGGCAATCAAGAAGGTGGTGACGAACTGAAGAACGCCAAGGATGAAGGCGATGTTGATGTGGCTGCCTTCAACAATTTCTTGCGACACCCAAGGGCGTGCGAAGGCGGTTAGTAGTACATATGCGAAGTACCAAACCAAGAAGGCTGCCGTAAGCGGGAATGCAAAGTTACGGAATTTGCGCTTCAGGGCTTGGAACTCAGGAGAGGCTTGGGTCTCTTCCCAAACCCTCTCGTGTTCTGTCGATCCCATTGAACTCCAATGTTCAAATTGATACCCGGGCACCTTTGCTCGGGTCGGGGCGCGCACAGCGTGCTCCATCGGTCAATCTAGCGAAAACAGGCTCGCAAAATCGTCAGGTTGAAACTAGAAAATCATTCGTTATTTGAATGTGACCAAGTGTTTTTTGGACGTTCTTGTTTGGCCGGCGCAACCGATTGCAAGCCCGCCTAACACTGCGGATCGACCGATGGCACCTTATTGCTGATGAAGTAGTCGTCGACCGTATTGGCGATGCAGGAATTAGAACGCCCATAGGCCGTGTGACCCTCACCGTTGTAGGTCACCATAACGCCCGACTTAAGCAGTTTGGCGAGGGCCTGAGCTTGACTGTATGGCGTAGCAGGGTCGTTCGTGGTGCCGATGACGAGGATCGGCGCCGCTCCCTTTGCGGTCAGATTTGCGGGCTTCTTGGCAGCTGGATACGGCCACATCGAGCAGGTGAGCGCACCGTTCTGCCAGTAGCGACCAAAGACCGTGCTCGCGTCGATCACGCGCTGGTTCTCGGCAGCCACCTCGGTAGGATTCCAAGCGCTACGCGAGTCGAGGCAGGCGATTGCCAGGTTGGCTTCCATCAGGTTCGACTGGTAGCTGCCGTCGGCGTTGCGGCCATAGTAGAAATCGGCGAGTGACATGAACTGCGAGCCTGTGCCCTTGGTGAACACCTCGTTAAACGCGTTGGTGGCGTACTGCCAGTAGCTGTCGGAATAAAGCGTCATGATCAAACCCGTTTGCGCAGACCAAACGGTTAGCTTGCGGCCATTGCCCGCCGAAATCGGAGTGGTTTCAAGACTCCGCATCCAAGCTGCGATCTTTACCTGCGCAGTAGTGACTGTTCCCGTGAAGGGGCATCCGCTGTTACCTAGGCAATCGGCCAGGTATGCCTTCAGAGCCGAGTCGAAGCCCTTTAGCTGGGCGTAGGACTGCTCGTAATCGGTGAGCGTCGGGTCGAGGGCTCCGTCGAGGACGAGGTGCCCCACTCGGCTTGGAAACAGCCCGGCATACATCGCGCCGAGGTAACTGCCGTAGGAGTAGCCCAGGTAGTTGAGCTTGGCATCGCCGAAGACCACGCGAAGCACATCCATGTCCCTGGCTGCCGAGGTCGAATCCACAAACGCAATCCCGGCGCCGGTGTTCTTCACGCAGGCATCGATGAATCCCTTGGTTTGCTTTCGCGAATCGGCAAGGTCTTCGGCTGAGCCAATCGGGTAGGTCTGGTCGCCATAGAACAGTGCGTCCATGCCTTTCGGATCGAGGCACTTCACCTTTGGCTGACTGCGGCCGACACCTCGGGGGTCGAACGCGACGATGTTGTAGGCCTTGCGCAGAGCTGCGGTGCCGATGCCGGATGCGCCCTCCTTGGCTACCCAGTCGTACGCGGGCTCGCCCGGACCACCCGGATTGAACAGGATCGAACCCTTCGGCTTGGCATTGCCGCTGTGCTTCCAGGCGACGGCCAACTTCAGAGTTCCCGCAGCGGGCTTAACCCAGTTCATCGGAACCAGAACCGTGCCGCACTTGGATTCTCGGTTGCTAGCGCAGGCCTTCCAGGTGACCTTCTGCGTGTAGAACTTCTTCAAGTCGGCGCTGATGCCCGTTGGGATTAGGCTCGAACTGGTAGCGGCAACTGCCGGGGTCTCGCTCGCAGATTGCGGGCTGAAGAGGCTCGCGCAACCTGTTAGCAGTGCGACGGCAACCGTGGCGACAACTAGTTTTAGACTCATTCGCTTGGCGACTGAAATCACTTGGTAGTCCTGAGCGAAACCGCTAGGGCGTCGAGCGCAACGATGTCGCGAGCATTTGTGCTCAGTCGACTGCGGCACAGTTGAATCGCGTCGAGCTTGCCAATGGTTTGCGCGGCCGTCGAGCGCTTGGCAACGTCTTCGATGCCGTTGCGCAGGTCTTCGTTCACGAGCGGGCTGCCGGTTGCGAGTTGAATCGTGAGCACGTCTCGATAAAGAGCGAGCAGGTCGACCATGATTCGATCGATGCCGTCTCTAAGGCTGCGAGCCGCGCGACGCTTTTGCGATTCCTCCAGGTTCTTGATGTCGGTGCGCAGGTTCGGCGGCACGTTGTCGCCATCCTGAACGCCCAGGGTCTCGAGCAGCTCGCGGCGCTCGCTCGCGTCGCGCTCCTCGGTGAGCGCATCAGCGTCTTTCTTGGCAACTTCTAGCCATTGGGCCGATGCATTTACCGCCGAGGTGACGGTGTTGATGTGAAGTGCAGCGAGCAGGCTCTCGCGGCGACGGCTGCGGGCATCGTTGCTGATTGCCAATCTGCGAGCCATACCGATGTGCGACTGCGACTCGGCAGCCACCTGCTGGGCAATCTTTGGGTCGACTCCATCGCGCTCGACAAGCAGCTTGGCAACCTCGCTGACCGAGGGCACCTTGAGACCGACGCGACGAACGCGCGAACGAATAGTCGGCAGCATGTCGGCCTCGCTCGGCGCGCACAGCAACCAGATGGTGCCCGCCGGTGGCTCCTCGAGAGCCTTCAGCAGCACGTTCGATGAGCGCTCGGCCATGCGGTCGGCGTCTTCGATGATCATGATGCGGTACTTGCTCATGGTTCCACCGAACTGCGATTGCGAAACCAGCGCGCGCACCTCGTCGATGCCGATGACAATCTTGTCGGTAGTCAAAACGGTGATGTCAGGATGCGTTCCCTTGGCCGCGAGCAGGCAGGAGTGGCAGGTTCCACAGCCCTCCTGCTCGCAAACGAGCGCCCGCGCAAAGGCGTGGGCAAGGTTCGATCGACCTGACCCAGGCGGGCCGGTGAGTAACCAGGCGTGATGCACGCCCTCGGCTCGGTTGGCGACGGCAGCTTGCAGCTGACCGACGGCTTCGTTTTGGCCGAGCAACTCGGCCCAAACTCCCCCGATATTCGCCTCGATATATTGCATGGCTACCCTAGGAGCTGAACGACTCGGTCGCGGATCTGGGACTGCATGGCCTCGGGGGTCTGGTTTGCGTCAATGACCAACCAGCGCGATGGCTCGGCAGCAGCCATCGCCAAGAATGCTTGACGAACTGCCTCAAAGAATTCGACCTTTTCACGCTCTAGTCGATCAGGCTCGGTGCCCGTGTTTGCTCGACGAGCGAGTGCCTGCTCGGCAGGCAAGTCGAGCAGGATGGTCAACTGCGGCAACAGGTCTTGCACGGCAAACATCGAGATAGCGCGCACCTCGGCGGCATCTAGAGCCCGGCCGGCGCCCTGGTAGGCGACCGATGAGTCTAGGTAGCGGTCAGAGATGACGACATCGCCACGTTCAAGCGCCGGACGCACCTTGGTCGCAACGTGGTGTGCTCGGTCGGCCGCGTAAAGCAGGGCCTCGGCGCGTGGAGCAACGTCGCCTCTGCGGTGCAACAGTAGGTGGCGAATTTCTTGGCCGAGTTCGGTGCCACCCGGTTCTAGAGTGCGAACTACCTCGCGACCGTTCGCGGCCAGGAAGTCGGCGAGCATGCCGATCTGAGTCGACTTGCCGACGCCGTCGATGCCCTCGACCGAGATGAACAGCCCGGCCACGGCTACTTGCTCTTTCGGGTTGCCCCGCGCTTGACTACGCGACCGGCAACCTTGCCACCCTTGGTGCCCTTAGGTGGAGCCTGACCAGGTTCGACGCCCAGCTTTTCGCGACGAATCGCAAGCAGCTCGAAGGCGCGGTCGGCGCTCATCTCATCCAGCGGGTCTTCCTTCGGCACGGTCGCGTTGATCACGCCGTCAGTTACGTAGTTTCCGAACTGTCCGGTCTTGGCAACAACGGCCAAGCCGCTAGCTGGGTCTTCACCGAACTCGCGAAGTGGGGTGTTCGCTGTGCGGCGAGCGCCATACTTCGGCTGGGCAAACAACTCGAGAGCTCCGGCAAGGTCGATGCTGAGAATCTGGTTCTCGTCGTCCAGCTTTCGCGAATCCTTGCCCTTGCTCAGGTATGGACCGAACTTACCGTTTTGAGCAAGGATCAGTTCACCGGTGGCCGGGTCAGCACCAACTTCGCGCGGCAGCGAAAGCAGTTCGACCGCTTGCTCGAGGCTGAGGGTGGCCGCATCCATGGTCTTGAAAAGCGACGCGGTCTTCGGCTTTGCGGCATTCGGGTCATCGAGATACACGTATGGACCGTAGCGGCCATCCTTGAAGACGATGTCGAATCCGGTGGCTGGGTCTGCACCGATAACGCGGTCGACGGCGACCGGCGCGTTGATCAGCTCTACGGCCTTGTCGTGGGTCAGCTCGTCTGGCGCCAGACCCTCAGGAATGTTGACGATGCGGCGACCGTTCTCATCGAATCCATCGACGCCCGGCGTGCCGGCAACCTCTAGGTATGGGCCGTACTTTCCTGTGCGAAGGGTGACATCGTCGCTGATGCGAATCGAGTTGATGGCACGCGGGTCGCTGTCGCCGAGGTTCAGCACGGTCGGTTCGAGTCCGACCTGACCTTCACCACCGAAGAAGAAGTCCTTGAGCCACTTGTTGCCGTCGAGCTTGCCGTCGGCAATTTGGTCGAGGTCCTCTTCCATTTGTGCGGTGAAGTCGTAATCGATCAGGCTGCCAAAGTTCTCTTCGAGGAAGCGGGTGACGGTGAACGCAATCCACTCCGGCACGAGTGCCTGGCCACGCTTTGAAACGTAACCCTTACCGATGATGGTCGAGATGATGCTGGCGTAGGTCGAAGGTCGGCCGATGCCGTCCTCTTCTAGGGCCTTGACCAAAGAAGCGTCGGTGTAGCGCGGCGGCGGAGTTGTCGAGTGCTTTTTGGCGTTCACCTCGACGAGGGTCAACGACTGACCGACCTCTAGCGTCGGCAACTTCTTCTCGTCGTCGTCCTGGTCTTCGGCGTTGCGCTGCTCGTCGCGCCCTTCCTCATAGGCTGCCATGAAGCCTCGGAAGGTGACGATGGTGCCCGATGCGGTGAACTCGGCCTTGCGACCACCCTCGAGACCTGTCACTTCGATGCGAACCGTCGTCGTCGACACCTTCGCGTCGAGCATCTGCGATGCCACGGTGCGCTTCCAGATCAGGTCATAAAGTTCGTATGCCCGGCCGTGCAGCACGCTGGCCAATTCGCTCGGACGACGGAATACCTCACCGGCAGGGCGGATAGCTTCGTGTGCCTCTTGAGCGTTTTTGTTCTTGCCCTGATACACGCGTGGTGCGTCTGAAACCAGCTCGGCGCCGAACATCTCGCTGGCCTGCTTGCGTGCAGCGTTGATCGCCTGACCCGAAAGGGTTGGCGAGTCGGTGCGCATGTAGGTGATGTAACCGTCCTGGTACAGCGACTGTGCCGTATCCATGGTCTGCTTTGCCGACATTCGCAGCTTGCGCGATGCCTCCTGCTGAAGCGTCGAGGTTGTGAATGGCGCAGCCGGGCGACGTGTGCTCGGCTTTGCTTCGACCGAGCTGACCTTGATGCTCACGCCAGGCTTGCCGGCAGCCTCGGCGAGCGCCTCAGCGGCAGCGGCATCCAGTAGCAGCACATCGGCAATCAACTTGCCGTTGTCGTCAAAGCTCTCGCCGGTTGCGATGCGCTTGGCGTCGACCGTAAGCAGCTTCGCTTCGAAATTTGGTTCGCCGGCTACGCCTGGGCTAAAGGTTGCCTTGACGTCGCTGTATTCGGCGGTGACGAAGGCCATGCGCTCACGTTCACGCTCAACGATTAGGCGGGTTGCCGGTGACTGCACGCGGCCCGCACTCAGGCCGCGGTTGACCTTGCGCCAAAGGACTGGGCTGATTGCATAGCCGAACAGACGGTCTACGATTCGACGGGTCTCCTGGGCCGAGACGAGGTCCTGGTCGATTTCTCGGGTGTTCTCGAGGGCGGCCTGGATGGCCTCCTTGGTGATCTCGTGGAACACCATTCGCTTGACCGGAACCTTTGGCTTGAGCAGTTGCAACAGGTGCCAGGCGATGGCCTCGCCCTCGCGGTCTTCATCGGTAGCCAGATATAGCTCATCGGCCGAAGCCAGAGCCTTCTTCAAGTCGGAAACGGTCTTTGACTTGCCAGCCTGGATCGAATACATCGGCGCAAAGTTGTTCTCGACATCGACCGCATACTGCTTTATGTATGCGTTCTTGCGCGCCTCAGTAGGAACGTCGCTCGGCTCGCTCAGATCGCGGATGTGACCGACCGAGGCCAAGACCTCGAAGTCGCCGCCAAGGTATTTGCCAATCGTCTTGGCCTTTGCAGGCGACTCAACGATGACCAGCTTTCGGCTGTTTGCCAATTGCTCTCCTTTATATGTGTTTCTGAGGGCGAGTCAGGATCCGGCGTGCGCCCTTGCGTTGATGACTATACCCATACGTACTGTCGAAAGCGCAATCCATGCCTCGCTGTTGAGAATACGACACGTGTCAAGTTGCACCCCAAATCGATCTGCCGTGCGCAACGCCAGCTCGCAGGGGAAACCGGTCACCAAACCGCGTTGTGAGTCTTCGGCTAGCAGGGCAATCTGGTCGGCGCTGCTCTGCAGCCGCACCTGTTCGACCAGCACCTCGCCAACAACGGCGGCACCCAGAGTGAGGGCCGTCATTGAGCCGAGCAGGCCCAGGCTCAGAGCGACCCCGCTCAAGAACCAAGACCTTTGGAACAAGATGTTTCGCCGAGCGCAATCGCTTTATTGAGCACCGGGATGCGCAATTCGCGCCGAGCCTGAACACACCTCAGGCTTGCCGTGCCGGTGGCTTCGACGACCGTGATCCCCGCGGGTGGCACAAAACCCTCGCCGATCGCCGACGCCCGAGCAGCCTGACTGGCCACGACCGCAAGCTCAATGCGCTGCAACTGACCGGACGTCACCGAAGCGAGTATGGCAATCAACATCGTGACGACAGGCAGCGCGACGGCAAGTTCTGCGGCCACCGCTCCAAGTTCGGAATGCCAATCGCACCCAAATTTACAGCGACTGCCGCCCTTCTTATTCCGTCGTAGCATTCGGATTCGTAAACGTGAGCGCGCTCTTGACTAGGTCAAAAAGCACGGTGCGAATTTCGTCGCTGCGCATAATCACCACGAGTAACCCTGCGAATCCGACAGCCGCCATGGTGGCGATTGCGTACTCGGCCGTGGCAGCTCCGGTTTCCGACTTCAAGTCGATTCTTGTCATTCGTTCCTTCTTTCTTCTGCCCCCAAACTTTCGGACGACTATCCCCGCCACTCGCACTCTTAGGCTCGTTCTCGCTAGCCACGCGACATCATCCCGATCGCGACGGGCAACACCCCGATGAGCACGAACGCCGGAAGAACAACCAGCCCAAGAGGAATCATCAACTGCACCGAGAGGCGCTCTATCGCGGTTATTTGTTGCGCTCGTTGGCTTGCCCGGTGGGCCGAAGCTGTCGCCAGCAACAGGGATCTAAGGCGAACGCCATTCACAAATGCAAAGTCGATCAAACGCTTGGCTTCTGCGAACTGCCACGTCGAGGCGACCGAAACCGAGTGAGTCGCCGCTAACTCGAAGCACTCCTTCGTTGAAAGCCCGGAACGAAGGGTGTCGGCAAAAAGATCGAACAGTTCGGCGTCGTCGATGTCATTCGGTTGGCGCTTTTCGACCATGCGCTTCATCGCAAACCAGCCGATCGCCAGCAACAGCCCGCCCGCTCCGAGAGAAGCCTGAGCCAAGCCATTGCCAGCTAGGGTTTCAAGCGGACGCAGCCCGGCCAGCTGTGCCACGCCAAGAGAAAGCAGGGGCAACCACAGCATCAGCCTGGCGGTTGCCTTAGGTGCAGCGAATGCACTCTCAAGCTCGCGGGCTAGTTCAGTTCGTTGCTCGGCGCGGACTGCCATTCCCGACAGGGTTTCCACCAAAGGCAGACCCAGCTCGATCGAATAATCAATCCGGCGCTGCAACGCGTCTCTTTCGTCTTGGGGCAATTCCGCAAACACCGGTTTCAATTGCTCAACTGCCCGCGCGGTAGGCAAACCGGCCTCTAGCAGGGAACTGAGTTCGCGCAGAGCCATTGCCGACCTCATAGCGATACCGCTTCAACAATCAACCTGCCGCGATCGCTAAGGACGAACCGCCCCACACCGACCACTCGCCTGATGCCGCCAATCAGGTCGAGTTGAATTACCCAATCGAATGCCGATGCAGCCAGTGCATCCAGCTCGGCAAACCCGAGTCCGCACCCGGCGGCGATACCGCGCATTCGATTTGGGACGGCCTCGAGATTGTTGGCGTGAATCGTTGCACCCGCACCCTGGTGCCCGGAGTTCATCGCCTGGAGCAGCACCAGCAACTCGTTCGCGCGCAGCTCACCCACCACTAAACGATCGGGTCGCATGCGCAGGGCTTCAACCAGCAAACGATCCATGGTTATCTCGCCAGCGCCTTCGCTGTTTGCCCGACGGGTTAGAAGCTCTACGGCGACCCCGCCAAGTCGCAGTTCTGGGATGTCTTCGATAGTCATGATGCGCTCCGCGCCAGCATGGCCGAGCATCGCGCGCAGCAGGCTGGTCTTGCCCGAGCCGGTCGGACCGGAAATCAGAAAGTTGTGCCGCTGCTCGATCAGTTGTTTTAGCGCAGCACCGACACGTTCATCGAACATCCCCAAGCCTTGTAAAGCATCTAATGCAGGTGGGCGTTGGCCGAGGTTGCGTATGGATACCTGAGTCTGCTTGGAACAGTCCGATTTGAGCGCCGCATGCACACGGAAATCACCCAAAACGACATCGGCAAAAGGATGGGCTGCATCGAGTTGGCGACCACCCGCGGCGATGAGCTGAACGGCGATTCGATCCGCTTCGCGTTCGTCTACATACGGGTTTGACCGGGTCTCGAGTCGCCCGTCACGCACCACCTGGCAGACCCCAGCGCCGGATAGCAGTAGGTCTGTCACGCCTGCTTCGACCAGCAGCGCGCTTAGACCGACGGGGAAGGCGATTGGCAACATGCGAAAAATCTGGCATGGCCACAAGGATATTTTCGGGGCGCTGAGCGAATCGGTGGATAACTCTCGCTCAGCTGGTTTTCTGCCCGCAAGGCGTGCCGACAAATGATGCCCGGTTAAATTAGGGGGCCCCAGGTTCTGGGGGGAGATCCTGGGGCCGGGCGGCACCAATTGGGGGGAATTAGGTGCCGCAGGTCAGACAAAGCTGACTCAGTAATAGTAAACGATTTGTAACGAAATACATTCCCAGCACCTACGTAATTTCGTTGAAATTAAGGGTTTTCCCAAGAAATATCGCCATATTTGCGCCAATTACCCCAGTTCAGGCTTTCCTACCACCGCGACTTGCCCCAAAACACGCGGTTTTCCGCGCGAGCCAATCCAGAAATTCGTTCGGTTTTTTGTGGCAGTATTACCAAAGGTTCGTAGCCCAATTTGGAGGACAATGATGTCAGCCGATCACGAGATCGACAATCTTCTGCACGAAGAGCGCCACTTCGCGCCTAACGCAGAATTCAGCAAGAACGCGATTGCTCAGGCTTCGCTATATGAAGAAGCGAAGACCGACCGTCTCGGCTTCTGGGCGAAGCAGGCCAAGAACCTGCACTGGCACAAGCCATTCACCCAGGTGCTCGACTGGAGCAACGCACCATTCGCCAAGTGGTTCCACGATGGCGAGCTGAACATCAGCTACAACTGCCTCGACCGCCACGTTGAGGCTGGCAACGGCGACCGCGTCGCGATCTACTTCGAGGGTGAGCCAGGCGACAGCCGCGAGATCACCTATGCCGAGCTGACCCGCGAGGTCAAGAAGGCCGCAAACGTTCTGACCCAGATGGGCGTCAAAGCCGGCGACCGCGTAGCAATTTACCTGCCGATGATTCCTGAGGCCGTAATCGCAATGCAGGCAGTGGCCCGCATTGGCGCCGTGCACTCGGTGGTCTTCGGTGGCTTCAGCGCCGACTCGCTCTCGAGCCGCATCGACGACGCCCAGGCCAAGGTGGTCATCACCGCCGACGGCGGATACCGCAAGGGCAAGGCCAGCGCGCTCAAGCCTGCCGTCGACGAGGCCCTCGCCGGCGACAAGTGCCCATCGGTTCAGAACGTTCTTGTCGTGCGCCGCACCAACCAAGACGTCGCATGGACCGAGGGTCGCGACATCGACTGGAACCTCGCACTAGCAGAGGCAAGCGACGAGCACGAGGCCAAGCCGTTCAACGCCGAGCACCCGCTGTTCATCCTTTACACCTCGGGCACCACCGGCAAGCCAAAGGGCATCCTGCACACCAGCGGTGGCTACCTGACTCAGGCCAGCTACACCCACCGCAACGTGTTCGACCTGCACCCAGAGAACGACATCTACTGGTGCACCGCCGACGTGGGCTGGATCACCGGCCACTCATACGTGGCATACGGCCCACTGGCCAACGGTGCGAGCCAGGTCATCTACGAGGGCACGCCAGACGCGCCTGACTGGGGCCGCTGGTGGAGCATCGTGCAGAAGTATGGCGTGACCATTCTTTACACCGCGCCAACCGCGATTCGCTCGTTCATGAAGATGGGCAGCTCGATTCCTGGCCAGTACAACCTGGGCACCATTCGCGTGCTCGGTTCGGTTGGCGAGCCAATCAACCCAGAAGCATGGATGTGGTACCGCAAGGTCATCGGTGGCGGCCACGCCCCGATTGTCGACACCTGGTGGCAGACCGAGACCGGCGCCATCATGGTCTCACCTCTTCCTGGCGTCACCACCCTCAAGCCAGGTTCGGCACAGGTTCCACTGCCAGGCATCGAGGCCAAGATTCTCGACGACGAAGGCAACGAGCTAGGCAACGGCCACGCCGGTCTGCTCGTGCTGACCGAGCCATGGCCTTCGATGCTTCGCGGCATCTGGGGCGATCCTGAGCGTTTCAAGGAGACCTACTGGTCACGCTTTGAGGGCATGTACTTCGCTGGCGACGGCGCCAAGTGGGACGAAGAGGGCGACCTCTGGCTGCTTGGACGCGTCGACGACGTCATGAACGTCTCGGGCCACCGCCTGTCGACCGCCGAGATCGAATCGGCTCTCGTTTCACACCCGTACGTTGCGGAAGCCGCCGTGGTTGGCGCCAAGGACGAGACCACCGGTCAGGCAGTCGTCGCTTTCGTGATCCTGCGACAGAGCCAGGTTGAAGCCGCAGGCGATGCCGAGCACGTCAGCAAGTTGCTTCGCGACCACGTTGCCAAGGAGATTGGTCCGATCGCCAAGCCACGCACCATCATGGTTGTGGCCGAGCTGCCAAAGACTCGTTCGGGCAAGATCATGCGACGCCTGCTTCGCGACGTTGCCGAAGATCGCCCGATTGGCGATGTCACCACCCTGGCTGACACCTCGGTCATGGACATCATCAGCGGCAAGGTCGCGGCGGGAGCCCAGGACTAGCTCCTGCCCCACCCAAAGACACGAAACCCGCCCGGTTCTCTCTCCGGGCGGGTTTTGCTTTAAGTAACTGAGCGGCGCTTAGGCGAACTCGACGATCAGTTCGACCTCGACGACCGAGTCGAGCGGCAGAACCGGAACGCCAACGGCCGAGCGGGCGTGAACGCCGACATCGCCGAAGACCTCGACGAGGAACTCGCTGGCGCCGTTGATGACGCCAGGCTGGCCCGTGAACTCGGGAACCGATGCCACAAAACCAACAACCTTGACCACGCGGGTCACGCGGTCGAGGTCGCCGATGGCGAGCTTGATCGCGGCGAGCGCGTTGAGCGCCGACTGACGGGCCAGATCCTTGGCGACGGCAGGGTCAACCAGACCGGCGGCCTCGCCAACCTTGCCGGCAACTGGCAGTACGCCATCGACGAAAGGCAGCTGGCCGGCAGTGAAGACCAGGTTGCCGGTCACCGCGAACGGGGCATAGGCCGCAACCGGCTTGGCAACCGCAGGTAGCGGGTGGCCCAGCTCGACTAGGCGGGCTTCGATGCGCGACATTACGCGACCGGGCGCTTCAGGAAGGCGATGAGTCCGCCCTGTGGTCCGGTGGTGATTGAAACTAGCTCCCAGCCGTCGACACCCCAGTTGTTGAGGATCTGGGTCTCTTTGTGCAGCAGCAGCGGCGTGGTGGCGTATTCCCACTTGGTCATTGTCTGATTCCTCTCAGAAATCTTGGGTAACCTTGATTTTATGTCTCGTTCGAACGGTAAATCTTCGAGCCTGCTCAAGCAGCTGTCAAAGCTTTTTGGGCTCAGTGCTTTAGCCGGCGTCTTGGCTCTGGCACTGTTGGCTCCCACCACCATAATCGGTGGATTTGCCGCATCCGCTGGTATTTCGGTATTTGACGCGCTGCCCGACTACATCAAGCCGGTCAACGCGTCGCAGGCTTCGACCGTATACGGAACGAAGGATGGCCAGCCGGTCGAAATTGGCCGTTTTTATCATGAGAACCGCATCTCAATCGGCTTCGATGAGATGTCGCCAAACATCTTGAACGCGGTCGTCGCGACCGAAGACCCGCGATTCTATGAGCACGGCGGCATCGACGTTATTTCGCTGTTCCGCGCGACCGTCACCAACGCCGCCATGGGCGGTGGTGGCCCAGGTGCTTCGACCATCACCATGCAGTACGTCAAGAACTCGCTCGTTGCTGCTGCCCAGCTGACTAACAATCAACAGGCCATCGACGAGGCCACCGTGGCAACCTTCGACCGCAAGCTGCGCGAGATGCGTTTGGCTATCGCCGTAGAGCAGGTCGCCAGCAAGCAGGAGATCCTCGCGGGCTACCTAAACCTGAGCTTCTTCGGGCACCAGCTCAACGGCATCGAGGCTGCCTCGAACTACTACTTCAACGTCAAGGCCAAGGACCTCACCATCGCTCAGGCGGCCATGCTCGCCGCGATGCTGAAGTCGCCGAACGACTATCGCCCAGATGCCGAGGAAAACCACGACCGCGCCAAGAGTCGCCGCGACTACGTGATCGACAACATGAAGAGCGAGGGCTACATCACAGCCCAAGAGGCAGCCGACGCAAAGGCGAGCCCAATCGAAGTCAACGTCACCGAGACCAAGGCCGGCTGTGAGGCCAACCAGGTCACCGCATTCTTCTGCGACTACACGGTATGGACTATTCGCAACAGCACCGAGTTTGGCCCGACCATTGAAGACCGCGAAACGCTTTTGAAGCGCGGCGGCCTTGAGATCTACACCACGCTCGACCTCAACCTGCAGACCGTCGCCGACACAGCCACGAAGACCTGGGCACCGGTAACCGACCCTAGCCAGATCGGTTCAGCTTCGGTTTCGGTTCAGGTTGGCACAGGACGCATCTTGGCAATGGCCGAGAACCGAATCTTTGACCAAACCGCGAGCACCGAACCGGGCCACACCTCGGTGAACTACGCGAGCGACAAGGCATTCGGTGGCTCTTCGGGCTTCCAGGTGGGTTCGACCTACAAGATCTTTACCCTCGCCCAGTGGCTGACAAACGGCCGCCACCTGAACGACCACGTCGACGGCCGCGTAGTCGAGTGGCAGGGATCCGACTTCTCGGCGCGCTGTGGCGCTTGGGTTGGCACGTGGAAGCCGAACAACATCACCAAGGAGCCAGAAGACCTGACCGTGGTTCAGGCGACATCGCTTTCGGTGAACACCGCGTACGCCTACATGGCATCCAAGCTAGACATCTGCGATATTCGCGACACGGCACAGCGCTTTGGCATTCACCGCGCCGACGGCGACCCACTGCTCTACTACCCATCGGCGATCATCGGCACCAACGAGATCTCGCCACTGGCTATGGCGGCGGCCCAAGCAGCAGTTGCCAACAAGGGCACCTACTGCTCGCCGGTGGCTATCGACCGCGTCTACTCGCGCGTCGAAAAGAAGGAACTGACCGTTCCGAAGTCAATCTGCTCGCAGGCCGTTACCCCAGAGGTAGCCGCGGGAATGACCTACGCGATGCAGCGAGTAATCAGCGGCGGTACCGGTGGAGCTTCGTCGACTGGTGACGGCACCTCGCTTGCCGGTAAGACCGGAACCACCGACTCGGGCGTTCACACCTGGATGACCGGCTTCTCGACCGCCGTCGGCACCGCAACCTGGGTTGGAAACGTAGTTGGATCCAAGTCGCTCAGCTCGTTCCGCCTGAACAATAAAGCGGCTAACACCGTCCGTCACGACATTTGGCGAACCATCATGAAGACGGCCAACAAGCTTTACCCTGGTGGTTCATTCGATGCCCCGCCGGCTTCGATGCTCACCGCGTCAATGGCAATCGTGCCGATTGTCGCAGGTCAGGATCCTCAGGCCGCCGTTCAGGTTCTGAAGGCTGCTGGCTTCAGCCCGGCTATCGTTACCACTCAGGTGACCGGATCGACCCCGGCAGGCACTGTTGCATACACTCGCCCGTCGGCGAATTCCTCTGCCGCGACCGGTTCGCAGATTCGCATCTACGTGAGCAAGGGCGGTGCGGTGACCGTGCCGAACGTCTCGGGTATGACCGTGGCGAATGCCAAGGCCACGCTGTTGGCTGCTGGCTACGCGGCCGTAAGCGAACCGCAGGCATCGCAGACCCAGTACTTCCAGAAGTCGGCCACGATCGCCAAGGGCAACGTCATCGGCACCGACCCGGCCTCGGGCACGGCAGCCTCGGTGAACAGCGCGATTCTGCTGATCATCAGCACCGGCCCATAAGCAAAACCATGGATGCGCCACTCGCAATCCTGCTCGCCCTGCTCGGGCTCGCAGTAGCTTGCGGCGTCTGGGGCGTGTTCATCGAGCGCCAACTCTTTGTGATTCGACGCGATTCCGTTCGCGTGCTGCCCGCGGGCGCGCAGCCGATTCGCGTGCTGCACGTTGCCGACATCCACATGGCACCCTGGCAGGGACGCAAGCAGCGCTGGCTGCGCGCGGCCCTCGCGAGCGAGGCGTACGACCTCGTGGTGAACACGGGTGACAACCTCGGTCACGCAGACGCCATCGAACCCGTCCTGGCGGCCCTGAAGCCCGCGCTGGGTCACTCCGGCGTCTTCGTGAACGGTTCGAACGACTACTACTCACCCGTGTTCCGCAATCCACTCGCCTACACCTGGCGCAACTCGGAGCGCAGCCACGGCCACCCTCTCGAGACCACTCGCATGACTGGCGCATTCGAGCACGCAGGATGGCGCAACCTGAACAATCGCGGCTCGGTCGTCGAGATCAACGGCACGCGCATCGGATTTGTTGGCGTCGATGACGCCCACGACGGCCTGGCCAAACTCGAGACCCTGCCTGACCAGATCGCCAGCAACGGCTCTGTCGATGTCACGATCGGTGTCACGCACGCGCCATACCTCAACGTCGTGCGCGCGATGGCAGATGCCGGAGCACCACTCGTGTTTGCCGGCCACACCCACGGCGGCCAGGTGGCCGTGCCGGGCTACGGCGCGCTGACCACCAATTGCGACCTACCGCCTCGGTATGCCAAGGGCATCAGCGCGTGGTCTAGCGAACGCGGCAATGCCACCATCTTGAGTGTTAGTGCGGGATTGGGGCACTCGATCTTCGCACCCGTGCGATTTGCTGTGCGCCCAGAGTTGCGCATCCTGACGTTGTTGCCCGTTGAGGCCTAAACGAGTCGGGTTATTCGACTATCCGAGAGCCCATGCCTCAGGCCCAAGCACGATGAAGTTCTTGTTGCCGTTGTCGCAGCGAGCCGTCACATCAACCACGAAGCAGCTGATGTCGCCGACCGTGATTTGCTCGGCGTGAGCCAGCACCTTGGCGGCCGATGGGTCTGAGTAAGAGCTCGTTGCGCACGTGAACTGCGCCTGCTCGGTGTTGCCGAACGAAACAGGCTTCTTGCCGCCCCAGAGGCGAATCTGGTAACCGTATGAGGCCGTGCAGTCCTTCGGGGCAGGAATAGGGTCGTATTGAACCGAGGCCTCGTTCTGCTCGCAGGTTACGAACTGCGGTTCGGCACCGCTGGCCGGAGTGATGGTGCACCAGGTTGGGCCATCGCCGATCTTGAAGATCCATTCGCCGAAACCATCATCGAAGGTTGCTGGGTCAACCTGCACAGCGTTGGCTGGCGGAGCGGTCGGGATCAGCGCGGGGTCAATGGTCGAGGTCGGGTTGGTCGCAACCTCGCCCGAGCAACCAGCGAGGACGAGCGCGGCAACCAGTGCCGTCAACCCCAATCCCAACTTGCGCATGGTCAAAGGCTATCGCCCCGGATTAAAACTCTTTGGCAACCAGCTCGGCGATTTCGTACGTGTTGAGCGCCGCACCCTTGCGCAGGTTGTCACCGACGACGAAGAGCTCGATGCTGTTTGGGAAGTCGAGCGACTGACGGATGCGACCGACGAAGGTCGGGTCTTGGCCAGCCACCATGTTCGGTGTTGGGTAGAGGTTGTTTGCTGGGTCGTCGACAACCTTTACGGTTGGCTGCTGGCCCAGAACCTCGCGAACCTCGTCAGGGGTCAGCGCGTCGGCGAAGGTAGCGTGAACAGTGAGCGAGTGAGCGACCTGCACAGGAACGCGAACGCAGCTTGCGGCAACCTTTAGGTCGTTGATTCCGAGGATCTTGCGCGACTCGTCGCGTACCTTCATCTCTTCGCTGCTGTGGCCGCCGGCCTTGAGCGAACCAGCGAACGGAATGACATTGAGCGCGATTGGGTGTGCCCAGGGCGAGTCGGTCAGGTCGTTACCGGCAGCGGCAAGCGCTGCGCGAACATCGTTGGTCTGGGTGCCGAGGGTGGTCTGGCCGCCGATCACGGCAAGCTCGCTCGCCAGCTCATCGATGCCGGCGGCTCCGGCACCCGAGACTGCCTGGTAGCTCGAGACGACGAGCTCCTTGAGGGTCCACTTGCGGTGCAGTGCACCCATGGCGGCCATCATGGTTAGGGTGGTGCAGTTCGGGTTCGAGATGATGCCGAGCGGGCGGTTCTTGGCCTGCTCTGGGTTGACCTCTGGCACGACGAGTGGAACCTCAGGGTTCATGCGGAAAGCACCCGAGTTGTCGACGGCAACCGCGCCACGCTCTGCGGCGATCGGCGCCCAAACTTCGCTTACCTCGTCAGGAACATCGAACATCGCGATGTCGATGCCATCGAACGCCTCTGGACTCAACGCAACAACGGTGAGCTCTTCGCCGTGAACGGTGATCTTCTTGCCTGCCGAACGTGGGCTGGCGATCAGTCGAATCTCGCCCCAAATGTTCTCGCGGCTGTTGATGATGCCAATCATCACGGTGCCAACTGCACCGGTTGCTCCGACGAGGGCCAGGTTTGGCTTGCGGCTCATTGAGATTCTCCTAGTTGTTTGAAAATGTGACGGACGCGCTGCGCGACCGAGGTTGTTGGTTAGCGGCCGGTGCCTGCGTAGACGACGGCTTCGCTGTCGCTGTCGAGGCCGAATGCGGTGTGCACGGCACGAGCAGCATCATCGAGCTGCTTGGCGTTGGTCACGACCGAGATGCGGATCTCTGAGGTCGAAATCATCTCGATGTTGATGCCTGCGTCGGCGAGCGCCTTGAACAGGGTTGCCGAGACGCCCGAGTGGGTCTTCATGCCGGCACCGACGACCGAGAGCTTGCCGATGTCGGCGTCCTGCTCGAGCTGACGGAAGCCGAGGGTTGCCTTAGCGCCTTCGAGGGCACCGGCGACACGACCGAGGTCGGCTAGCGGCAAGGTGAACGAGATGTCGCTGACGCGGTCGGTGACGTCGCTGCCGGTTGGCACGTTCTGAACAATCATGTCGATGTTGACGTCGGCTTCGGCAACTACCTGGAACAGCTCTGATGCCTTGCCCGGCTGGTCGGGAATACCGATGACGGTGATTTTGGCCTGGCCCTTGTCGGTTGCTACGCCTGAAACGATTGGCTCTTCCACGGTTTCTCCTGCTGGCTGGGTTGAATAAACGATGGTTCCTGGGTCGGTGCTGAAGGTCGAGCGCACACGCAGGTCGACGTTGTGGCGACGCGCGTACTCGACAGCACGGATGTGCAGAATCTTGGCTCCGGCTGCGGCAAGCTCAAGCATCGATTCGATGTCGATCGAAGGCAGCTTGTGGGCCGCTGGAATGATGCGTGGGTCGGCGGTGTAGACACCATCGACATCTGAGTAGATCTCGCAAACATCGGCGTCGAGCGCTGCAGCTAGGGCCACCGCGGTGGTGTCTGAGCCGCCACGACCGAGGGTGGTGATGTCTTTGCTGTCCTTGTTAAAGCCCTGGAAGCCGGCGACGATCGCGATGTCGCCTTCGTCTAGCGCCTCGCGAATGCGGGTGGGTGTGACCTCTGAGATGCGGGCATCGCCGTGCTTGTTGCTGGTCATGATGCCGGCCTGCGAGCCGGTGAACGAGCGCGACTTGGCGCCCTGCGCGTTGATTGCGATGGCGAGCAGCGCCATCGAGATGCGCTCGCCCGAGGTGAGCAGCATGTCCATCTCACGCGGTGCCGAGTATGGGTCGCTCGAGACAGACTGTGCGAGGTCGATGAGTTCGTCGGTGGTGTCGCCCATGGCGCTGACTACGACGACAACCTGGTTGCCGGCCTTTTGGGTCTCGATGACTCGGCGGGCAACGTGCTTAATCTTGGCCGCATCGCCCACCGACGATCCGCCAAACTTCTGCACGATTAGGGCCAATGCACTGCTCCTTGATTGAGGGGCGAAAACTGAGGGGATTTTGCGCGACGACCATTGGCGCGAACCTTTATTTTATTGGGTAATCGATAGGGTCGGCAGCCCCATTTATTGCAGTGGCGCCTACTGAACGACTCGACGGCCCTCGAAGGCTCGTCCGAGGGTCACTTCGTCGGCGTACTCGAGGTCGCCGCCGACAGGCAGACCGGATGCGAGTCGCGAGATTGTGATGCCCAGCGGGCTGAGCATGCGGGTCAGATAGGTAGCGGTGGCTTCACCCTCGAGGTTGGGGTCGGTCGCGATGATGACCTCGGTAATTTCGGCGTTGCCGAGGCGCTGCATGAGTTCCTTGATGCGCAGCTGGTCTGGGCCGACTCCCTCGATCGGGCTGATTGCTCCCCCGAGCACGTGATAGAGGCCACGGAACTCGCGAGTGCGCTCGATCGCCTGAACGTCTTTCGATTCCTCGACCACGCAGATGGTGGTGCGGTTGCGGCGGGCATCGCGACAGATGTTGCACTGCGGTTCTTCGGTCACGTTGCCGCAGATCTCGCAGAACTTGACGCGTTCCTTAACCTCGGTCAAGACCTGGGCGAGGCGTTTAGCCTGGTCGTCCTCGGTCTGCAGAAGGTAAAAAGCGATGCGCTGTGCCGACTTGGGGCCAACACCGGGCAAGCGGCCCAGCTCGTCGATTAGTTCTTGAACGACACCTTCGTACACGGCTTATTTGCCGTTCTTGTCGTTGATTGGCTTGGCGCCCAGCATCTCGCGCAGAAGCGATTCACCGTAGCGCTCGTCTTCGTTGCGCTGGAACTTGGTGTCTTCGGCCGGAGCCTCTGCAGGCGCTGGTGCCGCAACGGGTACTTCTGACGGCAACTCTGGTTCCGGTTCGTCCGGCTCTGGCTCTGGTTCTGGTTCGGCTGGTGCATGCACCTGAACCGGCGCGGCAGCAGGAGCCGCTGCTGGTGCGGCCGGAGCCTGGACTGCAACCGGCGTGGTTGGCGGGTTGCTTGGCTCGGCAACCTGCGCCTTGAAGCGAACCTGCACGCCGAGCAGGTCGAAGATTGCCTGACGAACTGCGTTTGACCCGCCGTCTGGAGTCTTGAACTGGTCGAGGTCTTTTTGGCTGGCGAAGCGCAGGGTCAGCACATCGCCTTCGAAGTCGACGACCGTGAGAGCGAAGGCGATCATCCATGCGCTCTTTGAGACCTTATTGACGGCAGAGAGGATGTCTGGCCAGGCCTCGCGCAGTTCGACCGAGGTCACCGCGCGCAAGGCTGGCTCGGCGGCGGCAGGCTGTGCCGCACCAGGCCGTGCCGCGACAGGAACCGGGGCCGGCGTTGCTGCAGGTGCTTTAGTTGCGGCAGGAGCGCTCGACGGGAAGTCGACCGGCTTCATAGCTGGCTTGGTCTTCTTAGGGACCTCAACGATTGGCGCATCGACCACTGGGGCGCTGACCACTGGCATAGCCGCGGTGGCTGGGCCCGCAGTTGCTGGAGCCTGCGCTGGAGCCGATGTGGCAACACCGATGCGACGCTCCAGGCGATCGAGTCGCGCAAGCGAGCCAACCTCGGTGGTGTCACTTGCAGGCACAAGCACCTTGGCACACATCAGTTCTAGGTGAAGCTTGGGGCTTGTTGCACCGCTCATGCTCGTCATCGCTTGGGCGATAGTGTTGGCCGCGTGGGTCAGCTCTGCCATGCCGAACTTATGTGCCTGAAGGCTCATGTGGTCGATCTCGCCCTGCGTGACGCCGCGCAGAACCGTGCGGGCATCTTCGCCAACTGAAAGAACGACAATCAGGTCGCGAATGCGCTCGAGCAGGTCTTCGACGAAGCGCATCGGGTCTTGTCCCGACTGAATGACCTTGTCGACGCTCTCGAAGACGGCCGCTGCATCGCGTGCGGCGAACGAATCGATCACTTCGTCAAGAAGCGTTGCGTGGGTGTAGCCGAGCAGTGCCGTGGCGCGGTCGTATTCGACGGTTCCGCCCTCCGAGCCGGCGATAAGTTGGTCTAGCAGCGAGAGCGAGTCTCGGACCGAGCCGCCACCCGAGCGAACAACCAGCGAGAGCACGCCCGGCGCGACATCGACCTTCTCGCTGGCGCAGAGTTCCTCGAGATATTCGAGCATCTGTGCTGGCGGAACGAGGCGGAACGGGTAGTGGTGGGTGCGAGAACGAATCGTTCCGATGACCTTGTCGGGCTCGGTGGTCGCGAAGATGAACTTGACGTGGGCTGGTGGCTCTTCGACGATCTTCAGCAGCGCGTTGAAGCCCTGTGGCGTGACCATGTGAGCCTCATCGAGGATAAAGATCTTGAAGCGGTCGCGAGCTGGGGCGAAGATCGCGCGTTCGCGAAGTTCACGAGCGTCGTCGACACCGTTGTGGCTGGCTGCGTCGATCTCGACCACGTCGAGCGAACCGCTTCCATCTCTACTCAACTCAACACACGACGGGCATTTGCCGCATGGGGTATCGGTAGGGCCTTCGGCGCAGTTGAGGCAGCGCGCCAGAATTCGGGCCGAAGTCGTCTTTCCGCAACCGCGTGGGCCGCTGAAAAGGTAAGCGTGATTCACTCGGTCGTTGCGCAGCGCTGCCATGAGCGGCGCAGTCACCTGCGACTGGCCGATTAGTTCGGCAAATGCCTCAGGGCGATAGCGACGATAGAGAGCGGTGACCACGCAAAAAGCCTACCTTTCGGCGCTGACATTTAGCGCCGCGCGGGGCGCATCCGCTGGGTATAAAAGAACTCCCCGCGCACCCATCAGAGCCCAGTTACCCTTGCTATCTTTCGATCCTGGGGGAGTTAGCCGAGGTGACGCCACGCGGGGAGTCCGTGGACAAGTATATCCGCTTTAGTCGAAGTCGAGAATTTCGCTCAGGAAGCTCTTCTTCTTGCGGTGCTGGTAGGTCGGGTCGACGTATGCCTGCTGCTGTCGCACAGGTGGTGCCGACTGCTGAAACTGCGGAGCGGCCGGTGCATTGAACTTGGCTTCGGCGTCAAGCAAGTGTTCCAGCTCACCACGGTCGAGGAACACGCCGCGGCAGCCGGTGCACTGGTCAATCACGATGCCGTTTCGCTCGTAGCTGCGCATCTCTGCCTGGCATTTTGGACAGGTCATTTCGATCCCTTCGTCGCACGAATCTTCACCGGGTGGCGAGATTTGAAAACAAGGTAAATAAGCAACCTGAAAATTCACTGAAAGAAAGGGTCGGCTAGAATTCAAAGGTTGCCTCGGCAACAAGGAGAATTCGCCTAGCGAGCTCCGAGCGCGGCGCCAGGCCATGGCGACGCGGTGAGCGAAACCACCAACGGTGTGGATGAACTCACGCACGAGTATCAAAGGTTTTACAACCAGGAGAATTCGCCTAGTGGCCTATGGCGCGCGCTTGGAAAGCGCGTTGAGTGCAAGCTCTCATGGGTTCGAATCCCATATTCTCCGCAGCGAAAAGCCCCAGAGCAATCTGGGGCTTTTGTCATTTCGCAACAATTTCTCCGGCCAAGGTAGTTCCACTTTTGATGGTGTTATAG
>JBEDDI010000005.1:0-86285 GCA_041176265.1 Actinomycetota bacterium
GCGGTCGCCAAAGTGCCCGTGTCGCCGAGTTCGAGGCTCTCGAATCCTCGTTGTCAAGCAGTGCCACTGGTGGCAACTCGACCGATCTCGAGAACCGCTACGAGGCCGCCCAGAAGGCGGTCACCGACGCCGGAGCGCGCATCGAGAAGCTGCGTGATCAGATTCACGAGGCTGAACGCGAGCGTGACTCGCTTTCGGCCAAGCGTTCGGCTCTCAACCTGACACTCGAACAAAAGGACGGCGCCACCGAGCTCACCTCGGCGGGTCTTCGCGGTATCCGTGGCCTGGTCGCCAACCACATGAAGATCCAGGCCGGCTTCGAGGCTGCCATCGCGGCGGGCCTCGGTTCGCTGGCTGACGCACTGGTTGCCGAGTCGCGCGACGAGGGCCTTGCCGCACTCGAGTTCCTCAAGAAGAACGACGGCGGCCACGTCGAACTGATCGTCGCCGACGTTGAGGCGAAGGCAAAGGCTAACAACATCCTCTCGGTAGCCGGTGCGCGCGCCGCTGCCGAGGTAGTCGAAGCCCCGGCCGGCATCCTTGCTCTCCTCGCCGACGTCGTGATAGTTGACGATATCGATGCCGCGCGCGAGCTATACCGCAACGACAAGTCGGTTGCCGACCTGGTCGTCATCACTCGCGAAGGCGACGTGCTCACCAAGTCGGTGCTGCGCGGTGGCTCGTCGAGCAAGCCATCGAAGGTTGAGCTAGTCGCCGAGCGCGATGCTGCCGAGGCGCGACTTGCGACGGTGACCGAAAACATCGAGCGCTCGCGCGGTGAACTGGCCGAGGCACGCGCCAATGAGGCTGCAGCCAAGGACTCCGCCAAGGAGGCGCTTGCCACCCTGCAGGCGCACGACGCTCAACTCGCCAGCAACGCGGAGGCCCTGGGCCGTCTGCGTGTGCAGGCCGAGGCGGTTGGCCACGAAGTCGATCGACTAGCCGGCGTTTCGGCAAAGGCCGCCGAGGGAATCGCCGAGGCAGAGGCAAAGCTCGCCGCCGCCGTTGCTGCGCACGACGCCTACTCGGCTCAGCCACGCCCGCAACTAGACATCGCCAATCGTCAGACCCTCGCCGAAAACCTCGAGCAGGAGCGTCAGCGCGAACTCGAGGTGCGCATCGACCTCGGTGCCGCCCAGGAGCGTCTGCGCGTAGAAACCGAGCGTTCGCATGTGCTTCGTCGCCAGATCGGCGAGGCCAACGAGGCGCTCGAGAAGGCTCGAGCGGCCGCGCTAAAGCACGCGGCGCAGCTCAAGGCCGCAGAGCGCGTACTCGCCGTTTTGCCAGCCGTGATGGATTCGGTTTCGGTCAGTGCGACCGAGGCGAAGATGCGTCTGCACGACATGGAGTCCGTGCGCGCGAACCAGAACGCCGAGCTGGTCAAGTTGCGTGGCGAGACCGCCGACATTCAAATGCGCCTGGCTTCGCTGACTCAGTCGGTTCACGACATCGAGATGCAGAACCACGAGAAGCGCCTCACGCTCGCCAACCTCGTGCAGCGCGTCGGCGACGAGCTAGGTCTCGAGCAGAAGGTGCTGCTTGCGGAATACTCGCCAGACCTACCTGTAATCGACGACCAGGCCGAACCTGACGAGGACGGCAACCGTCCAACCAAGCCTTACGTGCGCGACGAACAGGTGCGTCGCCTCTCGCATGCCGAGCGACTGCTCGAGCGTCTTGGTCGTGTCAACCCGCTCGCCTTAGAGGAGTTCGCCGCTCTCGAGCAGCGCCACAAGTTCTTGACCGACCAGCTCACCGACCTCACCCAGACCCGCAAGGATTTGATGCAGATCATCGAGGACCTCGACAAGAAGATGCAAGCCATCTTCGCCGATGCGTTCCATGACACTGCGATTGCCTTCGAACAGGTCTTCCCGGTTCTGTTCCCTGGTGGTTCGGGTTCGCTCTACCTGACCGACCCAGAGAACCTGCTGACCACTGGCGTCGAGGTGAGCGTTCGCCCAGCCGGCAAGCCGCGCCTGCTGCTCAGCCTGTTCTCGGGTGGTGAGCGTTCGCTTGCAGCGGTTGCCCTGCTCATCGCAATCTTCAAGGCGCGCCCTTCGCCGTTCTATGTCATGGACGAGGTCGAGGCAGCCCTCGACGATGCCAACCTGGGTCGCCTGCTCGAAATCTTCAAGGATCTGCAGACCAACTCACAGCTGATCATCATTACTCACCAGAAGCGCACGATGGAGATCGCGGATGCGCTTTACGGCGTATCGATGCGCGACGGCGTCACCGCTGTGGTTTCGCAGCGTCTCGAGACCGAGGCATAGCCGTGGCATTCCTGTTCTGGAAGAAGAAGCGCAAGGACGAGCCTGAGGCTCAGGCCGTTGCCGTTGAACCAGATGTAATCGAAGCTCATGTTTTAGAGGTTGCGACCGAACCTGAGGTTGTTGAGGTTGACGCCGAACCTGTAGTTGAGGCACCTGTCGAGGTGGCTCCCGAAATTGAGCCGGAACCTGTACCCGAACCGGTTGTCGCTGCTGAGCCAGAGCCTGTACCCGAGCCTGAGCCAGTTGTCGTCGCAGAGCCTGAGTCTGAACTCGAGCCCGTCGAACTGCCGAAACGCACTTTCCGCAAGGGCATCCGTAGCCTATTCAGCCGCGTGAAGTTTGATCCCGAGAACCTCGACGACCTCGAGGACATCCTGATTCAGGCCGATTTTGGCGTCGACGCCGCTATCCAGATCGTCGAACAGGTTAAGCAGCGAGCAAAGCAATCGGGTGCCGAAACTGAGGACGAGCTAAAGCAGATCCTCGCCGAGGTCATCGCGGGCAATCTTGAGCGCGAAGACAAGTCACTGAACCTGAGCGACGGCAAACTTCCATACGTTTTCCTTGTCGTCGGTGTCAACGGCGTTGGCAAGACCACCACTATCGGCAAGCTCGCCAACTGGCTCAGCGAGGGTGAGTGGTCAGTCGTAATCGGCGCAGCCGACACGTTCCGTGCCGCAGCGGTCGAGCAGGTCGCAACTTGGGCCGAACGCGCCGGAGCCACCTTGGTTCGGCCCAAGACCGAGGGCCAGGACCCCGCATCCGTCGCCTTTGAGGCCGTTGACGAAGCACTAAAGCGCGACTCCGACATCGTGATCATCGATACGGCGGGCCGCCTGCAGAACAAGATCGACCTGATGCAAGAACTCGACAAGATTCGTCGCGTCGTCGAGAAGCAGGCACAAATCAGCGAAGTTCTTTTGGTTCTGGATGCCACCACCGGCCAGAACGGACTTCAGCAGGCCAAGGCCTTCGCCGAGGTTGCCAAGGTCACAGGCGTGGTGCTAACCAAGCTGGACGGCACCGCCAAGGGTGGCATCGTCTACTCGATTCAGCGCGAACTGGGAATCCCGGTAAAGCTGGTCGGCGTTGGTGAGGGCATCAACGACTTCGCGTTCTTCGACGCCGAAGAATTCGCCGCCGGCCTCATCGCCTAGGGGCAGCATTCGGCTCACGCCTCAAATTGAAAAACCGACCCGTTTGCTCTCGCAAACCACGTCGGTTTTCGCATCTCTTGAACTCCAAAGCCAAAACAACTGGGTCGTTATTTGGGCTGCAGCTCAAAAGAAAAATCCGACTCAAACGCTTTCGCGTTTTCACCGGATTTCACACACTTTGAACTCCAAAGCCAAATTAGCTTGGTCGCCAATTTGGGCTTTGGAGCGGGTGACGGGAATCGAACCCGCACCATCAGTTTGGAAGACTGAGGCTCTACCATTGAGCTACACCCGCGGGCGCACACCGAGAGGTTCAATCAAAAGATTTTCGCTTTTCGGCGTAACGCATCCATTCTATGGGATAGACTTGCTCAGGTTGTCCGGAACCTTGGTTTCGATGACAATAAACCTCCGGGATGTGGCGCAATTTGGTAGCGCACCTGTTTTGGGTACAGGGGGTTGCAGGTTCAAATCCTGTCATCCCGACCATTGGTCCCTAGGGGCCAAGAACACGGCCCGCGAACACAAACCGCGGGCCCTTTTTCTAGGAGATAGCAGTTGAAGACCACTGTTGAGCGCGTAAAGCCAACCCGCGTAAAGCTGACCATCGAGGTCACCCCAGAAGAGTTCAAGCCAAGCCTTGACCACGCCTACGAGCACATCGCTCAGGACGTCAACATTCCTGGCTTCCGCAAGGGCAAGGTTCCTGCCGCGATTCTCGACCAGCGCGTCGGTCGCCCAGCGATCCTGGCGCACGCCATCAACGATGGTCTCGACACCATCTTCCGCGACGCCGTTGAGGCTGAGAAGCTGCGCCCACTCGGCCAGCCAACCGCAGACATCAAGCAGACCCCAGACGAGAAGACCTTTGCTGGCAACCTAATCGTCGAGATCGAGGTCGAGGTTCGTCCAGAGATCAAGCTTCCAAACGTCAAGGGCTTGAAGGTCAAGGTTGACGAAGTAAAGGTCGCTGGCAAGGACGTCGAGGCAGAGCTCGACAACCTTCGCGCACGCTTCGGCACCCTCAAGACCGTCGAGCGCGCTGCCAAGAAGGGTGACTTCACCACTATCGACCTCGTAGCAAAGATTGACGGCAAGGTCATCGACGAGGCCCAGAACATTTCTTACGAGATTGGCTCGGGCAACCTGCTCGACGGCATCGACGACGCACTCGACACCCTCACCGCAGGCGAGTCGACCACCTTCAACTCGAAGCTGGTTGGCGGCGACAAGGCCGGCGCAGACGCCGAGATCGCAGTAACCCTGACCGCTGTCAAGGAGCGCGAGCTGCCAAAGGCCGACGACGCTTTCGCTCAGCTGGCATCGGAGTTCGACACCATCGCAGAGCTGACCGCAGAGATCGAGAAGCAGGTCGCTCAGCAGGGCGTCTTCAAGCAGGGCCTTCAGGCTCGCGACCTCATCACCGAAGAGCTGCTCAAGCTCGTCGACGTACCTGTTTCGGACGAGCTCGTTGAGGCAGACGTCAACCGTCACCTCGAGGGCGAGGGTCGCCTTGAAGACAAGGAGCACCGCGCAGAGGTCACCGAGCAGAGCAACCGCTCGTTCAAGATCCAGATGATCCTCGACGAGATCGCCGATGCCGAGAAGCTCGAGGTTTCGGAGCAGGAGCTCATCAACTTCCTCGTTCAGAGCGCTCAGCAGTACGGCATGGACCCTAACGAGTTCATCAAGATCGTCAGCGAGCAGGGCCAGGTTCCTGCCTACGTTGGCGAGACCGCGCGCCGCAAGGCTCTCGGCTTCGTGCTCGAGCACGCCGAGGTTGTCGACGGCAAAGGTAAGAAGGTTGACCTGAAGGAGTTCCTCACCACTGGTGCAGACGAGGATGACCACGCCGGTCACGACCACTAAGCAGAAACTCGAGAGAGGCTCGATCCGAAAGGGTCGGGCCTCTTTTGCGTTTGGCGCATCCTGCCTGTTTTGCTCGTGCAGACACGCGTTCACCCGTGGGCGAACAAGCCCCGAAAGTGTCGGTGGTGGCAAGTAGGTTTATCAGGCAACACAAATGATTCGAGGAGCCATGGCCGAACACACCCCAGCCACCAGCAACATCTTTGACCGACTGCTCAAGGATCGCATCGTCTGGCTAGGCAGCGACGTACGCGACGACAACGCAAACGAGATTTGCGCCAAGATTCTGCTGCTCGCGGCCGAAGACTCGACCAAAGACATCTACCTCTACATCAACTCGCCTGGCGGTTCGATCACCGCGGGTATGGCGATCTACGACACCATGCAGTACGTGCCGAACGACATCGTCACCGTTGGTATCGGCATGTGCGCCTCGATGGGGCAGTTCCTGCTCAGCTCGGGCACCAAGGGCAAGCGTTACGCGACCCCGAACACCCGCATTCTGCTGCACCAGCCACACGGTGGCTTCGGCGGCACCGCGAGCGACATTCAGACCCAGGCCGAGCTCATCATGTCGATGAAGAAGCAACTAGCCTCGATTACCGCCGCTCAGACCGGCAAGACAGTGGAGCAGGTTATGGCCGACGGCGACCGCGACCGCTGGTTTACCGCGGCCGAGGGTCTCGAATACGGCTTTATCGACCACATTCAAGAATTCGCTAGCGCCAGCACCGGCGTTGGCAACAACTAAGGCTTAGGGCGAGAGGCAAATCATGACCAAGCTACACATGCCAGAAGCGCGCTACATCCTGCCGAGCTTCGAGGAACGCACCTCGTACGGCTTCAAGCGCCAAGACCCATACAACAAGCTGTTCGAAGACCGCATCGTGTTCCTTGGCGTGCAGGTCGACGACGCCTCGGCTGACGACATCATGGCTCAGCTGCTGGTGCTCGAGTCGCAAGACCCAGACCGCGACATCACGATGTACATCAACTCGCCTGGTGGCTCGTTCACTGCGATGACCGCGATCTACGACACCATGCAGTACATCCGCCCGCAGGTTCAGACCGTATGCCTCGGCCAGGCAGCCTCCGCTGCCGCCGTGTTGCTGGCTGCCGGTGCACCGGGCAAGCGCCTGGCTCTGCCTAACGCACGCGTATTGATTCACCAGCCATCGACGGGCGACTCGGGTCGCGGTCAGGCCTCCGACATCGAGATTCAGGCTCGCGAGATCATGCGCCTGCGCGAATGGCTCGAGGAGACCCTCTCGAAGCACTCGAAGCGTTCGGTTGCCGAGGTCAACAAGGACATCGACCGCGACAAGATTCTGACCGCTGCCGAGGCTCTCGACTACGGTCTTATCGACCAGGTTCTGACCAGCCGCAAGAACGCCCAGTAGGTCGTTTAGGCGCTCAGCAAAGCCAAAGTGAAGGCACGTGACCCGCGATTGGGTTACGTGCCTACACCGCTTTTGCACGTGGCAGGGAATATAGTTTTCTTATGACCAAGCTCGGTGAAACCAGCGACCTGCTCAAGTGCAATTTCTGCGGAAAAAGCCAGAAGCAGGTCATCAAGCTTATTGCAGGACCAAGCGTCTACATCTGCAACGAGTGCATCGAGCTATGCAACGAAATCATCGAGGAAGAACTCGGTGCCGCGGCCGCTAAGTCGGTCGAAGAAATCGACCTGCCAAAGCCACGCGAGATCAAGTCGTTCATGGACGAGTACGTCATTGGCCAGGACCAGGCGAAGCGCGCCCTAGCCGTTGCCGTCTACAACCACTACAAGCGCCTGCGTTCGCGCGGCACGCTTACCTCGGCCGGCAAGGAACACGACTCGATCGAGATTGCAAAGTCGAACATCTTGATGATCGGCCCAACCGGATGCGGCAAGACCTACCTGGCGCAGACCCTGGCCAAGCGTCTCAACGTCCCTTTTGCCGTCGCAGACGCCACCGCGCTAACCGAGGCCGGCTACGTCGGTGAAGACGTCGAGAACATCCTCCTGAAACTCCTGCAGGCAGCCGACGGCGATGTTAAGCGCGCCGAATCCGGCATCATCTACATCGACGAGATTGACAAGATTTCGCGCAAGGCTGAGAACCCATCGATCACGCGCGACGTATCGGGCGAGGGCGTGCAGCAGGCGCTGCTCAAGATTCTCGAGGGCACGGTTGCATCGGTTCCACCACAGGGCGGTCGCAAGCACCCACAGCAGGAATTCATCCAGATCGACACCACCAACGTGTTGTTCATCGTCGCAGGTGCATTCGCCGGTCTCGAAGACATCATCTCGGCTCGTGCGGGCAAGAAGGGCATCGGCTTTGGTGCACCTATCGCGGGCAAGTCGGACAACGTCGAGATCTTTACCGAGGTTCAGCCAGAAGACCTGCGCAAGTTCGGCTTGATTCCTGAGTTCATCGGTCGTCTGCCCGTCATCGCGACCGTGACTCCGCTCGACCGAGTGGCATTGATGGAGATCCTGACCGAGCCACTCAACGCGCTCGTCAAGCAGTACCAGCGCATGTTTGAACTCGACGGCTTCGAACTCGAATTCGATCGCGACGCACTCGAGTCAATCGCCGACCTTGCTGTCGCTCGCGAAACCGGTGCACGTGGTCTGCGCGCGATCATGGAAGAGATTCTTGGCCCGGTCATGTTCGACATCCCAGGCAGCGAGGTTCAGGGTACCGTGCGCATCACCAAGGCTGTCGTCGAGGGCAAGGCAGCTCCAGAGGTAGTACCTTTCGCCACCAAGCGCCAAGAAAAGTCGGCCTAGTAATTGACCGCACCAGCCAGGTTGACCGCGGCTGAACTTTTTGCCGACCTAAAGGCTCCAACCCTCGCCGGTATTGTCGCCAGCATCACAGGTACCGCTGCCAGCGCAGGACTGGTTCTCTCAGCCCTGGATACGCTCGGTGCCACGCCAGACCAGAGTGCGACCGCCATCTTTGTGTTGTTGATGATGTACGGCGGGCTCTCGATCGTTCTAAGTTGGCGCTACCGTATGCCGATCTCGATCGTCTGGTCGACGCCCGGTGCCGCGATGCTCGCGGCATCGAAAGACTTTCACCTAGGGTTCGGTGCGGCCGCCGGAGCCTTCCTGATCACCGCCATCCTGCTGGCATTGACTGGCTTGTGGCCAGCTCTCGGTCGACTCGTCTCGAAGATTCCAAAGCCGATTGCCGCGGCGATGCTTGCCGGCGTGATCTTCAACTTCTGCGTCGCCCCGTTCGTGGCTAGCGCAAATGCCAAGACCTGGTTCGTGGTGCTCCCTGGAGTACTGATCTGGCTCGTTCTCTACCGGTTCGCGACGATCTGGGCGGCTCCCGCGGCGATGGTTGTAATCTTCGGGCTCGCCGGATGGCTGCTCGAGGGTAGGGGAGTGGAACAGGCGCTGCTCCCTAGTCTCGCTCTGGTGACACCTGAGTTCTCGGTGACCGCCGTAATCAGCATTTCGATCCCGCTATACCTAGTCACGATGGCGAGCCAGAACCTGCCAGGCGTCGCGATCATGAAGACCCTCGGCTACGAAGTGCCATTCCGTCCGGTCATGTTGAGCACAGGCCTAGGTGCGGCTGTAACGGCATTCTTCGGCGGTTTCAGCCTCAACCTGGCCGCCATCACCGCGGCCCTGAACGCGAACGAACACGCCCACAAGGATCCGGCTCGCCGCTGGTTGGCCTCGGCCTTTGGCGGACTGGTCTACATTGCGATGGCTTTCGTGACCGGAGCAGTCGTCATGTTTGTGGTGAACACACCTCGCGATGTCGTGCTCGCCACCGCTGGCCTGGCACTCATGGGCACCATCATCAACTCCGTCTCCTCGGCAGTTGAGACCCCGGAGCTGCGCCTTCCGGCCATAATCACGTTTCTGGTCGGTGCCTCGGGCGTCGTCATCGCTGGCATCGGCTCGGCCTTCTGGGCGCTGATGGCAGGCTTGGTTGTTTGGCTCTGGCTCGGCTGGGGCGCTAGGAAGGAAAACTGATGTTCGGAATCATCGCGGCTGGCTTCGGAACGAGTCTGGGGCTAATCGTGGCCATCGGCGCACAGAACGCCTTCGTTCTGCGTCAGGGGCTCACCAAGAAGCACGTCGGCATCGTCGTTGCCATCTGTGCAGCCTCAGACGCCTTGCTCATGGCGGCGGGAACAGCCGGCCTTGGTGCTGTACTGCAGGGGCTGCCGTGGCTGTTGGAGGCGTTCAGGTGGCTGGGTGTGGCATACCTGACCTGGTTTGCCTACCGCTCCGTGATGGCATCGCGCAAGCACGCCACCCTCGAGCCGGCCGAGGCCAAGAGCATGCCCCTCGCCAAGGTCATCGCAACCGTTCTCACGTTCACGTTCTTGAACCCGCACGTTTACCTAGACACGGTTCTGCTGGTTGGCAGCATCGCGAATAGCTTTGGCGATAACCGCTGGTTCTACATGATCGGTGCGGCAAGCGCATCCGTCATCTGGTTCTCGTCGCTGGGTTTCGGAGCGCGCGGCCTCAGCCGCTTCACCTCGAACCCGCGCTTCTGGCAAGTTCTCGACCTCGGCATCGCGGCGGTCATGCTGACCATTGCCGCGACCCTCGCCTTCGCGAAGCTCTAGTTCAGTCCGCGACGCTTGAGCAGGGGCTCGATCGAGGCATCCTGGCCGCGGAAGTTGCGGAACAACTGCATCGAATCGACCGAACCACCGCGTGACAGCAGCTCGTTGCGGAAGCGCTCACCGTTCGCGCGAGTCAATCCACCATTTGCCTTGAACCAATCGACGGTGTCGGCGTCGAGCACCTCCGACCAGATGTAGCCGTAGTAGCCGGCCGAGTATCCGCCCGCGAAGATGTGCGAGAAGTAGGTGCTGCGGTAGCGAGTAGGGGTCGGCGGGAATGCCAGACCGTATGCCTCGATAGCGGCAGCTTCGAAGCCTTCGACCGAATCGACGGTGGCGTCTGCTCCCAGCTCGTGCCAAGCCAAGTCAAGGATCGACGCGGCGAGGTAGGCGGTGGTCTCCTGACCCTGGTTGAAGGTCTCGGCGCGCTTGAGGTTGTCGACCCACTCCTGTGGCAGCGGCTCGCCGGTCTGGTAGTGCTTGGCGTAGTTGGCCAGCACCTCAGGCCAGAGCATCCACATCTCGTTCACCTGCGAAGGGAACTCCACAAAGTCGCGATGCACCCAGGTGCCGCTGAAGCGCGGATAGGTGACGTTCGAGAACATGCCGTGAAGTGCGTGGCCGAACTCGTGGAAAAGCGTGCTGGTCTCGTCAAACGTCAGCAGCGCAGGCTCACCGGCCGGTGGCTTCGGGATGTTGAGATTGTTCACCACGACAGGCTTCTGGCCGAGCAGGAAACTCTGGTCGACGAGGTTGTTCATCCAAGCGCCACCGCGCTTCGAGTCGCGCGTGAAGAAATCGCCTACGAACAGAGCCAACTTGCTGCCGTCCTGGTTGAATACCTCGAAGACGCGAGCCTCTGGGTGGTACGCGACCAAATCCTTGCGCTCTACAAAGGTGATTCCGAACAGCTTGGTCGCCGCCCAGAAGACGCCGTCCCAAAGCACGCGCTCGAGCTCAAAGTATGGCTTGAACAGGCTCGTGTCGATGTTGTACTTGGCCTTGCGCACCTGCTCGGTGTAGGTGTCCCAGTCCCAGCTTGCAACCAGGAACGGCACGCTTCCGTCGGCTGCGCACTCCGCGTCGATGGTGGCCTGGATGTCGGCGGCCTCCGCCTTTGCGTTGCGAACCGCAGCGGGAGCAATCTTGCGCAACATGGCGTGCACGTTGGCGGTGTTGCCCGCGGTCTGCTCCTCGAGCACATACGAAGCGTGGTTTGGGTGACCCAGCAGGGCGGCCTTCTCGGCGCGCAGGCGAACGATCTCGAGCAATACCGGACGGTTGTCATTCTCGTTGTCGCGAGCGCCCTTGATCAGGGTGTTCGACATCACGGTCTTGCGCAGGTCACGGTTGGTGAGCGATGCGAGCAGAGGGTTGCCCGAGTAGTTGACCATGTCGATCAGCCAGCCATCGAGGCTGCGCGCTTCGGCAGAAGCCTTCGCTGCCGCAATTTCGTTGTCGCTTAGGCCATCCAGCAAAGCAGCGTCGGTGACGTGCACGGCGAGGTCATTCTGGTCGTTCAAGATGTTGGTGCCGAACTTCGCCTCGAATTCACTCAGACGTTCGTTGAGCTTCTTGAGCTGTTCCCGGGTCTCGGCCGAGAGCTTTGCGCCGGCGTGCACGAAGTCGCGGTAATAGCGTTCCACTAGCCAGGCGCCTTCTGCATCGAGGCCCAGTGCGTCTTTCTTGCCGTGCAGCTCTTCGATGCGCGCGAACAGGTCGGCGTTGAGTTTGATGGCGTCGCTGTGTGCTGCCAGCTTCGGTGCAATTTCGGCTTCGATGTCGTCGATCGCCTTGCTGGTGTCGGCCGAGGACTTGTTGTAAAAGACATTGAGCATGCGGCCCAGGGTGCGTCCCGAACGCTCGAGCGCGACGATCGTGTTCTCAAAGGTTGGTTCGCCCGGAGCCAGGATTGCCTCGACCTCGGCCCGTTGCTCGGCACATCCGGCATAGAAGGCAGGCAGGTAGTGCTCGTCTGCGATCTTGGTGAAGTCTGGCAATTCGTATTCGAGCGTGCTGACCTTTGCGAATGGGTTGGTGGCAGCGAATTCTTCGGCGTTGAAAGTCATGTCGCCAGCCTAAAACAAAGTCGGGGCCTAATTTCTCGACCCCGACCCGTAATGCCCGATTGGCACCTAAGCGTTACGCCTCTGGCTGCTCCGCGAGCACGAAATCGGTCATAGAGACCTCGGTGGCCTCGACCAGAGTTAGCTCGGCGATTCGACCAACCGACTTGAGGTCGGACTCGAAGACACGAATCTTGGCCAGGTCTGCCGCCGGTGCGTTGAGAGTCGCAGTGGCAACCTCCGCTCGCATTGACACCTTGGCATCTGACTTTGCCTTGCGCAGGTGGAACAAGGCCGCCTGGGCTAGCGTGACGAGTCCGGCATTGGCTGGGTCTGTGCCTTCGATGGTCTCGGCGACAGTCGGCCAGCTTGCTCGGTGAATCGAGCCCTCGTCGGTCTGCCACCACGACCAGACCTCATCGGTTGCGTATGGCAGGAACGGCGCAAATAGGCGCAGCATGACGTGCAGGGCACGGCGCAGCGCGATGGCCGCCGATGCCTGCTGGGTCGCTGAGTAGGTGCCAGAGGCGTTGTAGGCGCGTTCCTTGACCAGCTCGAGGTAGTTGTCGGTGAAGTTCCAGAAGAAGTGCTCCGCCAGTTCGAGAGCCTTGGTGTGGTCGTATGCCTCGAACGCTGCGGTCGCGTCGCGCACGACGTCGCCGAGAGCAAGCAACAGCGACTGGTCGACCGGCTCGGTAACCCCAGTGTGGCCGGCTGGAACCTCGAACGAGAGTGAGAATTTCGCTGCATTGAGAATCTTCACGGCCAGGCGGCGTCCGACCTTCATCTGTCCCTCGTCGAAAGCGGCGTCGGTGCCAAGACGAGCCGAGGCTGCCCAGTAACGCACTCCGTCAGCGCCGTGGTTGTCGATTGGCTCGGCCGGAACCACCACATTGCCCTTTGACTTCGACATCTTCTTGCGGTCTGGGTCGAGGATCCAACCCGAGATCGCCGCGTTCGACCATGGCAGAACGCCATGCTCCTGCTCTGAGCGCAGGACGGAGGAGAACAGCCAGGTGCGGATGATGTCCTGGCCCTGTGGGCGCAGGTCGTATGGGAAGACCTTGGCGAACTTCTCTGGGTCGGCAATCCAGCCACCGGCAAGCTGCGGGGTGAGCGATGAGGTCGCCCAGGTGTCCATGATGTCTACTTCTCCCATGAAGCCACCGGCAACTCCGCGCTGGTCGGCTGTGTATCCTGCCGGCACATCGGTCGACGGGTCAATTGGCAGCTGAGCGTCGTCAGGCAGGATCACGTTGTCGTAGTCGGGGTTGCCATCGGCATCGAGCGGGTACCAGACCGGGATTGGCACGCCGAAGAAGCGCTGGCGGCTGATCAGCCAGTCGCCGGCTAAGCCGTTCACCCAGTTCTCGTAGCGAACGCGCATGAAGTCCGGGTGGAATGCGAGCTGCTTGCCTAGCTCGATGAGGCGCTCCCGCAGTGCCGCGTCGCGGCCACCATTACGGATGTACCACTGACGGGTTGAAACAATCTCGAGGGGCTTGTCGCCCTTTTCAAAGAACTTGACCGGGTGCATGATCGCTCGAGGCTCGCCTACCATGTCGCCCGACTCTTGAAGCAGTTCGACGATGCGCTGCTGAGCCGAGAAGACCGTCTTGCCAGCAATCTCGGCGAACGCCGCCTTGCCCGCTTCGCTCGTGATGGCTTCTGGGGCTTCGCTGATGATTCGACCATCGAAACCGATGATTGCGCGGTTTGGCAGGTCGAGCTCGCGCCACCAGATGACGTCGGTGACGTCACCGAACGTACAGATCATTGCGATGCCGGAGCCCTTGTCGATCTGGGCCAGGCGGTGGGCCAGAACCGGCACCTCTACGCCGAAGATTGGCGTGCGTACGGTCTTGCCAAACAGGTGCTGGTAACGCTCGTCGTCAGGGTGGGCAACCAGCGCGACACAGGCCGGAATCAGAGCTGGGCGAGTGGTCTCGATGAAGATCTTGCCGCCCTCCCAGAGCTGCGGATCCACGTCGAAGGCAACGCGGTGGTACGCGCCAGGCATTTCTTTGTCTTCGAGCTCCGCCTGCGCTACGGCGGTGCGGAAGGTCACGTCCCAAAGGGTCGGCGCCATCGACTGATAGGCCTCGCCTCGGCGAACGTTGCCGAGGAATGCCTTCTGCGAGACAGCCTGCGCGGCAGGGGAGATGGTCTGGTAGGTCTGGTCCCAGTCGACCGAGAGGCCGAGCTTGCGCCAGAGTGCCTCGAACTGCTTCTCGTCTTCGCCGGTTAGGCGCTCGCACAACTCGATGAAGTTGCGACGCGAGATAGGAATCTGGTCTGCTGCCTTGGCCGACTTGTTGTCGCCGCCCTCGAATGGTGGTACGAAGCCCTCAATGTAAGGCAGGGTCGGGTCGCAGCGCACGCCAAAGTAGTTCTGAACGCGACGCTCGGTCGGCAGGCCGTTGTCGTCCCAGCCCATCGGGTAGTAGACCTCTTTGCCCATCATGCGCTTGAAGCGAGCGACGACGTCGGTGTGGGTGTATGAGAAGACGTGACCCACGTGCAGCGAACCAGAGACGGTCGGTGGAGGGGTGTCGATCGAGAAGATTTGGTCGCGAGTTGCTTCACGACGGAAGCGGTACACGCCGCTTTCCTCCCAGCGGAGGCTCCACTTTTCTTCGAGGCCTTCGACGCCAACCTTTTCGGGCGCAGTTGCAGAAGCTAGAAAACGGGCGTTAGTCACGAGTGAAGTCTCCAAAAATAGGGGTGCATACAGGTTAACATTGATGGCAGAAAACCTTTTGCGTATTGGGTTAGCGCCGCACGGGCGTTTAGCTAGCAAAACAGGTCCACTACCTCTGGAAAGCCACATGTATCCAAAGCAGAATCCGCTCACTGATGCCGCGCCAGCCGCGGGCTCGAACGGCCTTGGCGTCAACCCAAGCCCTAGCTTTCCGGCGGTAGAACAGAGCATTCTGAACTTCTGGGCCAAGGACAACACCTTCCAGACCAGCATCGATCAGCGCAAGAACGCTGATGCTCCGGAGTTCGTCTTCTATGACGGCCCTCCGTTCGCCAATGGCCTGCCGCACTACGGCCACCTGCTCACGGGTTATGTGAAAGACGCGATTCCCCGCTTCAAGACCATGCAGGGCTACCGGGTTGACCGCCGCTTCGGCTGGGACACCCACGGTCTGCCTGCCGAGGTCGAGGCCGAGCGCCAGCTGGGTATCTCGGGTCGTCCAGAGATCGAAAAGTACGGCATCGACAAGTTCAACGCATACTGCAAGACCTCGGTGCTCAAGTACACCGAAGACTGGCGCGCCTATGTGACCCGCCAGGCGCGCTGGGTTGACTTCGACAACGACTACAAGACGCTCGACAAGAACTACACCGAGTCGGTTCTCTGGGCCTTCAAGCAACTGCACGGCAAGGGCCTGATCTACGAAGGCTTCAAGGTGCTGGCCTACTGCTGGCGCTGCGAGACCCCGCTGTCGAACCACGAGCTGCGCATGGACGACGAGGTCTATCGAACCCGTCAGGACCAGACGCTGACCATTACCTTCCCGGTTTCGGCGGGTCAGGCGCTGGCCGGGGTTCGACTGCTGGCCTGGACGACCACCCCGTGGACCCTGCCAACCAACTTTGCGCTCGCCGTTGGTCCGAAAATCGAGTACGCCGTTCTGCCTGCCGGCCCTGCCGGAGCCGCAGATGGTGGTGCCGCGGGCGAGGTTAGCTACCTGCTGGCCAAGTCGCTGGTTGGCGGCTACGCCAAAGACCTCGGCTACGAGACTGCAGAGGACGCGGTCGCCGCAATATCGGCTACCCACGCGGGCAGCGACCTCGCGGGCATCGCATACGAACCGCTCTTTGACTACTACGCCGACACCGAAAAGTTCGACGTCTCGAACGCCTGGAAGGTTCTGGTCGACGACTACGTCGCCGATGGCGATGGCACCGGCATTGTCCACCAGGCTCCGGCCTACGGTGAGGACGACCAGCGCGTCTGTAACGCCGCCGGAATCCCGACCTACGTGAGCATCGACGAGCGTGGCTGCTACAACTCGATCGTCAGCGACTTCACCGGCCAGCACGTGTTCGAGGCAAACAAGCCAATCTCGCAGATGCTGAAGAGCAACGGACGCGTGCTTCGCCAGGCCTCGTACGAGCACCCCTACCCGCACTGCTACCGCTGCAAGAACCCACTGATCTACAAGGCCGTCTCGTCGTGGTTCGTCGAGACCACCAAGTTGCGCGACCGCATGCTCGAGCTCAACCAGCAGATTGACTGGACCCCTGAGCACACCAAGGACGGATCGTTCGGCAAGTGGCTCGAGAACGTACGCGACTGGGCGATCAGCCGAAACCGCTTCTGGGGCGCGCCGATTCCAGTGTGGAAGTCAGACGACCCGAACTACCCGCGCATCGACGTCTACGGCTCGCTCGACGAGCTCGAGCGCGACTTCGGTGTGCGCCCAGACGACTTCCACCGTCCCGTCATCGACGAACTGACCCGCCCGAACCCTGACGACCCGACCGGCAACTCGACTATGCGTCGCGTGCCAGAGGTGCTCGACTGCTGGTTCGAGTCTGGCTCGATGCCGTTCGCCCAGGTGCACTACCCGTTCGAGAACCAGGACTGGTTCGAGACCCACAACCCTGGCGACTTCATCGTCGAATACATCGGTCAGACCCGCGGCTGGTTCTACACGCTGCACGTCATGGCGACCGCACTGTTCGACCGCCCCGCATTCAAGACCGTGGTCTCGCACGGCATCATCCTCGGCAACGACGGCCAGAAGATGTCGAAGTCGCTGCGCAACTACCCTGACGTCAACGAGGTCATGGACCGAGATGGCGCCGACGCGATGCGCTGGTTCCTGCTGTCGAGCCCGATCCTTCGCGGCGGAAACTTGATCGTCACCGAGCAGGGCATCCGCGAGGGCGTTCGTCAGGTGCTGCTACCGCTCTGGAACACGTTCTACTTCTTCACGCTGTATGCCAATGCAGCCGGTTACGAGGCGAAGCGTTCGACCAACTCAACCGACGTGCTCGATCGCTACCTGCTCGCCAAGACCCGCGACCTGATCGTCGAGGTCGAAGCGGCCATGAACGTCTACGACACCTACTCGGCAGCAGGCCTTCTGCGCGACTTCGCCGACGTGCTGACCAACTGGTACGTACGCCGCTCGCGCGACCGCTTCTGGGAGGAATCGACCGAGGCCTTCGACACGCTGTTTACGGTGCTCGAGACCTTCTGCCGCGTTGCTGCTCCGCTACTTCCGCTCGTCACCGAGCAGGTCTGGCAGGGCCTCACCGGCGGTCGTTCGGTTCACCTCGAGAACTACCCGTCGGCCGATGAGTTCCCAGAGGATGCGGCGCTTGTCGCGGCAATGGACCAGGTGCGCACCGTCAGTTCGGTAGCGCTGAGCCTGCGCAAGACCAACGGTTTCCGCGTGCGCTTGCCGCTCTCGACACTCACCGTGGTCACCAAGGACGCCTCCGCGCTACAGCCATTCGCCGAGATCATCGCCGACGAGCTCAACGTGAAGGCCGTCAAGCTGGTTGAGCTCTCGCTCGATTCGACCACCGAGTTTGGCGTGATCAAGCGTTTGAACGTCAACGCTCGCGCAGCCGGACCACGCATCGGAAAGTCGGTTCAGGAGGCCATTCAGGCCGCCAAGGCGGGCGACTGGAGCGACGTCGACGGCAAGGTCGTGGCTGGCGGCATCGAACTCGTCGAGGGCGAATACACGCTCGACCTGGTGGCAAACTTTGCCGACGGAGCCGAGGACAAACCTTCTACCGACTTGATCGGCATCCTGCCATCTGGTGGCTTCCTGATTCTCGACAGCGCGGTTACCCCCGAGTTGGCTGCCGAGGGTCTTGCCCGCGACGTCATCCGTGGTGTTCAACAAGCCCGCAAGGACGCCGACTTCGACGTCAGCGACCGCATCAGCCTGAAGCTGACAGCATCGGCAGACGTGCTCGAGGCCATCGCGACCCATGCCGAGCTCGTCAAGAGCGAGACCCTCTCGCTCGAGCTAGCAACCGTCGAGGCCGCAGCCTCGCAGGTAGCCGTGGGCGAGGGCCAGTTCGTCGACATCGTGGTGACCAAGCTTTGAGCGAGTTCGAGCGCGAAGACGACCTGAGTTTCGAGTCCGAGGAGAGCGCCGAGGGTTCACAGTCGGCCATCTTCAACGACGAGGAGTCAATCGACGTCGACCAGTACGAGCCGGAATTTGGGGAGGAAGACCCGAACGATGAGTGGGCCGCTCGCGCGCGCTCGGTTGAGGACGACCTGGTTGCCCGAATTCCCGAACACAAACTGCGCCCGCGCCTTGAGCCGACCCGTCGCGCTGTCGAACTGCTCGGCGACCCGCAGAAGGCCTACCGCGTCATCCACGTGACCGGAACAAACGGCAAGACCTCTACCACGCGCTTCATCGAACGAATCCTGCGCGAGCACGGCCTGCGCACCGGCCGCTTCACCAGCCCGCATCTGGTTCGCCTGAACGAGCGCATGGCCATCGACGGCGAGCCGGTTAGTAACGAGCGTCTGTATACGGTTTGGCAAGAGATCAAGCCGCTAATCGAGATCATCGATGCACAACTCGAGGCCGAGGGTGACACCAGGCTCACCTTTTTCGAGGCACTGGCCGTATTGGGATTCGCGGTCTTCGCGGATGCCCCGGTCGATGTGCTCGTGCTCGAGGTGGGCATGGGTGGCGAGTGGGATTCGACCAACGTTGCTGACGGCGATGTAGCGGTTTTTACCCCGATTTCTATGGACCACGCCGAGCGCTTGGGTGACACGATCGCCGAGATCGCAACCACCAAGTCGGGCATCATCAAGGAAGGCGCCTACGTTCTTAGCAGTGAGCAGCCTGCCGAAGCAATGCCCGTGCTGCAGGCCAAGGCCGCCGAGCTGGCCGAAGCATTCGCGAGTTACGGACCGCAGTTCGAGCTGATCGAGACCATCGCGACCGATCTTGGTCAAACCTTTAGCGTGCGAACCCTCGCGGGCGAGTATCACGACATTCACCTACCGGTTCACGGCGAGTACCAGGCGCAGAACGCCGCGCTTGCCATCGCGGCCGTCGAGGCTTTCCTGGGTGCCGGCAACCAGCGCATCATGGACGACATCGTGCGCGCCTCGCTGGCCGATGCATCGTCGCCTGGTCGCCTGCAGGTGATCCATCGCGACCCGCTGGTTATTCTTGACGCGGCTCACAACCCGGGTGGTGCCGAGAGCCTCGCTTACGCCCTGGCCACAACGTTTGGCAAGCCATACGCCGTTGGCGTGCTGGCCGCGCTCGGCGACAAGGACGCGACGGGTTTCTTTGAGCTGCTGGACGATTCGCTCGTCGAGGTCGTCATCACCCAGTCGGACTCACCTCGAGCCGTGCCGGCCGAAGAGCTCGCGGTGACCGCGCGCAAGGTGTTTGGCGAAGACCGCGTACACGTTTCGAAGCACCCGCTCGAGGCCATCGAGCTCGCCAAGTCGCTGCTGCCTGGCGCACCAACCAAGGGTGCAGTCGTTGTCACCGGCTCGATCACCCTCATCGGTCAGGTTCTCAAGTTGCAACAGCAGGAGGTCGACGCAGATGTCGAATAAACGCACGCCACGACCACGTTCGCTGCAGCGCACTCTCGGTTCGATGGTTCTTGGTTTCGAATCATTCATCATCTTCTTCGCCACGCTTGTCGCTTTCGGTCTAGACAAGGAACATGGTGCGCAGATCTGGGCCGTTGGGCTCACACTGACTTTCCTGCTCATCCTGACGCCGGCATTCCTCGGCTCCCGCTGGAGCTACTACTTCGGCTGGGTCTTGCAGGCTGCCATGCTCGCGACCGCCTTCTGGGTGCCGCTCATGTGGGTCGTAGGCATCATCTTCCTCGGCATCTGGACCTGGGGCATGATCGCCGGTGCAACAATTGATAAAGCAAAGAACGTGCTCGCCGAGAACGGCATCAGCATCAACCTCGCCGACAAAGGAGTCGACAGCAATGACTGAAGTTCAGCAGACGCTAATCCTCATCAAGCCAGACGGCGTTCGCCGCAACCTGATCGGTGAGATTATTCGCCGAATCGAGCAAAAGGGCTACGTCGTTGCCGACATCAAGAAGGTAAGCGCTACTCGCGCACTGCTTGCCGCGCACTATGCAGAGCACGAGGGTAAGCCGTTTTATGAGCCGCTGGTCGATTTCATGCTTTCGGGCGAGATCGTCGCGATTCGCGCCGAAGGACACCGCGTCATCGAGGGCTTCCGCTCGCTGGCCGGAGCCACGGATCCAACCACCGCAGCACCTGGCACCATCCGTGGCGACCTCGGTCGCGACTGGGGCCTAAAGGTCGCTCAGAACCTGGTTCACGGCAGCGATTCCCCTGAATCGGCGGCACGCGAGCTAGCGCTCTGGTTCGCCTAGTCAACAAGTCTTAAACGAAGAGGCCCGACCAGTTGGTCGGGCCTCTTCGTTTGCGCGGCAAGCGCATCCGGCTAATTCAAGCCGAACAGCTTGACCCACTGAGCCCAGAACTCTACGGCGATCACGGCGACCAGCGCGAGCTCGGTCACAAGAGTGAAGACCCAGGCCCAGCTGCGGATCGATTCCACAAAACCGATTGCCTTCACCGGCACTGGGATGATGTCTTCGGCCAACAGGTACACCAGCAGGTGCCAGAACATAGGAATCATGCCCGCCCAGGCGACCATGCAGTAAGGGCAGAGCGCGCCGATGTCAAAGATTGCTTCCTTGGCAAGCCAAACCACGAAGATGAACCCGAGCGAGATGCCCACCATGAACGTGTTCCAGAACCAGCGGGCGAACTTAGCGCCTGCGAGGATGGCTACACCGACCGCGATCGGGAACATGAAGGCACTGAGGCCGATCAGCGGGTTAGGGAACCCGAACAGTTTGGCCTGAGCCGAAAGCATCACCGACTTGCAAGAGATGAACGATGCTAAGTCGCAGCTCAGGGTCGCGTCGGGGTTTGCGGCGACGTGCAGGCGCTCTAGGGTTAGGGCAAATGCGCCAACCCAGCCGGTGAATCCGCCAAGTATCAGAACCCAGGCGAGGCCGACGGTTCCGCCGAACGTGCGTCTGGTTTTTGCGGTTGCAACTGTTGTTTCGCTCACGGTTTCAGTATCGCACCACGGCGCGGACTATCGGCGCCTAAGTGACATATGCCCAGCAAACTGGCATACTTGATAGCAGTTGAGGCGGCCACACCCGCATCGACGCAAGTTTTGCGAGAATCAAGCGCAGACAGAGCGTAAGACCCGGTTAGATCGGGCAGCCAAGCGCAAAGAATGATTGCTCGCCACAGTTTTGGTTGTTGGCAAGAGCCAGCAACAACGATTTAGGCCCAACGGGCTAGTGAGTGTGGCCTAGCGCAGAGGGCAGCTTGGAGCACACCTTAAATGGTGAAAAACAACGCAACCCCTGACAACTCAGAGGTAACCGAAACCAGCCCTACCGCAGCCGCGAAGAGCCCTGCCAAGAAGCCAGCCGCAAAGAAAGCGCCGGCAAAGCAGGCAACCGCGAAGGCTGCAAAGCCAGCAACTAAGACCAAGGAAGCGCCTGCGGACGCCGAGGTCGTTGCTGCCGAAGCACCTGCCGCCGCAGCCAAAAAGCCGGCCGCAAGGGGCAAGGCATCCGCCAAGTCGAAGAGCGAACAGCCTGCTATCGAGACCGAAGAGGTCGAGGCACCCGCAGCGAAGAAGAACTCGCGCGGCAAGAAGGGCTCGACGGCAAAGGCCGAGAACACCAACGCCGAAGCGCCTGCCGCGCCGGCCAGCAGCTTTGGTCTGATGTTCATGGCCCCAGACCTACCGACCCCGGTGATCGACCCTAAGAAGGGCAAGATCATCGATGCTCCGGCTGAGGATGGCGAGAGCCACCTGCGTCGCCGCTCGCGTCGCCGTGCTGGCGAGTCGGTCGATAGCGATGTCGCTGCCAACACAGTGGTCAAGGTTCGCGAGCCTCGCGCGCCTAAGGAGCCGAGCAACGAACCCCAGCGCGTAAAGGGCTCGACCCGCCTCGAAGCAAAGAAGCAGCGCCGCCGCGATGGTCGCGACGCCGGCCGTCGTCGTACCGTCATCACCGAGTCGGAGTTCCTCGCTCGTCGCGAGGCCGTCGACCGCACCATGGTCGTTCGCTCGAAGGACGGCAAGATTCAGATCGGTGTGCTCGAAGACGGCATTCTGGTCGAGCACTACGTCGCCAAGGCGTCTGAGGCGAGCCTGATCGGCAACGTCTACATGGGCAAGATTCAGAACGTGCTGCCTTCGATGGAAGCGGCCTTCGTCGATATCGGTCGTGGCCGCAACGCGGTTCTCTACTCGGGTGAGGTCGACTGGGAGCTCGCCGAGACCGGCAACCAGCCGCGCCGCATCGAGCTCGCACTCAAGTCGGGCGACACCGTGCTCGTTCAGGTCACCAAGGACCCTGTCGGTCAGAAAGGCGCGCGCCTAACCAGCCAGGTTTCGCTGCCGGGCCGCTACCTGGTTTATGTTCCAAACGGCTCGATGAACGGAATCTCGCGCAAGCTGCCCGATAGCGAGCGTGCCCGCCTGAAGAAGATCCTCAAGGAAATCCTTCCTGAGGACGCCGGCGTCATCGTGCGCACCGCGGCCGAGGGAGCTACCGAGGAGCAGCTGACCCTCGACGTTCAGCGCCTGCAGGCTCAGTGGGAAGACATTCAGAAGAAGGTCGAGAAGGGCAACGCCCCGGCCATGCTGCACAGCGAGCCTGACCTGCTGGTCAAGATCGTTCGCGATGTCTTCAACGAAGACTTCCAGAAGATGGTCATCTCGGGTGAAGACGCCCGCGGCACGATCGAGGAATACCTAGCATCGGTCGCTCCAGACCTGCTCGAGCGCGTCGAGAACTACTCGGGCACTCGCGATTTATTCGACGAGTACCGCGTGGGCGAGCAGATCGCCAAGGCCCTCGACCGCAAGGTTTACCTGCCTTCGGGTGGTTCGCTGGTCATTGACCGCACCGAAGCCATGACCGTGGTCGACGTAAACACCGGCAAGTTTGTTGGCTCGGGCGGAAACCTCGAAGAAACTGTCACCAAGAACAACCTTGAGGCTGCCGAAGAAATCGTTCGCCAGCTGCGTCTGCGCGACATCGGCGGCATCATCGTGGTCGACTTCATCGACATGGTTCTCGAGTCGAACCGCGACCTCGTGCTGCGTCGTCTAATCGAGTGCCTGAGCCGCGACCGCACCAAGCACCAGGTAGCAGAGGTCACCTCGCTCGGTCTGGTCCAGATGACCCGAAAGAAGATTGGAATCGGCCTGCTCGAGGCGTTCAGTGAGCCTTGTGAGGCGTGTGCCGGTCGAGGTGTAATCGTTCACCACGAGCCGATCATGCGCCAGAAGTCGCACCCGATGGAAGACAACGGCGGCGGCTCGCAGAAGTCATCGAAGAAGAACCGCAACCGCGACAAGGACAAGGGCGAGAAGAAGCCGGTCGAGGTCGCCAAGGTGGTTACGCCTGAAAAGGCCGTCGAGTTGGGCAGCGTGATCTCGAAGATCGCTGCATCGACCGTCGCGGCTCACGAGGCGGCTGGCGAGGATTCGCCAATCGTTCTTCCGTCGGTAAAGGCCGATAGCGGCGCAGATCAGGGCAAGAACCCTGAAAAGGACGCCGACAGCGGCAAGGAAAAGCTTCTCGAAGCCGTGCTCGAGGCTCTGCCTGAGCCGGCGGCACCGGGGGAGGGTCGCTCGCAGGGGCGTCGCAAGCCTCGCCGTGCGTCGAGCGGTGGCTCGGGCAACGCGTCCGAAAGCGCCTAACCGACTGGAAAATCGGGGTCAAAAGTGTTTGACCTCGCGATATCGGCAATGTAGACTAGACCCTCGTTGCCGGCTTTCTAGCCACAGGCAGCAATCATCAATTCGAGGGCGGTTTACTCCGCGTACGAAGAACTTAGAAGAGGTAATTCTGTGGTTTACGCAGTAGTCCGCTCAGGCGGCCGCCAGGAAAAGGTGTCAGTCGGCACCATCGTTACGATGGACCGAATCAAGGCTGACGCTAACGGCAAGATTCAGCTCCAGGCTGTGCTTTTGGTTGACGGTGACAAGGTCACCACCGACGCAGCTGCACTGGCCAAGGTCAAGGTCACCGCTGAGGTCCTCAACGACCTCCGTGGCCCAAAGATCATCATCCAGAAGTACAAGAACAAGACCGGTTACAAGAAGCGCCAGGGCCACCGTCAGGAGCTCACCCGCGTTCAGATCACCGAGATCAAGTAAGCAAAGGACTGAACCCAAATGGCATCCAAAAAGGGCGTAAGCTCCACTCGTAACGGCCGCGACTCAAACGCACAGCGCCTCGGCGTCAAGCGCTACGCAGGCCAGGTTGTAAACGCAGGCGAGATCCTCGTTCGCCAGCGCGGCACCCACTTCCACCCAGGCGCAAACGTTGGCAAGGGCAAGGACGACACTCTGTTCGCTCTCGCTGCCGGCGCTGTCGAGTTCGGCACCAAGGGTGGCCGCCGCGTTGTAAACGTGGTTGAGGCTGCGTAAGCAGAACAAGATTTAGACAGTCGAGGCGAGCCATTCGGCTCGCCTTTGCTGTTTCCGCGACATTCGATCTGAGACCAAAAGAAAGGCAGGGAATCCATGATTAGCTTTGTCGATCAGGTAACCCTGCATCTGCGCGCCGGAAACGGCGGAGACGGCTGCACCTCGATCAAGCGCGAGAAGTTCAAGCCGCTGGCCGGCCCAGACGGTGCCGACGGCGGCAATGGTGGCAGCATCTCGCTCGTCGCCGACCCAAATGTGACGACCCTGCTCGACTACCACTTCCAGCCACACCGCTCGGGCGGTGACGGCGGCGACGGTGCCGGCGATTTCCGTAACGGCGCCAAGGGTCTCGACATCAAGCTTCCGGTTCCGGTTGGAACCGTAGTTCGCAACGCCAAGGGTCTGCCAATCGCCGACCTCGACGAGCCGGGTATGGAACTCGTTGTCGCCGAAGGTGGCATCGGTGGTCTGGGCAACGCTGCTCTGGCTAGCTCGAAGCGCAAGGCTCCTGGTTTCCACCTGTTCGGCGTGCCGGGCTGGAAGGGCGATGTAATCCTTGAGCTCAAGACCGTGGCCGATGTCGCGCTCGTGGGCTATCCGAGCGCGGGCAAGTCGTCGCTGATCGCATCGATGAGCGCGGCCCGTCCGAAGATTGCCGACTACCCGTTCACCACGCTGCACCCAAACCTCGGTGTGGTGCAGGCCGGCGAGACTCGCTACACCATCGCCGACGTTCCTGGCCTCATTGAGGGCGCCTCGGAGGGCAAGGGCCTCGGCCTGCAATTCCTGCGTCACGTCGAGCGCTGCTCGGCGTTGCTGCACGTTCTCGACTGCGCAACTCTCGAGCCTGGTCGCGACCCGATCAGCGACCTCGACAAGATCTTGGCCGAACTCGACGCGTATGAGGTTCCTGAGGGCCAAGTGCCACTCACCCAGCGCCCGCAGCTCATCGCCTTGAACAAGGCTGATGTGCCAGACGCTCGCGAGCTAGCCGAATTCGTCAAGCCTGACCTCGAGGCCCGCGGTTATCGGGTATTTATCATCTCTGCCGCCAGCCACGAGGGTTTGCGCGAGCTCAACTTCGCTTTGGCCCAGCTGGTCGAACAGGCCCGCAAGGAACTCTCGGCCGTGCCGCAGAAGCCACGCATCACCCTGATGCAGGCTCGTCGCGACGAGGCTCAGTTCTCGGTAAAGCGCGAGAACAGCCACGAGGGCGAGATCTTCCGCATTCTCGGCGCCAAGCCAGAGCGCTGGGTCAAGCAGACCATGTTCGGCAACGAGGAAGCCGTCGGTTATCTCGCCGACCGCCTCGGCAAGATCGGCATCGAGCAGGCGCTGTTCAAAGCCGGCGCTGCTGCAGGCTCGACCGTCGTAATCGGCGCTGGCGACGACGGCGTAATCTTTGACTGGGAGCCAACTATCGCTTCTGCCGGCGAGCTCATCGCTGGCCCACGCGGTACCGATGCCCGCCTCGACCTGCGCGAGCGACGCACCACCAAGGAACGCCGCGTCGAATACCGTGAACGCATGGACGCCAAGGAAGCCGCGCGCGAGGAACTTCGCAAGGAAGGCGAAGCTGGAATCTGGAAGGAAACCAAGTAATGGTGGTTGCCGACCGTTCAGAACTTGCGGCCGCGAACCGCGTCGTAGTTAAGGTTGGCTCGTCTTCGATTAGCGGAGCCAATGAGGGCAAGATCGACATGCTCGTCGAGGCCCTGGCTGCGGCTCACGCACGCGGCACCGAGGTAATCCTGGTTTCATCTGGTGCAATCGCCACCGGCATGCCGTTGCTCGGCCTCGAGTCGAAGCCGGACGATCTGCCTACGTCGCAGGCTCTCGCGGCCGTCGGCCAGAGCCGTCTGATCGCGCGCTACCAGACCAGTCTTGAGCGCTACGGAATTATCGCCGCGCAGGTGTTGCTCACCTCGGGTGACCTCGAGGGCGAAGAGACCCGACAGAACGCGGCACGCGCGATGGAGCGGCTTGTTGCGTTGCGCGTGCTACCAATCGTCAACGAGAACGACACCGTTGCCACACAGGAAATCCGCTTTGGCGACAACGATCGCCTTGCCGCGCTGGTTGCTGTCCTAGCTAACGCCGACGCGCTCGTCCTGCTCAGTGATGTCGATGCGCTCTACGACATGCCCCCGACCAAGCCCGGCGCCAAGCGCATCGAACGCGTTGCGGCTAACGATGCCCTCGACCAGGTTGAGATTGGTGGCACTTCTACGGGTGTTGGCACCGGCGGCGCAGTTACCAAGGTTGGTGCGGCTCGCATCGCTACCGAAGCCGGTGTTGCAGTGCTCCTAACCAGCACAGACAATGTCTCTAAGGCGCTCACCGGCGAAGTTGTCGGTACGTTCTTTGAAGCAGTTACCGCCTAGCAAATAGGGGATGGGTCACTAATGTCGGCACTAGACAAGATTCGTTTGGCGAAGGCCGCGGCGGGTTCGCTCGCGCAGGCCACCACCGGTCAGAAGGACGAAGCGATTCGTCAGGTCGCTGCTCTGCTAATCACCCGCACTCCAGAGATTCTCTCGGCGAATGGCCGCGACATGGCGCTTGCTGACGAAAACGGTGTGAGCGAGAGCCTGCAGGACCGCCTGCGTCTTACCGAGGCACGCATCCAAGAAATTTCGCAGGCAGCGCTCAAGATCACCAATCTGCCGGATCCGATCGGCGATGTCATGCGCGGCATGAGCCTGCCAAACGGCCTCAAGCTATCTCAGATTCGAGTGCCACTCGGCGTAATCGGCTGCATCTATGAGGCTCGCCCGAACGTGACCATCGACATCGCGACCCTCGCGATCAAGAGCGGTAACGCGTCGGTTCTTCGCGGTGGCACCGCAGCCCAGAACACCAATGCGGTGCTGGTTGCGTTGTTACAGGACGCGCTTGCCGCGGCTGGCCTCAACCGTGACGCCATCCAGACCGTCGACGAGTTTGGCCGCGATGGCGGCCTCGAGATGATGCGCGCTGTCGGTTTGATCGATGTACTGATCCCGCGCGGTGGGGCTGGCCTTATCCAGCAGGTTGTCCAAGAGGCGAAGGTTCCGACCATCCAGACCGGTGACGGCGTGGTGCACATCTTCGTCGACGAGTCGGCACGTCTCGATTGGACCATCGACATCGTCGTAAACGCCAAGGTGCAGCGCCCGAGCGTCTGCAACGCCGTTGAGACGGTCCTCGTACACGCCGCAGCCGCAGAGCGCGTTCTGCCAGAGCTGCTGGATGCGCTCGGCACTCGTGGCGTGACCATTCACGGTGACGAGGCAGCGCAGCACGCTTACTTTGCAACCGTCCCAGCCACCGAAGAGGACTGGGCTGCGGAGTACCACGATCTAGATCTGGCAGTAAAGGTCGTTGCCGACCTCGACGAGGCTCTCGAACACATTGAGCAGTACTCGACCAAGCACACCGAGGCGATCATCACCGAGAACGTAGAGAACGCCGAAAAGTTCCTGGCGGTCGTTGACGCATCGACCGTGATGGTGAACGCTTCGACTCGATTCACCGACGGTGGAGAGTTTGGCTTCGGTGCCGAAGTGGGAATTTCGACTCAGAAACTGCACGCCCGTGGCCCTATGGGCCTGGCCGAGCTGACCAGCACCAAGTGGGTCGTGCGCGGCGCGGGCCACGTGCGCGCGGGTTCGGCCGGCTCGCAGACCGTTTAGGCTAATCTAGAGGCAAGACCTAGGAGTACAAATGTTGCACGCAGTAGCAGCCGCAGAGGCAGAGCACAATTTCTTTTCGAACGTCGGTTTTGGCATTTTCGCCTTCTCGATCTTCATCCTGCTGGGTGTTGTGACCTGGTCATACCGCGATGTTGCGAACCGCCACGACCACAAGTCGGGCAACTCCAACTCGCACCACTAAATCTTTGGCCGCACTAGCGGCCCACAGGGGAGTCGAGCAAATGCCTGCACCACAGTCGCGTCGTCGAATCGGCGTGATGGGCGGCACTTTCGACCCAATCCACAACGGCCACCTCGTCGCTGCAAGCGAGGTGGCTGCTGCATTTAACCTCGATGAGGTGCTGTTCGTGCCCACGGGCGATTCCTGGCAGAAAGACGTAGCCACCGATGCCGAGCATCGCTATGCGATGACCGTGATCGCTACCGAATCGAACCCGCTATTCAAGGCAAGCCGTGCCGACATAGAGCGCGGAGGCGCGACCTACACGGTTGACACCCTTCGCGATCTTCGAGCCGCTAACCCAGACGCCGACCTGTTTTTTATCACCGGCACCGATGCGATCTCGAGCATTGGAACCTGGAAGGATGTCGACTCGTTGTGGCAGCTGGCGCACTTCGTCGTGGTAACGCGTCCCGGTTTCAATCTCGAACTACCCTCCGCGCCGCAGGGTGCAATTTCGGTTGTCGAGATTCCCGCACTAGAGATATCCTCAACCTCGATTCGTGAACGTGTGCGCAGTGGTCGGCCGCTCTGGTACCTGGTGCCCGACGGGGTGCTGGACTACATCGCAAAGAACGGACTTTATTCAAAGGCAGGGGAGCACTGATGAGCGAAGAGCAGAAGTTCACCAGCCGTCGCGAACTGCGCGACGCCGAGCGCGCCGGCCTCGTGCAGGCGGAGGAACTTGCCTTCGATGGCGTCCCTCGTGTCGAAAACGTATCGGTTCCTGTTGAGTCAACTGGCCAGCCGCTGACCCGACGACAACTGCGTGAGCTAGAAAAGACGGGCGGAGTCCTGGCGATTCACACATCGCAGATTCAGCTGCCCGAGTTGCCTCAGGCCGAGGAGCCGGTTTCGCAAGAGCCTGCGGTGGTTGAGGAACTCGACACGATTTCGGTGCCGTTCGTAGCACCCGATGTGATCGGGGCCGAGCGTGAGGAACCGATGACTGTGTCTAACCCCGTCGTTGCCCAAGTTCCAGTCGCCGAGGCAGTCATCGCCCAACCCGAGTCGCGCATGCCTTCGCCATCACCGGACGCGGCTCGCAAGGCGCTGGCCGATGCGGCAGAGTTCGAGGCGATCCTCGCGGGGGCCGTTCAGGGCGGCGCAGCGAATGAGAGCGGAAAGCGCCGCACCCTCATCGTCGTGACCGCGGTGCTCGCGCTGTTGGTTGGCGGTCTGGCGATCGCCGCATCCGCTCTGGGTATTCTCAAGTAACCTTGGCTAGTGCCTTTGCACGCCGAACCTAAGGAAGTCATGACCGCAACCGCCAACGCCATCAAGTATGCGAACATCGCCGGCCAGGCCGCCAGCGACAAGCTGGGCGAGAACATCATCGCGTGGGACGTGACCGAGCTCACCCCACTGAACGACGTGCTCATCCTGGTTTCGGGCCGCAACGAGCGCCAGGTTGGTGCGATCGCCGATGGCGTCGAAGAGAAGATGCACGAGGCCGGCATCAAGTGTCTGCTACGCGAGGGCAAGGCGCTCGGCCGCTGGGTGTTGCTGCACTTCGGCGAGGTAATCGTGCACGTGATGCACGAGGAAGAGCGCATGTATTACTCGCTCGAGCGCCTCTACAAGGATCAGCCAATCGTCAAGCTCGAGTTGGCGGAGCACCAAGAAACTGTGTAAACTGGGCAAGTTGTTTAGGCAACACACCCAATTCGGGCCTGTGGCGCAGCTGGTAGCGCACCTGCATGGCATGCAGGGGGTCAGGGGTTCAAGTCCCCTCAGGTCCACCAATCAAATCCCTCGCTTCGGCGGGGGATTTGCCTTTAAAGGGCATTTGATTTGCCTTTATCGGGCTTTTCTGGGTTTAGCTGCTGAGGACCTAGGCGTCGGGAACCGATACGCGCTTGATCCTGCTGGTCAATCCGGCCTCGATGGTGACTTCGGCCTTTCGGCAGGCGAAGTGATCGGCGAGCAGGCGGATCAGTCCCTCGTTGGCGGCGCCATCCACTGCTCGTTCTTGTAGGAAAACGATGAGTGAGCCGTCGGGCTGCGGTTCGACCAGCGGGCCCTTCTTGCTGCCCGGTTTCACCTGAACTGTGATGCGCACAAAACAAACTTAGACTGAGAGCATGAGCAAGACGTACCGCGGCTATACCCGAGAGCAAATCGCTAAGACCATCGACCACAGCGTTCTGAAGCCAGATTTCAAGACCTCCGACGTTGAGGCCGGTGCGGCCGTAGCCCTGAAGTACGACGTCGCCTCTTACTGCATTCGCCCGATGGATGTTCGTCTAGCGGCAACACTTCTGGCTGGCTCGAACGTGCCGGTCTGCACCGTAATCGGCTTCCCGCATGGCACCACTACCTCGGCGACCAAGGGCTTCGAGGCCGCCGAAGCGGTGCGCAATGGCGCAACCGAGATCGACATGGTCATCAACATCTCCGCTCTGCTTTCAGGGGATTACGACCTCGTTCAGCGAGACATTCGTGCCGTGGTCGACTCGACTCGCATGGCGGCGCACGACCTGGGCGTTAGCGCGTCGGTCAAGGTCATCTTCGAGACCAGTTACCTGAACGACGAGCTGATTATCAAGGCCTGCGAACTGACCGAGGCCGGGGGAGCCGACTACGTCAAGACCTCAACCGGTTTCTCGACTGAAGGTGCCACCGTGCACAACGTCAGCCTGATGAAGCAGACGGTGGGCGACAGACTGAAGGTTAAGTCGTCCGGCGGCGTACGCACGCTCGACCAGCTCTGCGACTTTATGGACTGTGGCGTGACTCGATCTGGTTCGTCAAACACCGAGGCCATCCTGGCCGAATTCGACGCCAAAGCCGAGTAATTCGGAGTCGCTTGACATTCTAGTCAAGTGGGGCTTTACTTATTTTCATGACCGAGCAAATGCTTCCAGCCCTGTACCTGTCGCATGGCGCGCCACCGCTGTTTGAAGACCCAACGTGGATCAAGCAGCTCGAGGATTGGTCTGCGGGAATCGACAAGCCGAAGGGCATCGTCATCGTCTCGGCCCACTGGGAAAGCGCGCCGACATCGATCACTGCGACCGCTGCGGCGACTCCGCTCGTCTATGACTTTGGCGGCTTCGCACCCAAGTACTACAACATGAAGTACGAGACCCCCGATGCCGGCTGGCTGGGCGATCTGGTCGCAAAGCTTATGCCAGACAATGAGCCGCTGCACCGCCACCAGTCGCGCGGCCTCGACCACGGAGCCTGGGTTCCGATGAAGATCATGTACCCGAACGCCGACATCCCGGTGGTGCAGTTGAGCATGCCGACCCACGACCCGGTACGTCTGCTTGAGCTTGGCCGACGCCTGCGTCCGCTGCGCGAGCAGGGCATCCTGATTGTTGGTTCGGGTTTTATGACTCACGGCCTCCCGTACATCCGCGACTGGCGTTTCGAGGCGGCCGCTCCTGGATGGTCTAAGGAGTTTGACGTCTGGGCCGGCGAAGCGTTGGATGCGGGTGACATCGAGAGCTTGGTTCGCTATCGCGAGCTGGCACCGGGAATGCCATACGCTCACCCAACTGTCGAACACTTCACGCCGCTGTTCGTGACCATGGGTGCGGTAGCCGACCCCGAGCAGAAGGCCGAAACGGTCATCGACGGCTATTGGATGGGCCTGTCGAAGCGTTCCTTCCAGGTTGCCTAACTCGTGTCTGCGCTCAAATCGTTCGTTCACGTGTGGCAGCCAGCCTCTGACGTTGCCGCTGGTCGCACGATCCTGCTACTGCACGGAACCGGGGCGGATGAGCACGACCTAATTGGCCTCGGCCGCGCCCTAGACCCTGCGGCAAACCTGCTTTCGCCGCGCGGTCGCGTTCGCGCCGAGCTGCCACCCGCTGGCGATGGCATGATTCGCTGGTTTATGCGCTTTCCCGATGGCGGCTTCGACGAACCGGGCATCGTGCGAGTTTGCGATCAGTTGGCCGAGTTCGTGCAGGCCGCGTCGCAGCGCTACGGCTTCGATCGGGGCAACCTCTGGGTTGCGGGCTTCTCGAACGGGGCCAATGCGTCTGGTGCCCTGTTGTTGCTGCACCCTGAACTTTTCCGAGGCGCAATTGCCTTCGGCACCACCAAGAGCTTCGTCGACACGCTAGCCGTGCGTCAGGGCGTCGCGCCAGACCTGGGCGGCAAGACCGTGTTCATTGCCAACGGCGCTCTGGATGACTATTCACCTGCCGCCAAGACTCGGGCCATGGTCGCCGAGTTTGAGCGCTTCGGGGCCAAAGTCGAACTTCGTGTGCACGGCGGAGGCCACACGATCAGCCACGAGCACGTGCGCGAGATCTCGCGGCAGCTTCAATCGCTCTAGTGCCTTCTAGGCCGAGGCCGATGACGAGTCGAACTCGGTGACCTTACCTGCCTGCCACTGCCGCCAGAGTTCTTTCAGATCCCAGGCGTTGCTTGCCTCTAGCGAGACTCCGCGAATTCCCGTTCGCCTGGTCTTGCCCGCGATGATTAGCAGCCTGGTGTTGAACAGCACCGAGCTGCACCTGCGCTGGGCCTCGTCAAAGAACGTGCTGTCGCTGCAGCCGTGGCCGTCGTCGAGACTGATGAACACCACGCGCTTGCCGGATCGCATAGGTGGCGTCTGGGTTGCTACGCGCACGCCCGCAACCAGAACCTCCGTCTTGTTGCGCAGGTCGATCAGCTCGTCGCTGTAGACCACGCCCATCGCGTCGAGCATCGGCCGGTACTGCTCCAACTGATGCTCGCTGAAATCCAGCCCGGTGATTGCCAGCTCGTTGCGCAGCTGTTCTTCCTTGCTGAGTGGCTTGCTGCCGCTCGGCATTGCCTCGAGCTCGCGTGCCCTCATGTTGGCCGCGTTGAACGCCTCGAAGTCGAGCATCGGCTGGTGTTCGTCGATCACGATCTTGCTCTTGGCGGCGCTCTTTGGCTTGATTGCGTTGAGCTGCCTGACGCGGGCCAGGATGTCGCCGCGGTTGAAATCGCCACTCGCCCTTGCCAGGTCGTCCAGCGCTCCGATTAGCGCGAGCCGTTCGAGCGTGCGCCGCGATGGCTTCGCGCGGTAATAGAAATCGTTGATGCTCTCGAACGGTTGCTGCCCCACGATTCGGTCTAGTTCGGCCTCGCTGACGCCCTGAATCTCATTCAGTGCCAATCGCACGGCGATGGCACGTTCGGCCGGATTGCTGGTGATCTTGGGGGCGGATTCGACCACATACTCGCGGCTCGAACGATTCACATCGATGGGCAATATGCGCACGCCAAGCCTGCGCGCCTCGGCGAGCAGCAGCCTGCGCGGATACATGCCCGGGTCGTGGGTGAACAGACCGGCCATGAATTCGGTGGGGTAGTGGGTCTTGAGCCAGGCGCTCTGATAGGTGGGCAGCGCGAACGCGGCTCCGTGCGCCTTGCAGAACCCGAAGCTGCCGAACCCCTCAAGGATCGACCAGACCTCGTTGATGACTAGCTTGCTGTAGCCGCGCTCCGCAGCCTTCTCGCGAAAGAACTTCTGCACTAACGGCGCCACGCGCGGCTGTTCGAGGTTGCGCCGCAGCTCATCGGCCTTGGCGAGGCCGCACCCGGTCATGACGTTGAAGATGCGCAGCACGTGCTCGTGAAAGATCACTACACCGAAGGTCTCTTGCAGTATCGGCTTCAGATCGGGGTGTATGTAGTGCGGGGTCGCGAATCCCTGGCGTCCATCGAGGTAAGGCGCGATCATGTTGCCCTTCATCGGGCCGGGACGAAACAGTGAGATCTGGATGGTCAGATCGTTGAACTCGGTCGGCTGATGCTTGCCGGTCAATTCGCGCTGGCCGGGGCTCTCAATCTGAAAGATGCCGAGGGTGTTGGTGGTTCGAATCGCCTCGAAGGTGGCCGGGTCATCCTTAGGAATTCGGTCGAGGTCGAGTGGCTTACCGTGCACTCGTTCGATCTCGCCGACCGCGTAGGCCATGGCGCTCTGCATTCGCACACCCAGCACGTCGAGCTTTAGGAAGCCCATTGGGTCCATGTCGTCTTTGTCGAACTGACTCATGGGTAAGCCCATGCCACTTGGTTCGACCGAGGTCAGGTGAAGCAGGCTGGAATCGCCGAGAATCACTCCGCATGGATGCATCGAGATGTGACGCGGTAGGCGATCGAGCCGTTCGGTGATGTCGACCAGCAGGTTCATGCGACGGTCGGCCTCCACCGCCTCGGCGAATTCGGCCAGTTCGGGTTTACTCTCGAGCGCACCGCGAAAACTGCTCGCGCTGAAGCGCCACATGTTCTTGGCAATCTGGTCGATCTGGTCGTCTTCGAGGCCCAGCGCCAGCCCGGAATCGCGCATCGCACCGCGACCGCGATAGGTGCTCTGCATCGATAGCAGGGTTACCCGGTCAGAGCCGTAGCGCTTGAAGATTGCTCGATAGATGTCGTGCCGCCTCGCCGATTCGACGTCGATGTCGATGTCTGGCAGGCTCGTGCGCTCGGTGCTCAGGAAGCGTTCGAAGAGCAGATCTTGTTCTACGGGGTCGACGCCGCTGATTCCGAGCAGATAGTTGACCAGCGAGCCGGCACCCGAACCGCGAGCGGCAATGCGGATGCGCATATCGCGAATCATCTGTGCGACGTCGGCCACCGTCAGAAAGTACGTTGCGAAGCCCAGCTTGTTGATGGTGATTAGCTCTTGGTTGAGCCGGTGCTGCACCTTGGCGAGCTGTTCGCCGCGAAGGTCGCCATAGCGCCACTCGATGCCCTCCTGAGCCTTTTGCCACAGCATCTCGAACGGATTCCCCTCGATGCCCAACGCGGCCTTCTCGGGGGTTTTGGGCTTTCCCCAGTCGCAGTCGCGAACGGGATCCAGCCTGCAGCGCTCTGCGAGTTTTGCGGTGGTGTCGAGCAGCAGCCTCGCCCGATTGCCATCGTCGGCGATCTCGAAGGCTAGCGCCTCCATCGCAGCTGGTGGCTTCAGCCATGCCTGTGCGTTCGGCTGCGTCTCGAACATTCCTAGGGGCTCTAGGTGTCGAGCAGCATCGAGCACATCGGCCGTCAGTGCGTCGTCGGGCAACAGGTAGCGCACGGCGTTGGTGAGCACCGCCGGAACGCCCAGACGGTCGGCGAGCTGCAGCAGGCGGCGGGCCTGAAGTGATGATCGGTCGCTGCCGGGTTCGGTCAAATGACTGACCAGCTCGACGGCGAGCACGCCCGGCTGGGGCAGAAGCTTCTTCCAGCTTGTCAGAGCCGATTCCGCAGCCTCTCTGTCTGCCGCGGTGACGGCGCGACCAAGGTCGCTATCGCTGGTCAGTAGGACCGTGCAGCCACCCTCGGCAAGCAGTTCGGCCAGTTCGTTCGCTCGGATCGCTACCGGGTTCTCGCGCTTGTTGCTGACCCCGCGCGCGTTGCCCCGCCTGGCCTGGGCGGCCGAGACGACGCGACAGAGTTTGGCCCAACCGGTCTGGTCGCGTGCCGAGGGTTGCCCGGCGGCAACACTGCCGTGGGCCAGGACTACTACGCGGCCGCGTTCGGCGTGGCTGACCCGGTTGGAGATCGAGACCGATTCGTCGATCACGACGAGTTCTACCCCGACAATCGGCGAGATGCCGAGCTTGACGCACGCACCGATGTGTTTGACCGCCCCATAGAGCCCGTCACGGTCGGTTATCGCGAGCGCGTTCGAGCCCTGTGCCAAGGCAGCCTCGGCAAGCAGTTCGGGGCGAGTGACCCCAAAGTGCCCCGAGAACGCCGAAGCGACATGCAGGTGAACGAAGTTGCTCATCGATCGAATCCGATTTGCCTATTGCCAGACGCGAACTAGTCGCCAGACGTTGCTGTCGGCGCTCTTGATCAGCTCGAACTGGCCACCCGAACCGTTGCCGGGCGGGTTGGCGATGCTCGGGCTGGCCTGCAGGCGCCACATCTCGACCTCGACCACGCCGGCGCCGATGCCTCGTTGCACTCGTGCGGCCTCGACCCACCATTCGCGGCGCGCGAACCAGCGCACCGGCTTTGTCTTGACCAGGTAGGCGATGCCTCGCCAGTTGAATCCGATCGGGTCGCCGACCTTATCGGTGGCGACATAGACAGCCTCATCGACTCTCATTTCTAACCCCAGTATTCGCGAGCCAGAATCCCGCTAGGGGTCGGACTCAGAGCAAAACCCTAAACTTCAAGTAAAGAGTTATTCAAACATTTGTTCGAACACTAGAAGTGTATGAATGGGGTCCGACATTTCAAGTCGGGAGGTTTTTAGAGCGGCAGGATCAACTCGGGCGAGTTATTTCGCACCTGGCCGACGGCCGCGCCCACTTTGAAGAACTCCGCCTCGCTGGCGACGACGTCGGATTCGCCGGCAACCGCGTCCAGTAGGTCTTGGTCGCCCTCGATATGTGGGTCGATCCAGGCCTCGAGCGACTCGGGGGTCAGCAGCACGGGGTTGCGATCGTGAATGTGTGCGAGCTCGGGCGCCGAAGCCTTGGTCAACGTGGTCGCAGACAGCAGCCAACGCGCAGGGTCGCCCTCGGGCTTGCTGGGGTCGCGCCACCATTCGTAAAGCCCAGCCAGCGCGAACATGCCATCGCTGCCGGCGTTGATGTAGAACGGCTGCTTGTTGCCGTAGGCATCGACGTGCCATTCGTAATAGCCGGATGCAGGAATCACGCAGCGACGGCGAATCACCGAATCCTTGAACGATGGCTTTTCGAGAATGGTCTCGATGCGGCCGTTCACGAGCGGGGCGCCGGTCGGGCCATCCTTGCTCCAGCGTGGAACTAGCCCCCAGCGCGCGGAGTGGATCTCGCGGTGTAGCTCGCCGAGCGGAGCGCCATCGGCATCCTTTTCGAATGCACGATCGACGATGATGCTGATCGGCTGGGTCGGGGCAACGTTGAACGAGACGCCAGGCTGTTCGCCAATCACCTCGTCGACTTCAAATATCGTGAGGATCTCGCCGACACTCTTGGCGACGACGAACCGGCCGCACATCAGAGCTCGCTAGCGCGCGGTGGGGTGACCGGCAGTTCGGGTTCGGATTCCTCGAGCGAATCTAGCTTTGGCTTGGCTGCCTCAGACTCGGCAATCATCGCGGCTGCCTTGGTCTCGAGGCGCTGCTTGGCGAAGTGCACCAGGGTCGCAAAGATCGCGATGACGGCCACAAAGATGAGCCCGGCCCACTTCAGTTGGCCGGCGAACTGGTCGTATGCGCTGTGCGCCAGGGCTCCAACGCTCACGTATGCGGTGGCCCAGACGGCACACGCGGCTAGGGTCCAGCGGATGAAGCGGCGGTACGACATGCGAGACATGCCCGCCGTCACCGGAACGAGCGAGTGCAATACAGGCAAGAAACGCGAGATGGCGACGGCAAGTCCGCCACGTGCGTCGATGAAGGCGTCGGCCATCTGCCAGTTGCGCTCACCGATTCGTTGACCGAGTTTCGAGGCACGGATGCGTTCGCCGAACAGGCGGCCGATCCAGAAGCCGATGGTCTCGCCGATGAGCGAGCCGATCAGAACGAACCCGAGCAGAATCAGAAAACCGGGGAAGTCGCCGGTCTCGACGCCCGAAGATGCCACGAGCACGACGGTGTCGCCCGGAATGATGAGGCCGACGAAGAGGCTGGTCTCGGCCATGATGGCTAGGCCGGCTAGAACCGCACGCAGCAGCGGGTCGACGCTTTGGACGGTTGCCAGTAGCCAATCGAGCCATTCATTCATGGGTCAATATTCGCACGCGGGGAGAGCGCTGAGGTTCGACGGGGCTGACAAAACGCTGACAGGATTGCCAGAAAAGTTTTCTAAAACTTAGGCGTGCCTTACTGGAAAAACGAAAGTCATTTGGATACAAATGATTTTGGAGGGCAACTTCCTCCGGAATTGAGGATCGACATGCACGGCTTATCCGCAGTGCTAATGGCCGACCAGACCGCGCTCGACTTGGCGCGCTGGCAGTTCGGCCTAACCACCGTTTATCACTTTTTGTTTGTGCCGCTCACCATCGGAATGGTGTTGCTGGTTGCCCTGATGCAGACCGCTTGGGTTCGCACGGGCGACGAGAAGTTCCTGAAGATGACCAAGCTCTTTGGCAAGATCTTCCTAATCAACTTTGCGATGGGTGTCGTCACCGGCATCGTGCAGGAATTTCAGTTCGGCATGAACTGGTCTGACTACTCGCGCTTCGTCGGCGACATCTTCGGCGCTCCACTGGCGATGGAAGGTCTGCTGGCCTTCTTCTTCGAGGCAACCTTCATCGGTCTCTGGATCTTTGGCTGGAACCGCCTGCCAAAGAAGATTCACTTGGCAACCATCTGGATGACCGTCCTCGGCGTCTGGCTGTCGGCATACTTCATTCTGGCCGCCAACTCGTTCATGCAGAACCCGGTTGGTTTTGAGATTAACGAGGCGAAGAATCGCGCCGAGTTGACCGACATCGGTGCGGTGCTAACCAACATCGTCGCGCTGAACCAGTTCCCACACACGATTACAGCCTCAATCATGTTTTCGGGTGCGGTCATGGTCGCTGTCGCCGCTTATCACCTCAAGCGCAACCAGCACGTTGCAAGCATGTATCCATCGCTGCGATTTGGTCTCTGGACCACCCTCATCGGCGGCGCCGGAACCGTGCTATCCGGTGACGGTCTCGGCCTCGCCATGGTGCAGACCCAGCCGATGAAAATGGCTGCAGCCGAAGCGCTCTACAACACCACCAACAGCGCCTCGTTCTCGATCTTCACCTGGGGAACCCCAGATGGCAAGAGCGAGCTGTTCTCAATTCGTATCCCCAACCTGCTGTCGTTCCTTTCGACTCACACCTGGGATGGCGAGGTCGAGGGACTCCGCAACCTGAACGCCGAATACATCGCGAAATACGGCGCCGAGACCGGTCTTACCGACTTCATGCCAACCCTCTGGATTACGTACTGGGCATTCCGCTGGATGATTGGCCTGGGCGTACTGGTCGCTCTGGTTGCGTTGGTCGGCCTCTGGCTGACTCGCAAGGGCAACATCACTCTTCCAAAGTGGACCTGGAACGTGGCGATCTGGAGTGCACCTCTTCCGCTGCTAGCAATTTCAATCGGCTGGATGTTTACCGAGATGGGTCGTCAGCCTTGGATTGTCTTCAGGCTAATGCCGACAGCATCAGGTGTTTCACCGGGTGTTGGGGCGTTCGAAGTCATGGTTTCGCTGATCGCCTTCACCGCCATTTACGCCGTGCTCGCGGTAGTTGAATTCAAGCTCCTCCTGTCTGCCGTGAAGGCTGGCCCGGTTGACGAGCAAGAACACGACGCCGAATCCGAACTCCTACCGGTCGCGTACTAAGAATCACGAGGAAAAGAAAATGCAACTAAACGAACTCTGGTTCCTGATCGTCGGCTTCTTGTTCGTCGGCTACTTCGTGCTCGATGGCTTCGACTTCGGCGTTGGCATCTCGCTGCCATTCCTAGGCAAGGACGACGTCGACCGTCGCGTACTAATTAACACGATTGGCCCGGTTTGGGACCTCAATGAAACCTGGGTGCTCGTGGCGGGTGCAAGCTTGTTTGCTGCCTTCCCCGAGTGGTACGCCACGCTGTTTAGCGGTTTCTACCTACCGCTGCTGCTCATCCTGCTCGCTCTCATCGCTCGCGGTGTGGCATTCGAATACCGCGGAAAGGGCCACACCATCGGGGCAAATGAGACTCGGTGGAAGGCAACCTTCGACTGGATGATCTTCATCGGATCGGCAGTGCCTGCTCTGCTTTGGGGTGTCGCATTCGCGAACATCGTCGGCGGAGTGCCACTCGTGCATGACGCAGAGACAAACACGACTCTGTTCACCGGCAACCTGTTCACGCTGCTAAACCCATACGGTTTGCTCGGCGGTCTGGTTACCCTGACCCTGTTCTGGACTCACGGTCTGTTGTTCATCACGTTGAAGACGGATGGCGAGATCAAGGAGCGTGCACGCAAACTGGCAAACAAGGTCGGTCTGGTGACCACGTTGCTTGCCGCAACCTTCCTGGTCTGGACTCTGCTGACCCACCTGTCGGCACCGCTGTTCCTGCTTCAGTTCGGCCTCACTGCGATTGCCGCGCTGTCGCTGATCGCGGGTCTATTCATGAACTACAAGGGTCGCGAGGGTGTGGCATTCAGCCTCGTCGTAGTGACCATCATCACCGCCGTTGGCGCACTGTTCGCGGGCCTGTTCCCGAACGTTATGCCTTCGACCCTCGACCCTGCCGCGAGCCTCACGATTGACAACGCTCGATCGAGCGACTACACCCTTGGCGTAATGACCTGGGTTGCGGCAATCATGCTCCCACTGGTTCTGGCTTATCAGACCTGGACCTACTGGGTGTTCCGCAAGCGCGTCAGCCGAAAGTCGATCCCGGCAACCGCGCACTAGCAATCGGATAGGTTTCTTCTGTGAAACCGCTTGACCCCCGACTGCTACGCGAAGCAAGGGCGGCCCGCTGGTTCATCACCGGCGTGGTCGCCCTTGCCACACTCGGTGTGCTGGCGACCGTGGTCATCGCAATCAATCTCACTCGGTTCATCACCGGTGTTTTCGTCGACGGAATTGCACCAGAAATTCTGGCGGGCAACCTGCTCTTGGTTGCCGCCGCTGGCCTCACCAAGGGTGCAGCCATCTGGCTGCAGGAGCTCCTTGCCGTTCGCGCGGCCGCCGCATCGCGCGCCGAGCTGCGAGCCAAGTACCTGGATGCCGTTGCACGTGCGCCACTTAGCGAACTCGATGCGGGGGATGGCCTAGCGGCACGCCACCACCTGGCGAACCGCGGGCTCGACGCGCTGGACGCATACTTCTCTCGCTATCTGCCGCAGCTCGTCCTGACCTCGATCGCGACGCCCGTGTTGGGTGCAATCATCTGGTTCTCCGACCTGACCTCGGGCATCATCCTGCTGTGCACTCTGCCGCTGATTCCGCTGTTCATGGTGATGATCGGCTGGGCTACGCGAGCCGTTCAACAAAGACAACTGGATGCGCTGACTCGTCTGGGGCAGCACTTCCTCGAGGTTCTTCGCGGGCTTGCGACCCTGAAGATTTTCGGTCGCGAACGAGTTCAAATTGCCACGCTAAAGGACGTTGGCGAGCAGTATCGAAAGCGCACGATGAAGGTGCTGAGCGTTTCATTCCTCAGTGGATTTGCGCTCGAACTCGGCGCTTCGCTTGCCGTTGCGTTGATGGCGGTGACCATCGGCTTCCGACTGCTTGACGGCACGATAGCGCTATCCGTCGGCCTGTTCGTTCTGTTACTTGCACCGGAGGCCTTCCTGCCCATGCGTAATGTGGGTGCCAACTTTCACGCGGCTGCCGAGGGAGTCCTTGCTAGCGAGGCGATTCTCGATGAGATCGAACGCGAGGCCTCAACCAAACCGCGTGGATTGGCCCTGCCGACTATCGAGGCAGGCAAACTCCTCGTGGTGACCGGCCCAAGCGGCATCGGCAAGACCAGTCTGCTCGAGGCGTTGCGAGCAACTTTGCCCGCACACGACACCGCCTGGTTGCCGCAAAGCGGGATCGTATTCGCGGGTTCGGTCGCCGAAAACATCGTTGGCCCAGTCGAGGCTTCGCCATGCGGGCATGATGCGCCACGTTTGCTCGATGCCCTAAAAATGGCTGCTCTAGACGACCTCGAGCTCGATGAGCCGGTCGGCGAATCGGGCTCTGCCGTATCCGGCGGTCAGCGGCAGCGCATCGGATTGGCCCGTGTCTTCTTGCGCGCTCTAGACAACCCTAGGGCTGTGCTGCTTCTCGACGAACCGGTCTCGGCCATCGATTCCGCGCGTTCGGCAACCATCATCGAATCTTTGCGTGAATTTGCTGGTCGCGGTCACGCCGTCGTTGCCGTAACGCACCAGAGTCAGCTCATCGATGCCGCTGACGCGATTTTCGAGGTGAAACGATGAAACTCTCGAAGTCGATCGCGCTTGGGTTGCCTCGCGACCGGGGGTTCGTTGTTGGGCTTGCCATCGCGGTGCTCCAGGGGCTCTCGGCTGTCGCCCTGCTCGGCAGTTCGGCATGGTTGATTTCGCGTTCTTCGGAACAGCCCGCCCAGGTTTACGTCGCGATCGCCGTTGTCGGCGTGCGCGCATTCGCTGTCGGGCGCGCGGCCTTCAGGTACGCCGAGCGCATGGTCTTGCACGATTCGGCATTCAGGATGCTCGCGGCGCTTCGCCCGCGACTCTTGGAACGACTCATTCCGCTTGCTCCGGTTGGGCTCACCAGATTGGCTAAGGGTCGAGCCCTCCAGGGCGTCGTGGCCGACGTTGACGACCTTCAGAACCTCCCACTGCGAGTCGTCGCTCCGCTGGTTCAATCGACGTTCGTGGCCATCATCTCGGCTGGGTTCCTAGCGCTTTTTGCACCGCTAGCCGGAGTTGCGCTGCTGCTGGCGGCCACTGCGGCGATTGTCGTCGCCGTGCCGATTGCCGCTCGTCTTGGGCGCAATGCCGACGAGAACATCGCGGGCATCAAGACCCGCATGTCGGAGTTGAGCATGAAGTTACTCGAGTCGTCGGCACTGCTCGAGGCCTACGGTTGGAGATCACCGCTGCTTGGCGAACTGGCTCGGCTCGAGAGCGAACTTCAGCGCCGTCAACGCAAGAGTTCGCTCGCTTCGGGCCTGGGAATGGCCGTGCTGACAGCCCTTAGCGTCTTGGCTACTGCAACGACTGCCTGGTTCGGCGCGCAGGCCGTGTTCGCTGGCTGGCAGCCTGGCGTGATGCTCGCAGTAATGGCACTGCTGCCAATGGCGGTATTCGATGTGTTGAACAATCTGCAGGGAACTGCCCAGGCCTGGAATCGCTTCAGGGCCGCGGCAATAAACGTCGGCGTATTGCTGGATGAGGTGCCCGCTAGCGAGCTGCCCGCCGAGACCGAATTGCCAGCTCACGCCGAGCCGATGGCCTTTGCTTCATTTGAACTGATCGGCGTGTCTGCACGCTATCCGAATGCGAGCCGAGACGCCTTAGCGCCCATCAGCCTGCGTGTTACACCGGGGGATGTTCTGCTCGTGACAGGCGAATCGGGAGCAGGCAAGAGCACGATCGCCAACGTTCTCATGCGCTTTCTGACGCCATCCGGCGGGCGCATACTCGTCAATGGCCGAGAATTCACCGAGCTAAGCACTGACGAAATCCGGCGCATGATCGGGCTGATCGAACAATCGCCCACCATTTTCACCGGCAGTGTTCGCCAGAACTTAGTTCTTGCTAAACCTGAAGCCACCGATGCCGAGATGGAGCAGGCTCTCGAGCGGGTCGGACTCTGGAAGGTTTTCGCGGAACGCGAGGGGCTCGAGACCTTCGTTGGCGAACAGGGCAGTCGCATCTCTGGCGGCGAGGCGACTCGACTCGCGTTAGCCAGGGCCTTGCTAGCCGATCGCGCTGTGATTGTTCTTGACGAACCGACCGCTAACCTAGACGACGCCACGGCAATGCAGTCGACGCGCGAGCTAGTAGCTGCTGCTCAGGCGAGTGGTGCGGCCGTGATCGTGATCAGTCACGATTCAAGGCTGGCTTCGTTGACAGCATCCGAAGTCGTCGTGAAAAAGCCTCGACTCTAGCGATCGAACCGGCGTCGAAAACGATGTGATTTGGTTTGGCCGAGTCATCCTCGGCAAACCATTCGCTTACCGGCCTAATGCCCTGCAGTGAGCTCAGTATCCAGATTTGACATCCGCTCAAGTCACTCGGCAGAACTCGCTCTGTGCGCGTCTTCAAGCCCAACTGACGGGCAACCGCAAACACTTCGTCGCGCGTGATGCTCGGCAACCAACTTGTCGAATCGTCCGGTGCGCACAGCACATCCTCGCGCCACCAGACTAGGGAACTCAAGGCGCCTTCGATGACCGAGCCATCAGCGGCCAGCAGCACGGTTTCATCGGCTCCGTGCACCTGTGCCGAGCGCCGCAATTGCATGCCCAGGCTAAGGTCAGGCCCCTTTACCGCGGGGTTGCTGCGTGGGTCGGGTTCGGGGTGACTCCACAGGCGAGCCTGGCCCAGTTGCGCCGGCGCCTCACGCAACTTCAGGAACAGCGGTGCACGAAGTCCCGCGTGAAACTCGACGCGAGGAAACCAGCGGCCCGAATCCGGAACGGCGTCGATCACGGCCTCCAAGAAAGGCGCGATGTCGGCGTGCGTGATGTTGTGGGGATTGGCTATCGAATCGAGTGTGGCGACTCCGCTCACAAAGCGTTCGTAGTGGGCCTGGATCGAGCGAACGCGGCCGTCCTCGACCAGCCAAGAATCCGCAACCGCGAGCGTAACCTCGTCCGACTGGGTTGCCTCGACGAGGTGCCCTCCAACGAACTGATAGAAGGTTCCGAAGTCCATGCTCGCCTCCCGTTCCACCAGATTTGTCTGCCCTGCCTGCGTCTAATCTATTCGTATGCGTCTGTATGCATCGGCCTTGGCCGGCTGGGTAAGCCCCGCCGATGCGTTCGCCCAACTCTATTTGGACCAGCCGAATTCGTTTTGGCTCGACCGCGAGACGCATCCGACAGAGCCGTTTAGCATCATCGGAGCAGGCGCAGCCGTCGATTGGGTCGCTGCCGAGGAGCTTCGTTTTGCCTTGACCTCGCGGCTAGATGCGCTTGCCGCCATCGACGTTGTGAGCGCGGGGGATTTGCCGTTTGCCTGGCGCCCTGGCTCTGTGACCATGGTTGAATACGAGGGCTCGGCCGCTGTGCTCGACGTCGATAGGGCGCTGGTTTTCGATCACCGAACCAGGCAGATGTACTTTGTCGGACTGTTCGCCGACCGTGATGACTTCACGCACTGGGAGCATGCCGCGCTGCTGCGTCTTGCGCTAGTCGGCGGCAAGCTTTCGGGACACCTGCAGGCGCACCGATCGGCGACTGCAACCTCCTCGACTCTGCGGCACGCGCCCGACGCATACATCGATCTAATCGAACGCGCGCAGCAGCATATCGTCGCCGGCGATGTTTACCAGCTCTGCCTGACGAACCGTCTGCGCATCAAGACCAACAAGGACGCCTTCGCCGCGTTCAACGAGCTGCGCGCGCTCAGCCCGGCCCCGTACGCGTCGTTCATGCGCCTAACTCGTGCCGACGGCAGCGTGCTCGAGGTGGCGAGTTCGTCACCCGAGCAGTTCCTGGCGGTCGACGCGACCGGTCGAGTCAGCACCAAGCCAATCAAGGGAACCCGTCCGCGTGTGCGCGATGCCGCCGGCGCGATTGATTCGCACGCCGACGCAGTTATGGCGGCCCAGCTTTCAGCCGACACCAAGGAACGCGCCGAGAACCTGATGATCGTCGATCTGATGCGCAACGATCTGCTGCGGGTTTGCGAGCCGAACTCGATCGCCGTCACATCGCTATTCAGTGTCGAGAGCTATGCGACCGTGCACCAGTTGGTTAGCACGGTCGAGGGGCAGCTGGTCGCTGGCGCAACGGCCGTGGACGCCTTGATCGCAGCATTCCCCGGCGGTTCGATGACGGGTGCCCCGAAGCTCAGGGCAATCGAACTGATAGCCGAGCTCGAGGATTGCCCGCGAGGGGTTTACTCTGGCGTGATCGGCTGGATCGGCGCGAATGGCGCATCCGACTTTGGCATGACCATCAGGACCATGGTGTTTGAGGGTGGTGAGGTTGAGATCGGCATCGGCGGCGGCATCACGAGCGATAGCCGCGCGCAAGCCGAACTCGAGGAGACCCGATTGAAGGCTGCGGCGCTGTTGCGGGTGCTCGGAGCGAGCGATCCGTGGGCCTAAAGCGGTAATCTTGGAAGAATGACCGAGGAAATCTCCTACGACATTCGCGCCATTCAAGAGAAGTGGCTGCCCATCTGGGACGAGCTGCGCCCGTTTGCCTCAGGCAACGAGGGCGACACCCGTCCAAAGAAGTATGTCCTCGACATGTTTCCATACCCATCCGGCGACCTGCACATGGGTCACGCCGAGGCGTATGCGCTTGGCGACGTAATCGCGCGCTACTGGGCTCAAAAGGGCTTCAACGTCATGCACCCGATCGGGTGGGACTCGTTCGGTCTGCCGGCCGAAAACGCCGCCATCAAGCGCGGCCTCGACCCTAAGGGTTGGACCTACGACAACATCGCTCAGCAGCGTTCGTCGATGCGTCGCTACGCCTGCTCATTCGACTGGGACCGCGTTCTAGTAACGAGCGACCCTATCTACTACCGCTGGAACCAGTGGCTGTTCCTGCAGTTCTACAACAAGGGTTTGGCGTACCGCAAAAACTCGAACGTCAACTGGTGCCCAAGTTGCCAGACCGTGCTCGCTAACGAGCAGGTCGTCCAGGGTCTCTGCGAGCGCTGCGACAGCCTGGTGACCAAGAAGGCGCTGACCCAGTGGTACTTCAAGGTAACGGACTATGCCGACCGTCTACTCGACGACCTCGACACGCTCGAGGGCAACTGGCCATCGAAGGTGCTGCAGATGCAGCGCAACTGGATCGGTCGCTCGATCGGTGCCGACGTCCAATTCGAGATCGAGGGCCGCGATGAGCCGGTTCACGTCTTCACCACACGACCTGACACCCTGCACGGCGCTACCTTCATGGTCGTGGCCGCCGACAGCGCAATTGCCGCCGAGCTAGCCGCCCGCGCAGACGCATCGGTTCAGGCTCAGTTCGACTCCTACCTCGAGCAGGTCAAGCAGTCGAACGACATCGAGCGACTGTCGACCGACCGCCCGAAGACCGGTGTCTTCCTAGGTATCTACGCGATCAACCCGGTCAACGGCGAGCGCTTGCCGATTTGGGCATCCGACTACGTGCTTGCCGACTACGGTCATGGCGCGATCATGGCCGTTCCCGCGCACGACCAGCGCGACTTCGACTTCGCCAAGGCGATGGGCCTGCCAGTGCGCATGGTGGTCGACACCGGCGAGGGCGACCCAGCCGAGACTGGCGCACCGACCACGGGGGACGGTGTTCTCGTCAACTCTGGCGAGTTGAACGGCCTAAGTAAGGCGGATGCGATTGCCAAGTGCATCGAGCTTCTCAGCGCGAGCGGCAAGGGCAAGGCTTCTAAGAACTTCCGTCTGCGCGACTGGCTGATCTCGCGCCAGCGCTACTGGGGCACTCCGATCCCGATCATCCACTGCCCTAGCTGTGGTGAGGTTCCTGTGCCTGAGGACCAGCTGCCGATCGAGCTCCCTAGTGCCGAGGGTCTTGACCTCTCGCCTAAGGGCTCGTCGCCACTCGGTGCCGCCGAGGACTGGGTGAACGTGGCCTGCCCGAAGTGCGGTGCCGCTGCAAAGCGCGACAGCGACACGATGGATACCTTTGTGGACTCGTCGTGGTACTTCCTGCGTTACCTCTCACCAAACTCGACAACCGAGGCCTTCCCGGTTCAGGCTGCCAAGGACTGGGCACCGGTTGACCAGTACGTCGGTGGCGTGACCCACGCCATCCTGCACCTGCTCTACGCTCGCTTCTTCACCAAGGTTCTGCACGACCTTGGCTACGTCGACTTCCAGGAACCGTTCACGCGCCTGCTCAACCAGGGCATGGTCCTGATGAACGGTTCGGCGATGTCCAAGTCGCGCGGCAACCTAGTGCGCCTGAGCGACCAGCTCGACGAACACGGCGTGGATGCGGTGCGCTTAACCATGGCGTTTGCCGGCCCACCCGAGGACGACATCGACTGGGCAGACGTTTCGCCTTCGGGTGCGCACAAGTTCTTGGCTCGCGCCTGGCGTGCGGCAAACGATGTCACTTCTTCGGTTGATGTCGACTTCGCTACCGGCAACAAGGATCTGCGCAAGGCGACCCACACCTTCTTGCGAGACTTCGCGCCGGCTATCGAGGGCTTCAAGTTCAACGTTGGCGTCGCAAAAATGATGGAGCTCGTCAACGCTCTTCGTCGCGCTATCGACGTAACCGCTAACGGTGCCGACCCTGCCGTTCGCGAGGCCGCCGAGGTGGTCGCCAAGGCATTGTCGCTGTTCGCGCCATACACGGCCGAGGACATGTGGGCCCTGCTGGGCCACCAGCCTGGCGTTGCTCTGGCCGGTCTGCCGACTGCCGACGAGTCACTGCTGGTCGAGAGCTCGACCGTCGCGGTCATTCAGGTCGACGGCAAGCTGCGCGACAAGCTCGAGGTTCCTCTAGACATCACCGAGGACGCGCTGCGCGAACTCGCGATGGCCAGCGAGAACACCAAGCGTGCGATCGGTGACAAGCAGATCGCAAACGTGATCGTTCGTGCGCCAAAACTGGTCAACATCGCCACAAAGTAACTGGTTTTCCACAGTTTCAGACTCAACCGCTCGGACCATTCCCGGGCGGTTTAGTTTTGCCGCATGCTCCTTGAGAACCCCAGTCGCTATCGCGCAGCCACCGCCCGCCGTCGGCAAGCGCCCGAACTCGAGGGTCGACCGGTCGATTCGGTTCTTGGCAGGATTGCTGCGGTCGCTCGACGCCGCCCATACCTTGGACTTTTTCTAATCCTGCTTGTCGCATTCACGCTTATTGGGGCCAATCGGGTCAGCGCGGCAGGGGGAGAGGTGCAGCCCGAATCGTCGATCCCCAATCCGTCGGCTTCTGCAATCTCGATTCTCAATGCCGAAATCTATGTTCACGTTGTCGGTGAGGTGGTCAAACCTGGCCTGTATCTTCTCGCATCTGGCGCACGGGCGGCCGACGTAATCGCCCTGGCCGGCGGATTCACAAAGGTCGCGGAGCCAGCCAGCGTAAACCTGGCACGAATCGTTTCCGATGGCGAGCAGGTCGCCGTGCTGAGCAAGAACGAATACTTCTCTAGTGGGCAGGCCACGAACACGCGTGCCGCCTCCAAGTTGATAAGTCTCAATCGAGCCACCCAGGTTGAACTGGAGTCCCTACCGAGAGTCGGGCCGGCTCTAGCTGCTCGAATCATCGATTGGCGTTCGGCGAACGGTGGGTTTGGGCAGGTGCGCGATCTGACCAAGGTCTCCGGCTTTGGCGACAAGCTCTTCGCCGCTGTGAAGGATCTGGTGACTCTGTGATGGCTGCCATAAACGCACTGCGCTTTGGGGCGCTCATGGTTTGGGTCTTATTGATCGCTGCAAGCCTGGGTTGGGCGCTCGGGGGCGTGCTGGCTGTTTTGGCAATGCTCGTACTAACTGTCACCAGAATGAGTTCGACCGCATTCGGCTGGCGCCAAGGAGGCGCTGCTGCGCTCATCGTGGCGAGCGCTCTCGGCTCCTTCGGTGTGCAATCGGAGCTTAACAGCCCAGCGGCCGCCCTCGCCGAAGACATCAACTACGAGACTCACGAAGTCAGAATGCTGGCTCTCGAGCCAGCAACGAGAGGCCGCCAGGGCTCTCTCAGGGTCGCGGTTCGATTGCTGGCGGTCGATGGAGTCCGTCCCGCCTGTGCCGTGAGCTTGCTGCCGCAGGATTGGTGTGCTCCGCGAGGGCTAGCGATCCTTGATTCGGATAGTTGGAATTCCGCCGAAGGCGCTCGCATTATTACCGGGGCGACCCTAGAGGGTCGGGCGTTGTTGACACCACCAGACCGAATCGGCCGACCTGCGTTCCTGGCCAAACTCAAAGATCCGAAGCTGACGACATCAAGTAACTGGTTGGCAAGCGGGCTCGACAACGTTCATGATGCCTTCACCCAAAGCCAGCAAGGCATATCGAGCCAAGCAGATGCTCTCGTGGCCGGCATAGCGATCGGCAAGACTGACGGCCTAAGCGATGCCCTCAAGAAGGCAATGCAGACCACCGGCCTGACCCATCTAACGGCTGTCTCGGGTGCGAACTGCGTAATCGTCGCGGGACTCGTCTTTTTCATGATCAGTCGAACCCGCATGACTCGCCTAACCCGCGGCCTTGTGACCCTGAGTGCGCTTGGTGCTTACGTACTGATTGTCGGCCAGCAACCCTCGGTTCTTCGAGCAGCAGTGATGTTTGCTTGCGCGATGCTGCCGCGGTTGTTTGGCTGGCGCATTCACGCAACCGACTCTTTGGCCGTCGCCGTCTTGGCCTTGCTCTTCTTCGACCCCTGGTTGGCCGTCGACTTCGGTTTCGCGCTATCGGCACTAGCCACACTCGGTCTCGTGGTCGCACAGAAGCGCATTGCTGAGCTGTTGCATCAACGGTTCGGTGACCACCTTCCCTGTTGGCTATTCGAAGCCAGCGCGGTGGTCTTGGCCGCTCAACTGTTTTGTCTGCCCTTGATTCTGGCGCTATCGGGTGCCTTACCCACCTACACACTTTTGGCAAACCTGATCGTCGAGCCACTGGTAGCGCCAATCACCGTTTTTGGAGTCCTCGCAGTTGCACTCGCCATTCCCGCCCCTGCCGTGGCCACCGCGCTCTCCTGGCTGGCATCCATTCCCGCCAGCTGGATAGTCACCGCTGCGACCTACCTAGCTGGACTACCACTGGCACAGTTGAATTGGTTGCCGGGTTGGCTTGGAGTGACAGCGAGCCTCTCGATCACTGCACTCGTCACTGTGGCAGTCGTGAGGCGCAGGCTCGATCGGCCAATCGGCATCGCGCTAGCCCTTAGCGCTGCCTTTGCCCTCGCATTCGGCCTCGCAAAGCCCGTAGTTGCCGTTGGTTGGGCTAATTCCGATTGGCGAGTCGTGGCTTGCGATGTGGGTCAGGGTGATGCATTGGTGCTCCGATCCCAAGGCAAGATCGCTGTCGTCGACGTAGGTCGCGAAGCCGCCTCGGTGGACGCGTGCCTCGATTCCCTCGGTATCGCGACCGTAGACCTGCTCGTGCTGACGCATTTCGATGCCGATCACGTCGGGGGACTAGCCGGGGCAATCGATGGCCGAACGGTTGAAGCGGCGCTGATCTCTCCTTGGCCAGACGAACGCCCTATGGCAGCCTGGGCAGGCTCTCGAGTGCGACAGGTTGCCGAGCGTGTGATCCAGGCCGAGGATGGCATGACGGGCCGCCTGGGTAGCTTCTCTTGGAGCGTGCTCAACCCAAGCCGAACGGCAACCGAGGCCGAAGACTCAAACGACGGCAGCATCGCGATGCTCTGGAGGTCGCCAGATATCAACCTCTTGGCACTCGCCGATCTAGGGGAGCGTGGTCAACAACGCCTGGTTGCCGGTCATCAGGCTCTGTTAGCCGAGGCAGGTTCCGCACCGCTAATCCTCAAGGTGGCTCACCACGGCTCGGCAGATTGCTATCAGGAACTCTACGAAGAATTAGACGCAACAATGGCGCTGATTTCGGTCGGTGTCGACAACGGGTATGGTCACCCGACCAGGCGCGCAATGGCGGCACTCGAGTTCGCGGGCACACGAATCTACCGAACAGACCAGTTGGGCTCCATCGCCATAGCGGCTCGGTCGGGCACCCTCGAGGTCAGTGTCGCGGGCGGCGGGTAGGCTTTCAGCGTGGCGAAAGCAATGACGGTCGAGTGGCGCAAGGCAGCGCCGGCACCAGTCGTATTCGTCAGTGGCCCCGAGGGCTACACGGCCGACACCGCCATTCGAAGCATTCGCGACCAGCTGCGGGCGAAGTTGCCATCGCTCGAGGTCTCCGAGATCGACGCATCCAGCTACACCTCGGGCGAGCTCATGTCACTTGCGACTCCATCGCTCTTCGCCGAGCCGCGCCTAATCGTCATCCGCAATCTCGAACGTTGCACCGATTCGCTGATCACCGACGGGCTTGAGTATCTAGCCTTCCCGGCAGAGGACACCACGGTAATCTTCAGGCACACGGGGTCGAGTGTTCGCGGCAAGAAACTCACCGACGCACTCAAGGCAAACGAAACCGTAGTCGAGATTCTGAATCCGGCAATCAAGTACGAGAACGACCTGATCAAGTTCGCGCAGGCAGAGTTTGCGCATGCCAAGCGTCCGATAGCGCCGGCCGCTATTCGCGACCTAGTTCACGCATTTAGCAACGATGTGGCCGAGCTCGCCGCCGCCTGCCAGCAGATTCAGTTTGATCAGGACCCGACCATCACAGAGGCAACCGTCGATCGGTACTACGGCGGGCGCATCCAGGCATCGGGTCTAAAGGTGGCAGACGAAGCCTTCTCAGGAACCCCAGCGAGCGCCCTTGCCCTGCTGCGTCACTCGCTAACCGGCGGTGTCGAGATTCAACCGATCCTCGGTGCGCTTGGCAGCAAGATCCGCGTCATCGCCAAGCTCCACTCAAACCGCTCGCTAGGTGCTTCCGAGCTGGGCATGCACCCATACGCGCTTGACATGATTCGTAAGCTCGTACCCGCTTGGAATGAAGAGGGCATCGCAAATGTCTTGATTGCGCTCGCCGAGGCAGACCACGCTTCGAAGGGTGCCGAGAAAGACCCCGAGTACGCGCTCGAGCGCCTGGTAACGCTGATCGCCTACAAGGGCGAGCTTCCGACTTCGACCCGCGCAGGAGCACGATGAACACCAAAGCTAATCCCAGCAAGCACGCACTAGTGAAGTTCGCTGGGTTGCTCGCGCTGGTTTTCATCGCCATCATCCTTCGTCCACCTGTGGCAGCGGTCGGTCCGCTCCTAGGCCAAATCGACGAATCGCTAACCCTAGGGCCAACCTGGCTCTCGGTCTTGGCATCCGCTCCAGTTTTCTGTTTCGGGCTCGGGGCCTTCGTCGGTCCAGCACTCGTTCGCCGTTTTGGCCTGCACCGCGCTATGAACCTGATTCTGGTTTTGTTGGCCGCAGCCGTGATCTTGCGAGTCTTCGGGGGTGCTATCCCTCTGATGGCTGGCACGTTCGCAATCGGTCTGGCCATCGCAGTCGGAAACGTGCTCCTTCCGACCGTTGTTCGCACCGACTATCCCGAGCGCATTCCGCTTGTGACTGGTGTTTACACGACTTTGCTCGCCCTGTCGGCTAGCTTCGCTGCCAGCACCGCGGTGCCCTGGTCGGCGGCTCTGGGGGATTGGCGCTGGGCGCTGCTTGTTTGGGGCGGCCCTGCCGTTGCTTCGGTGCTGCTTTGGTCGACACAGCTAAAGCGCAGCGAGGCCAGCGAAGACAACAAGGATGATGTGACGGAAGATGCGACTCGCTTTGCCGCCGAGCAAAAAGCCGTACGCCGCTCACCGATAACCTGGTATCTGGTCGCATTCTTCGGGCTGCAGTCGCTTGGCTTCTATGCCATTCTAGGTTGGCTACCGACAGCACTGACCGTTGCAGGGTTAGGCGAGGCAGAGGCAGGCTCGATCCTCGGCTTGACCACCGCCGTCGGCATCCCATTCGGTTTGATTCTCTCTACGGTAATGGGTCGGTTTAAGTCGCTGGCGCTTCCGTCGGCCATTGCCAGCCTGTTTGCCTCGGTGGGATTTGCCTTGCTAGCCGCAGACCTAGCCCAACCAACCGCAGACCTTGCGGCCCGCGCCTCGATTGCCGGTGTGCTCATCGGCATGGGGCAAGCCAGCACATTCCCGCTTTCCTTGGCGCTCATTGGCTCGATGGCCAGCACCAAGAATCAGACGACCATGCTCTCGGCGCTGAGTCAGGGTTGGGGTTACCTGCTTGCCGGGCTCGGAACGCTCCTTGTTGGCATGGTCGCGGCGCAGACCACCTCGTATGCGTTGCCGATGGCCGGCTTGGCCGCACTCAGCGCCGTTCAGGTCTGGGTTGCCTATCGAGCCGGTCGACCAGGGCGCATCCCCGCTGCCTAAGGGCAACCCACTTCAACCAGATCCATCGCCCGTCAAACGGGCAAAAGAAAACCCCGCCGAATTCGACGGGGTTTTCGAGTTCTTGCGAACCGGAGTCTTTACGCTACGTCAGCAGCCTTCTTGGCGATTGCCGACTTGCGGTTTGCGGCCTGGTTCTTGTGGATTACACCCTTCGAAACAGCCTTGTCGAGCTTCTTGCCAGCCAGTGCAACAGCTGCTGCTGCCTTGGTCTTGTCTCCGGCAGCGACGGCCTCGCGAGCAGCGCGGATTGCAGTCTTTAGCTCGCTCTTTACAGCCTTGTTGCGCTCAGCAGCCTTACGGTTGGTGCCAATGCGCTTGATCTGCGACTTAATGTTTGCCATGTTTCACTTTCTTGGTTTGCCCGCCTCTGTTGAGAGCGCGCATGAGAACTGAAAAACTTCAGGTTTTCGGGACTTGGAGGGAGACACACCTCCGTATCGACTTCAAAGCCTATCAGCCAAGGTGCAGCCTGGGCAAGTATTTAGGGTCGCATGTCCGTGGCGGCCGGCTGACGTCGGCTTGCTCGAGCGCCCTTTTTGGGCAGGGCGGAAGGCCAATTAGAGCCGTTGCTGTGCGACAATAGTTGGCAGCAGGGCGCCGCAATCGCGAAACGCGTCCAAAGTTTTCTAAAGCACCAAGAGGTAACCTTTGTCGCCACGCGCAACGACCCGACTCGAACCGGCCAGCACCGACCCGAGCCAGATTCGCAATTTCTGCATCATTGCGCACATCGACCACGGCAAGTCGACCCTGGCCGACCGCATGTTGCAGCTCACCGGAATCGTCGACGACCGCTCGATGCGTGCGCAGTACCTCGACCGCATGGACATCGAGCGCGAGCGCGGCATCACCATCAAGTCGCAGGCTGTACGCATGCCGTGGGAGCTCGAGGGCAAGACCTACGCGCTAAACATGATTGACACCCCGGGTCACGTCGACTTTACCTACGAGGTAAGCCGTTCGCTCGCCGCGTGTGAGGGTGCAGTCCTGCTGGTTGACGCCGCGCAGGGCATCGAAGCTCAGACTCTCGCAAACCTGTACCTGGCTCTCGAGAACGACCTCGAGATCATCCCGGTGCTCAACAAGATCGACCTACCGGCTGCGCAGCCTGAGAAGTATGCCGAAGAACTGGCGAACCTTATCGGCGGCGACCCAGAGGACTGCCTGCGCGTATCGGGCAAGACCGGTATGGGCGTCGACGCGCTGCTCGACAAGATCGTGCGTACGGTTCCAAACCCGGTAGGCGATGCCAACGCACCGGCCCGCGCGATGATCTTCGACTCGGTTTACGACTCGTACCGCGGCGTGGTCACCTACGTTCGTATGATCGACGGCGCGCTTAAGCCGCGCGAGAAGATTCAGATGATGTCGACCAAGGCGGTTCATGAACTGCTCGAAATCGGCGTCTCTTCGCCAGAGCCAGAACCTAGCAAGGGCCTAGGCGTGGGCGAGGTGGGTTACCTGATCACCGGTGTAAAGGACGTTCGCCAGTCGAAGGTCGGTGACACGATCACCAACAACGCCAAGCCGGCCACCGAACCGCTCAAGGGCTACAAAGACCCGCTGCCAATGGTCTTCTCGGGCATCTACCCGATCGACGGAAGCGACTACCCGCTGCTGCGTGAGGCGCTCGACAAGCTCAAACTGAGCGATGCGGCACTCGCATACGAGCCTGAGACATCTGTCGCGCTGGGCTTCGGCTTCCGCTGCGGCTTCCTCGGCCTGCTTCACCTCGAGATCGTCACCGAGCGCCTGGAGCGCGAGTTTGGCCTCGACCTCATCGCCACCGCCCCGAGCGTGGTCTACGAGGTCACGATGGAAGACCTCAAGGAGGTCACCGTCACCAACCCGAGCGAGTTCCCGGTTGGCAAGGTCAAGAAGGTGCTCGAGCCGATCGTGAAGGCCACCATCCTTACGCCAAAGGACTACGTCGGCACCATCATGGAGCTCTGCCAGAGCCGCCGCGGTTCGATGATTGACATGCAATACCTTGGTGAAGACCGCGTGCAGCTGCGCTACACCCTGCCACTCGCCGAGATTGTCTTTGACTTCTTCGACCAGCTCAAGAGCAAGACCGCCGGTTACGGCTCACTCGACTACGAAGAGGCTGGCATGGCCGAGGGCGACCTCGTCAAGGTTGACCTGCTGCTTCAGGGCGAGCAGGTGGATGCGTTTAGCGCCATCGTGCACAAGGACAAGGCGTATGCCTATGGAGTCATGATTACCGGAAAGCTCCGCGAGCTCATCCCTCGTCAGCAGTTCGAGGTTCCGATTCAGGCCGCCGTTGGCTCGCGTATCATCGCGCGCGAGTCTATCCGCGCAATGCGTAAGGACGTCCTAGCCAAGTGTTACGGCGGTGACATCAGCCGAAAGCGCAAGCTCATCGAGAAGCAAAAAGAGGGCAAGAAGCGCATGAAGATGGTTGGCCGCGTAGAAGTGCCACAGGAAGCCTTCATCGCGGCGCTGTCGACGGGTGAAGAGAAGAAGGGCGACAAGAAGGGCAAGTAGCCCCTCTTGCGACCAAGTCACCCCGTGGCAAAGTCAATCGACCTCGGCGAGAAGATGGCCGAGGACGGCTCGCTGCCGGAGAGCGTTCTCGCTGGTGCTAACGAGCGCAGCTGGCACGCATACGTTCACATCCCGTTTTGTCGCGTTCGATGCGGCTATTGCGACTTCAACACGTACACGGCCTCAGAGCTAGGAAGCGGACCGGACGCGGTCAGTCAGGCAAGCTTTGCCGATGTCCTGATCGCCGAGATCCAGTTTGCCGCCGAGGTCACTCGCCGTGCGGGGCTGCCGAATCGCCGACTGACCAGCGTGTTCTTTGGCGGTGGAACACCAACCCAGCTGCCGGCCGCCGACGTGGTCAAGATCCTCGCGGCGCTGCGAACCACGTATGGAATCGCGTCGGGGGCGGAAGTAACCACCGAAGCCAACCCAGACAACGTGGACGACGCGTATTTGACCGCGCTCGCCGAGGGCGGCTTCAATCGCGTGTCCTTCGGCATGCAGTCGGCTGTGCCCGAGGTGCTGGCGACGCTCGAACGAACCCACAGGCCCGCGAATGTTGCGCTCGCCGTGGCGGCAGCCAAGCGCGCAGGCCTCGCGACCTCCGTCGACCTGATCTATGGCGCACCCGGTGAATCGCTCGAGCAATGGCGCGCGAGCCTCGAGGCCGCAATCGAGCTGCAGCCGCACCACATCAGCGCATACTCGCTGATCGTCGAGGAGGGCACCAAGCTCGCCCGTCAAATCTCGAGTGGGCAGTTGCCCGAACCGGATGAAGACCTTCAGGCCGACAAGTACGAGCTGGCCGATGCCTTGCTCGCAGCAGCCGGCTACGACTGGTACGAGATCAGCAACTGGGCTCGCGGGGCCGAGCAACGCAGCAAGCACAACCTCAGCTACTGGAACAGTCAGGACTGGTGGGGATTCGGCCCCGGTGCTCACTCGCACATCGGGGGATTGCGTTGGTGGAATGTGAAGCACCCGAGCGCCTACGTTCAACGCGTCCGTCAGAACCTATCGCCTGCCCACTCGCAAGAGACTCTCACCGAGGAGACCCGCCTCGAGGAGCGAATCTTGCTCGAAATCCGCATCCGCGATGGCCTGGCCATCGACGTAGTCAAGGCGGCGAATCCATCGGCCGCGAAGGTCATCTCGCAGGCGATCGCCGACGGGCTGATCGACGGAGCGGCGGCAGTCGCTGGGCGGCTGCATCTGACTCTCAAGGGGCGCCTACTCGCCGACGCGCTCGTGCGTGACCTGCTGGGCTAGCGGCGGTAATATTGGCACTCAGAACGTTCGAGTGCTAAGTGGGTGAACAATGATTTCAGACCGCTCCCTAGAGGTGCTTCGCGCCATTGTTACCGACTACATTGCCAATCGCGAGCCGGTGGGATCAAAGGCACTAGTCGAACGTCATCAGCTTGGCGTCTCGAGCGCGACTATTCGCAACGATATGGCACTCCTCGAAGAGGAAGAGCTAATCACAGCACCCCACACCTCGTCGGGCCGCGTGCCAACCGATAAGGGTTATCGCGTCTTCGTAGACCGCCTCGGTGAGGTGCGCAAGCTGCAAAACAGCGAACGTCAGGCCATCGAAACCTTCCTGGTCGGCGCTAACGATCTCGACGAGACTCTGAACCGCACCGTTCGCCTGCTCGCGCAACTCACCAACCAGGTCGCCCTGGTGCAGTACCCGACGCTAGGTCGAGCCAAGATTCAGGCCATCGAACTCATCCCGATCAGCGCGAGCCGCATCCTGTTGGTTCTGGTGACCGACTCCGAGCGCGTTCAGGAGCATGTGATCAACCTCGGCAATAACGTCGACGCCGACTTCGTTGCGGAGCTTCGCGCCAAACTCGCTACCACTCTCACCGGTGCGCAACTTTCGACCGTCTCGGACAAGCTAGACGGCTTCGTGGCTGGCTTTGCCGCCGCGCGATCGGGCGCTCAGCGCGCAGGGGACGTCGGCCTGGTCGTCGATGGCGTGCTCGCCGAAGTGGCAGCCAACCGCCAGGACAAGATCATCATGGCCGGTGCCGCGAACCTGGTGCGCAGCGGCGATGACTTCGCCGGCAGCATCGGGCCGTTGCTCGAGGCGATTGAGGAACAGGTTGTGCTGTTGCGTTTGATGGGGGAGCTGCAGAGCAGTCAGGACGGTGTCGGCGTGCTTATCGGCAGCGAGACCAACCTCGAGCCATTCGCGAACGCCACCGTGGTCATGAGCGGCTATCAGGCGCAGGGTCAAGAGGCCGCCAAGCTCGGCGTACTCGGCCCGACCCGCATGGACTACGGCGCAAACATCGCCGCGGTGCGAGCCGTCGCGAACTATCTTTCGAAAACACTGGGCAATTAGGAATCGACTTGGCAGATCACTACGAAGTTCTCGGCGTCGCGCGCGACGCGTCTGAGGAGCAGATCAAGAAGGCTTATCGCAAGCTCGCTCGCGAACTGCACCCTGACGTAAACCCGGCACCAGAGGCTCAGGAGCGTTTCAAACTCGTAACGCACGCGTATGAAGTGCTGGGCGATGCCGATGCGCGCCGCAACTATGACATGGGTGGCCAGGACGCATTCGGTGGCATGGGCAACTTCGGCTTTGGCGACATCTTCGACACGTTCTTTGGCGGTGCGCAGTCCCGCGGTCCTCGTTCGCGTGCCGAGCGCGGCCAGGACGCGCTGATCCGCGTCGAACTGACCCTGCGCGAGGCAGTGTTCGGTGCTCCAAAGACTCTCAAGATCGACACCGCGGTTCTTTGCGGCACCTGCCAGGGCAGCTGCTGCCAGCCAGGCACTTCGCCGTCGATCTGCGACATCTGCCGTGGCACCGGCACCATTCAGCGTCAGACCCGCACACTCATCGGCAACGTCGTGACCTCGGCTCCTTGTGGCTCCTGCCGAGGCTTTGGTCAAGTTATTCCGCACGAGTGCGTCGACTGCCGTGGGCAGGGCCGAGTTCGCGCGCGTCGCGACCTCGAGGTCAACATCCCGGCCGGTGTCGAGGACGGCATGCGCCTGCAGATGGCTGGCCACGGCGAGGTCGGCTTCGCCGGCGGGCCTAGTGGCGACCTCTACGTTGACATCTCCGTTCGAGCCGACGAATTCTACGGGCGCTCTGGCGACGACCTGGTATGCACGCTTTCCGTGCCTCTTCAGGATGCTGTGCTCGGCGGCCTCGCCGAGATCGAAACCTTCGACGGCGACGTAAAGATCGACATCGAGGCCGGCACCCAGTCGGGCGACGTCGTCACGCTCAAGGGCAAGGGCATGACCAAGGTACGCGGTGGCGGCCGAGGCGACCTGAAGGTGCAGCTGTTGGTCGAGACTCCGGTCAAGCTAGATGCCAAGCAGAAGGAACTGTTCCGCACGCTGGCTAAGTCGCGCAAGAACGACGCCGCCAAGCTGATCAAGAACGCGCCGGGACTGTTCGGCAAGAAGCGCTAATGGTCGAACCACTCTTCCGTGTCGATAACGCGACGGGCGTGACCTCCGGGTCTGAGGTTGTCCTCGATGGCTCCGAGGGCAAGCACGCTGTCGGAGTTCGGCGCATGCGCGTCGGCGAGGCCATCCAATTGACCGACGGCCGCGGCATTCGCCTGCGTGGCGCCGTTTCGGCGGTTGCAGACAAGTCGCTCAAGGTTTCGGTCGGTGAGGTTCTGGTCGAGGGCGAGCCGGCAGCCAAGCTCGTGCTTGTGCAGGCTCTGGCAAAGGGTGACCGCGACGAGCTAGCCATTCAGGCGGCGACCGAGCTCGGCGCCTGGGCCATCGTGCCCTGGCAGGCCGAACGTTCGATCAGCCGCTGGGACGCGGCCAAGGCGGCCAAGGGCGTCGAACGCTGGCAGACCATCGTGACCGAGGCGGCAAAGCAGAGCCTGCGCGCGTGGCACCCCGAGGTCCACCAGCCGGCAACCACCCGGCAACTGTGCGCGGCCGTGGCCGAGTACGACGCCGTCCTAATCCTGGATCCAAACGCCGAGCGCTCATTGAGCGCGTTGCCCGCATTAGTTGGCAAAGTGGCAATCGTCGTCGGACCGGAGGGTGGCATCAGCGACGCCGAACTTGCTGACCTCGAGGCCGCCGGGGCCACCCGCGTTCGACTCGGTTCCGAGATCCTGCGCACATCAACCGCGGGCGTCGCTGCCATCGCAGTCCTACAGGCCAAACTCGGTGCCTGGGCATAGCGCATACCTAGACTTAGAAAAGAAGGAGGCCGATTTGGATAACTGCATTTTCTGCAAGATTGTTGCCGGCGAAATTCCAGCCAAGCTGGTCGGCGAAAGTGATTTTTCGCTCGCGTTCAACGACATTTCGCCAAAGCAGCCGGTGCACATTCTCGTCGTGCCAAAGCAGCACCACGAAAACGTGTCAGCGCTGTCATTCGACGCACCCGATCAGCTCGTCGACCTGATTCAACTCGGCAGCCGTCTCGCTGCCGAGCACTCGACCGGCTCCTTCCGACTGCAGTTCAACACGGGTAGCGAAGCGGGGCAGTCCGTCTTCCACGCTCACGGGCACATCATGAGCTCGACCCCAAAGTCGGGCAAGTCGGGTAGCACTAGCGAGGCCGAAGCCCTTGGCTAAGCAAGCGAAGCAAGCAGTCGAATCGATCGAGGTCTTGGGTGTGCCGATGGTGGCGCTCTTCGGACCGAATGACCGACTACTCAAGGAACTCGAACTAGCTTTTCCAGAGGTAGAGGTGCACGCGCGCGGTAACGAGATTCGTTTAACCGGCTCGGAGGCCGAAGTCACTGGCGCCAAGGCACTCATTGAAGATCTCATTGAACTCATCGCGAGCGGGCACGAACTGGCGCCGGCCGAGGTCAAGCGCGGAGCCAAGATGATGGCAGATCAGACCAGGCCAACCGATGTGTTGAGCCAGAGCATCCTTTCCTCTCGCGGCAAGAGCGTTCGCCCAAAGACAATCGGTCAAAAGAAGTACGTCGATGCGATCGACCAGCACACCATCGTTTTCGGAATCGGCCCAGCGGGAACCGGCAAGACCTACCTGGCCATGGCCAAGGCCGTGCAGGCGCTGCAGCGCAAGGAGGTCAGCCGCATCATCCTGACCCGTCCCGCCGTCGAGGCCGGTGAGCGCCTCGGTTTTCTGCCCGGCGGGCTCAACGAGAAGATCGATCCATACCTGCGTCCGCTGTTCGATGCATTGCACGACATGCTCGAGGCCGAGAACATTCCCAAGTTGATGGCCGCCGGGACCATCGAGGTTGCCCCATTGGCATACATGCGAGGCCGCACGCTCAACGACGCGTTTGTAATCCTCGATGAGGCACAGAACACGACGCCCGAGCAGATGAAGATGTTCCTGACCCGTCTTGGCTTCAACTCCAAGATGATCGTCACGGGTGACATCACCCAGGTCGACCTCCCGGCCGGCACTTCCGGTCTTCGAACCGCGCTCGAGATTCTCGAGGGCGTCGACGACATGCATTTCGCGCGGCTTACGAGCGAGGATGTGGTGCGCCACAGCCTGGTCGCCCGAATCGTGGATGCCTACTCGCAGCACGAGGAGCAGCAGCTTGTCGTCAAGAACACTGCCACGAAACGAGCAACCGATGGCAAGCCCGCCTACAACAACAGGAGGAACAGCCGATGAGCACCGAGATCTACAATGAGACCGATGCCAAGCTTGATGAAGCCCGCGTGCTTGCCCTGGCGAGCTTCGCCCTCGACTTCATGGACGTCCACCCCCTAAGCGAGCTCGGCATCAAGTTCGTCGACGAGGCCGCGATGACCGAGTACCACATTGAATTCATGGACGAGGATGGCCCAACCGACGTTATGAGTTGGCCCAGTGGCGAGTTCGCCTACGGTCGCGACGAAGGCCTTCCATCGCCGGTCGATCTCGGTTCGATCGCTATCTGCCCGAGCGTCGCGGAGCGCCAGGCGGAGGCCGCCGGCCACGAGACCATCAATGAGATTTTGTTGCTGACCACGCACGGAATTCTGCACCTGCTCGGCTACGACCACGCCGAGCCGGAGGAACACGCCATCATGTTCGGCATCCAAGGCGACATCCTGCTTGGCTTCTACGCTGCAGAGGCCAAGGGCTAACTTGCTGACCGTAGCAATCTGGATCGCCGTAGTTATTGCCCTAGCGGCAACCGCTAGTGCTTTGCTTCGTGCGGCGGCCGCCGCGAACGAGGAACAGCAGGCCAAGGCCGAATCGCTTGGCTTCGCACGTCTGATTCTCACCAGCATCTTTGGAGTCGTGATCGGCCAGGGGCTCGCACCCGCCGGTCTTCCGTGGTGGGCTACGGCTCTCATTTCGGTCGCACTAATGGCGGCGCTGCTGTTCGGAACGCAGTGGCTTGCCAGCCGCTTCGGTCACCGTCCGGTGGGCCAGTGGCTGCTCAAAAGCCTTCAGCGAGTCGTGAACTCGTGGTACCTGTTGTTCACTCCGCTTTCGCTGCCGAAGGAAGATCAGCCCGAAGAATTTGAACAAGACCTGCTCGACTCGGTCGAGGAATTCGGCGACACGATCGTGCGCGAGATCATGGTTCCACGTGTTGACATGGCGACCGTTGGCGGCGGTGCAACCCTTGCCGAGGCCATGCAGGTGCTGTTGGCGCGTGGCTACTCGCGCGTGCCGGTGACGGGCAAGAACATCGACGACATCGTGGGCGTGCTGTACCTCAAGGACACCGCGCGAGCCCTCTACGAACACCGACTCGACTTCGCAAAGACCGAGGCATCGGCGCTGGCGCGTCCGCCTGTCTTCGTGCCCGAATCGATGCCGGTCGAGACCCTGTTGAAGCAACTGCAGACCACCAACCGCCACATCGCCATTGTCGTTGACGAGTACGGCGGAGTTGCCGGTCTTGTGACCTTGGAAGACGTTATCGAAGAGATTGTTGGCGAGATTGCCGACGAGTACGACCGCTCGGCGGCCGACGTCGAGCATCTCGAAGACGGGTCGCTACGCGTGAACGCCCGCTTCCCGCTCTTCGACCTCGGCGAGATCCTCGAACTAGAACTCGAGGATGAAGACGTCGATAGCGTTGGTGGACTGCTGGCCAAGGAGCTCGGCCGGTTGCCGGCCCGCGGCGACAGCGTAGTCTTCTCGGGTCTTCAATTCACTGCGGACAAGATCGAGGGGCGTCGCAAGCGCCTGACGAGCGTCTTGGTTCGCCGAAACGAAGACCTTGACGACGCCAAGGCGGCTTTTGGAGGCCATGACAATGACTAACCCTGACTTCCGAGCGGGCTTTGTCTCGTTCGTCGGCCGACCGAATGTTGGCAAGTCGACGCTGACTAACGCCCTAGTAGGCGAGAAGATCGCTATCACGAGCCCGAAGCCGCAGACCACCCGTCGTGCGATTCGCGGAATCGTGCACCGCGAACCGGGGCAGCTAATCATCGTCGACACCCCAGGCCTGCACCGACCTCGAACACTGCTGGGTGAGCGCCTGAACGACCTGGTGGAATCGACCCTCTCGGACGTCGACGTTATCGGAATGTGCTTTCCGGCCAATGAGAAGGTCGGGCCAGGCGACACCTTCATCAACCAGCAGCTCGACCAGTTCCGCCGCGCCAAGAAGGTCGCGATTATCACCAAGACCGAGCTGGCTGACCGAGAGACCCTCACCCGCCAGCTGCTCGCCGTCGAGGCGCTTCGTGATTGGGACGCCATCATCCCGGTTTCGGCGCTTGGCGGGGGAGTGAACGGTCGCGAACAGCTTGGCGCCCTAACCGACCTTCTCATCGATCTCATGCCGGTGTCGCCCGAGCTCTACCCGAAGGACATCGTCACCGACGAGTCGATCGAGGACCGCATCTGCGAATACATCCGAGAGGCGGCACTCGAGGGAGTGCGCGACGAACTGCCGCACTCAATCGCCGTAACCATCGACGAAATGAACAAGCGCGAGAACCAGGAACTCACCGACATTCACGCCAACATCTGGCTCGAGCGCGACAGCCAAAAGGGCATCATTATTGGCCCTAAGGGGTCACGCCTCAAGGCCGTCGGGCAGACCGCGCGTGCCGACATCGAGCGCCTGATCGGCCACAAGGTGTTCCTCGGAATCCGTGTGAAGGTCGCTCCGGATTGGCAGCGCGATCCCAAGCAGCTCGGAAAACTTGGTTTCTAACGCTCCCAAGCGCTACCCTAAAAGCGTGTTCTCACTACTACTGCTTAGCGGCCGCGACGAGGCCTAACCCGGCCTCCCTCGTCGCGGAGCTCGCCGTTGGCTGAAACCAAACCCAAACCGCAAGCGATTAATCGCAGGTAGCAACCGCGAAAGAGAACAACTGAAATGCAAAACACCCAAAAGCCTTCGGGCATGCCAGTCCACAAGTACCTGCCGTTCCACGAGCAGATCAAGGTTGAGTTGGCCAGCCGCACCTGGCCAACCAAGACCATCACCGAGGCGCCGCGCTGGTGCGCCGTAGACCTGCGCGATGGCAATCAGGCTCTCATCGACCCGATGAGCCCCGAGCGCAAGCTGAAGATGTTCCAGTTGCTCGTCAACATGGGCTACAAAGAGATCGAGGTCGGCTTTCCATCGGCCAGCCAGACCGACTTCGACTTCGTTCGCATCCTCATCGAAGACGGCCACATTCCTGACGACGTGACCATTCAGGTTTTGACCCAGGCTCGCGACAGCCTGATCGAGCGCACCTACGAGGCGCTTCGTGGAGCCAAGCGCGCCATCGTCCACTTCTACAACTCGACTTCGGTTCTGCAGCGCCGCGTGGTGTTCAAGGCTGACAAGCAGGGCATTCTCGAGATCGCAACCCACGGTGCGCGCAAGTGCCTCGAGATGGAGGCTTCGGCGCCAGGTACCGAGTTCTTCTACGAGTACTCGCCTGAGTCGTACACCGGCACGGAGCTTGAGTACGCCGCCGAGGTCTGCAACGCGGTCATCGACATTATTGAACCAACTCCAGAGCGCAAGCTGATCATCAACCTGCCTGCCACGGTCGAGATGGCGACGCCAAACGTCTACGCCGATTCGATCGAGTGGATGGGTCAGCATCTGAACCGCCGCGACAGCATCCTGATCTCGCTTCACCCGCACAATGACCGCGGCACGGCCGTTGCCGCCGCCGAGCTGGGTTACCTTGCCGGTGCAGACCGCATCGAGGGCTGTCTGTTCGGCAACGGTGAGCGCACCGGAAACGTCGACCTCGTCACGCTCGGCCTGAACCTGTTCAGCCAGGGTATCGACCCGCACATCGACTTCGGCAACCTTGACGAGATCAAGCGCACCGTCGAGTACTGCAACCAGATGCCGGTCCACGAGCGCAGCCCATACGGCGGCGACCTCGTCTACACCGCATTCAGCGGTTCGCACCAGGACGCCATCAAGAAGGGCTTCGAGCTCATGGCCGATGAGGCCAAGGCTGCCGGCAAGCACGTCGACGACTTGGTCTGGGCCGTGCCGTACCTGCCAATCGACCCGAAGGACGTCGGCCGCTCGTACGAGGCAGTGATTCGCGTCAACTCGCAGTCGGGCAAGGGCGGCGTCGCATACCTGCTCAAGACCGACCACAACCTCGACCTGCCGCGCAAGCTGCAGATCGAGTTCTCGCGCGTGGTTCAGAACGTCACCGATGCATCGGGCGGCGAGGTTACGAGCGAGGCACTCTGGCACGTCTTCACAGACGAGTACCTGCCTGCGCCAAGCGACAAGCCGGAGCTCAAGTGGGGTCGGTTCGAGCTCAAGCGCATGCGCACCGCGAGCGAGATGGATGGCGTCGTCAACCTCGACGTCGTGCTTCGCGACGGCAGCGGCGAGACCGAGGCTGCCGGCACCGGAAACGGTCCGATCTCGGCGTTCCTGAACGTGCTCGGCCAGCAGGGTGTGAAGGCTCAGGTTCTCGACTACGTCGAGCACACCCTCAGCTCGGGCGGCGACGCACAGGCTGCGGCATACGTCGAGCTAGAGGTAGAGGGTCGCGTCCTGTGGGGCGTCGGTATCGATGGCGACATCGCCACGGCATCGCTCAAGGCCATCATCTCGGGCGTAAACCGCGCCATTCGCCGATAAAGTCCGCGCGCGCTCCCATAATCGTTAGGTGCCTACCTACCGAGACGAAGCCGTTGTGCTGCGCACCCACAAGCTGGGTGAGGCCGATCGCATCGTCACGCTGCTGACTCGCTACCACGGGCAGATCCGCGCGGTCGCCAAAGGTGTGCGCAAGACCACATCTCGCTTCGGTGCTCGCCTCGAACCGTTCATGGTGGTCGACATCCAGTGCTACGAGGGTCGCACCCTCGATTCGGTAAACCAGGTCGAAACCCTCGGCGCTTACGGGCGCGAGATCATCGACGACTACGCCGCCTATACGGCCGCGTCGGCCATGGTCGAGACCGCAGAGAAGCTGACGAGCTCGAGCGATGAGCAGCCGCAACAATATCTGCTGCTGGTCGGTGCCCTGCGCAGTCTTTCCAAGGCCGAACACGCTCCCAGCCTGATCCTCGACAGCTACCTGCTTCGAGCGCTGTCGATCGCCGGCTGGGCGCCGAACTTTCTCGAGTGTGCTCGATGCAGCAAGCCTGGGCCGCATCGAGCCTTCGTGATTCAGGCGGGTGGCGTCGTCTGTGACGACTGCAAGCCGGCCGGTGCAGCCGTGATCGACGAGGCCACGAACCAGCTGTTAGGCGCGCTGCTTTCTGGCGATTGGCACATCGCCGACGCCTCGAGCGAGCGCTCGCGCTCGGCTGCTTCAGGTATTGTTGCGGCATACAGCCAGTGGCACATCGACCGCGGGCTCAAGTCGTTACAGCACGTGGAGCGTGAATGACCCAAGCAGTCGAATGGATGCCGATAGACGGCTCGCTGCCTGTCGCGCGCCCTGGCATCGCTTGCCCGCACTTCGCCTCGGTTCCCAGGCACGTAGCGGTCGTTATGGACGGCAATGGCCGATGGGCCAATGAGCGAGGGCTAACTCGCGTCGAGGGTCACAAGGCAGGCGAGGCAGCGCTGCTCGACGTGGTTGCCGGCGCACTGGAAGCAGGCGTCCAGTACCTGACCGTGTACGCCTTCAGCACCGAGAACTGGAAGCGTTCGCCCGACGAAGTTCGTTTCCTGATGGGCTTCAACCGCGAGGTGCTTCGCCGCCGGCGCGATCAGCTGAACGCGTGGGGAGTGCGCATCCGCTGGGCTGGCCGAGTGCCGAAGCTCTGGAAGTCGGTCATCGACGAACTGCAGGACGCCGAGGCTTTGACTGCCAAGAACACCAACCTCACGCTGACGATGTGCGTCAACTATGGCTCGCGCGTCGAAATAGCGGATGCCGTGCAGGCGATTGCCGCAGATGTCGCTGCCGGCAAACTTTCCACCAAGCGAGTCGACGAAAAGACCATCGCAAAGTACCTAAACAGCAGCTGGTTGCCCGATGTTGATTTGTTCCTGCGCTCATCGGGCGAGCAGCGAGTCTCGAACTTTCTGCTGTGGCAGAGCGCATACGCCGAGTTTGACTTCGATCAGACCCTGTGGCCCGACTTTGGTCGGCGTAACCTTTGGGCTGCCATCGAGCGGTTTGGCTCGCGCGACCGCCGATTTGGCGGTGCCCAAGACAAGCCCAAACGCTAGACTTGAGGTTCGTCTGTGCTTCAAGCACCGCCAACTGGTCTGGCATCCGGTCAGATCAAGAACCTATGGAGTTTAAGTGGCAACCCCTAACCGCCTTGATTCGGTAATCTCTCTCGCAAAACGTCGTGGCTTTGTCTTCCAGGCCGGCGAAATCTATGGCGGATCGCGTTCCGCATGGGACTACGGACCCTTGGGAGTCGAGCTCAAAGAAAACATCAAGCGCCAGTGGTGGAAGACCATGGTCAACAGCCGCGAAGACATCGTGGGTCTCGACTCATCGGTAATCCTGCCTCGTCGCGTCTGGGAAGCCTCGGGCCACGTGCGCGAGTTCAGCGACCCGCTGGTCGAGTGCCTCAGCTGCCACAAGCGACAGCGCCAGGACCACCTCGAGGAGGCCTTCGAAGAGAAGAAAGGTCGCGCTCCAGAGTCGATGGCAGAGATCGTCTGTAAGGACTGCGGCACCAAGGGCCAGTGGACCGAGCCGAAGGCCTTCAACGGCCTGCTTCAGACCTTCCTTGGCCCTGTTGCGGCCGAAGAGGGGCTGCACTACCTTCGCCCGGAGACCGCGCAGGGCATCTTCGTCAACTTCGCGAACGTGCTCAACGCTTCACGAATGAAGCCTCCATTCGGCATCGGCCAGATCGGCAAGTCGTTCCGAAACGAGATCACGCCGGGCAACTTTATCTTCCGCACCCGCGAGTTCGAGCAGATGGAGATGGAATTCTTCGTCGAGCCGGGCACCGACGAGCAGTGGCACGACTACTGGATCGAACAGCGCATGAACTGGTACATCGATCTGGGCATCAACCCTGAAAACCTGCGCGTCTATGAGCACCCGAAGGAAAAGCTGAGCCACTACTCGAAGCGCACAGCCGACATCGAGTACCGCTTCGGCTTCACCGGCAGCGAGTTCGGCGAGCTCGAGGGCATTGCCAACCGCACCGACTTCGACCTTTCGACTCACTCAAAGGAATCGGGCACCGACCTCAGCTACTTCGATCAGGCAAAGGGTGAGCGCTGGGTTCCATACGTAATCGAGCCGGCGGCCGGCCTGACCCGTTCGTTGATGGCCTTCCTGGTCGATGCGTACTACGAGGACGAGGCTCCAAACACCAAGGGTGGCGTCGACGTTCGAACAGTGCTGCGCCTCGACTACCGCCTCGCTCCGGTCAAGGCAGCTGTCCTTCCCCTTTCGCGCAACGAAGAGCTGTCGCCGATCGCCCGCGAGCTTGCCGCAAACCTGCGTAAGCACTGGAACATCGACTTCGATGATTCGGGTGCCATCGGACGCCGCTACCGTCGCCAGGACGAGATCGGCACGCCGTTCTGTGTCACCGTTGACTTCGACACGCTCGAAGACAAGGCAGTGACGGTTCGCGAACGCGACACCATGCAGCAGGAGCGCGTCTCGCTCGATCAGCTCAATGGCTACCTGGCCAGTCGACTGCTCGGCTAGTCAGTTCTCGATCGATACTTGGCGATGACCCGGCAGGGACTGCAATACGGTGGCTTGGCAATCAAGACACCAGTAGTTCTTGCACCCATGGCCGGCATCACCAACACCGCTTTTCGTCGCCTCTGCCGCGAGTTCGGGGGCGGACTCTACGTCTCTGAGATGGTCACCTCGCGCGCTCTGGTTGAGCGCACCGAGGAATCGATGCGTCTGATCGGGCACCACGAGAGCGAAGACATTCGTTCGGTGCAGCTCTACGGAGTTGACCCAAAGACCATCGCGGATGCCGTGACAATGTTGGTTGCCGAAAACCGTGCCGACCACATCGATCTCAATTTCGGTTGCCCGGTGCCTAAGGTGACCCGCAAGGGTGGTGGCGCCGCCCTGCCGTGGAAGCGCGATCTGTTTGCTGCCATCGTCCAGGCGGCAGTCAAGTCGGCCGGCGATGTGCCGGTCACCGTCAAGATGCGCAAGGGCATCGATCAGGACCACCTGACCTTCTTGGATGCCGGCAAGGCCGCACGCGATGCGGGCGTTACCGCCGTAGCACTGCATGGCCGCACAGCGAGCGACTACTACTCGGGCGTCGCCGACTGGGATTCGATAGCCACCCTGCGCGAGGCGCTGCCCGATGTTCAGGTGCTCGGCAACGGAGACATTTGGTCGGCGGGCGATGCGATCCGCATGATGCGACACACGGGTGTCGACGGCGTGGTGGTTGGCCGCGGTTGCCTCGGTCGCCCTTGGCTGTTCGGCGACCTGCAGAAGGCTTTTGACGAGTACCAGCGCGACCCAAACTCGAACGCGGCGGTCGACCCGATTCAGCCGACGCTGGGTGAGGTCGCAGATGCATTCCGTCGTCACGCCGAGTTGCTCATCGAGTTTTTCGATGGCGACGAAGCTCGCGGCTGCCGCGACATCCGCAAGCACGTGTCTTGGTATTTCAAGGGCTACCCGGTCGGCGGCGATTTCCGCGACCAGCTGCACCGAGTTGAATCGTTGTCGCACATGGACGACATCTTCGGAACCCTAGATCGCGATGTCGCGTATCCGGGCGAACTCGCCGAGGGACCACGCGGCCGACTCGGCGGGGCAAAGGCCTGCAGCCTGCCAGAGAATTGGCTCGACTCGCAGGAGCTCGAGGGCAAGCAGCGCACGCTGCTTCAAGAGGCGGAACTGGATGTATCGGGTGGTTAGGCAAGTGGAGGGAGTGCGATGAGCATCGGTTTCGACCGCGGAGTCTTTGACAGCGGCTACAGCGACTTCGACCGCGAGCGCTTCGTTCCAGAGACCCGCAAGCAGAGCTCTTCTCGCGGTGAATTCGCCCGCGATCATGCCCGCGTTATTCATTCGTCGGCACTGCGTCGCCTCGGCGCCAAGACTCAGGTGCTCAGCCCGAGTGGCGGCGACTTCGCTCGCACTCGCTTAACTCACTCCCTGGAAGTTGCTCAGGTAGGCCGCGAGATGGCGCTCGACCTCGGCCTCAATCCCGACCTCGTCGACATGGCTTGCCTCGCCCACGATCTCGGGCATCCACCATTCGGTCACAACGGCGAGAAGGCGCTCAACGCCTGGGCTGAGGGCATCGGCGGATTCGAGGGCAATGCACAGACACTGCGCCTACTCACTCGTATCGAGCAGAAGGAGGTCGACGCCTCGGGAAACTCGGTCGGTCTGAACCTAACTCGAGCAAGCCTCGACGCCGCATGCAAGTACCCGTGGTCGCTATCGCAAGCCTCTGCCGACACCGGCGCCGACCACAGCATCAAGTTCGGCGTCTACGACGACGACCTGCCAATCTTCAACTGGATGCGCATTGGTGCGCCGGAGCGCCGCAAGTCGGTCGAGGCGCAGGTCATGGACTTCGCCGACGACGTTGCCTATTCGGTGCACGACTTCGAGGACGCAATCGTTTCGGGCTACATCGATGTTGCGCTGCTCAACGACAAGGCCTTCGAGTGGGAGTTGATTCAGAAGATCAGCGAGTGGAACGGCTTCAGCATCGCGAGCGACGAACTTCGTGAGGCGTTGTTCAACCTGCAGAGCGAACAGCACTGGATTCGCGGCTACAGCGCATCGCCACGCGATTTCGGGCAGCTGAAGAACCTCACCAGCGCACTGATCGGCCGCTTCGTCAGTCGCACCACCCAAGCGATCGTAGACACCTCACCCGCCGACTCCCTGGCCCGCTTCGGTGCGTTGCTGGTCGTGCCTTCTTCGGTGCGAGCCGAAATTGCTGTGCTCAAGGGAATCGTCTCGGCATTCCTGATGTCGCACGAGAGCCGACGACCGTTTTACGAGTGGCAGCGCGCGATCCTCGGTGAGCTAGCCGACGCGCTGTTCGCTGCCAACGGCGCTCATCTCGATGCGTACTGCTCACAGGCATGGGCAACCGCTGTCGACGAAGTGGCCAAGCGCCGCGTGATCGTCGACCAGGTGGCCTGCCTTACCGATCAAAGCGCCCTGCAGATTCACAACCGATTGGTCGGCTAACCAGTGCGCGTCCTCTTCGCCGAACCCGCTGCATCGACCGCGCTACGTAGGATTTAGACATGGCCATCGCTAAGAACAAAGAGGCGCTGCGCGACCGACTCGACCTAGTCGACATCGTCGGCGGCTACGTGCAGCTCAAGCGAGCCTCGGCCAACTCATACAAGGGTCTCTGCCCGTTCCACCCCGACAAGAATCCTTCGATGACAGTCACGCCGCACATGGGTCTCTGGACCTGCTGGAGCTGCGGCGCTAAGGGTGACGTGTTCGGGTTTGTGATGCAGATCGAAAATATCGACTTTCCGGCCGCGCTCGAACTCCTGGCCGCCAAAACCGGTTTCCAACTCGAGTACGAGGAGGGTCGCGGCCCTGCAAAGGAGAACAACAACCGACCGCGCATCCTGGCCATCAATCAGGCGGCGGCCGAGTTTTTCCAGGCCCAGTTGGCGACGGATGCAGCGGCGCCGGCGCGCGATAACCTTCAGCAGCGCGGCTTCGACCGTGACGCGGCAGCCAAGTTTGGATGCGGCTTCTCGCCGGATAGCTTCAATGCGCTGACCAATCACCTCAAGGCGATGGGCTTTACCGACCAGGAGCTGCTCGACTCGACGCTTGTGCGCAAGAGCGAGAAAACTGGGGGAGTCTACGACTTCTATCGCGGCCGCCTGATGTGGCCAATCCGCGACCAGGGCGGCGCCGTGATTGGCTTTGGCGCGCGCAAGCTGCTCGAGACCGATCAGGGCCCTAAGTACTACAACAGCTCGGATTCACCCGTCTACCACAAGAACAAGGTGCTCTATGGCATCGATCTGGCCAAGGCTCCCATTGGCAAGAAGAAGCAGGTCGTCGTCGTTGAGGGTTATACCGATGTGATGGCCTGCCACCTTGCAGGTGTCGACACCGCTATCGCCACCTGCGGTACCGCGTTCACCGAGGAGCACGTCAACATCATCAACCGCCTGCTCTCTGGCGGAACGGAGGGTACCGCTGAGGTCATCTTCTGCTTCGACCCAGATGAGGCCGGGCAAAAGGCTGCGATGCGCGCGTGGGAGCAGTCGGGCATGTTCAAGGCGCAAAGCTTTGTGGCTATCGGTCCAGACGGACTCGACCCTTGCGACCTGCGCAGCAAGCGTGGCGACGAGGCGGTTGCGGCGATGATCGCGAGTCGCAAGCCGATCTACGAATTCATGGTTCACCAGTACATCGACAAGTTTGACCTCGGCAACGTCGCGGGACGCGTCTCTGCCGCCAAGGCAGCCGCGCCAGTGTTGGCCGCGATTCGCGACGTCACGTCGCGCAGCGCCTACGAACGAGAGCTTTCGAGCTGGGTCAGCCTCGACCCGCAGGAGATTCACGCGTTCGTCGAGGGCGCAATTCGCAGCAAGGCCAAGGCCGGTGTGGCCGCCATGAACCGTGGAAACATTGGCACCGGCTCCGAGCCGCAGCCTCAGGTCAATGAGTCGGGCATCGGATCGCCTGAGAGCGCCCGAGGCTATCCACCAATCAATTTGAATGACCCGATGACGCGTGTCGAGCGACAGGTGCTCGAGGTCATCGTCCAGGTGCCCGAGTGCTATTCGGCAGGCGCTCTAGCGCGCATCCTCGCTATCGGTTTTGCTCACCCAGCACACAACGCCATTGGTGCAGCAATCGCGCGCGTCGAGTCGGAGCGCCCAGACGCCGGCCACGACCACGCTTGGTTCGAGCGCCTGCGCGAGTTGCTGCCGACCGAGCTTCAGGACGCCGTCGCTCAAATCGCCGTCGCCGCACTGCCTGCCGGCAACGATGAGGAGCTCGAGCGTTATGGCAAGGGAGTCATAGTCGGAGCCTTAGACCGATCACTGAACGTAGAGAAGCAGGAACTCTTGGCCGAGCTGCGTCGCACTGACGCGGCCTCGCAGGGGGAACGCTTCGCCGAAATCAACCAGCGGTTGGTTGCCATCGAGGCCGACCGACGCACGCTTAGGGAGCAGGGCTAACTATGGCGATGGATCGCACCAAGCTGGCTATCGAACCCAAGCAATTCGAACCTTACGTCGCTGCCGCCGAAGCTGCAGGAGCAACGATTGTGCCTATGTCGAGCGAAGTCGGTGCTCTGATCTGGACCGATTACGCTCGGCCAGACTTGCTAGCCGAGTTGCTTGACCAAAACCCGCAGCTCGAATGGGTGCAGCTTCCGTTCGCTGGCGTCGACGCCTTTGCCGACGTACTCGGACACGCGCCGCTCTATGCGAACGGTGGCAGATTCACCTCGGCCAAGGGCTCCTATCGCGAACCGGTTGCCGAACACGCTCTGATGCTGTGCATGGCACTGGGGCGAGCCATTCCGGAACGCGTTCGCGCAACTTCGTGGGGTTCGAAATTCGCGGTTTCGCTCTATGACGCAGACGTGTTGATTGTCGGAGGCGGTGGAATTACCGAGGAACTACTCGGACTTCTCGCTCCTTTCCGCTCCAAGGTCACCGTTGTGCGCAAGAACGTGGCGCCTCTTGCGGGTGCGACCCAGGTCGTCGCCTTCGATCGACTCGATGAGGTTCTGCCTTCTGCAGATTTCGTGATTCTGGCGGCCGCGCTCACTGACGAGACTCGGTACCTGTTCGATTCGCGTCGATTTAGCCTGATGAAGCGCAGCGCGTACCTGGTGAACGTGGCTCGTGGCCCGATGGTCGTTACCGAAGACCTAGAAGCGGCCCTAAACGGTGGCGTTATCGCCGGTGCCGGCATCGACGTGACGGACCCGGAGCCGCTACCGGATGGTCATTCGCTTTGGAGCGCCAAGAACATCATCATTACGCCGCATACGGCCGACACCAAACCGATGGTTCTGCGTATGTTCGCCGTGCGTATCGGCGAGAACGTCAGGGCCTATCGCGGCGAGGGGCCGTGGGTTGGCGTAGTAGACCCGGTGCTCGGCTACTAGAGCGCGGTAGCCATCGCTACGTCGCAAATTTTGGCCTAGGCTGCGACTCGGGCTCCGAAATCTGCTAGAGTTTCTAATCGCGCAAGCATTCCTCGGTAGCTCAATTGGCAGAGCAATCGGCTGTTAACCGATAGGTTCTTGGTTCGAGTCCAAGCCGGGGAGCCACTCATTTTGGCCTGAAGCCCGCGAGGCAACTCGTTCGGATTCAGGCCAAAACTTTATTCAAGTTCGGGCATTCGTCCGATCGAGATTGAGGCGGTCCAGGTTGATCCGTTGGATTCAGAAGCTCCCGTGGCTATCGGGTGCCTATTTCGCCATCGCCGCATTCCTCATCTTCGGCGGTGTCGACCTCATGCTGCAAGGCCCAATCGCCCTAGGGCTTTCGGCATTCATCTCGCTTGCACTCCTCTTCGCGAACCGCTTCCCGCTGATCTCGGTCGGAATCATGGCAGTCGGTTCGATCGCAGAAATTCTGCTCGGCCTGCATCCGCTCGCAGCAGGCGCGACAGCGGCCTTCGCCTTGGCCCTGGTGGCGGCCTTTGCAACCCCTCGAGTGCGCTGGATAGCCCTCGCAGTTGCCATCGCCTCCGGTCTTGCCGTTGTACTTCAACAGGCCCTCACGCTGCCGTTCGATGACTCGGTTTACGGCATGGGCGTATTCGACGAGGCCGGCCGCATCACCACCGCCCTCTTCGGCTCGATGCTCGTAATCAGCATCAACCTGCTGTCGTGGCTGGTCGGTCGCTTGGGCATGACGCGCGACACCCACGTAGGCACTAACTTCGACCGAGCCGTCGCCGCTGAGGAGCAGGCGCGACTAGCACTCGAGATTGCCGAGCAGAACGAACGTTTCCAAATCGCTCGTGACATCAATGAGCTCATCATCCAGCGCGTTTCGGCGGTCATCTCGCAAGGCGAGGGTGGTACTTACGCGGCCAAGACAGACGCGACGGCTGGCGCGCGAGCCCTGGACGCGATGATGGCTGCGGCTCGCTCGGCACACGCCGAGCTGCGTCGCCTGTTTGACATGCTCAACAAGACCCACGAGATATCCGCCGCGCCGCCAGGGATCGACGAGTTGAGCCAGTTGGTTGTCGCTTATCGCGAACACGGCTACACCGTCACGCTGCGCCACGAGGGCACTCGTTTCGGCGTCAACGATGGTGCCCAGCTGGCTATCTATCGCATCGTCTACGAGGCGATGCGCAACGTACGCACGCACGCGCCATCGGGCAGCGATGTGACGATCGACTTCTCGTGGGTCGACCATGGCGTGCAGGTCCTCGTCAAAGACAACGGCATCGAGGTCGCCAATCGTTCGACGACGCTTGACGGCCTGACCGACGGCTACACAGCGGCTGATGACCTGAAATCGTTGGTCGAACCAATCTCGGGTGCCAGTTTGACGGGCATGCGCGAGCGTGCTGCGCTATACGGCGGTCGCGTCGAAGCGACTCGCGTTCCTGGTGTTGGCTTCACCGTCTCGGCAATCTTCCCGAACCTCCGCGAGTTAGCTGGCGTCTAGTGGCCAACGAACTGCGCATCGGACTTCTCGATGGCGATGAGGGCATCCGCGAGGGGCGCCGTCTAGTCCTCGATTCGCAGGCCGACTTTCGCGTCGTGTACGACGAAGAGAATGCGCTTGCCGCGCTGGAGCGCATCCCGGACCTCCTGATAGACGTGTTGGTAGTCGACCACCGACTAAAGGGTCTGGACGGCATCGAATTCTCTCGTCGACTTGTCGAGACTCTGACGAGCGCGGAACACCCGGTTCCTAAGATCGTCATGACCGGGCCTTACTACACCCGCGAACTCGAAATCGCCGCCATCCGCTCCGGCGCATCTGCCGTGGTGACTCAAGACATGGGCGCAGCCAAGTTGATTTCGGTCATTCGCGAGGTGTCGCAGAGCCTCGGCGAGCCTGACTTCGGCATGCTCCTCGAGTTCTTGAACGAGGCGGACGCGATTCACCTCGGTTCTCAGGTGTTCCTCATGCGTCTCGGTGACCTCAGCGATAAGGAACGCGCGGTGCTAGACCTGTTTGAAGCCACCACGCCGTTTGAATCGATTGCCGAAATCCTCGAACTGCCGAAATATCGTGTGCGTCAGATCTTTGAGAAGGTCATGCGACGCTGCGGACTCGCTACTCGCGCCCAGCTATTCCTAGCCCTATTCGAGGCGAGTAGCAAGAGTGCCTAACAACTCTGGAACACCAATCGCTAAGAAATCGCGCGCGGCAACGATCCCGCCAACCAAAGGTCTGCTTGGCAAGTCCATCGGGGTTGGTCTAGCCACCGGTTTCTACGGCATTTCGTTCGGTGCGCTATCGGTCGCCGCCGGCTTGGACATTTGGCAAACGATGACGCTGAGCCTGTTCATGTTCAGCGGTGGTTCGCAGTTCGCCTTCGTGGCAATCGCGGCCGGTGGCACACCTGCCATAGCCGCTGCCATCACCTCGGCCTGGCTGTTGGGGATCCGCAATGGTTTCTACGCAATCCGCATGGCCCCAATTCTCAAGACCCTCGGGCTCAAGAAGCTAGTCGGCGCGATGCTAACCATCGATGAGTCGATAGCGGTCGCTACAGCGGAGCGAGATCTGGCCAACCAGCGCCGCGGTTTCTGGTGGACCGGAGCAGCCGTGTATCTGTTTTGGAACCTCGCCACCTTCATGGGTGCCCTGGTCGGTGAGGCCCTCGGTAAGCCGGAAACCTGGGGTCTGGATGCCGCTGCCGCTGCCGCCTTCGTCGGACTAATCTGGCCGCGCCTGCGTGAGCGCCAAGCTCTGATCGTCGCCATCATCGCTCTGGCGGTCGCGACCCTCGTGTCGCCCTACGTTCCTGCAGGAATGCCAGTACTGCTTGCTGGTGGCGTTGCAGTCGTCTTCGGGCTTACTAACTGGTTCGGCAAGCCGGGCGAGCAGTCAATCGCAGCCGTCGAGGTCCCGACGGGGGAGTCGAAGCCATGAGCGTTTGGTTAGGCGTAATCATCGGCGCGGTAGCCGTGTACAGCTGGAAGGCGCTCGGCGCATACGTTCCACAGCGTTTCCTTGAGCGTCCGCTCATAGCCCGCATCGCATCGCTGCTGACCGTCGCGCTACTCGCCGGCCTTATCGGCATCCAGGGCTTCACGGCAGGTGGCCAAGTTCAGTTCGATGCCCGCGTGCCCGCGCTCATTGCGGCCGGCTTGCTCACCTGGCTGCGAGTGCCATTCATCATGATGGTCGCAGTTTCGGCCGCCATCGCAGCCTTGCTCCGGGCCTTCTTAGGCTGGGCCTAGCCCTCTAGGTTGTCGCGACCGGGCAGCCAAGACTTGCCTGGTACGCCCCAGCCATTGTCTTCGACAACCTCGGCCGCAATCTGTTTCCAAGGCTCGGCGAGGCGGTCGACGTAAAGCGTTCCGTCTAGGTGATCGAACTCGTGCTGGAAGATGCGGGCAAACCAGCCGTCGGCCTCGATTCGCACCGGCTTCTGCTCGAGGTCAACGCCCGACACGACGGCCGTCTCGGCGCGCTTGAGCGGAAAACGCTCGCCTGGCACCGAAAGGCAGCCCTCGACCTCGGTGTCTTCATCGGCAGGTTCGTCGACGATCGGGCCTATCTCGAGAACCGGATTGATCAGCACGCCGCGGCGCTCGTTGCCCTCGTCGTCGGCAAAGTCATAAACGAAGATTCGAAGCGGGATGCCGACCTGTGGGGCCGCAAGGCCCACTCCCGGAGCCTTGTCCATCGTGTCGTACATGTCGGCAACGAGTGAGCGCAGCTCATCGTCGAAAACCGTCACCTCGCTCGCGCGCGAGTGCAGTACTGGGTTGCCGGTGATCACGATTGGTCGAATAGCCATTCCACAAACTTAGTCGAACGATGCCACCGCAGAACGACCGTGGTCCGATCGCCTCCAGAGGATTCCACCAGTTGCGCAATAGGCTAGAAAGACTGCTAGAGGAGGTGCACATGGGGCCAGCGGACGAATTGAAGGCACTTGCCATTCTCTTTGCGGCACTTGCCGCCGTCGCTATGTCGTATGGTGCGCAATTCCAGAACGACGCGGTTAGTGAGCGCCACCAGAGCAATGAGCGCGGGCGCGGATCACTCAGCTTGAAGCAGGTCGCCAGCCTTTTGGTTCGCCCTCGTTGGTTGTCAGGTCTGGGCATGATGGTCGTCGCTATCGTCTTGCAGCTGGCCGCACTTAGCCTCGCGCCGCTGATCGTTGTTCAGCCGATCGGCGCAATCGCCCTAATCGTCACCCCGCTGCTAAACGCCCGTTCCAAGAAGACCAAGATTGATCGCGCCACCTGGATCGCTATCGGCGTCACCACCCTTGGCATCGGCGCATTCGTCGCTCAGGCCACCGGAGTCGCCCACGAGACTCATCTGACCGACGATGACCTTCGCACGGTTCTTGCGATCCTCGCAGCACTCATCGCCGTATTTGGCATCTGGTTTTTCACCATGGGCAACCGAGCAAAGGCCCTAACGTTCGTATTCGGCGCGGGAGTGCTATACGGCTTTGTTGCGACGCTCGCCAAGGTCGTCATTCAGCGCATTTACCAGGCTCAGTTCGAGTGGTTGACGGTGCTCTGCCTGCTCGCACTTGTCGGTGCTGTGGTCCTTGGCGGTTGGTTCGTGCAGAACGCCTATGCGTCTGGCCCACCCGACCTAGTCATCGCCGGATTGACCGTGATCGACCCGCTAGTGGCAGTCTCGGTCGGCATCATCGTGCTTGGCGAGGCACAGCAGGCTAACTGGCTCGTTTCTGTCGGGTTCGCCATCGCCGCAGCCATAGCAATCGTGGGTGTCTTCATGCTGTCAAAGGTTCACCCAGAGCTGGCCGAAAAGCGTCACTAACCGCTCTGCCGCCACACCCGCAAAGTAGACTTAACTCACACAGGCGCACTGCGCCCCGATCACCAAGAGGCGAATTGTCAGCAGACTCTAACCCGAGCGACCGCAAACTCAGCGTCGTCATCGGTTGCGACACATTCCCGCCTGACATCAATGGAGCAGCTCGTTTCGCCGAGCGCCTCGCCGGTGGCCTAGCGCGTCACGGTCACGACGTGCACATCATTGCTCCAGCGTTCGACAGGAATTACGGCACCTTCATCGAAATGCACGATGGTTCACCGATGACCGTTCACCGAATCAAGAGCCACAAGCTCATGCAGCACGAGACCCTGCGCTTTGTTTGGCCATTCACGCTGAAGCGCAAGACCGACCGCATCCTCGACAACATCAAGCCGGATGCGGTGCATATGCAGTCGCACCTCGTCATGGGGCGCTACCTCTCGCGTAGCGCGAAACAGCGCGGAATCCGCCTTGTAGCAACCAACCACATCATGCCCGAGAATCTGATCAAGTACTCGGTCGTGGTTCCAAAGTGGCTCGAGAAGCCGATCATGAAGCTTGCCTGGAAAGACGCCGGGCACATCCTCAAGCGCGCAAACTTCATCACGACTCCGACTCGTCGCGCCGCGAACCTGCTCGAGGCCTCGGCGGGCGTAACCGACGTGCTCGCGATCTCGTGCGGCATCGATGCCTCGCGATTCGCTAACGCGACCCCGACCAGCAACAAGCCGCCTCGTGTACTGTTCCTGGGCCGCCTCGATTTCGAGAAGCACATCCACAACCTGCTCAAGGCCGTTGCGAAGCTGCCAGCCGAACTCGGCGTCCAGGTTGAAATCGTCGGAAACGGTGGAGAGCGCGAAAACCTAAAGGCGCTAGCGGCAGAGCTGGGCATCGCAAGCCAGGTCGAGTTCCGCGGCCACATCGCCGAAGACGAACTCGCAAAGGCCTACGAACGCGCTACCGTATTCGCGATGCCTTCGATCGCAGAGCTGCAGTCGATCGCAACAATGGAGGCAATGGCCTCGGGGCGTCCGGTCGTGGCTGCCAACGCGATGGCCCTGCCGCATCTCGTGCACAACGGCGACAACGGCTACCTATTCGAACCGGATGACGTCGACGATTTCGCCGAGAAGCTCTCGCTGGTTCTGACCGCAGACCAGGCCGAACTCGACCGCTTGAGCGAGAATTCGCTGCACCTGATTCAGTCGCACGACATCGAGCGCACCCTCAAGATCTTTGAAGACCTGTATCGCGGCGACCACGACGATGAGCTCGAGGAATCCGATGACAACAAGCCGGAATACCTCATGCCGATCGGTCTCTTGAGCCCGGCTCTGCACGACCGTGTTCTGGCTCTGCGCGACAGCGCGCGTGGGTTGCGCGAGCGCTCATCAGATCTGCGCGACAAGACCGAAGATGTGCTCGAACGCATCGAGGAACGCCTAGAGGATGTGCGCGATGAAGTCATCGAACGCGCCAAGGCGGTCGACAAGAAGGTTCGCAAGTCGGTCAAACGAGTTGCGAAGAAGGCATCCGAAATCATTAAGTCAGAAGACGACTAGGTTTCGAACTCCGAGGGGAGTTAGCTCAGCCGGTTAGAGCAGCGGACTCATAATCCGTCGGTCACGGGTTCAAGTCCCGTACTCCCTACCAAGTGCCCAACGAACGGGACTTCAAACTGGCTTGGTCGCCAGTTTGCATACTCCCTACCAAGTGCCCAACGAACGGGACTTCAAACTGGCTTGGTCGCCAGTTTGCATACTCCCTACCAAGTGCCCAACGAACGGGACTTCAAACTGGCTTGGTCGCCAGTTTGCATACTCCCTACCGTCGCCAATGTCACGCTTTGGTAACCATGGCTCGCGCCAAGAAATTGCAAGCGATTACAGTCCGGGCGGTCGCATAGATTTTTGGGGTACCAAATCTAAGGAGCTACCCCTTGTCGATTCGCGTCCGCGTTCTTGCAGCAATTTCATCGGCCATCGCACTTGTTGCGAGCCTCATCGCAGCCCCGCCAGCCATGGCACTCGGCGTTGACACAGTCCACGTCAAGGTGCACTACCAGCGCCCGGCGGGCGACTACGACACTTGGAACGTTTACACATGGCGCAACGACGACGGCAGCGGCAAGGACGTCGGCGTCGATGACAAGGTCTTCGCGTTCACTGCCGGCGAGGACGCGTTCGGCAAGATTGCGCAGATCGACGTTTCGGGAATGGCCCCTTACAAGAGCCTTGGTTTTCTGATTCGCAAGGGCACTACCTGGACCAAGGACGTCTCGGTTGACCGCTTCCTAAGCACCTTCGACTCAAATGGCAACGCCGAAATTTGGCTCGTGCAGGGCGACGAGACCGTGTACACACAGGCACCATCAGTGGCAGACGCAATCACTAACGCGACCCAGGACACCCTGACCAGTGTCACCGTCTCGCTCAGCCGCCGAATCGCTGCTTCACCTGTTCCGGCATTCACGGTAAAGCTCGCAGGTGCGACCATCGCAACCAGCTCGATCATCCCTGTCTCGACCACCTCAAAGGGCGCGCTCGACTGGACCCTAAATTTCGCCTCTCCGCTCACCATCGGAGGAGCATACGAAGTCAGCCTCGACGGCTTTGGTAGCCAGTCGGTAACCATCGGAGCCGTAATGAACTCAAAAGAATTCGATGGCCTCTACTACTACGAGGGCAACGACCTCGGCAACACCTACGCCAAGGCGCAGACCACCTTCCGCGTTTGGGCACCGACCGCCCAGAGCGTGACCCTCGTCACCTACGGAAACGCGAACGACTCGGCTGGCACTCTCAGTGCAACCGAAGCGCCGATGACCAAGGACATCAAGGGCACCTGGGTGAAGACGCTGACCGGAGACCAGAACGGTCTGATCTACACCTACAAGGCGAAGATCGGTTCTGAGACCAACGATGCCGTCGACCCGTACGTGCGAGCCACGACGATCAACGGAGCGAAGGGTGTGGTTGTCGACCTCGCAGCGCTCAAGTTGGCCACCGAGGCCGCCAAGCCCACCTTCACCGGCAAGCCGACCGATGCCGTTTTCTACGAACTTCACGTCCGCGATGCCTCTATCAACGCGTCGAGCGGCGTCAGCGCTGCCAATCGTGGCAAGTTCCTCGGTTTGACCGAGGTTGGCACCAAGACCGCGAATAAGAAGTCGCCAACGGTTCTCTCGGCCATCAAGGACCTCGGTGTCACTCACGTGCAGTTGCTGCCGGTCTACGACTACGCGTCAATCGACGAGTCGAAGCCGGGGGAGTACAACTGGGGCTACGACCCACAGAACTACAACGTGCCTGAAGGCTCATACTCGAGCAACCCGAACGACCCGACCAAGCGCATCACCGAGCTCAAGCAGGTAGTGAACACTTTCCACGCCAACGGCCTGCGCGCCGTGATGGATGTTGTCTACAACCACGTTTCATCGGCACAGAGCTTCAGCATGCAGCAGCTCGTTCCGGGCTACTTCTTCCGCACCTCGGCCGATGGCAACCTCGCCAACGGCACCGGTTGTGGCAACGAGGTCGCCTCGGAGCGTTCGATGGCGCGCAAGTTCATTGTCGACTCGGTCAAATACTGGGCAACCGAGTACGGTTTCGACGGCTTCCGCTTCGACCTGATGGGCATTCTTGATGTCACGACGATGAACCAGATTCGTGCCGAGCTCACCAAGATCGACCCTTCGATCCTGATCATCGGCGAAGGCTGGGACATGGGCGATGTCTTGGACGGTTCGCAGAAGGCAAGCCAGAAGAACGCCCCACAGATGCCTGGCATTGCACACTTCAACGACACCATCCGTGACGGCATCAAGGGCTCTGTGTTCAACCACAGCGAGACCGGCTACGCCCAGGGCAAGCTGAGCGCAATCAGCTCGGTGAAGTCGGGCATCGTCGGTCAGGTTGCCTATGACGCGACTGCCGGTGGTGGTTGGGGAGCGGTCGATCCGAGCGTGTCCGTCAACTACGTCGAGGCTCACGACAATCTGACCCTGTTCGACAAGCTCTTGGCCTCGATGCCAAAGGCTTCGGCCGCCGAACGCCAGCGCGTGTTTACGCTGTCTTCGTCGATCGCGATTCTCGCTCAGGGCCTTCCGTTCATCCACGCCGGCCAAGAGTTCATGCGAACCAAGGGTGGCAACGACAACTCGTACAACTCGGGTGACAAGCCAAACGCGCTGATGTGGAACACCCGCGTCACCAACGCCTCGGTAGTGAACTACTTCAAGGGCATGATCGCTCTGCGCAAGGCACACCCTGCCTTCCGCATGTCAACGGCGGATGCGGTGCGCGCCAACCTCAAGTTCATCTCGGCGCCGAGCGCCGTGGTGGCGTACTCGCTCAACGGCGCAGCGGTCGGCGACAGCTGGTCGAGCATCGTTGTTGCGCACAACCCGAACAAGAAGGCCGTAACCATCAAGCTGCCGAGCAAGGGCACCTGGAGCATCGTTGTTTCAGGCCCGAACGCGGGCGTCAAGACCCTAAGCGTGATCAAGAACGCTTCGACGGTCTCGGTTCCGGCTCAGGCAACCCTGGTGCTGCACAAGTAGCAGTCGCCTAAGCGCTGTAAAGCTCCTGGCCGCCGACGTAGGTGGCCAGGACTTTGCATTTTGCGATGCCTTCTTTTGCCCCTGCGAGGGGATCAGTGGCCAGAACTACCAGGTCGGCGCGCATGCCGGGCAACAGCGAACCAGCCTCTGAATCGCCCATTTGAGCCGCTACGGCGGCCGTGTAGGCGTGAACGGCCTCTTGGATGCTCAGGGTCTGCTCGGGCGTCCAGCGGTTTCCTGGGGCCTCCAGAGTGGCTCGTGTGGCGGCCACCTGGATTCCCTCGAGCGGAACGAAGGATGACACCGGCCAGTCCGAGCCAAAGCTCACAGCAACCGCGCTTTCGAGAGCGGTGCGCATCGCATACATCGCGTCTACGCGTTCGGTTCCGAGATGCGGCACGCAACTTGTCAGCATCGCATTCTGTTGGGCCCAATACGGCTCAAAGTTGGCAACCACGCCGAGCTCTGCGAACCGGCTCCAGTCACTAGGACGCACCAGCTCGACGTGGGCTATGACCGCCGGTCGGTTGGCCCGAAGTTCCGTGGTTACAGACTCGATCGCGTCCAGTGCAGCAGACACTCCGGCATCGCCGATTGCGTGGATGTGCAGGGCGAACCCGGAAGCAGCAGCGGCGCGAGTCGCCTCTGCGAACTCTGCTGCGCTCCACACAGCCTGCCCGTTTTTGCCGGCGTGACCCGTCGTTCCTACGTACGGCTCGTGCACGTAAGCGGTGGCGCTGCCGAACGCACCATCGGCGAAAAACTTGGCGGTATTCGCAGTCAGGAGAGTGTTGCCCGCAGCGGTGATGCGATCGCGCATTTCGACGAAGTAGGCGAGCCGTTCGCGCCACTCACCCGGTGCAAACCTGAATGCCAGATCGATACGGATGCGCAGGCGTCCGGACTCGGCGAGGGCCAGGTAAACGTCCGCCATGCCTGGGTCAATCCACGCGTCGACAACCGCGGCAAGTCCGTTGGCAAGCAGGAGGCGCTGCGCGTCATCGAGCGCGTTGAGGTCCTGAGGCAATGTGGGCTTGGGGGCGCGGTCGAGCACCAGGCTCATCGCCTCCCATTCCCGCAAGATTCCGGTCGCGGCGCCGGCTGCGTCCACGTCTATTGACCCGTGTTGAATCCTTGCTGCCGCCTGCGCGACGCCTCCGGCAGAACCGAGCCCTGCGGCTACTAGTGCAGCGGTGTTGACCCACAGCGTGTGGTGATCGTCGGCATGCAGGACAACCGGGATGTCGCTGACGACGGCATCGAGCAGTCGCGCTGCAACTGGCTCCCGACCAGCGGTGATTCCGCGTTCATAGATTGCGCCATCGATCCAACCGATATCGGGGTTGACCAATCGGTATGCAGCAATTGCGGCCTGAATCGACTCGAGGTCGCGGCAGTCGGTCAGGTGCAGCCCCATGGCCTCGCGCGCTGCAAATAACGGATGAGCGTGACCGTCGCGGAACGCAGGCAACACGGTGGCGCCGCCAAGGTCGATGACGTCGATTGCGGCTCCCGAATCGGCCAGCTCTTGCGCTTGAGAGCTATCGATTACCAGCCCGTCACGAACCCACAGCTGTGAAACAGGCGCAGATGAGGGGGTGGGGTAGATTCGCCCGTTGGTGAACTGGCAGAGTTGCATCGGTTATGCGGTGGCGAAGGCGCGCTCGCGCAGGTAGCAGCTGGGGCAGAGCGACTCGTAGGTAACGTGCACGCCGTCGATCGCCACCTGTTCGCCGTCGAACACGAAGCGCCCATCGACCAATCGCGCGTTGTACATGGCCTTCTTGCCGCAGCGACAAATCGTCTTGAGTTCCTCGAGGCTATGTGCGATCTCGAGCAGCCGAATGGAGCCAGGGAAGCCATGCGTCAAAAAGTCTGTGCGAATACCGTATGCCAGAACGGGTACGCGGTCTAGCACGGCGATCTCGAGCGCCTCATTCACCTGTTCGCGGGTGAGAAACTGTGCCTCGTCGATCAGCAGACAGGCCACCGGGCCAACGTCGAAGGTCTCGGCCGCAACGCGGTTGAACTCGTCGCGAAGGTTCTGCTCCGGAGTGATCAAGAAA
>JBEDDI010000006.1:0-68847 GCA_041176265.1 Actinomycetota bacterium
AGGATGGTCGCAACCATGCGCCCTACCTGGTCTTTGCTCGCGCGACCGTTGCCAGTAACGGCCGCTTTGACCTCACTCGGCGTGTGTAGGGCGATGGGGATCTGATACTTGTCGGCCAGAGCCAAGAGAGCTCCACTGATTTGTGCGGTACCCATAACCGTGCGCAGATTAGCCTGCGCAAAAACGCGTTCGAGGGCAATGGATGATGGCTGATACTTGATTATTGCCGCCTCCAAGCCACGCGCGATCGAGCCGATTCTCTGCGCGAGCTCGCTGGAGGTATCGCTTCTAAGCGTGTCTACGGCAACTAGGCGAACGGTACGACCACTGCCCTGCTCGACGATACCGATGCCGCAGCGGGTTAGGCCGGGATCGACGCCGAGAATAAGCAAGTTAGTCGTTCTCTAGTTCTGCAAGAACTTCGGCGCTCATGTCGAAGTTCGAGTAAACGTTTTGCACGTCGTCTGAGTCCTCGAGTGCGTCGATGAGCTTGATCACCTTGCGGGCGGTGTCTGCATCCACCTGAATTGGCATCGACGAAACGAATTCGACATCCGCGCTTTCGTAGTCGATTTGCGCCGACTGAAGAGCCATGCGCACGGCGACCATGTCGCTCGGGTCGGTCGTGATAACGAACTGTTCGCCGCGGTCTTCGATGTCTTCGACACCAACCTCAAGTACGGCGTCGAGGAGCGCGTCCTCGGTGACGCCGCCCTCTGCGCTTACGAGAATGACGCCTTTGCGGCTGAACTGGTATGAGACAGAACCCGGGTCGGCCATTGTGCCACCGTTGCGGGACACGGCCAAGCGAACTTCGGCGGCAGCTCGGTTCTTGTTGTCGGTAAGACACTCGATCAACATCGCTACGCCATTTGGCCCGTAGCCCTCGTACATGATGGTCGAGTATTCGACACCATCGCCGCCGATGCCCGCACCGCGCTTGACTGCGCGGTCGATGTTGTCTGCCGGGAGGGAGCTCTTCTTGCCCTTTTGGATTGCGTCGAAAAGGGTTGGGTTTCCATCTATGTCAGGACCGCCAAGTCGGGCAGCGACTTCGATGTTCTTGATTAGCTTGGCGAACAACTTAGCGCGCTTGGCGTCGATTGCTGCCTTCTTGTGCTTGGTGGTTGCCCATTTGGAGTGACCGGACATGATGCTCCTGTAATGAATGCCTTACAGCGTTGGATTGCTTAGATTCTACCGAGCACTAAGGACCATGTCGGCGAATAAACGATGGATGCGGGTCTCGCCAGTGACTTCGGGATGAAAGGAAATGCCAAGCGCGTTGCCCGAGCGTGCAGCTACCACTCGGCCATCATGGAGTCTTGCGAGCACCTCGACACCCTCGCCCACCTCTTCGATTACCGGGCCGCGTATAAAGGCTGCGTGGACTGGCCCATTTATGCCCGCAACGGCGAGCTCTGTTTCAAAAGAGTCCAGTTGGTTACCGAAGGCATTTCGACGCACAGTGACATCCAACGCTGCCAGCGATTCCTGACCTGCGATGCCATCGGTGATCCTGGTCGCAAGCAAAATTAAGCCGGCGCAAGTGCCAAAAACAGGCATTCCGGCATGAATAGCGTCGCGAAGCGGATTCCAGAGGGCGAATGACTGAGCTAACTTCTGCATAGCGGTGCTTTCGCCGCCGGGGATGATGAGTCCGTCCACCTGGTGCAGTTCGCTCTCGCGGCGCACCTCGATGCCGTCGATGCCTAGGGTTTCGAGGACCTGTAGGTGCTCGCGGAAGTCACCTTGCAGTGCAAGGACGCCGATTTTCAGCGACACGGTGGAATCGAAACTTGGCTTACCAGCCGCGCTCGGCGAGGCGGTGTGGGGCTGGTAGATCGGATACATTGATGCCGACCATGGCCTCACCCAGACCGCGGCTTACCTCTGCCAACACGGCTGGGTCGTTGTAGAAAGTCGTTGCCTTGACGATGGCCTTTGCACGCGCAACAGGGTCACCCGACTTGAAGATTCCCGACCCGACGAACACGCCATCGGCGCCTAGCTGCATCATCATCGCGGCATCTGCTGGTGTTGCCACGCCACCGGCGACAAACATCACGACAGGCAGCTTGCCGGTCTTGGCGACTTCGCGCACGAGTTCATAGGGTGCCTGGAGCTCCTTGGCAGCGACGTAGAGCTCGTCCTCGGTCTTGGCTGCCAGGGCACGAATCTCGGCCGAGATCGTGCGGATGTGCTTGGTTGCTTCCGATACATCACCAGTGCCGGCCTCGCCCTTAGAGCGAATCATCGCAGCACCTTCAGTGACGCGACGCAGAGCCTCGCCAAGGTTGGTTGCTCCACAGACGAATGGCACCTTGAAGTTCCACTTGTCGATGTGGTTGACGTAGTCGGCAGGGCTGAGAACTTCTGACTCGTCGATGTAGTCGACACCGAGCTGCTGAAGAACCTGCGCCTCGACAAAGTGGCCGATGCGGGCCTTTGCCATAACTGGAATGGACACCGCATTGATAATGCCGTCAATCATGTCTGGGTCGCTCATGCGCGACACGCCACCCTGTGCGCGAATGTCGGCTGGAACGCGCTCTAGTGCCATGACGGCGACTGCGCCTGCGTCTTCTGCAATCTTGGCCTGCTCCACCGTGACGACGTCCATGATGACGCCTCCCTTGAGCATTTCGGCGAGGCCGCGCTTGACTAGCTGGGTTCCTGTTGAGGGCTTGTTGGTCTCAGTCATGTGACCAGTCTAAACCTTGCCGAACAGGTCGTTCCATCCCTGTGCGATGTCTGATCGAACTTCACCGAGAAGTCGCGGCAGAGCCTTGGTTTCGGCGATGATCGGGAAGAAATTAGCATCGTTGCGCCAACGCGGCACCACGTGCTGATGCAGGTGGCCAGCGATACCGGCGCCGGCCACCTCGCCCTGGTTCATGCCGATGTTGAACCCGTGCGACCCTGAAACTTTCTTGAGAACTCGCATGGCTTGTTGCGTGAGCAAGCCGATTTCCGCAACCTCATGGGGCGTGGCCTCGTCATAGGTGCCGATATGCCGATACGGGCACACGAGCAGGTGGCCGCTGTTGTAAGGGAAAAGATTTAGCAAGACATACGCTGTCTCGCCCCTGCGAACGATCAGTGCATCCTCATCGGGATTCTCCGGACCAAGGCAAAACGGACAAAGATGCGCCTCGGGCTGTTGGCCGTGCTGAATGTATGCGAGACGATGCGGGGTCCAGAGATGTTGGAACGCGTTTGGCGCACCGGCGATCTGCCAAGAACCCTGCACATCGACCACTGCTAGACCTGCGCCTTGCTTTCGATTGCCTCAAGAATTCGCGCGACTGCTTGATCGACAGGGATGCCGTTCTCTTGCGAACCATCGCGGAAACGGAAACTTACCGCGCCGTTGTCGCGATCTTGTCCTCCAGCAATGAGCATGAATGGAACCTTGGCCTTCGTGTGGTTCAAGATCTTCTTTTGCATGCGGTCGTCAGACGCATCAACGCTTACGCGCACACCCTTGGCGCGCAACAGTGCGGCAATCTCGTCGAGGTAGTCGGCGAACTCGTTCGCGACAGGCACGCCAACGACCTGTACCGGCGCGAGCCAAGGCGGGAAGTGACCGGCGTAGTGCTCCGTGAGCACGCCGAAGAATCTCTCTACCGAACCGAACAGAGCGCGGTGAATCATGACCGGACGCTGACGGCTACCGTCAGGCGATGTGTATTCGAGGTCGAATCGTTCTGGCAAGTTGAAGTCGAGCTGGATGGTCGACATCTGCCAAGTCCTGCCGATGGCGTCGCGTGCCTGAACCGAGATCTTCGGGCCATAGAAAGCCGCGCCACCCGGGTCTGGCACCAGTTCTAGTCCAGAATCCGTGGCTACCTTCTGCAGCGTGCTGGTGGCGCGCTGCCAGATCTCGTCTGCGCCAACGAACTTAGGGTTCCCGTCTTCCTTTGTTGAGAGCTCCAAGTAGAAGTCATTGAGGCCGTAGTCGCGCAGCAGGCCGAGCACGAAACCTAGAACGTTGGTGAGTTCGGCTTCCATCTGGTCCGGTGTGACGAACAGGTGGGCGTCATCCTGAGTCATTCCGCGCACTCGAGTAAGACCATGCAATACGCCTGACTTCTCATAGCGGTAAACCGAGCCAAACTCGAATAGGCGCATGGGGAGCTCGCGATAGGAGCGCGACTGCGACTTGAAGACGAGAATGTGGAATGGGCAGTTCATTGGCTTCAGGTAGTAATCCTGGCCCTGCTTCGTAACGTTGCCCTCGTGATCGCATTCCTGATCGAGTTTCATCGGTGGGAACATGCCGTCGGCATACCACGCAAGGTGCCCCGAGGTCTCGAACAGGTTGCTCTTGGTGATATGTGGCGAATAGACGAACTCGTAGCCCGATTCTTCGTGGCGCTTACGGCTGTAGTCCTCCATAACCCGACGCATGACTCCACCCTTCGGATGGAATACTGCTAGGCCAGAACCGATCTCCTCGGGGAACGAGAAGAGGTCGAGTTCCTGGCCGAGCTTGCGGTGATCGCGCCGAGCCGCCTCCTCTAGCCGTTCCTGATGTGCCTTCAGATCCTCTTTGTTCGCCCAGGCCGTTCCATAGATGCGCTGAAGCTGTTTGTTGTTCTCGTTGCCGCGCCAATAGGCGGCTGCTACGCGCGTTAGCGAGTACGCACTGCCCACGGTTCGCGTGCTGGGAACATGCGGGCCTCGGCAAAGGTCCTTCCAAACCGTTTCGCCGGTCTGAGGGTCAACGTTGTCATAGATCGTCAGTTCGCCCGCGCCAACCTCGGCAGCACCGTCCCCAAGATCTGCTGCGTTGCCTTTTAGGCCAATCAACTCGATCTTGTATGGCTCGTTCGCCAGTTCGATTGCTGCATCGGCTTCGGTGGTAGCGCGTCGCATGAACCGTTGGCCCGACTGAACGATGCGGTTCATCTGCTTTTCGATAGCGCGCAATTCCTCGGGGGTGAACGGGTTTTCGACGTCGAAGTCGTAGTAAAAGCCATCCTTGATGGCCGGGCCGATGCCGAGACGTGCTTCGGGGCGGAGACTTTGCACCGCCTGGGCGAGCACGTGTGCCGTGGAGTGACGCAAAATTGCTAGACCGTCAGCCGAGTCGATGGCAACGCCTTCGACGACGTCCCCGTCGAGAGGCTGGTAAGCCAGATCGCGGAGTTCGTCGTTCACGCGCAATGCGACGATGGACTTATCGACGAAGAGCTTGAAACCGTCGGTACCGGCTTCGATGCTTTGACTTGCTCCAGCAAGGGTGATGTTTATAAGCGACACTTTGGTTCTCCGTAGGTCAATTGCGCAGACACGAGTCTACCTTCGAGCGCGCGCTGGAAGGGCAGGCGCACGGCGCGACACTAAGGGCTACCTTGCTGGAATGGCTCTCGATTCAGGGGTATTTTGGCAACCATGCCTAAGAAGATTGACCCAATCGACGACCAATTGATTACCGACGTCGAGTTTCAAAAGAGCGCGATGGCGCACAAGTTGAACTGGCTCCGTGCCGGTGTGCTTGGAGCAAATGATGGCATCGTGTCTACCGCCGGCCTTATTTTCGGCGTGGCTGGAGCAACCTCGGACACTTCGACAATTCTGGTCGCCGGTGTGGCAGCTATGGTGGCGGGATCAATCTCGATGGCTGGCGGCGAATACACATCGGTGAGCGCTCAGCGCGACAGCGAAGTAGCCGCGATCGCACAGGAGAAGCGAGAACTCGAGGAACAGCCCGAGATGGAGTTGCGCGAACTCGCCTGGTTTTATGAGCAGAAGGGCCTGTCGAGTGAGCTGGCTAGTCAAGTAGCGGTTGAACTCACCGCCAAAGATGCGCTCAAGGCTCACGCTGAAGCGGAACTAGGAATAAGCCATGACGAACACGTGAGCCCAACCGCGGCAGCCGTCTCATCGTTCGTCGCATTCGCCGCAGGTTCGGCGCTGCCACTCCTTACGGCTACCGCTATCCCTTGGCCCGACATCCGTATCCCAGCAACAATCGTCGCGGTCGCCGCTTCCCTCGCCCTGACTGGTTATGTAGCGTCGCGCATTGGTGGTTCAAAGCCACTGCGAGCCGTTATTCGCAATGTTGCCGTGAGCTTGCTGACCATGGGTATCACGTACGCAATCGGCTCGCTGGTCGGTCACTCGATCGCCGGCTAGCCTTTGGTGTCAAACGCGCACTATTCCGACCTTGGGAAAAGTAGACTCGAAGACGTGGCTAAAGTTCAAAAGTACGACGTAGTTCTTATCGGTGGCGGCATCATGAGTGCAACCCTTGGCACCCTGTTGAAATCGCTCAAGCCAGACCTCAGCATCAAGTTGATTGAGCGCCTGGGTGATGTTGCGCTCGAGAGCTCTAACCCCTGGAACAACGCCGGCACGGGGCACGCAGCTCTTTGCGAGCTTAACTACATGCCCGACTCTAAAGATGGCTCATTGCCTGATCCCGCCAAGGCCATCCAAATCAACGAACAGTTCCAGCTCTCGCGACAGTTCTGGGCGCACCTGGTGCGCGAAGGCGTCCTCGAAGAGCCCAAGACTTTCATCAACTCGACACCCCACATGACTTTTGTTCGCGGTGCAAAGGATGTCGACTACCTAACTCGGCGCTATCAAGCCCTGCGAAACGAACCCCTGTTCGCCGGCATCGAATTCAGCTCTGACATCGATCAAATTGCCAAGTGGACTCCCCTGATTGCCAAGGGTCGCGACAAATCCGAAGTCGTGGCCGCCACACGCATCGATTCGGGCACCGACGTCGACTTCGGTTCGGTTACCCGTCAACTGATTGCGCACCTTGCCGCAGCAGGTGTTGAGATTCAAACCGGTGCAGAGGTTCGTGGACTGAAGCGGACCGGCAAGACCTGGACTATGCGCGTCAAGAATTTGCGTAGCGAAGCGAGTGAGCGCGTTGAGGCCGGCTTCGTTTTCGTCGGTGCTGGCGGTTGGGCACTGAAACTCTTGCAGCGTTCAGGAATCGCAGAGGCGAAGGGCTATGGCACCTTCCCGGTTTCAGGCGAATTCCTGCAAACCACTAATCCAAAGGTTGTAGCTCAGCACAACGCCAAGGTCTACAGCCAGGCTGCGGTGGGCGCTCCACCGATGTCTGTCCCTCACCTAGACACCCGAGTCGTTGATGGGAAGAAGACTCTGCTGTTTGGCCCATACGCCGGCCTCAACCCCAAATTCTTGAAACAAGGATCGATTCTCGATCTGCCATTATCGGTTCGCTTCGGCAACCTCATCCCATACCTGTCTGTGGCCGTATCGAACCTGGGGCTTATCAAGTACTTGCTTAACGAAATTACGAAGTCCAAGGCAGCGAAGTTCGCCGCCCTTCAGGAGTTCGTCCCAGAGGCCAACCCGGCCGACTGGCAGGTCATAGTTGCAGGTCAACGTGCTCAGGTCATCAAGAAAGATGCCAAGAAGGGCGGAGTGCTGCAGTTCGGCACCGAGGTTGTCGCAGCTTCGGACGGCTCGATCGCCGGCCTGCTAGGCGCATCGCCAGGCGCTTCGACCGCTGTTTTCATCATGATCGAGGTCCTGAAGAAGGCCTATCCGAACGAGTTCAAGTCGTGGGAGCCAAAGCTCCGCAAGATGATGCCCGGTTACGGCATTGCTCTGAACAAGGATGCGAAACTGGCAGCGAAGCTACTTGATGACACAGCCAAGACGCTGAAGCTGACCGCATAAGCCACAATCGCCGAACAAAAAGCAGAAAGCCCTCGGGATAACCGAGGGCTTTTTCTGGTGGTCGATACTGGGATCGAACCAGTGACCCCTTCCATGTCAAGGAAGTGCGCTACCGCTGCGCCAATCGACCGTGCGCTCAATACCGAAGTGTTGAGGTTGTTTGGAGGTGGAGACGGGATTTGAACCCGTGGTTATACAGCTTTGCAGGCTGCTGCTTTGGGCCGCTCAGCCACTCCACCGTGCTGGGCATAGGCATTACGCCAATCCGAGCGGATGACGAGATTCGAACTCGCGACCCTCACCTTGGCAAGGTGATGCTCTACCAACTGAGCCACATCCGCGTTGCCTTCTTTCGAAGACTTCACCACTATACGCGATTCAGAAATTGATTGCAAACCGTTGCGACACGGCGCTTTCGACTCAACGCATAGACTCGTGAACTATGAATCCATCCGAGTTTGGAACCGGCTCACCGGGCGAGGTGGCCCTCGCCTACCTGTTCACCATCCTGCTCTTTGGAATGTTCTTCGCGGCCATCCTGGTGCCACTTTTTTGGATTGGCAGCAATATTCGCGAACGCTGGCACGACTACGAGCCCAGCAAGCGATTCAAGGTTGTCGCCTACTCTGTGCTGACCCTCGCAGCACTGGGGCTCTTGCTCTGGCGCGGTGCTATGCCAAGCAACTTCTAGCCCCGCCAGCTCCAACGCGGATCGGCCTGCGAGTAGGCCGTTTCGCCGTGTTGGACTGCATCGATGCCCGCGATCTCGTCGGTACTAGTAACACGCATGCCGATTGTGCGCTGAATTACCAAACCAACCGCATAGCTGATGGCGAACGCGTAACTGCCTACCACCAAGACGCCAATCGCTTGCTTTCCGAGTTGAAGCGCTCCGGCGCCGAACGCCAAGCCGACAGCGTTGCCGGCCAGGTCGTGCCCAAAGACCCCGATCCACAGCGTGCCTACGATTCCGCCAACCATGTGAATGCCAACTACATCGAGTGAATCGTCAAATCCGAGAAGGTACTTCAACTCGATGGCTAGACCGCAGATAACACCGACGGCCGCCCCCAAAGCCAGGGCCCAAACTGGGTCGAGATAGGCGCAGGAAGGTGTGATGGCTACTAGCCCGGCGACCGCACCCGAGGCTGCGCCAATCGACGTTGGCTTACCGTGCGCAATTCGCTCATAAAGCGCCCAAGACAACATGCCGCCTACGCCTGCTGCAAGCGTATTCACGAAGGCGACGGCTGCCGTTCCATCCGCTGCCAGCTCCGATCCGGCGTTGAAGCCAAACCAGCCAAACCAGAGGATGCCGACGCCGATAAGCACCAGTGGCACGTTGTGCGGGGCGTGCATGCCCTTGGTGAAGCCGAAGCGCTTTCCGACGACGAGCGCGAGGGCCAGCGCAGAGGCGCCACTGGCCACCTCCACGACCGTACCGCCGGCGAAGTCGAGCAGTCCAAGGTTGTAAACGAGCCAGCCACCGTCAGTGATGACGCCTTCATCTACCGAGAAGTTGAAGACCCAGCCCGCGACCGGAAAATAAACAAGTGCCGCCCACACGGCCGCAAATAGCATCCAGGCTCCGAACTTGACGCGGTCTGCTACTGCACCGCTGATTAGGGCCACGGTGATGATGGCGAACGTGCCTTGGAACCCCACGAACGCGAGGGCGCTACCGTCACCCGAAGTACGTGCCGAATCGGTGACTGCCTGCAGGAAGAGGTTGTCTAGGTTTATGCCAAAGACGCCGTCCCAGCCAACGAACGTTGCGTTACTGGCCCCGGAAAACGCCATTGCGTAGCCGAAAGCGACCCACATGGTGCCAACGAGAGCCAAAGATCCGAAGCTCATCATGATCATCGAAACGACACTCGATGCGCGCACCAAACCGCCGTAGAAGAAGGCGAGACCTGGCGTCATGAACAAAACCATCGCCGAGCAAATGATCAGAAACATCGTGTTGTCAGAATTCATAGCTTCTCTCTAGTTAACGCGCGGAAAGGGATGAGCCGTTAGGCCCATCCCAAACCGCTACTTCCTTGTAGCTACCCTCGGTCGTTACCGAAAGCGTATGCCTCTTCACCGTGAACGACAGTGTCGATACCGGCGATTTCATCCTCAGCCTTGACTCGGAAACCGATAGTTTTTTCAACCGCGAATCCGATGATCAACGCAAGCACGAAGGAATAGACGAGTACCGCGCCGGCGCCAAGCGCCTGCATGGCGAACTGGTGCCATCCGAAGCCAAATGCAGCACCCACGTTGTTTCCGAAGATTCCGATGAACAGCGTGCCGACAATGCCGCCCACGAGGTGAATACCCACGACATCGAGAGAATCATCAAACCCGAGCGCGAACTTGAGGTCGACAGCCAGTGCGCAGAGCGCTCCTGCAAGTACACCGAGCACGATTGCCCAAACTGGGTCAAGGCTTGCGCAAGCTGGCGTAATCGCAACAAGGCCCGCGACAGCTCCAGAACCGGCACCGATTGAGGTTGCCTTACCGTGCTTGATCTTCTCTACGGCGATCCAACCCAACATGGCTGCGGCAGGTGCCGCCAAGGTGTTGATGAAAGCGATAGAAGCTAGACCATCAGCCGCAAGCTCAGAGCCCGCGTTGAAACCGAACCACCCGAACCACAGAAGTGACACGCCGAGCAGCGTGAGTGGCACGTTGTGTGGCTGTGTGATCCCCTTACTGAAACCAAAACGCTTGCCGAGAACGATGGCTAGCGCTAATCCGGCAGCACCGGCGTTGATGTGCACAGCCGTACCACCAGCGAAGTCGATCACGCCGAGACCGTATACGATCCAGCCACCATCAACGACCTTGCCATCTTCGAGGGTGAAGTTGAAGACCCAGTTGGCGACTGGGAAGTAAACGATTGTCGCCCAAAGACCAGCGAACACCATCCATGCGCCAAACTTTGCTCGGTCGGCAATTGCGCCAGAGATTAGTGCCACGGTGATGATCGCGAATGTTGCCTGGAATGCCACAAAAGCCATTGACGGGTAGGAAAGAGCTGGATCTGCCGCATCGGCAACCTGCGCGGACAGCCCTAGGTACGAAGTGTCGATGCCAAACCAGCCGTCAATTCCAAAGAAGGTGTCGGTTCCTTCGTTCGCGAATGCAATCGCATACCCGTAAAGAATCCATAGGACCGCAATCAGGCCGAGCGATCCGAAGCTCAGCATCATCATGCTCACGACACTCTTGGCCTTGACCATGCCGCCGTAGAAGAACGCCAACCCTGGCGTCATTAGCAGCACGAGTGCTGCCGAAATCAGCACGAATGCCGTGTTTCCTTGATCCACTTGTTTACCTCTCTCTAAGAAAACAAATAGCGCCGGTGTATCCGGTCACAATGCAATCTTGAGAGGCGAAAGTTTCGTGGGGTTGCGAGAAATGTTTCGCGTTTGTAAAAAGAACTAGGAACTCATCGCGCCAAGGCGGCTAACAGCCCTGAGGTATTTCTTCTTATAACCACCGGAAATCATCTCTGGCGAGAAGCAGTCGGTGAGTGGCACACCGGAGGCCTGGAGTTTGACCTGACGCTCGTAGAGGCGATCGATTAGGGCGACCCATCGAAGCGCTTGCACCTGGTCGGTAAGTTGCCGCATACCAGAAAGGGCAAGGGCATCTACCCCGGCAACAAGGCTCGCAAACTTCGAGGGATGAATCGTGGCTAGGTGCGACAACAGAGAGTCGAAATCATCTGCGTAGGCCGACTTCCCCGCGTGCGCCTCGCCGCCGATCCATCGCTCAAGTTCACCCGCTTGGAAGGTGCGACTATGCGCTTCGGTAGGTCGGTGCCGGTAGTCCTCGCCGTCGACACTAACCATCTCGAACCGGTCAGCCATCGCGCTAATTTCGCGCGCGAAGTCAGAAGCCGCAAAACGACCTTGACCTAGAGCATTCGGTGGGGTGTTCGACGTGGTCGCAAAACGCACGCCGTGCGCCGCTAGTTCACTCAGGAAGCGACTCATGATCATGGTGTCGCCCGGATCGTCGAGCTCGAATTCATCGATGCAAAGCAGGTTGTACGTCTTGAACACGTCTATGGCTTTTGCGAATCCAAGAACACCCACAAGCCCCGTATACGCGAGGAAGCTGCCGAACGCCTTAGTGCCAGTTGCCGCGTGGTAGGTTGCTGCAAGCAGGTGAGTCTTGCCAACACCGAAGCCGCCATCGAGATATAGCCCTGCCTTAGGTTCATTGCGCTTAACAAAGAGGCTGCGAATGCCGGAGTTTGATGATTTGAGCCCCAGAAAAGACTTGGCCGCCCCGACAGCGGCAGCCTGGGAGGGGAATTTAGCATCGGGCAAGTAATTCTCGAATGTGGCGCCAGCGAATTCACGAGGGGGCACTAACTGGCGAAGCAGCTCTGTGTCTGTCACTCGAGGGGTGATTTCGACGAGTGATTTCAGCCTGTGGTTTGTTGCCAATCTTTACCTCTGTCTGGCAATCGTCCCCGAGTGCGCTTAACCTTGTCTATGTAATCCTAAGCAACTAAACATCAGGAGAATCGTGTCCGTAGCATTCGACCCATCAGCCAAATTTGCAGAGTACGCACACCCTGAGATGCTCGTCTCGAGTGGCTGGCTTCAAGATCACCTGAACGACGACAATTTAGTCGTCGTCGAAAGCGACGAGGATGTACTGCTTTACTCGACTGGGCATATTCCCGGTGCCGTGACGATTGACTGGCACACGGAGTTGAACCAGCCGGTTATGCGCGATTACCTTGACGGTGCAGACTTCGCCAAGCTCCTTGGCAGCCGGGGCATCGGTCGCGACACCACGGTAATCATCTACGGAGACAAGTCCAACTGGTGGGCCGCTTATGCCCTTTGGGTCTTCAAGCTCTTTGGCCATGCCGACGTGCGACTGCTTGATGGCGGTCGTGACAACTGGATCGCCGAGGGACGCGAACTGACCCGCGATGAACCGACCGTTTCCCCTGTTGAATACCCGGTGATCGAGCGAGACGACAAGACGCTGCGCGCGTTCCGCGATGACGTGTTGGCTCACTTCGGAAATCCACTAGTCGATGTGCGTTCTCCAGAGGAGTACTCGGGCGAGCGCACCCACATGCCCGCCTACCCAGAAGAGGGCGCACTGCGCGGCGGTCACATCCCAAGTGCCGCTTCTGTCCCATGGGCGCGCGCTGCTGGCGAGAACGGTGTTTTCAAGACCCGCCGCGAGCTCGAGGATGTCTACTTGGAAGGCGCTGGCCTCAAAGTGGGCGACAACGTCATAGCTTATTGCCGCATCGGGGAGCGCTCTAGCCACACCTGGTTCGTGCTCAAATACCTTCTGGGCTTCGAGAACGTGCGGAACTACGACGGCAGCTGGACCGAATGGGGTAGCCTCGTTGGCGTGCCGATCGTTCGAGGCACCGAGCCAGGCACGGCCCCCAAGGCCGCCTAGTCGTGTCAGATCAGCTCGCCCAGGAACTGGCTGAGGACTTCAATGCAGTCTCGTTGAAGGACCGCCTGCAACTGCTCCTCGAGTTTTCTGAGGCTTTGCCGGAACTTCCAAGCCGCTACGCAGATCACCCCGACTTGTTGGAGCGCGTTGAGGAATGTCAATCACCGGTCTACCTCTTCACAGAGGTCAATGACGGCTTGGTATCGCTGTTTCTAACAGCCCCGAAGGAAGCCCCAACCACTCGCGGATTTGCAAGCATCTTGCACTCGCTCTTGGATGGGCGAACCACAGCCGAGGTACTTGAGTTTGACGACGACTTTCCTTCGCGCTTAGGCCTCCTCGAAGCCGTCTCAGCGCTTCGCCTGCGCGGAATGAGCGGCATGCTTAGGCGAATCAAGCGACAGGTAAGCGAAAAGCTAGCGGAGAAGTAGAGCCATGGTTGCTCCGAGTACAGTGCGTCAACTGATTGTCGAGGGCACTCCTAACAAACACCTAGCCTTGCGGCCGGGCGTTACATGGATACAGGCCATTCCGCCTAATGGTGCGCTTGCCGAGACGTGGAACATCGGTAGCGATGCGATTTCCAATCCTGCTGACCGGGCGCTCCTCATGGCTGCACGGAGAGCCTGCGACGTGGTAGTCACCACAGCAAGGACCGCCGCAGCCGAGTCTTACCGCCCCTCCAAGTACGCTCCTATCGCGGTCGTTGATCGCCATTCGGAGTTCCTGCCACCTGTGCAATTTGGCGAGACAAAACCTATGTTCGGCATCTCGGACCTAGCAGACTTGGCGATGCTAGAGGTGCAGAGCAACTTCATCCTGCTCGAGTCGGGAATTACCTATGCCAAGGCGCTTGGCTCGAGACTCGAGCACTTCATTGTGACAGTCACTAACACCTCTGACGCCACGACGGCTCTCGAGCGCGTCGAAGAACTGGTCAGACTCCTCAACGGCGCACAACTAGAGCAGTACTTTGCCTTAGCGCAGGACGGAAATGTGGTCGTTACCGGGAGTCTGCACATTAGCTAATGCGCCGGAACGGCGTGGCAACCAGACGTGCGCAAGGGCTGAACTTAGAGTTCTAAAGATGTTTGAAGTTGAATTCGATGGTCCGGTGTCACCGGAGTTCGCGCTAGCGATGAAAAGTCTGCACTCGGTGCAGGTTCGCTCGGAGCTGCACATCGAACAGATTCCTGCGCCCGGCAACCTGGCAAAGCATGCCATCGCCTTCGCTGCTCACATCGACGACCAGACGAGCGCAGGCGACGCGGGGGTCGGACGAATCGTGTTTCTTTGGCACGACGAGCCTCAAGAAAACTGGGTTGGACGATTCCGAGTTGTCTGCTTCGCCAAGTCACCCCTTGAAAGTCACATCGGACAGGAAGACGTAAGCGCCGACCTGGCCTGGGACTGGTTGACGACGGCCCTGCGCGCACGCAACGCGGAGTACGCGGCCGAGGCGGGAACCTCGACCCGCATCCTCTCAACCGGTTACGGTGCTCTGGCCCATCAGGCACCGCACGCTGAACTAGAAATGCGTGCCTCGTGGAGCCCAACTGGGGCAGCACTTGCTCCCCACCTTGAAGCTTGGCAAGACCTGATTTGCGTTCTGAGCGGCTATTCCCCACTGCCTGAAGGCATCGGACGGATCTAACGTGACCGAAGTCAACGACGCCTCTGAGGTCGTCGATCTGCTCACACCACGCAGCGAAGTAATTCTCATTGAGTCGGCCGAGCAAGTCTCTACTATGCTTGCTGATCTTCGAAGGGGCACCGGCGCATTAGCGGTCGACGCCGAGCGCGCGAGCGGATTCCGTTATTCACAAGCCGCATTCCTACTTCAGTTACATCGTCGCGGCAGTGCGATCTACCTCATCGACCCGCAGGCAACATTCACCGACGAGGAATCGCGCTTCAACGTCGCAGCATTTATGACCGAGATGCCTTGGATTCTGCACGCAAGTACGCAGGATCTGCCTTGCCTAAATGAATTGGGATTGCGCCCAACTGCCCTCATCGACACCGAGCTGGGCTCCAGGATTTTGGGACTACCCCGAGTGGGTCTAGGCGCTGTCGTAGAGCACTTCCTCGGCTTCAAGCTCGCAAAGGAGCATTCGGCAGTCGATTGGAGTACACGCCCCTTGCCGGCGGACTGGCTCGACTATGCAGCACTAGACGTAGACGTATTGCCGGAGCTCGCTAAAGCCCTGCAGGCAGCGCTGGAGGAAGCCGGCAAGTGGGTTTATGCCCAGCAAGAGTTCGCTCACTTGACCGGTTTTAGGCCAAAGGAAAAACAGCCGGATCGCTGGCGCGGCACGACTGGTGCGCACGAGATCAAGTCACAGCGCGGCCTGGCTGTGGTGCGCGAACTATGGAACGCGCGTGAAGCGCTAGCCATGAAGCTAGACGTTTCGCCCGGTCGACTCGTCCCGGATGCCTCAATCTCGGCTGTAGCCAAGATCTTGCCGCGATCCAAGAGTGAATTAGCTTCTGAACGAAGCTTCCACGGACGGGCCTCGCGAACCTACCTCGACACCTGGTGGACCGCGCTTCAGACCGGGCTCGCAACGCACGACCTGCCACCCCTGAAGGTGACTCACACCGGCATTCCTAACCACCGCAGCTGGCCCAATCGGTATCCGGATGCAGAGGCTCGCCTCAAGGCCGTTAAACCCATTATCTCGTCACTTGTCGAAGAGCTTTCAATACCGGCAGAGAACCTACTAACACCTGACTACCTGCGTTCGCTGTGCTGGCACTTCAACGAGTGGTCCGAACAGCAAGTGGATGAACACCTCGCATCACTCGGAGCCAGGTCTTGGCAGCGCGAGAAGTTGGTCACTGCATTATGCGAAGCGCTGCACTCTGCTGGCGCTGGCGAAAGATCGCTCAATTAGTCGCAGGGCTGAGTGAATTCGCGACTTTTTTCGCTAAACACGTCGAGCGTGAGGAATCATCTCGCCCTTAACCTGAGCAGCAATTCGCTGCACTATTGACTGCACATCCAGGCCAGCGTCGAGCAGCAACTCGCTTCGACTCGCGTGTTCGAGGAACTCGTCGGGCAGCCCCAATTCGGTTAGCGCAGTGTCGATTTGAGCGTCGCGCAGGTCCTGACGAACTCGGGTGCCGATGCCGCCGACCTTCACGCCATCCTCGATCGTAACCACCAAGCGGTGCCGCGAGGCCTCGTCAAGTACAGATTCACGAACAGGAACAACCCATCGGGGGTCAAGGACGGTGGCGCCAATGCCAAGCGTTTCAAGTTTCTTTGCGACCTTAACCGCAGTGTCGGCCATAACGCCGACGCCGACCAGAAGCACGTCACGCTTATTGGACTCGAAAAGCACATCAACGCCGTCTGCGCTGCGGCGCAGAGCGGGAATGCTTGCTGAAGCGTTGCCCTTGCCGAATCGAATCATCGTTGGAGCGTCGTCGACGGCAACTGCCTCGGCTAGCAGTTCGGCGAGGCGTTCCGCGTCTCGCGGCGCAGCTATCCGAATGCCGGGCACTACCTGGAAAATTGCCAAGTCCCACATTCCGTGGTGCGAGGCGCCATCCGGACCTGTCACGCCAGCTCGGTCGAGCACGAAGGTGACCCCTGCGTTGTGCAGTGCCACATCCATCAAGACTTGATCGAACGCGCGGTTCATAAACGTTGCATAGACGGCGACTACCGGATGCAACCCGCCGAATGCCATGCCCGCAGCGCTGGCCACTGCGTGTTGTTCAGCGATGCCGACGTCAAAGACACGTGACGGGAAGCGTTCCGCAAACTTGTGCAGACCCACCGGCTTTTGCATCGCGGCTGTGATGCCGACGAGTCTTTCGTTCTGCTCGGCCAGTCGCGCGATCTCGTCGGCGAATACCCCTGTCCAGGATGGCCCACTGGCGGCTTCGAGCGATTCTCCGGTGTTGGGGTCGATCTGCCCGACGGCGTGGAATTGGTCGTCTTCGTGAAGCATTGCCGGGTCGAAGCCCTTGCCCTTTTGCGTGATGACATGCACCAAAGCCGGCTGCCCGTACTTCTTCGCCTGACGCAGTGCCGTTTCGACAGCCTGCAGGTCGTGGCCATCGATTGGGCCAATGTACTTGATGTCAAGATTCGGGAACATGCCCTGAGGAACTACGGAGCCGAACACGCCCTTGCCGGCGAGGCGAACTGCGCGGTAGATGACTCGACCTGGGGCACCGAATTTTGCAAAGAACTTGCTAGATGCCCTGTAGAGCCTGCGGTAGGTTGGCACCGTTCGAATGCGGTTTAGGTACTGTGCGAAGCCGCCGATGGTTGGCGCATATGATCGCCCGTTGTCGTTCACGACGATTACGAGGCGGCGGTCGTTGTCATCCGTAATGTTATTCAGCGCCTCCCAGGTCATGCCGCCGGTGAGGGCACCGTCTCCAAGTACCGCCACGGTGTATCGGTCTGCCTGGCCGGTGAGGCGGTATGCCTTTGCAATGCCGTCTGCCCACGATAGTGAGCTCGATGCGTGCGAAGACTCAACGATGTCGTGCTCGGATTCCGAGCGCTGCGGGTAACCCGCTACTCCCCCACGCTGACGCAGAGTCGAGAGATCGGTTCGTCCCGTCAGAAGCTTGTGCACGTAGGACTGATGGCCGGTATCGAACACGATCGAGTCGCGAGGTGAGTCGAAGACTCGGTGGATCGCCAGTGTAGTCTCGACAACTCCCAGGTTCGGCCCTAGATGCCCACCAGTCTTTGCAACAGCAGAAACCAGGTAGGCACGAATCTCGACGGAAAGCGCATCCATCTGTTCGGCGCTCAGTCGATCGAGGTCGCGCGGTGACCGAATGCTTCCGAGGATACTCATACCTACAACAATCCCGAAGGACTGCGGACTGTTCCCTTAGGCGACCAGGCTGCGCAGCACGAACTGAAGAATGCCACCATTGCGGTAGTAGTCAGCCTCTCCAGGTGTGTCGATGCGCACGACCGCGTCGAAGGCAATCTCGGCCTTGCCCGAGGCCGAGTGAGCGGTAGGTTTTGCTACCACGCGCACGGTCTTCGGAGTGTTGCCCTTGTTGAGCTCTTCGACACCGGAAATCGTGATTTCCTCGGTTCCGTCCAGGCCAAGCGAATCAGCAGACTGGCCCGCAGGGAACTGCAGAGGAAGCACACCCATACCGATCAAGTTCGAGCGGTGAATGCGCTCGAACGACTCTGCGATAACGGCCGAAACGCCCAATAGACGAGTGCCCTTAGCCGCCCAGTCGCGCGATGAGCCCGAGCCGTATTCCTTGCCGCCAAAGATGACCAAAGGAGTTCCGGCGGCCTGGTAGTTTACCGATGCGTCGTAGATGAACGACTGAGGACCGTCTGCCTTGGTGAAGTCGCGGGTGTAGCCACCCTCGACGCCATCCAGAAGCTGGTTCTTGAGGCGGATGTTGGCGAAGGTGCCGCGAATCATGATCTCGTGGTTACCGCGGCGTGAACCGTAGCTGTTGAAGTCAACACGCGAGACACCGTGCTCGGTCAGATACTGACCGGCCGGCGAGTCTGCCTTGATCGAACCCGCCGGGCTGATGTGGTCGGTAGTGACCGAGTCGCCGAGCTTGGCAAGAACGCGAGCACCGACGATGTCGTTGACAGGGTCTGGCTGGTGCTTCATTCCATCGAAGTAAGGCGCTTTGCGGACGTAAGTCGAGGCCTCGTCCCAAACGAAGGTTGCACCCTCAGGGGTCGGCAGCGAGCGCCAGCGGTTGTCCCCGTCGAAGACCGATGCGTACTGCGACTTGAACATGTCGCTGTTGATCGAGCTGTCGATGGTCTGCTGCACCTCTTCGGCGCTTGGCCAGATGTCCTTGAGGTATACGTCGTTACCGTCGTGGTCCTTTCCAAGCGAGTCGTTCTCGAAGTCGAAGTCCATGGTGCCAGCAAGGGCGTATGCGATGACTAGCGGTGGCGACGCGAGATAGTTCATCTTGACGTCAGGGCTGATGCGGCCCTCGAAGTTGCGGTTTCCCGAGAGAACCGCGGTCACGGCGAGGTCGTTGTCGTTGATAGCCTGGCTGATCTCGTCGGCCAGTGGACCAGAGTTACCGATGCAGGTAGCGCAACCGTAACCGACCAAGTTGAAGCCGAGGGCGTCGAGGTCGCCGGTGAGGCCAGCCTTGTCGTAGTACTCGGTAACAACCTTCGAGCCTGGAGCCAGCGAGGTCTTAACCCAAGGCTTGGCCTTGAGACCCTTTGCGACAGCCTTGCGGGCAACTAGACCGGCGGCGAGCATGACTGAAGGGTTAGACGTGTTGGTGCACGAAGTGATCGAAGCGATGGTCACGTGACCGTGGTCAATGGCAAAGTCGTGACCCGCTACCTGGGTCGACTTGCTCGACTCAGGTGCGTAGGTCGGAAGCGCCTTCTCGAACGAGCTCTTGGCCTCGCTGAGCACGATGCGGTCCTGCGGGCGCTTAGGGCCAGCGATAGACGGCACAACAGTCGATAGGTCCAGGGTCAGGTACTCGCTGTAACGTGGCTCGATCGATGGGTCGTGCCATAGGCCCTGAGCCTTGCAGTAAGCCTCGACCAAGTCGAGCTGTTCCTGGCTGCGGCCGGTGGTACGCAGGTATTCGATGGTCACGGCGTCGATCGGGAAGATTGCGACTGTCGAGCCGAACTCAGGCGACATGTTGCCGATGGTTGCGCGGTTAGCGAGAGGCACCGAGGTGACTCCCTCGCCGTAGAACTCGACGAACTTGCCGACGACGCCGTGCTTGCGCAGCATCTCAGTGATGGTCAACACGACGTCGGTCGCGGTCACGCCCATGCCGATTGCGCCGGTCAACTTGAAGCCAACCACCTTAGGGATCAGCATCGAGACTGGCTGGCCGAGCATTGCGGCCTCGGCTTCAATGCCACCTACACCCCAACCAAGTACGCCGAGTCCGTTAACCATCGTGGTGTGCGAATCGGTGCCGACACAGCTGTCAGGGTATGCCTGCAGTTCGCCGTTAACCTCGCGGGCCATTACAACTCGTGCGAGGTACTCGATGTTTACCTGGTGGACGATACCGGTGCCTGGTGGGACGACCTTGAACTCTTCAAATGCAGTCTGCCCCCAGCGCAGGAACTGGTAACGCTCGCCGTTGCGCTGGTACTCAAGCTCAACGTTCTTCTCGAAGGCATCGGGGGTTCCAGCGACGTCAATCTGAACCGAGTGGTCGATTACGAGCTCGGCAGGAGCTAGAGGGTTGATGCGCTTAGGGTCTCCACCCAGGGCTTGAACCGCTTCGCGCATGGTAGCCAGATCGACGACACAAGGAACACCGGTGAAGTCCTGCATGATTACACGAGCTGGGGTGAACTGAATTTCGGTGTCTGGCTCAGCAGCGGCGTTCCAGTCGGCCAAGGCCTGAATCTGGGCTGCGGTTACGTTCGCGCCGTCCTCGGTACGCAACAGGTTCTCTAGAAGAATCTTGAGACTGTAAGGGAGGGTCTTTGAGTCGACCGAATTCAACTTGAAGATTCGGTAGTCCTTGTTGCCTACCTTGAGGATCTCGGATGCACCGAAACTGTTCACCTTGGACATACAGTCCGCTCCTAACTACCTAGCTACGTTGCTAAGTCACAATCTATCAGTTTGAGTGGCTTGGAATGCCTTTTCGAGCCAGTAGCCACGCGGTCCACAGGCCCAGTGCGTACAGCGGCAATCCAAGGATTAGCTTCACCACGGCGAGAGCCTCGAAGGCACCAGCTAGATACAGCGGCACCTCGAAGACCAGCCTGGTTGCGAATACGGCACAGAGAGCCAAAGTTGCAGCGGTGTAGGGGCTGCGCTCCTTGCGATGCTTGCGCCAACTTGTTCCGTGCTGAAAGATCAGGCCAAACAGAAGCCCCACGATTGGCCACTTGATAACGACGCTAAGCAATAACACCGTCAAATAGGCAAGGTTGGTGAGCAAACCGGGAAGGAAGTACTCCTCGGTCGAACCCCCGGGGCGCAGCGCGAGGTAGGCCGAGAAACCCGCCACCACTGCGCCTGAAACGACCTGCATCAGCGATTGCCTCTTCACGAGACGGAAAACGGCAAAAACCAGAACGGGAGTGACGGAAGCAAGGATTGCGACTACAGCGGACTTGGTAAGCAGCCACGCAATGAGAAAGACGAAGCTGGGCAGGATCGATTCGAGGATTCCTGCGGTGCCGCCGAGTGAGCTAAGCAGCGACTTGCGGTCCAAGATCGGCGTTCCATTGTCCATGCGAAGGCCGAGCGCCTTCGCTACTGCATGGGCGTCGCTGGTTTTACCCTTCGAAGCTTCGCTTCCCATGTCTAGGCGTTCGGCTTAGCCGCGCCCGGCAGGATGATTGGAAGCAGATCGCGGGGCGGCATAGGCACCTCGTCGCGGTGCACGACAATCGAACGGAATAGGTCATCGGCGTCGGCAGCGGCCTTCGGATCGGTTAGAGCTGCCCCCGAAATCACCCCACGCAGAAACCAACGTGGGCCGTCTACGCCCACAAAACGCGCGAGGCGCGTACCGATCTGAGCGCCGGCTTGGTCGGCAACAGGAAGCTTGGCAACAAGCTCTGGGCCTAGCGATCCGATACGCTCCTCAACCTGTCCTCCCTGCGCCAAAATCGACTGGGCCAATTGAGCCTTAATGTCAATCCAGACTCCCTCACTGCGCGGCGCTGCGAAGGCCTGCAACTGCAGGTTCCAGTCGTTGGTTTCCAGCGTGACTGCAATCGGCTTGCCGGTGGCCTCTTCGACTTCAAGCTTGACGGCGATGCTGTCGATGGCCGGTACCCGAATTGCGCCGAGATCTAAATAAGGCGCCGCGTGGTTTAGTTCGCTCGAGTCGAGCGGCCCAGCAGTGGCGCGATCGAGCGGTGCCGATTTCAGATTCATAGTTTCTCTCGCTAGTTCTTGCCGCTCGAACCGAATCCGGTGTCGCCGCGTTCACTTTCGGGTAGCTGTTCAACTGCGATGAACTTGGCGTGTTCGAACTGCTGGATCACCAGCTGGGCAATGCGGTCGCCACGCGAGATTTGAAACTCTTCGTGAGAGGTATTGAGCAGTGTGACGAAGATTTCTCCACGGTAACCGGCATCGACTGTACCCGGCGCATTCAGAACGGTGATGCCGTGCTTAGCGGCAAGGCCGCTGCGCGGGTGAACGAGACCAACGTAGCCAGAGGGTAGCGCGATAGAAACACCGGTCGGAAGAAGTGCGCGTTCGCCCGCACCTAGTACGAGATCGGCTGTACTGCGAAGGTCTGCGCCCGCGTCTCCAGGCTTCGCATAGACCGGTTCGAAACCCGGTTCCGCCTTTAGCAATACGGCAAGTTCATTCATGCCCACGAGCGTAATCTAGAAGAGATGAAGAACAACGCAGGCACAACCGTTTATCGAGAATTCCTCTGGCCATCGATCAACACGTTCATGGCAATCGCCATTATTGGTCCTACCGTCTGGCTCACCCTTTACCCGTGGAACCGCACTCTGGGAATCTGGCTAGGCCTACTAGTCACGCTGGGCCTTCTGGTCTTGGTCCTAGTTCGCGCTCAGAATGTGGAAGTGACACAAACGGAACTGCGCGTGGGAACGGTTCGAATTCCTAGGTCAGAACTAGGAACATCCAGCGCGATTAGTGGTGAAGAGGCCAGGCTAGAGCGTGGACCGCGCCTACACCCACAGGCGTTCCTGTTGTTGCGTGGTACTTCTCAGAAGCTAGTGAAGGTCGAGTTACACAGCGCCCAAGACCCAACGCCTTACTGGCTGTTTTCGTCTCGTCATCCGGACCGTGTCGTCGAGGCCCTCGCGGGCTGATTCGAAGGTAGGGCCTAGCCCTCGGAACACTCGGTGCAAACCTTGCCGTACTTGCCCTTCTTGGCAGACAGCATGGTGTGGTGCTTGACGATGAAGCATTCCGAACAAGTGAACTCGTCATCCTGCGGCGGCAGAACGACCACATCGAGTTCTTCATTGACGACTTCTTGCACGTTGAAGGCGTCGATCGAGTCGGCCTCATCGACGTCTAAGGAGCTAGCCAACTTGTCAGGGCCGCGCTCCTTGATGGCGTCAATCGACTCGCTATCGTCGTCCGTTTTTCGCGGTGCGTCGTAATCGGTTGCCATTGCAGCTCGCCTTTCGTAGTTCATCGAGCGCGCCTAGTCTCTAACAAACTCTTTCAAAGTGGCAACATGACGCGCCGCTTTTTGGAACATTTTTCGGCACACCGAGCGGGATGACGGTTTATTCCATGATTTGCGGGCAAACTTTCTGTCAGGAGGCATAGATGTCTGAATTGCAATTCGTGCGCATTGAGGGTGACTCGATGGTTCTGAGATCCCCCGAGGGCGAAGAGTTCGTCGTGCCTGTCGACGATGTTCTTCGCAGCGAAGTTCGACGAGGCGGACAACACAGCCCAACGGCGCAGGCCATCTCTCCGCGCGAAATCCAGGAGGCAATTCGTGCCGGCGAGACCATCGAATCGCTGATCGAAAAGCATGGCGCGGAAGCGGCTTACATCGAGAAATTCGCTCGCCCAGTCTTGGACGAGCTGCAGCATGTGATCAACGCAGCGGGTGCTGTGCGCATTCAGTTAGCCGGCGACCGCTTTAGCGATGTCACGCAAATCGACTTTGGCGACCTGATTGCTCGACGCCTCGATGCAGCAGGAGCCAACGATGTGCACTGGAACAGCTCTCGTGTCGACCTTACGACTTGGTTGGTGACTGTCCGGTTTAATCTGCCTCATGGCCCGGGGCATGCCAGTTGGACCTTCGACCCACGCAAGTTGACCCTCACCCCAGAGAACGAAACGGCTCTGTCGCTTTCGAGCGCGGAACCCCTGGGCGCTGGCCCTATCCCTCGACTGCGTCCGGTAACGGCCGATGGTGTCGCCAAGCACCCGTCGAATACGACGGCAAAGATTCCAGTTCCCGAGACCACTCCGACCGCTCCAGTTCGGGCCACTGAACAACAGCCCAGACCGGACACCAGCAACCAGCCAACCGTGCGTTTGACCCCTGACCAGTTGCCGAAGCCGGTTGAAGAGCGCTCAGATAACGTCGCTGCCCTTCCCGTGAGATCGACGATTAAGGAAGCAATCGCTAAGGCCGCGGAGCCAAGCGCCGAGACCCCTGATACAGAAGTACTCGAGCTCGCTTCAGCCGAAGCCGGCGAGGTTGCACCGAATCCGATTGAACTCCTGGATGCGCTGCGGCAAAAGCGCCAGGAGCGCGAATCTGCAGCCACAGACGAACTGCCGCACAAGGTCACGGGCGCTGACCGTCCATTAATTCCGGTTAGTGAGCCCGAGCCGGTAACCTCGGCAATCCGTATCGTCAATGACGAGCCACTGATTGAAGCGGAATCTTCACAGTTGCCGGCGGTTGAGCCGGAGGACGAACCTGGTGACGACTCCGAACAAGCACCCGGCGCTGCCTCGAAGGTTGAGGGAAAGCGCGGACGTGCGAGCATTCCGAGCTGGGATGAGATCGTCTTCGGCACTAAGACCGACGAAAACTAGCGCCAAGCACCAAGCCGGAGCATGGGGATCTGCAGCTCTGCTGCGCTCCAGGAACCGTGGTGCCCCACCATCGAATAACTCTTACGACTCGAGAACTTGCGGTGGTAGATGGCCACGTCCTTGTTGGCTAACAGAATCAGATCTGGGGCAAGTCGGTGCGCACTATTTGCGTAAGGCTTCATCCAACCTGCCTCGATGAGTTCTTGCGGGGTGGTCACCGTTACAGCTGGCCCGCAGTACTCCCGAAGTAAAGCCTTAGCCGGCTCAATCGGTGAATGTTTTTCCAGGTAGAGGTAACCACAGCGCGTATCGCCACCGTAGTAGCGGATTCCTGCCACGCCGGAGCCCTCGATGTCGATGTGCGACGTCGGCGGAACATCTACGATGCCGTGATCGGCCGTTAGAAATGCACCAGCGCTCTTGGGCATGTTGCTCTCGAAGTCGCGCACGAGACCATCTAACTCCTCGAGCAATCCCAGCCACCGGTGCGAGCCAACCCCGTTAGCGTGGGCTGTTTGATCGAGCTCGGGCACGTACAGATAGATGACCGATGGCCCCTCAGCCAAGAGCTTCAAGGCGGACTCAAATCGCTCAGCAAGTCGTTCGCTGGGTACGTACTTTGCCGAGGGCATGATGATGTTCGTAAACCCTGAACGCGCATAGGCAGCAGGGCCGACGAAGTGCATGGTATGGCCCAGAGCAGCAACCGATTCTGAGATGGTAACCCCCTTGCGCCAGCCGTTCGAGTCTTCAAAATCAACCCACCCGCTTAGCAGGTTCTGATCGCGACCGGTATCGCGATCGAGCACACGGTAACCGATGATGCCGTGCTCATGGGGTTGCAGGCCCGTCGCCAGCGATGTGAGAGCTGCGGCAGTCGTCGTTGGCAAGACTGTGTTGCCTGCCTTAGTGCCTTCGGCAATCGCATTCAAGAATCGTGCGTGTCCCCCGGCACCGCGCAGGTTCAACCAGCCGAGGCCGTCCACCATAATCACGACGGCAGAAGAGACCTTGCTCAGTTGCAGCGAATTCCTTTCGCCAGCAACAGCCAAAGCGGCGGAGGTCAGCACATCGCTGAGCCTCCCCAGAGTTTTGGGAACGGAAGGTAGCATCGTAGGCATCGAGACCAGTCTGCCACGCAGATTCGAACCAACCCTCAAAGGACAATGAGCAGCGCGCAAAATCACGAAGAACGCATTGTCGACATCGACCTTTCGGTCGAGATGCAAGAGTCGTTCCTCGAGTACTCGTACTCGGTGATCTATGCACGCGCACTGCCGGATGCACGCGATGGCTTGAAGCCCGTGCACCGCCGAATCGTCTACCAAATGGGCGAGATGGGCTTGCGCCCCGACAAGGGCCACGTGAAGTCCGCTCGTGTTACGGGCGAGGTTATGGGCAAGCTTCATCCGCACGGCGACGGTGCGATCTATGACGCCCTAGTTCGCATGGCACAACCGTTCAGCTTGCGCATGCCATTGATCGATGGGCACGGAAACTTCGGTTCGCTAGATGATGGTCCAGCCGCAGCGCGTTACACCGAGGCTCGCCTGAGTCAGGCATCGATGCTGATGAACGACGCTCTCGACGAGGACGTCGTCGACTTCAAGCCAAACTACGATGCCCAACTTTCTGAGCCAGAGGTCCTTCCCGCTGCCTTTCCAAACCTGTTGGTCAACGGAGCTAGCGGAATCGCGGTCGGCATGGCAACAAACATGCCGCCTCATAACCTGCGCGAGGTAGTCGCCGCGGCTCGCTACCTGCTCGGGCACCCACAGGCAACACTGGAAGACCTGATGGCATACGTTCCAGGGCCCGACCTCCCTACGGGCGGCATCATCGTTGGGCTGGAGGGCGTGAAAGAGGCTTATGCCACTGGCCGAGGCGTTTTCAAGACCCGCGCCAGAGTCGCGATCGAGAGCGTCAGCCCACGAAAGCTCGGCATCGTGGTCTCCGAACTCCCATATCTCGTCGGCCCTGAGAAGTTGATCGAAAAAATCAAGGATGGCGTCAACTCCAAGAAGCTGCAGGGCATCTCGGACGTCACCGACCTCACCGATCGCACGAACGGCCTAAAGCTAGTCATCGAGTTAAAGACCGGCTTTGACCCGCAGGTGGTGCTTGATCTGCTCTACAGATTCACTCCGCTCGAGGATTCCTTCGGCATCAACAACGTCGCGTTGGTAAATGGCCGACCGGCCACGCTCGGTTTGCGGGACCTGCTTGGCGTCTATCTGGCGCACCGCATCCTTGTGACCAAGCGACGCAGCGAGAACCGCCTTGGTAAGCGCAAGGCGCGTCTGCACCTAGTAGAGGGACTACTCGTCGCCATCGTGGATATCGATCGCGTGATCAAACTGATTCGCGAGAGCGATGAGGTCGACGAAGCCCGCACCAAGCTTCAGCAGGCATTCGGGCTCTCTGAGATCCAGGCAGAGTACATTTTGGAACTTCGACTTCGTCGCCTGACCAAATTCAGTACTCTCGAGCTTGAGGCCGAGCAAGCCCAACTTCTTGCCGAGATCGCCGAACTCGAGAGAATTCTCGGCTCGGAAGGCGCACTCCGCGACGTCGTCTCTGCTGAGTTGGCCGAGATCGCCGACAAGTATGGTGACGACCGCCGCACGAGCCTCATGGGCGATAGCGAAGAAGTCAAGCCGCTATCTGCAGCCAAGGCAGCAAACGTAGACGCCGAGCTGGCCGACGGTCCGTGCGAGATCTGCCTGACGGCATCGGGACGCATCGCCCGTTTGCCAGAGGCCTCCCCGCGTGGTTCAGCCAAACGTGCCCGTCACGACGCAATCCTTACCCATTTCGCCACCACGACGCGTTCGGACCTCCTATTCGTTACCTCGAAGGGTCGCGCACTGCGCATCCACGTGGCCGACGTTCCGCCGGCCGACTCGGCGATGTTGCCAGAGACATTCGTGGTCGGAGACTCGTTCCTAGGACTGGCAAAGGGTGAGCGCCTGCTGACCGTTATCGAGGCTCGCGAAGACCTACAGCTTGCCCTCGGCACTAGCCAAGGCGTAGTCAAGCGCGTACTGGCCGACTACCCAACAAAGGATGAGTTCGAACTCATCACTTTGAAAGATGAAGACGAGGTTGTGGGTGCGGCGGTTGCCAATGACTCTTCAGAACTGATTTTTGTGACCTCGGACGCGCAACTCCTTCACTTCGGTGCAACCCAAGTGCGCCCGCAGGGTCGCCCAGCCGGAGGAATGGCAGGCATCAACCTCGCCGAGGGCAGTCGAGTCATTTTCTTTGGCGCTGTTGCAGATGCCGACGAAGCGGTTGTTTTGACTGCAGCGAACTCGTCCGCTTCGCTCATGGGAACTGACCCTGGTAGTGCGAAGTTGAGTCTGCTTTCCGAGTTCCCAGGCAAGGGTCGAGCAACCGGTGGCGTGCGAGCTCAACGCTTCATTCGCGGCGAAGACCAGCTGTACTTAGCTTGGGCTGGCCAAAGCGAACCGATTGCCGTAACCACAGACGGCAAGCCAGTGGAGATTCCGACGGAACCGATGAAACGCGATGCGAGTGGTTCGCCAATCTCGACTCCGATCGGTGCGGTTGGCGTGCGCAACGACGCCGCGGCGGAATAGCCCGCTCTATAGAAACTTAATCGACGGCTCGAACGAGACTAGGCGTCGATGCGATCGCGTTCGAATGAGTCCGCTGAATCGATGATGAAATCTCGTCGTGGAGCGACTTCGTTGCCCATCAACAGCTCAAAGACTGCCTCGGCAGCTGCAGCATCTTCGACACGCACGCGACGAAGCGTGCGCATGTCGCGCTGCATCGTTGTCTCAGCCAACTGGTCGGCATCCATCTCGCCAAGACCCTTATAGCGCTGGATAGGTTCTTTGTATCGCTTGCCCGTTGCTGCCAGTTTTGCCAACACGTTCTCAAGTTCGGCTTGCGAATAGGTGTAAATCACGTCGTTCTTTTTAGTGCCAGGATTCAAGACTTCTACTCGGTGAAGTGGCGGCACGGCTGCAAACACGCGCCCAGCTTCGACCATGGGGCGCATGTAACGGAAGAAGAGTGTGAGCAAGAGTGTGCGGATGTGTGCGCCGTCGACGTCGGCGTCGCTCATCAAGATGACCTTGCCGTAACGCGCTGAATCAAGGTCGAAACTGCGGCCGCTGCCAGCGCCGATCACCTGGATGATCGATGCGCACTCGGTGTTGGAGAGCATGTCACTGACCGACGCCTTTTGCACATTCAGGATCTTGCCGCGAATAGGCAACAGTGCTTGGAACTCCGAGTCGCGAGCAAGCTTGGCGGTACCGAGTGCAGAGTCACCCTCAACGATGAAGATCTCAGAGCCCTCAGTCTCTTGGGTTCTGCAGTCGACCAGCTTGGTCGGCAGCGAGGAACTTTCGAGCGCGTTCTTTCTGCGCTGAGTTTCCTTATGTGTGCGAGCCGAGATTCGCGACTTCATCTCGGCTACGACCTTTTCTAGCAGTAACGAAGCCTGAGTCTTGTCGTCACGCTTCGTGGAGTTGAAGCGTTCGTTGAGGCTCTTGGTGATCACGTTTGCCACTATGTTGCGAACCGCGGGTGTACCGAGAACCTCCTTGGTCTGACCCTCGAACTGGGGCTCGGCAAGTCGGACTGTGATAACCGCCGTGAGGCCCGCCAGTGCGTCCTCTTTCTCAAGTTTGTCGTTGCCAGCCTTGAGCTTGCGAGCGTTTGCTTCGACCTGCCCGCGGAGCACCTTGAGTACGGCGCTCTCAAAGCCAGCCAAGTGAGTGCCACCCTTAGGCGTCGCGATGATGTTTACAAACGATTTGACGGTGGTGTCGTAACCGGTGCCCCAACGGACGGCTACGTCGACTTGGCACTGGCGTTCGACCTCGCGCGAAACCATGTTGCCCGACTCGTCAAGCACCGGAACCGTCTCGGTGAACGAACCCTCGCCCGAGAGACGCCAGGTGTCTGTCAAGCGGTTGTCGGAGGCCAAGAAGTCGGCGAATTCGTTTATGCCACCATCGAATTTGAAGCTGTGTCTGCTGCGTTCTACGCCGGTGCGCTCATCGTCGATCTCGAGACCGAGACCCGGCACCAAGAATGCCGTTTGGCGAGCTCGGGCAAGAAGGTCATCGATGCTGAAGGCTGCGTCCTTGATGAAGATTTGCGGGTCTACCCAGTAACGGACTCGTGAACCTGTGACGCCCTTAGCAACCTTGCCAACGATTTGAAGTTCGGACGACGACTCAAATGGCTTGAAGGGATTGCTCGGCCCGATTCCCTTGGAGTCGTCGAAGATTCCCGGCTCTCCACGCCGGAAGGACATGCGGTGGGTCTTGCCATCGCGATCGACCTCGACATCTAGTCGCTCCGAAAGTGCATTCACAACGGATGCGCCAACGCCGTGTAGACCACCAGAGGCGGCGTATGAACCCGAACCAAATTTGCCACCCGCGTGCAACTTGGTGAACACAACCTCAACACCGCTAAGACCGGTCTTCGGCTCAATGTCAACGGGAATACCTCGGGCATGGTCGCGCACCTCGACCGACGAGTCGCTGTGCAAAACAACTTCGATTTTGTTGCCGTGCCCTGCAAGGGCTTCGTCTACGGAGTTGTCGATGATCTCCCAGAGGCAGTGCATCAAGCCGCGCGAGTCGGTGCTGCCGATATACATGCCGGGGCGCTTGCGAACGGCTTCGAGGCCCTCTAAGACACTTAGGTGGCGGGCGGAGTATTCGCTGGAGTTTGGCACCTTGAAATCGTATGCGGTCGGGCAGACGTTGGGCCGCACAGACACGGGGACGGAGGCTGGCCATAGCAAGCTATTACTTCTTCGCGCTAAGCGAAACGCGAGGCATGTGAGCCGAAATTGTAGGTGCCCCATGTTCAAATAGAGACGCACGAAAGGACCCCACCGTGGATCAGACCCCAGAATCAACCGGCGCGCAGGCCATTTTGGCCACCGAACGCGTCGAAACGCTTGCGCTGACGACAGCCGACCGCTGCGACAGCTGCGGTGCTCAAGCGTACGTGCGAGTTGTTCTCGAAGCTGGCGAGTTGCTTTTCTGTGCTCACCACGCCAACGAAGTCAAAGAAAAGCTCGAGGCGATTGCTGTCTCTTGGCAGGACGAATCCGAGCGTCTACTCGCACGCTAGTGGTTCGAGCCGTCTTCTAGCTGCCAGATCTTCTCTTCGTGCTGCTTGACGTATTGGAGATGCGCAACACCAGCACCATCAGCCGGTAGATCCTCTACTCCAGCTATGCCCTTGATAAACCAGTCGGCAAGTGCCGCATTCTTGCTCAATACTGGGCCATGCAGTTGCGTGCCCACGAAGTTGTTGACACGTTCAACCAGCGGAGTGTCAAAAACACTGTTTTGGTAACCGAGCAGGCGCGCACCATCGCCCAACCAGGCGACCTCCGAGACTACGAACTCGCTAACCCGCTCCCCTTCGGTCAAGGTCTGCGCAAAGATTTTGGTCGGCGCTTTGTGCAGTAGCTCTTGCCCGGAATTTACCGCGAGCCCGAATACACCTGCCGCCACCCACGCCTGGAGAACGGGAAAAACGCGCTTGAAGTCGTCGTCGATGGATTTCCAAGCCGCGACAGAGCCATGCCCGAGCAGTACGAAGTCTGGTTGCTGCCCAGGTAGCGCTTCGCCTGGATAGTAGAAATCGATGGCGGCGTCGATGCCGTACCAGTTCATGCGCCGAGCGAGTACGCCAGCATTTGCCACGTCGCCGTTGAGGTTGAGGTGCTCCGGGTATAAAACGAGGATGTTGTGCATTGCGGTCATCTCTGCACGTCCTCGGGATCGGTCAAGCCCAGCATGCGCCTGATCCGCCTCATGGCATCGGCTGAAAACAAAACGGTCTTCACGCCGTGACTTGGTGCCGGTAGATCAAAAAAGGCGTCAACCGCAGCTTCGAGATCGTCGGTGACGATGCCCATGGGGATCTCGTCGTAGGCCATTCGCATAGCCATTTCGTGGGCGTTGTAACCGGTCACCACGTCTGCGTGGGTTAGTTTCGCCAAATCGACGGTCCACAACCAACTCGGGTCGTGTACGTCACGGCCTATAGCCACCATGATTCGCTCTGGTGTGGTCGTGAGGTAATCGAGGTTCAACTGAAAACTCATCGGATTTTGAACCAGTATGAACTCGATGTCTTGGCCGCGAACGTTCGCAATCTCGCCTCGAGCGAAGACGGGCGGGAGTGCGTTCAAGGTATCAACGGCGACCGCCAGATCAAAGGAGTTCCCTAACAGACGGCGTGATGTTTCCAAGGCAGCTACGGCATCGAGGGCAAAGTGCAAACCGCGGTTCGGCAGTTTGACCTCAAAGCCCCGCGACGAGAGCAGGCCAGCCGCCGTGAGTCCATCGAGCTTATGGATTTCTGCCGCCACAGCAGGGCGTGTAATTTCGTCGCTGAAAGTAGGCGCGTAGCCAAGCCCATGCTCTTGCCTGGCCATAAGTTCGGCGTCGATTCCGAACCAACTTGCCTTTTCCGCCTGGGTATCCGTAAGCCCTACCGTCAGCATCAGCACGTTCTGGTCGTCGCCGTTGAGAACCAGCCCGTCACTTGCCGCAGCCGCGCAGGTTGCGAGCTTCTCGCGAACGACTGCAGGGTCGACAAAACGATCGAGTTGGTCCTCGAGCACATTCAAGATTGTCACGAATCGAGGCTGCACGATCTCGACTATTTCGGCTGCGTGGCCCTCGTCCATTTCAAAAATAGCAACGTCGCCCGAGATGCGACCAAAGATGTCCGATTTCTCGATGATCGTAGAGTAATACCCCTGCAGGATGTTAGCCGTGCTTGGGTTGGTGAAGACCGACAAACCGTGCGCGCGCGCAATGGAAACGACCATTTTCGTCGTGGTTGACTTACCGGCGGAGCCGGTGATCACGACTAGACCTTCTGGGAATCCAACCAGCGTTTTGCGCAGAATCCCGGGAGCGAGCTTCGAAAGAATCAAACCTGGCAGCGCCGAACCACCACCCTTCCGAACCAAGCGGATGCCGAATCTTGCGATTCGCCCGATCAGGATGGCCAGCAGGTACATTGCTCGGTCTAGTTGTCTAGGTAGTCGCGCAGCATCTGAGAACGAGAAGGGTGACGGAGCTTCGACATGGTCTTCTGCTCAATCTGTCGGATTCGTTCACGAGTGACGCCGAACTCTTCGCCGATCTGGTCGAGGGTCTTCTGAACTCCATCACCGAGACCGAAGCGTGAGCGGATTACGCCCGCCTCTCGCGGGTGCAGCGAGTTGAGGATGCGATCCAGTTCTCCCTGGAGCATTGTGAATCCAACAGCGTCTGCTGGCACTACCGCCTCGGTGTCCTCAATTAGGTCACCGAACTCGCTATCGCCATCCTCGCCAAGCGGGGTCGAGAGTGAAATCGGCTCGCGACCATACTTCTGAACCTCGACAACCTTTTCAGGTGTCATGTCGAGTTCGCGAGCAATTTCTTCGGGGCTTGGCTCGCGGCCTAGGTCCTGCAGAAGCTGACGCTGCACGCGCGCGAGCTTGTTGATGACCTCAACCATATGAACCGGAATTCGGATGGTGCGCGCCTGGTCCGCCATGGCGCGGGTAATGGCCTGACGAATCCACCAGGTGGCGTAGGTCGAGAACTTGTAGCCCTTGGTGTAGTCGAACTTTTCAACGGCACGAATTAGGCCGAGGTTTCCCTCCTGAATCAGGTCGAGGAACTGCATGCCGCGGCCGGTGTAACGCTTGGCGAGACTCACGACCAGACGGAGGTTGGCCTCGAGCAGGTGGCTCTTTGCCTTCTGGCCGTCCTTGACGACCCAGCGCAAGTCGCGCTCCATTTCGCGAGATAGGTTCTTGCTGGTGGCAAGCTTCTCTTCGGCGAAAAGGCCGGCTTCGATACGCTTCGCGAGTTCTACCTCTAGCTCTGCGTTGAGAAGCGCAACTTTTCCGATCTGCTTTAAGTAGTCCTTGACCGGGTCGGCTGTTGCACCGGTGATAGTCGTGGACTGTACAGGGATGTCTTCGTCTTCGCTGTGGCGAATAATTACGGCACCGCGTCCCTCGAGCTCCTGCTTGGTCTCGGCGTCAATCGGGTGTTCTTCATCGTGGTGCTCGTCGACGAGGACCTCTGGAACAGCCTCAACGACCTCGGCTTCTGGCGTTGCCTCAGCCTCTTCTGGCACAGCGCCGAACTCGTCGTCTTCCTCGTCGATTTCGTCGTCGCCGTCCATACCCTTCGGCAGCTTGGCTGCCTTTGGGGCTTTGGCAGTCTTGGCAGGCTTTGCCACGGCGGCCTTGCCCTTCTTTGCCGGTGCAGCTGCATCCACTTCGATTTGCTCGACAGCTGCGTCCTCGGTCTTGGCTACCTTGGTCGCTTTCGCAGTCGACTTCGCCTGAGCCTTGACTTCAGGCTTTGCGACTGGCTTTGTGGTGGTCTTAGCCGAGGCCTTAGCCGGCGTGCCCTCGGTCTTTTTGACCGCAGCCTTCGGGGCAGCCTTCTCCGCCTTCTTTGCGGGAGCCTTAGTTTCTGCCTTTGCCACCGGCTTTGCCTTCGGTTCGGCTACGGTTCCAGCCTTCTTCGCGGTGGCCTTTGCTGCAGGGGTGGTCTTGGTGCTTGAAGCTGGAATGATACTTGTTTCCTTCTTTGATGATCCCCCGGTGGTCTTCGGCTTTGGCTCCGCCGCAGGTTTGCTAACAGCAGGCTTCTTCAGTACCGGCTTTGTTGCTGGTTTCGAAACTTGCTTGGGCTTCTCGGCCACCTCCGGCTTCACCTGCGCAACCGGCGTCGGCTCGGCACTCTGATTTGGGTGCAGTAGGCGATCCAGGAAGCTGCGCTTCTTGGACTGAGGGTTCTGTGAATCCTTGTTAGCCATGACGACCTTTCGGGCTGTCTGCCTGAGATTGGTTCAGTGAAACACCTGCTCCGGGCATTAGTTAGACCCATGTCAAGTCGGCAAGCGACAAGAATGGGTCAGTCCTTGAATTATCGCATGGAATACCGACATTTACCCGTTTTCGCGTATTTGTCTGTTGCGAGTCACGGTAAAACCGATCAGAGACCGGCATTATTCCCATAACGCGACTTTGCCTTTTTGCGCTCTACCAGGAAACCGATAACGCCGACGGCGATAACGGCGAACTGAATTGGCAGCGCCAGACGAAAGCCGTCTAGCGAATAGAGGCCGTCAGTCCACCCGGAGCGCAAGGCAAAATCGAGCAGCAGCCCGACTAGAAACATCGTCACGAAGGTGGCCAGGAAACCGCCAATGTTGGCGACCCCATTGGCGGAGCCGAGGCGGTGCGGGGGCACGAGCTTGCGAGTGAAGTCGAATGCCATCATGCTGGCTGGACCACCAGACCCGATGACAAGTATCAGCAGGACAATGACCCACAGCGGTGCCGGACCGCTCCAGGCAAGGACGACAGACCATAGGGCTACCACAGCACCCGCAGTCGTTATGACCACGCGGGAGCGCCAGTGTGGCCGATTCGCACAAATAGCCGAGAAGACCGGGCCGGCCGCAAAACCGATAGCAACAAAGGAAGCAATAAGCCCGGACGCGACTTCGGCGGGCAATTGTTGAGCCGACGTGAGGAATGTGTACCCCCACAACAAGACGAAGACGGACCCACTGAACTGCGTCGTGAAGTGTGTCCAGAAAGCTAGTCGCACCGCAGGGTCACGCAGATTCTGGCGAAGGTTGCCAATCAACTCCGCTGTACTGCTCGCTGGTAGCGCGCGGTTGCCCTGGCGCGAATCCCGCACTAACAGAAGCGTGCAGATCGCCCCTAGGACCGCGAGAGCCGCCAGGAGGTAGAACGCGTTAGCCCATCCACTTGCATGCAGGAATGCTGCGAACGGAATCGCAGAGAAGACCTGGCCGAGCTGGCCTATGTTGGCGAAGAGCTGCGTTCGACGAGTTGCGGCTGAACCTTTGTACCAGTTGTCGATGAGGCGAATCATCGAGATAAAAGTGAAGGCGTCGCCAATACCGAGAAGTGCTCGTCCAGCCACGGCCACTTCAAACGTATTTGTGCTCGCGACCAGCATCTGCCCCGAAGCCATTAACAGCCCACCCACAACGAGCAGGCGCCTCGAGCCAAAACGGTCTAGAAGGACGCCAACCGGGATTTGCATCGCGGCATAGACAATCAGTTGGAAAACAGTCAGCGACGACAATTGCGCGGCTGAGATGCCGAACCGGTTCGACGCGTCAAGCGCCGCAACCCCTAGGCTCGAACGCTCCGCGACGGCAATGAAGTATGCCAGCACAGCAAAGAAGGACACCACGCCCGCACTGCGCGATCTGGATGCCCGGCTGCCCTTCATTCGGTCAAGCGTAAACTAGCGCGATGCGCACCGCTCTGATTACCGGAGGCTCCCGCGGACTTGGCCTGGCCACCGCGCGCCAGCTGGGCTCGCTTGGCTACACGCTTGAGCTGATCAGCAGCAGCCAGACAAACCTAGAAGCGGCAGCAGCTGACTTGCGAGTGCGTGGACTTACCGTTGGGGACACGCATGTCGTGGATTTTGCGGATCTCGAATCGGTGAAAGCCTTCGCTCGGGAATACCGCGAACGCGAGGTCGAATGGGATCTCCTGATCAACAACGCTGGAATCAAAATCCAGGACGATGCCTCCGCTAGCGCGCAAGGCTATGAGCGACACATGGCCATCAACCACCTGGCACACTTCGCGCTCACCAACGCACTCCTCCCCCTCGGTAGGCCAGGCGCTCGCGTCGTGCATGTCTCATCCATCGTGGCCAGATTTGCCGACGCAGACATTTTCACTGCTAAGGACACATCGGAACGATATGCGTCTAGCAAACTCGCAAACTTACTGTTCGGGTTCGAGCTCCAACGCAGATTGGCGGCTTCGGGTTCGACCATTACTTCAGTTTCCGCACATCCGGGGTTTACTAAGGCAGACCCCTATGGATCGCGGTTCACCCGCTTCGCCGAAACGATGATGGGCCAATCGACCATGCGAGGGGCGCTGCCGATAATCGCAGCGGCGACGCAAGATTACGACGCTCAATATATCGGCCCGCGATGGCTCGAACTCTGGGGAGCTCCACGGGCTGCAAGGGTACCCGCCCTTGCAAACGATGAAGTTCTGCGTAGCGAGGTCTGGGCAGCCAGCGAAAGAATGACTGGAGTCATCTTCCCGCTCTAGGACTGGCCTCCACCGGTAGTCTCGCCCGTTCCGGCGCTGTCATCGGCATTGCGCGCCCTTGCCGCCAAGAAATCTTCGAGTTCGGCCGCTAGCGTGTCGGCATCTGGAACCAATTTTTGCTTGCTCGTAAGCGGTGTCTTGGACGGGCCAACATTCGTCTGCTGGTAGCTCGCTTCAAGGTTTGCGATCATTCGCTGGAGGTCCTCGTTTTCGCTCACCTGGCGAGACAGCTTTTCCACAAAATCGCTGTTGGCTTCGCGCAACTCATCGGTACCAAAGACGAGGCCCGTGTAAGCCATTATGTGTTCTAACGCACGTACGCCAGCGGCCGGAAACTCGCTGTCGGCGAGGTAGTGCGGCACGAGAAGCACGTAACCAACAGTGGGGAAATTACTGCTGGCGAGGGTGTGCTCGATAAGGTGCAGGACGTTACCTGGCACCTGCGTTTGAGGCTTCCACTCCGACACTGCGTCGATGATTTCGCGACGATTGCCGCTCACCGTTACGCCCAATTCTCGCGTGTGCGGAATCGGGAATGGGATTGCGTGCACCCAAGTGAAATCCTCAACAGCAAGTTCTTCGATGATCAGCTCGATTGCCTCACTGAACGCTTCCCAGCGGAAATCTGGCTCGTAACCGTGCAGGAATAGGAACGGCTGTTTAGCTTCGTCCCAAACCAGATACACGGCTAGTGATGGAGGGTCGTATTCGGTGATGTGGTCCTTTTCGAAGAACATCACAGGACGCCTAGAGCGGTAGTCGAGCAGCTCGTCGTTATCGAAGGCCAGCACCAATTGATGATCAAACTGCTTGAAGATCTGCTCCGACACCTGGTCCAGCGTCGATCCGGCATCCGTGAATCCGCTTAGCGCGGCGATGAGATGCAGCGATTCCGGCACCTGAGGCGCATCGTCGCTGAACTCGTAAAGGTCTCGGGCATCAAGCACAGAAAAATCCTAACTTCGACTTGCTTGCTTTAAGTCGCCTCGACTGCCTTGTTCGCGGTTAGCATGAAGGAATGACTAGCTCAAAGTTGACTGTTATTTCAAAACTTCCTTCGGCCCTCAAGGATTCCGTCGTGGTCGTCGGCCTAAGGAAGGACGGCGATGCGCTCGTCGCCGTTGACTCTGGAGCGACAGGTTCCGCCGTCGCGGCTGGTCGCCTGAAGCACCTTAACCTCCAGGCCCTCGGCGCCTCAGCAACGATCGAATCCATCACCCGCGTTGCGCTGGCCGATGGCAGCGTCTTCGCGCTCGTCGGACTCGGATCGGGAGCGCTCAGCGTCGATGAGGCGCGTGGCCTCGGTGGAGCCCTGGGTCGGCACTTTAGCGACACCACAAGAATCATTCTCGACCTGCCGCTAACCTCTGCCAATCACGTAGCAGCTACCCTCGAGGGCGCTGCTGTCGGCAACTACCTCTTCGAGGACTACAAGGGCACCAAGAAGGGCCTCAAGCTCAAGGACATCGCTGTTGTCTCGAGCAAGAAGGTGGCAAGCGCCGAGATTGCACGCATCGGAATTCTGGCCGACTCTGTTCACACGACCCGTGACCTCATCAACATGCCGCCCAACGACTTGTACCCTTCAGCGGTTGCCGCTCACGTTGCTAAGTCGGTAAAGGGTCTGCCTCTGAAGGTGACGGTCTGGGATGAGAAGAAGCTCGCGGCCGACAAGATTGTTGGCATCCTGGCCGTGGGTCAGGGCTCGACACGCGGCCCACGAATGGTCAAGATCGAGTACGCGCCAAAGGGAGCCAAGGCCTCCCTGGCCCTGGTCGGCAAGGGCATCACCTTCGATAGCGGTGGCCTCTCACTTAAGCCAAGCGCCTCAATGCTAGGCATGAAGCACGACATGGCTGGCGCTGCCACGGTTTACCAGTCGATGCTCGCAATCGCGCGTCTCGGCCTCAACGTGAAGGTAACCGCATACCTGTGCCTCGCCGAGAACTTGCCGAGCGGTTCGGCATCGCGCCCGAACGACGTGATTCGCTACCGCAACGGCAAGACCGTCGAAATTACCAACACCGATGCCGAAGGACGCCTTGTCCTGGCAGATGGCCTGATCTCGGCATCGAAGGACAACCCTGACCTGATTGTCGACGTTGCCACCCTGACCGGTGCCGCAACCGTCGCCCTCGGAAACCGTCTAACCGGTGTGATGGCGGTCGGCAACGGCTTCAACAAGGTGCAGGCCGCAGCCGCAGCCGCAGGCGAGGCTGTCTGGCACATGCCGCTGCCTGCCGAGCTGATGAAGAATCTCGACAGCGATGTCGCCGACTTCATGAACGCAAAGGTCGGCAACCCAGCTGGTGGCATGCTCGTGGGTGGCTTGTTCCTGAAGGAATTTGTCGGCGACCGTCCTGCAAAGAAGGGCACTGAGGCACAGCAAATCGACTGGGCGCACTTGGACATCGCGAACACGGCAGACAATGACAAGGCGCCTTACGGCTACATCGGTCGCGGTGCTACCGGAGTCGCAGTCCGCACCCTCGTGGCACTAGCCGAACATTCGGTCAAGTAATAAGACCGAACCTATTGGTAGTAAAGTTTTAAGCGCTATTAGCCCTACTGTTTGGAGCATATTTCGTGGCTGACCACAATTTCGACGTAGTAATTCTCGGTGGCGGTAGCGGCGGTTACGCTGCTGCACTGCGTTCCGCACAGCTGGGCAAGTCTGTAGCCCTCATCGAGAAAGACAAGCTCGGCGGCACCTGCCTTCACCGCGGTTGCATACCGACCAAGGCTCTCCTTCACTCGGCTGAGGTTGCTGACGTCGTCAAGGAATCGGCACACGTTGGCGTTGAGTCAACCTTCGGCTCGATCAACATGCCCGTGGTCAACAAGTACCGCGACGGAATCATCGACCGCCTTTACAAGGGGCTTTCTGGCCTCGTTGCCTCGAAGGCAATCACCCTGGTTACTGGCGAAGGACGCCTCGTAGCCCCTAAGACTGTTCAGGTCAACGGTGACAACTACACCGGCGCTAACGTGATCCTCGCTTCGGGTTCATACAGCCGAAGCCTGCCTGGCCTCGAAATCGGCGGCCGTGTCATCACCTCAGAGCACGCCCTGCAGCTCGACTTCGTTCCTGGCAAGGTAATCGTTCTGGGCGGTGGCGTCATCGGCGTCGAGTTCGCTTCGATCTGGAAGTCATTTGGCGCAGAGGTCACCATCGTCGAAGGCTTGAACCACCTGGTTCCAAACGAGGATGAGGCCGTTTCGAAGGGACTCGAGCGCGCGTTCCGCAAGCGCGGCATCGACTTCAAACTTGGCGTGCGCTTCTCGGGAGTCGAGCAGCACGAAAACGGCGTCGTCGTCTCGCTCGAAAACGGCGAAAAGCTTGAGGCAGAGCTCATGCTCGTCGCAGTAGGCCGCGGACCAAACACCGCTGGTCTCGGCTACGAAGAAAACGGCGTCGCAATGGACCGCGGCTTCGTACTGACTAACGAACGCCTACAGACCTCGGTACCTGGCGTATACGCGGCCGGAGATATCGTGCCTGGCCTGCAGCTCGCTCACCGTGGCTTCCAGCAGGGCATTTTCATTGCCGAGGAGATCGCCGGCATGAACCCAGTTGCTATCGACGAAAACGGCATCCCGAAGGTCACTTACTGCGAGCCTGAGGTTGCGTCGGTTGGCCTTACCGAGGCGAAGGCTGCTGAGAAGTACGGCGCCGAGAACATCTCGACTTACGAGTACAACTTGGGTGGTAACGGCAAGAGCCAGATCCTCGGTACCGCCGGATTCATCAAGCTCGTTCGCCGCAACAACGGCCCAGTAATCGGCGTCCACATGATCGGTTCGCGTGTCGGCGAGCAGATCGGCGAGGCACAGCTAATCGTGAACTGGGAGGCACACCCTGAGGATGTCGCAACCCTAATCCACGCCCACCCAACCATGAACGAAGCCATCGGCGAGGCACACCTCGCTCTGGCCGGCAAGCCACTTCACGCCCACGCGTAAGCCAATCAAGGAGTAACCGAAATGAGCGAAGTACGTCTTCCAGCGCTTGGCGAGAGCGTAACCGAGGGTACCGTCACCCGATGGATCAAGAAGGTCGGCGACACCGTCGCCGTCGATGAGCCACTGGTAGAAGTCTCGACCGACAAGGTCGACACCGAGATCCCTTCGCCGGTTGCCGGCGTTATCCAGCAGATCCTTGTCCAGGAAGACGAGACCGTCGAGGTCGGCGCAGTCCTGGCAATCATCGGCGATGGTGCTGCCGCTCCTGCCGAGGCACCTGCCCCCGCAGCCGAGCCAGTCGCTGCCGCTCCAGCTCCGGTCGTTGAGGCTCCGGCTCCGGTCGCTGCACCTGTTGCAGCCGCCCCAGTGGCCGCTCCAGCTCCTGTAGCCGCCCCGGTTGCTGCCCCAGTAGCGGCACCGGCACCAGTAGCCGTTCCTGCACCAGTGGCTTCGGCTCCGGTCGCATCGAGCGACGCAGGCTACGTCACCCCGCTGGTTCGCAAGCTTGCTTCTGAGACCGGCGTCGACCTCTCGGGCGTCGCTGGCACTGGCGTCGGTGGCCGTATCCGCAAGGATGACGTCATCGCAGCCGCCGCTACCCCATCGGGCTCGGCTGCTGTCTCGACCCCGGCGGCACCGCATGTTCCTGGCGCAGCGTCGCCGCTGCGCGGCACCGTCGAGCCGATGACCCGCCTGCGCAAGGTTCTTGCCGAGCGCGCTGTGGCATCGATGGTCTCGACCGCCCAGCTCACCTCTGTTGTCGAGGTCGACGTGACCCGTATCGCACAGTTGCGCACCAAGGTTCAGCCTCAGTTCGTGGCCAAGACCGGTGGCAAGCTGAACTTCATGCCGTTCTTTGCCCTGGCAGCAGCCGAGGCACTGCGCGTGCACCCGAAGATCAACGCATCGGTCGATGGTGACAACATCGTCTACCACGGCACCGAGAACATCAGCTTTGCGGTTGACACCGAGCGCGGCCTGCTAACCCCGGTCCTGCGTGACGCATCAACCCTTAACATCGCTCAGATCGCCAGCCAGATCGCAGATCTCGCTGCCCGCACCCGCGCCAACCAGCTGAAGCCAGACGAGCTGAGCGGTGGAACCTTCACCCTGACCAACACGGGCTCGCGCGGCGCGCTGTTCGACACCCCGGTCGTGTTCCTGCCTCAGGTAGCGATCTTGGGTACTGGCATTGTGACCAAGCGCCCAGTGGTTGTCACCGATGACCTGGGCAACGACACCATCGCTGTTCGCAGCATGGTTTACCTTGCTCTTTCTTACGACCACCGCATCGTCGATGGTGCCGACGCAAGCCGCTTCCTGGTTGACGTCAAGAACCGTCTCGAGGCTGGCAACTTCGAGGGTGACCTCGGGCTGTAATCCACGCATAATCAGCGGGTGTCTGCGCAAGCAGGCGCCCGCTTTTTACTTTCGTCGGTTAGCGATAAGCGTTCGAGCGATTGCGCGTCGGTTTGGCCAGGCGAGACAACGATTGCGACTCCCCCGAAATCTATCCACGTTGCGCAAAACCGCTGAATCGGAGTCTGGCTCGGTTTGGTTGGCGTAGGAGCCTGATGCAACTCGCCATCGCTTGCGTTCGGGGCACTCCCACGAAACGTGGTGGCTACCTCAGTGAAGCCGGTTCCGCTTGATGACCAACCAGCTGACGTCGTCGAAGCGAGTATCGCGACGATTAAGACGACTGCTCCGAGCCCAAAGACCCAGCGGTTGATAAGAGCGTGCTCAGCAAACACGGATCGCAACCAGTTTCTCTTAGGCGCGGACAGTTCCTGCATGCCGGTCGGCTTCAGTAGCCAAATGCCCGCATCTCCGCCTGTGGCAATACGCAATCGCGTCTCGAACGGCGGTAAGCCCGTCTGCGTTGTGTGATGCCTGGAGAGCTCGAGGAGCTGCCTAACTGTTGACACCGGCTTTGCGAGATAGATACCTCCGGTCTTTGACGCGATATGCCACCTCCGAAGAGCTCGCGGGAATCCCCCGACAGCCGATCGCACTAACGTCATTCCTTGAATGGCTGGGGTCAGGCTTCGGACAGGCACCCCCTCAGTGTGAGGTGATTCGCGTTGAAAACACGCGTTGAGCTGCAAACTGTTGAAATCCACAATGATTTTGGCGATTTAGGATTGTGTGGTGCCAGAATTCCTAATCGCAGGGCTAGCCCCCGACTATGTCGAGTATCAGGCTGGCTGGGACCTGCAGCGCGAGGTGCACGCCGGGGTGGTCGCCAACGAGCGGCCCGATACCGTCATCCTGTTGGAGCACGAGAGCGTGTTCACGGCCGGAAAGCGCACCGAGGACAGCGAGAGGCCTACCGACGGCACTCCAGTCGTGGAGGTTGACCGTGGCGGCAAGATTACTTGGCACGGCCCGGGGCAGCTCATCGGTTATCCGATAATGCACCTACCGTTGCCAATCGATGTTGTCGGCTACGTGCGCTGGCTCGAACAGGTACTCATCGACAGCGTTGCGGAATTCGGTTTGCAATGTGAGCGTGTTGAGGGGCGCACAGGCATCTGGGCACCTATCGATGGCGGTCACGTCAAGATTGCCGCGATCGGTATCCGTGTTGCCGAAAAAGTGACCATGCACGGATTTGCTCTCAACTGCAACAACTCCCTAGACCCGTACGACACCATCGTCGCCTGCGGAATCCGCGATGCGGCGACTTCGACAATCACGCTCATGACTGGCAACGAGGTGACCCCGGCCATGGCTGCCGAAGTCGTTCAACGCCGCCTGGGCGAAATAAGCAAGGTAAGGCTATGACCGAACAGAAGCCAGAACGCAAGCTCCTGCGCATCGAGGCACGTAATACCGCAGTGCCAATCGAAAAGAAGCCCGAGTGGATCAAGACCCGCGCCAAAATGGGTCCCGAATACCAAGCCCTACAGCTTCTGGTTAAGGGTGAGAACCTTCACACCGTGTGCCAAGAAGCGGGCTGCCCAAACATCTTTGAGTGTTGGGAAGATCGCGAAGCAACGTTCCTCATCGGCGGATCGCAATGCACGCGACGCTGCGACTTCTGCCAGATCGACACGGGCAAGCCTGCCGATTTCGATGCAGACGAACCTCGCCGAGTCGGCGATTCGGTACGACAGATGGAGCTGCGATACGCCACCGTCACCGGCGTTGCACGTGACGACCTCGAGGACGAGGGAGCCTGGCTGTACGCCGAGACTATTCGTCAGATTCACCAGCAGTCCCCCGGCACTGGCGTGGAGATCCTTGTGCCTGACTTCTCGGGCAAGCCCGAGCTGCTGCAGCAGGTCTTTGATGCCAAGCCCGAGGTGTTCGCACACAACCTGGAGACCGTGCCTCGAATCTTCAAGCAGATTCGCCCGGCCTTTCGCTATGAACGCTCTCTCGACGTACTTACCCAGGCCCGAAATGCAGGACTCGTCACAAAGTCGAACCTAATCCTTGGCATGGGTGAGACCCGCGAGGAAATTGTTGAAGCCCTCGAGGACCTATACCGCGCGGGCACCGACATCGTCACGATTACGCAATACCTGCGCCCGACGCCTCGCCACCACCCGGTTGAACGATGGGTGAAGCCCGAAGAGTTTGTCGAGTTGAAGGCTGTGGCCGAACAGATCGGCTTCTTGGGTGTGTTGAGCGGACCCCTGGTTCGTAGCAGCTACCGCGCGGGTCGCCTGTGGGCCGGTTCGATGCAGAAAAAGGGCCGCGCGATCCCCGAAAATCTGCAGCACTTGGCCGACGCAGCGGCGCGCGACGGCTTCAGCCAAGCCGTCTAGGCGAAGGGGTAGGCTATTGCGCATGGCTAAGCAAGACGCACCAAAGAAACCAAAGAAGCAGGGTTCGATTCGCCAACTGCTGTCGATGTACCGAATGACGGTTAAAGAAGACAAGACAGCTATCTGGTGGGCACTCATCCCGCTAGTGGCCGGCGTTGGTGTCGGCGCGGTGATCGGTCTATTGATCGCACCAAACAATGGTTTTAGTCTCGCAATCTGGATGGTTACTGGCGGTCTGGCCGGCTTCCTTGGCTCGCTCATCACCATGTCGCGTCGAGCCGAGCGTGTGGCATACAAGAACATCGAGGGCAAGCCCGGCGCTGTCGGAGCCGTCATTTCGAGTGCGTTGAAGCGCGGATGGCGCACCAGTGAGCGTCCGATTGCCATCAACCCACGCACCTATGACGCGGTCTACCGCGCAATCGGCTCTGCAGGAGTCGTTCTCATCGCCGAGGGCAAGAGGGCTAACGTGCGTAACCTCGTCGAAGAAGAGCGCAAGCGCGTCGCAAAGATCGCTAGCGGGGCGCCGATCCACGTGATCTGGGTTACCGACGGCGACGATGCAACGCCGATCTATAACCTGGCCAAGACCGTCTACAAGCTCAAGCGCGCGCTAACTCGCGCCGAGGTAACCGCCGTTGCCAATCGTCTGCAGACCGTCGGAATGAACCTGGCAGTGCCAAAGGGAATTGACCCTAACAAGTTCCGCGCACCCCGTCGCTAGGACAAGCTTCAGCCGAACGCCCGTTCCTTATGGTGCGGGCGTTTCGCTTTGCAATGGCCGCTTGGGGCTTTAGCGACGAACCAGAACGGTACCGGCAGCTTTGTCGTGCAGGCCGCGGTTGTCGGCGTCCCAGATGGTTGCGGGGATGACCAGCAGCAGGAGCGCCACTCTGATAGCCGAGCGCCATAGACCGATCCATCGCCCATCCAGTGCGCTGACGCGCATCCCGAACAGACGGTGACCAACCGTTCCGCCGGTGGTAGCGACTGAAAGCCAGCTGTAACCGAAGAAAACCGCGAGCGTGGCAACGTTTTCGTCGTTGAAAAAGGCCTTGGATATCAGCGAAACGATGACCCAGTCGACCAGCAGGGCGGCGGCGCGGCGGCCAACCTTTGCGAGACTGCCTGGGCCGGTTTCGGGCAAACCAAGACGCTTGCCTGCCCAGTCGGATGCGTGTGCCATCCGGCTAGGTTACGCGAAAGTTTTACATGGCGGAAACATTCACGAACAGCCTACGTAGGTGCGGGCAAATAGACTTATGGGGACGGCCTAAAGGCGTGCCGGTCTTCCCAAATCCATTTATCGAAGGGATTACCCCTATGTTCAAGTCTGCCTCAGAGGTAGTCAAGTACATCAAGGACAACGACGTAAAGTTCCTTGACGTTCGATTCACCGATCTTCCAGGTGTCCAGCAGCACTTCAACCTTCCAGCAAGCATGATCGACGAGCAGTTCTTCGTCGACGGCCAGCTGTTCGATGGTTCATCGATCCGCGGTTTCGCTTCGATCCACGAGTCGGACATGCAGCTCATCCCTGACGTCACCACCGCATACCTCGACGCATTCCGCGCCGAGAAGACCCTTGTCATGCTGTTCGACATCTACAACCCACGTAACGGCGAGATCTACGCTCGCGACCCACGTCAGGTTGCCAAGAAGGCAGAGGCGTACCTCGCGAGCACCGGCATCGCAGACACCGCCTTCTTCGCACCTGAAGCCGAATTCTTCATCTTCGATGACGTTCGCTACGAGTACAAGGCGAACGGTTCGATGCACTTTGTTGACTCGAGCGAAGGCGCCTGGAACTCGGGCCGCAAGGAAGAGGGCGGAAACCTCGCCAACAAGACCCCATTCAAGGGTGGCTACTTCCCTGTTACCCCAGTTGACCAGCACGCAGACATGCGCGACAACATCGTTCTAGAGCTTGAGGCAGCTGGTCTGCAGGTAGAGCGCTCGCACCACGAGGTTGGCACCGCCGGTCAGGGCGAGATCAACTACCGCTTCGACACCCTCGTAAGCGCTGCTGACGACATCCTGAAGTTCAAGTACATCGTCAAGAACGTCGCACACCAGTGGGGTAAGACCGCAACCTTCATGCCAAAGCCTGTCTTCGGCGACAACGGTTCGGGCATGCACGTTCACCAGTCGCTGTGGAGCAACGGCAAGCCGCTGTTCTACGACGAGGCCGGCTACGGCGGTCTTTCGGACCTGGCCCGCTGGTACATCGGTGGTCTGCTGAAGCACGCTCCTTCGCTGCTCGCATTCACCAACCCAACCGTCAACTCGTACCACCGCCTAGTCCCAGGCTTCGAGGCGCCAGTCAACCTGGTTTACTCGGCAGGTAACCGCTCGGCTGCAATTCGCATCCCGATGACCGGCACCAACGCCAAGGCGAAGCGCATCGAGTTCCGTGCACCTGACGCATCGAGCAACCCATACCTCGCATTCGCTGCGATGATGATGGCTGGCCTCGACGGCATCAAGAACCGCATCGAGCCACACGCACCTGTCGACAAGGACCTCTACGAGCTTCCTGCCGAAGAGGCAAAGCTCATCCCTCAGGTTCCTGGCAACCTGGAGGACGTCCTCAAGGCTCTCGAGGCTGACCACGACTACCTGCTCGCAGGCGACGTGTTCACCAAGGACCTCATCGAAACCTGGATCGACTACAAGCGCGAGAACGAGATCAAGCCTCTCGCACTGCGTCCTCACCCATACGAGTTCGAGCTTTACTACGGCGTCTAGTCGTTAGTAAAACTCGCGAGGGGCTGCACCGGTTGGTGTGGCCCCTTTCTCGTTAGGCGGTCAGTTTGAAGCCGCAACGGCTAGTAAGCGTAAAAAAGGCGTTCGAAAACGGCTCGTGCGCGACGGGTTGCACCGAGGTAGTCATCCTCGAATGCGGTCGCTCCCCCACGCGGGTACTCGAGGATTCGCGCCATACCCTCTAGTTGCTTTCGATCAGTTGGTAGCACATCCGAGCGCTTGTTTCCCCAAAGAACGGATGCCGATCGGGCGCGCGAAGCTAGCAACCAGGCCTCTTCTAGAACTCTCGCGTCGTGCTCTGCCACGAGTCCTTCTTCAGCCGCTGCGTGCAGCGCATCGAGTGTCCTCGGCGTTCGAATCGACGGATGCGCCGAGCCGTGCATGAGTTGCAGAAGTTGAACCAACCACTCGACATCGCTCAGGGAACCGCGACCAAGCTTCATGTGGCGCTTTGGGTCGGCCCCTTGCGGCAGGCGTTCCGTCTCGACACGCGCCTTGATGCGTCGGATCTCGATGATCGCGGCAGGGTCGAGGTTTGCTGGGTATCGGTACCGATCGATTAGTTGGGTGAACGCCTCGCGCACGGCCTCACCGCCGGCGATGAATCGAGCGCGAAGTAAGGCCTGCGCCTCCCACGTGTCGCTCCAACGTTCGTAATAGGCGGCGTATGACTCAACCGAGCGCGCAACGGCACCCTTCTTGCCCTCGGGGCGCAGGTCGAGATCTAGTTCGAATTCCAGTAGTGGATCCGTTGAGAGACGCTTGAGCTCTGCGATAACGCGTTCCGCGGTCTTCTGGGCTGCCTCGCCCGCATAGCCCGACTGCGGTTCATAGACGAACATAACGTCGGCATCAGAACCGAAACCGAGTTCTGCACCGCCAAATCGACCCATTGCGACGATTCCGAAGTCGAGGACCTCCCCCAGCGGGCGGTCGCTAACGTCGGCATCGGCGTAAGCGCCAACACACTTCAGCAGACCGGTCAAATATGCTTCGGTGAGGTCCGTGATGCCTTTATTGACTTGGGCAAGGGTTAGTTTGCCGAGCACGGCGCCGATGGCGATACGGAGCGTTTCACGGCGTCGCAGGGTGCGGATGGTGGCTGCCGCGGTGTCGACGCTCTCGTGGCGCTCGATAATCGCGTCGAGCTCAGTGGCCAACTCGGCGACGGTGAGCGGCACGAGGTCTTCGTCGCGCTCGAACCAAGCGGCCGCCTCGGGGATGCGCTCAAACAGTTCGGTTGCCAGGCGTGAGTTGGCTAATACTCGTGTCATGTCCTGTGCCGCGCCACTCGAATCGCGCAGCATGCGCAAGTACCAGTGCGACTCGCCAAGATCCTCAGAGAGGCGACGGAAGGCCAGCAGCGCCGCATCGGGCGCGGTTCCCTCGGAGAACCACTGGAGTAGCACCGGGAGCAGCTGCTTCTGAATGGCTGCGCGGCGCGAGAGACCCGAGGTCAGAGCTTGAATGTGAACGAGCGCACCCTTGGCGTCTTCGAAACCGATCGCCTTCAGGCGGTCGTAGGCCTGCTCCGAACTCAGCTCGAGACTCTCTCCGTCGAGTCGTGCCACAGCTGACAATAGCGGGCGGTAGAAGAGCTTCTGGTGCAGGCTGCGGACCTCGAGCTTGATGGCTTCCCAGCGCCTAATCAGCTCCTCGGCTGGCCACTTGGTATTGACGCCGCGAGCGAGTGCTCGTTGCGCAGTCTCAGACGTGGGCATGAGGTGGGTGCGGCGCATGTTCGACAACTGAATACGATGTTCGAGCAGACGCAGGAAGCGGTAATGCTGCGCGAAGAGGCCTGCCTCAGAGCGCCCGATGTAGCCAGCATCGGCCAGTGCGGCCAGGGCTCCTAGCGTGTCTCGTTGACGCACAGTCTCGTCGGTGCGGCCGTGGACGAGCTGCAGCAACTGCACCGTGAACTCGACGTCGCGGAGGCCACCGGGGCCAAGCTTGATCTGACGCGAGACCTCATCAGCCGGAATGTGATCGGTTACGCGTTCGCGCATCTTGCGTGCGCTCTCGACGAAGTTATCGCGGCTGGCCGAGGCCCACACCTTGGGATGCAAAGCGGCGACGTACGCTTCGCCGAGTTCGATGTCGCCGGCGATTGGACGGGCCTTCAGAAGCGCCTGGAACTCCCAGTTCTCGGCCCAGCGCTCGTAGTAGGCCACGTGGCTCTCGAGCGTGCGGACTAGGGCTCCCGCCTTGCCCTCGGGGCGTAGGTTGGGGTCGACCTGCCAGAGTCCTGGCTCGGTAGCGGTACCGTCCATGGCGCGCATCATGCGGGTAGCTAGCTTAGTCGCGACCTCAACCGCGCGTGAAGTTTCGGTTCGTTCGTGCAGGCTCCTGGCCACGTAGATAACGTCGACGTCTGAGATGTAGTTAAGTTCTCGGGCACCGCATTTGCCCATGGCGAGGATCGCCAAAGCCGAATCGGCTACCTCATCGGCCGTGAAAACACCGAATTCGTTGCTGAGGCTCAACTCCGCTCTCGCCACTGTTAGCCCGGTTTCGAGGGCCGCCCCGGCAAGATCGGCGAGAGCTGCGGCCACCGCGGGTTGAGCCGCCTGAGGATCGTCCGAGGTTACGTCGAAGATAGCAACTCGCAAGAGCAGTTTGCGATACTCGATGCGTAACGCGGACCAAGCCTTAGCCGAGTCGAAACCCTGCGATAGCAGAGGCGCAACAGACTTTGACATCTGCTTCGTTGCCTCATCCTGCGTTGGCAAGGCGATGGTCTTTTGTTCGAATAGTTCGAACGCGCTCGGCTGGCGACGTAGAAAATCGACCAAGGCCGAGGAAGCCCCGAGCACGCAGCACAGCGGAACGGCAGTCTCCTCGCGCTTCAGGAGCTTCTTGATGGTCGACTTGTCAAGCTCGGCAAACGTTAGCAAGGCGTTCAGGGCCTGGTCGGGGTCGGCTGCCTTGGCTAGTGATGCCACTGCGGCACGACCCGAATCGCCAACGAGCGCTACGAGTTGGTCTAGCTTGGCGAGAGTTCCGCTCAGATCCGCGAAGCCGAATCGAGCCAGTTCAGAAAGCCCGCCTGGGCGATCCGGGTAGCCCATGGCCTAGAGAACTTCGAAGTTTTGCTTCAGCTCGAACGGGGTTACCTGGGCGCGGTACTCGCTCCATTCGCGACGCTTGTTCGCAAGGACGTAGCTAAAGACCTCTTCGCCGAGGGTCTCGGCAGCAAGCTCCGATTCCTCGAGTTTGCGAATCGCGTGATCCAGCGACTGCGGAAGCGGCTGGATGCCCATAGCACGACGCTCTGAGTCACTCAGGTTCCAGACGTTGTCCTCGGTCTCGGTTGGCAGCTCGTACTCGTTCTCGATGCCCTTCAAGCCAGCGCTAAGCAACAGCGCGTATGCCAAGTAAGGGTTAGCCGCCGAGTCGATGGCACGGTACTCGATGCGCGAGCTGTTGCCCTTGTCCGGCTTGTATAGCGGCACGCGGATCAAGGCGGAGCGGTTGTTGTGACCCCAGCAGACGAAGCTCGGGGCCTCGCCTCCGCCCCAAAGGCGCTTGTACGAGTTGACGTACTGGTTAGTAACAGCAGTTATCTCGGGTGCGTGACGCAACAAGCCGGCGATGAAGTGCTTTGCGGTCTTGCTCAGGTGGTACTTGCCCGATGGGTCGAAGAATGCGTTTGAATCACCCTCGAACAGGCTCATGTGGGTGTGCATGCCCGAACCAGGGTGCTCGGTGAATGGCTTCGGCATGAAGGTCGCATAGACACCCTGCTCGATAGCCACCTCCTTGATGACGGTTCGGAAGGTCATAATGTTGTCGGCCATGGTCAAGGCATCGGCGTAGCGAAGGTCAATCTCGTTCTGACCCGGACCGCCCTCGTGGTGGCTGAACTCGACCGAGATGCCGAGCTGCTCGAGCATCTGCACTGCCTTGCGGCGGAAGTCGTGGGCGGTGCCGCCAGGGACATTGTCGAAGTATCCGGCCTTGTCAACAGGAATCGGCCCTTCAGGGCCAATCTGTGACGACTTGAGCAGATAGAACTCGATCTCGGGGTGAATGTAGAACGAGAATCCTAGGTCCGACGCTTTGGCCAATGCGCGACGCAGAACGTTGCGCGGATCAGCGGCTGCGGGCTGGCCGTCAGGAGTCTGAATGTCGCAGAACATACGGGCGGTTGGGTCAATCTCGCCGCGCCAAGGAAGAATCTGGAACGTGCTCGGATCTGGCATTGCCAGCATGTCGGCCTCGTAGGTTCGGGCTAGGCCTTCGATGGCAGAACCGTCGAACCCGAGGCCCTCGGCGAATGCACCCTCGACCTCTGCCGGAGCGATCGCTACCGACTTTAAAGTGCCAGCGACGTCGGTGAACCAAAGTCGCACAAACTTGACGCCGCGCTCCTCAATAGTTCGCAGAACAAAGTCGGTTTGCTTATCCATCGGCTGGTCCTCTCATACCTGCTACTAGGCTAATGGCTATGCCTCAAGTTCGCGTTGCTCTGGCGCAAACCAACCCTCTGGTTGGCGATATCTCGGTCAATCTGGATCGTTGCTTTGCAGCCGTCGCGGATGCGGCAGCCGCAGGTGCCAAGCTCGTTCTATTTGGCGAAATGGTTGCGACCGGCTACCCCATTGAGGATCTCGCCCACCGCGAAAGTTTTGTGCGTTCCGCCGAAGACGCCGTCGCGGATTTTGCCCGCCGCCTCGACGACGCCGGCTTCGGCGCAATCGCGACCGTAATCGGTCACCCGAGCATTGCACCGAAAGCGAACGGTTGGGCTATCGCACACAACACCGCTTCGGTACTGTTGGGCGGCAAAGTCATCGGCAACTATGCAAAGCATCACCTGCCCAACTACGGCGTCTTCGATGAACATCGCAACTTCCTGCCCGGCGATGAGTTGTTGACCTTCGAGCACCAAGGCCTCCGTTTTTCGGTGGTTATCTGCGAAGACATCTGGCAGGCAGGCGGTCCGGTGGCGCAAATCGGCCAGGCTGGCACGGATGTGACCCTCGTCTTGAATGGTTCGCCGTTCGAGATCGACAAGGACGACCGACGCCTCGCGCTAGTTCGCCAGATAGCTAAGACTCACGGCACCGCCGTGGCGTATTGCAATTTGGTCGGTGGCCAAGATGATTTGGTCTTCGACGGCGATTCGCTGGTAATCGATGCAGCCGGTGAGGTGAAAGCACGAGGATTGCAGTTCGCGGAAGACCTGCTGCTGCTCAATTTCGACGAGACTGGTGGCGTTGAAGTTGTTTCGGAGCCATCCGTCACGCGCGCCGACGACGACTGGCAGGTCTGGAACGCACTGGTGCTCGGTCTGCGCGATTACGTCAACAAGAACGGCTTCAAGTCGGTCATTCTGGGAATGAGTGGCGGTATCGATAGCGCCGTCTGTGCGGCAATCGCGGCAGACGCCATCGGCGCCGATCGCGTGTTTGGTGTCAGCATGCCGAGCAAGTATTCGAGCGGCCACTCACGAAGCGACGCCGACGACAGCGCGGAACGCATCGGCATGCACCTGCGTACCGAGAGCATCGAGGGGTACACGGCCGAGTTCGAGGGCGGATTGGCCCTCGAAGGGCTGGCAGCTGAGAACCTCCAGGCGCGCATGCGTGGCGTCATTCTGATGGCCCTCAGCAACAAGGAAGGTCATCTAGTGCTGACGACCGGCAACAAGACCGAGCTGGCTGTCGGCTACAGCACTATCTATGGTGACAGCGTGGGCGGCTATGCACCGTTGAAGGACGTCGAGAAGACCCTGGTCTGGCGCCTTGCGCGTTGGCGCAACGCGTACGCAGCTCAGAACGGCCTGACTCCCCCGATTCCCCAAAACTCGATTAGCAAACCGCCATCGGCCGAGCTGCGTCCAGACCAGGTCGATCAGGACAGCTTGCCCGAATACGAGGTCTTGGACGCGATTCTTGACGCATACGTCGAGCGCCGCCTGAGTCGCGACGAAGTGGTCGCACTCGGCTTCGATTCGACTACCGTAGACAAGGTGATTCGCCTCGTCGCAATCGCCGAGTGGAAGCGCCGACAAGGCGCAATCGGTCCGAAAATCACCTCGATGGCGTACGGTCGCGACCGCCGAATGCCAATCACCAACCGCTACCGCTAGAAACATAAGGAAAAGCAATGGCTGCAGAACGACTCATCTCATCGGCTGGACCATGGGAGTCTGTAATTGGCTACTCTCGCGCGACCGTGTGCGGAGAATACGTGCACGTTTCGGGGAGCACCGCGACCGTTGACGGCAAGCTCCAGTTTGAGGGCGACGCATACGGTCAGACCAAGGTTGCATTCGAACAGGTCATCGCTACCGCGCTAGCCCAGGCAGGGCACACACTCGCAGACGTCGTCCGCACCCGGGTCTACCTAGCAAACGCCGAAGACATGGATGCGGTTGGCAAAGCACACGGCGAGCTATTCGGCGACATTCGCCCGGCTGCGACGATGCTCGCGGGAATCCAGTTCATCAATCCAGCGATGCTGGTTGAGATTGAGGTCGACAGCTGGAAGGCCAAGGCCTAGATGACGCTCGACCCCAAGAAGGTTCGAATCACCCACCTCGCCGATTTCAAGGCGGCTGGTCACAAGTTCTCGTGCCTCACAAGCTACGACGCCCTAACCGCGTCGATCTTCGACGAGGCAGGCATTGAAGTACTTCTGGTTGGCGACTCGGCTGCCGATAACGCACTCGGCTACGACAACACGATGCCCGTGACCGTCGACGAGATGATTTCGCTTGGCCGAGCGGTGTCGGGTGCAACCAAGCGCGCACTTACCGTAATCGACATGCCATTCGGGTCATACGAGCTCGGCCCCGACCAGGCCCTGGAGACAGCGCTAAGGATGGCTAAGTTCTCTGGCTGCAGCGCGGTAAAGCTAGAAGGCGGCGTGCGCTCCGCTACTCAGATCGCTCGCATCGTAGAGGCCGGCATCCCAGTAATGGGTCACATCGGCTTCACGCCTCAGAGCGTCAACGGTCTCGGCGGCTTCAAGGTACAAGGTCGAGGTGATGGCGCCGATGCCCTGATCGCAGACGCCAAGGCTGTCGCAGAGGCCGGCGCCTTTGCTGTGGTACTTGAACTGGTTCCCGCCGACCTCGCCGCTAGGGTGAGCGCGGAGATCGGCATCCCAACCGTTGGAATCGGTGCCGGTAGCGGGACCGACGGACAAATTCTTGTTTGGACTGACTTCGCCGGCATGAGCACACACAAGCCACGCAAGTTCGTGAAGCAGTATGCCGACCTTCGCGGCACTCTTCTTGCCGCCGCACAGGCTTACCGTGCAGACGTCGCCGAGAAGCGTTTCCCGAACGCGGACCAGTCCTTCGCCGAATAGGTTCGCGAGCTAGCTCCAGTCATCCTCGTCGTCTTGCTTGCGCATGGCTGCCGCTCGATCGGCCACCACTCGAAGCGCCCGCTCGGCCTGCTCACGCGTCGCGAACGGGCCGATTCGATAGCCAGCAACCGACTGCGGCCCGACCTCGACCAGCCCTGTTCTCTCGTTGAACCAGTACTGCGGGGTCTCGTCTTGCTCTGAATAACTGCGCTGCGCCACACGAATAGACTATTCCCATGCCTCGCGACCCCAAGACCGGACACCTCATCCCCGGCCAGTTGTCGCCTCAGCGGCAGGTTCCGCCGGCCATCGTTCGCCCCGAATATGTGGGGAAGATTGCTCCTGCAAAGTTCACCGGATCCGACGTGAAGACCCCCGAGCAGATCGCCAAGATTCGCAGATCCGGGCGAATCGCAGCCCAGGCCGTGGAGCTAGTTGGCCAGCATGCAAGACCCGGTGTGACGACCGACGAATTAGACCGCATCGCGCACGAATTCCTGGTCAAGAACGGTGCCTACCCATCGACGCTGGGCTACCGCGGCTATCCCAAATCAATCTGCAGCTCGCTAAACGAGGTCATCTGTCACGGCATCCCCGATGACACGGTGCTGCAGGATGGCGACATCCTGAACATCGATATCACCGCATACATCGACGGCTACCACGGCGACCTGAACCGCACGTTCCTGATCGGCGACGTGCGCCAGGAGGTTCGCGACCTGGTGGAGCGAACCCACGAGGCAATGACTCGCGGGATCAATGCAGCGCTGCCTGGCCGACAGGTCAACATCATCGGTCGCGCGATTGAGACCTACGCGAAGCGTTTCGGCTACGGAGTGGTGCGTGACTTCACCGGTCATGGCGTGGGCGAGGCATTCCACAGCGGACTGATCATTCCCCATTACGACTCTGCGCCTCAGTACGCAGATGAGATCAAGGTCGGCATGGTGTTCACCATCGAGCCGATGTTGACACTCGGCACCCACGAATGGGACATGTGGAGCGACGACTGGACGGTCACCACCAAGGACAAGTCTTGGACTGCCCAATTTGAGCACACCATCGCAATTACCGAAGACGGCCCGGAGATCCTGACCCTGCCATAGTGCAGGTCGGCATCGAGAGACTGGAGAGAGACCATGGCAAAGAAAGCAATCGGCATCGATATCGGTGGCACTGGCATCAAGGCGGCCATCGTGAACGTCAAGAAGGGCGAGCTCGTCGGTGAACGCATCCGTGTCATGACGCCAGAGGGTGGCGAACCAGCCGACATCGCACGTGTCGTTAGCGAACTGGTCGAGCAGCTGGGCGGAACGAAGGATGCTATGCCGGTCGGCATCTGCTTCCCTGCCGTCGTCAAGCACGGCCACACGATGAGCGCCGCAAACATCAGCAAGGACTGGATCGGGCTGGATGCCGAACGTATCTTTACCGAAGCTCTCGGTCGCCACGTACACATCGTGAATGACGCCGACGCGGCCGGAGTCGCCGAGGTCAAGTTCGGAGCCGCCCGCAAACACAAGGGTCTGGTCTTTATGAGCACGCTCGGAACCGGTATCGGCACAGCCCTGTTTATCAAGGGTGAACTGGTGCCCAACGCCGAACTCGGTCACCTGGAGATCGATGGTGTCGACTACGAGACCAAGGCTGCTTACTCGGCCATGGAGCGCGAACAGTTGAGCTTCGCAGAATGGGCCAAACGCCTTCAGCGCTATTTCTCGACAGTGGAACGACTGTTCTCGCCCGACTTGATCATCGTCGGCGGTGGCATCAGCAAGTCACACGAGGAGTTCTTGCCGCTGTTGACCCTAAACGCAGACATTGTTCCCGCCCTCAAGCGCAACAACGCCGGAATCCTCGGCGCCGCAGCACTCGCGTACAAGAACCGCGACGACAACTAGACAGAATTGAAACTGGAGGGCCGGCCGATACGCCGGGTTCTGTCCCCTTGCGGGTGACGGTCATCTATCTAGGAGTGCCGTTGCCGACACCCTCAAGCGATCTACCCGTGAACTCGAGCGAGCAGCTCTTGGCGTTCACTGTCTGATCTTGCTCCAGACGAGGTTTACCTAGCCGAGGCGCTCACACGCCTCGCTGGTGGGCTCTTACCCCACCGTTTCAGCCTTACCGATTGCTCGGCGGTCTACTCTCTGTTGCACTTTCTCGCGGGTTACCCCGGGTGGCCGTTAGCCACCGTCTTGCTCTGCGGAGCCCGGACGTTCCTCGACTTGCGTCGCGACCGCCTGGCCGACCCTTCCAGTTCGTCTAGGTTAGCCGATTCGTGGCTAAACGAGGTGGCTCGTGGAATTCATCGTCACGATCTCGGCGGCTTGATCGCCCCAGAATCGAACGATCGAGATGCTGCACGGCGAAATCTGTGGACGCCAGTATGCGCTGATGCCACCCTCGTTTGCCGCACGCAGAAAGCCGCGCGTCGGCATCACGTGTGAAACGACAACGACGGTGCTGCCAACGTTAGCGGCGAGAATCTCGCGACGGCCGCGTTGCACACGCAGATCGAAGGCCTCGAGCGATTCGCCGCCTGGAGGTGAGTAACTCCATGAGCCCTGCCATTCGGCAAATTCCTGGGGCCACTTGGCCTTGACCTCGTCGTTAGTGTGCCCATCCCAGACACCGAAAGAAATCTCGGCGATGTCGCCGTTCGTTGCTACCTCAAGCCCTAGGCGTTCGCCGATGATCTGAGCCGTGTGTACCGTGCGGTTGATCGGGCTGGCAATTAGGACGCTCGGCTTCGGCAGGTGCGCCCAGGGGCCGCTGATGCCAATCTTGGCGAGCTCTGCTGCGACCTTTTCTGCGTCGTGCACGCCCGCGTCACTAAGGAACGGATTCTCGCCAGCCGAGCCAGAGATCTTCTTCGATTCGGTTAGAGCGGTACGTCCGTGGCGAACCAGGATGACGGTGGTCAGTGGCGCCGTAACGCCACCGGGGGCACGCACCGAGGAAGGTAGCTCGTGGTTGAACTCGACGACAGACGAGATTGCCTCGCCAGTCGTGGTTGGCTGGGCCTGACCGGGTTCGTTGACCGAGTCCGCCGATTCGTCCATGGCCTTGTTGGCAAGCGCATCGGCACGCGCGTTTCGCTCGCGTGGAATCCATTCGAAAGTCGCTCGTAGCCCCGCAACGAGAACGTTGGCGCGCGCCGCCAACTGCTGCATGTCTGGGTGCTTCACTTTCCAGTTGCCCGACATCTGTTCGATGACCAACTTGGAGTCCATACGTACGTGCACCGAGGCACCGGGTTTGGCGACCGAGATCCACTCGAGAGCAGAAATTAGGCCGATGTATTCTGCGACGTTGTTGGTTGCGATTCCGACGAATCGTGCGATCTCGGCGATAGGGCGATCGGTAGCGGGATCTAGGACGACGGCGCCCGAGCCGGCAGGCCCAGGGTTTCCGCGCGAGCCGCCGTCGGCTTCAACAATGAAGTCGACCAATTAGCCACGCACCAAGAACGCGTTGCACTCAGGGCACTCAGCCAGTTCGTTTTCTGGCAACGAGCTAATGCGCGCGTGAGCGACCGCGTCGAGGCCGATGTGGCAGGCCGAGCAGTCTCGCTGTACGAGTCGGCCAACCGGCACACCGCGGGCTGCCTTGCGCTCGTATGCGGCTAGAAGTTCGGCAGGTATGCGAGCGGCCATAGTCGCTCGATCTGCAGACTGCAGTGTCATCCCCGACTGAAGTCGCATGACTTCTTGTTCGTCAAGCTTCAGCAGGCCAGCAAGTTCCTCATCCAGACTCGCGCGCTGCGCCTGTAGTCGATCGAAGTCTGCCTTGAGAATCTCCAGTTGTTCCATGATTGCAAGCTCGACATCCTCAAGTTCGGAACGTCGGCGTGCGAGGGTTGCGAGTTCGTGCTGTATTCCGGATGCGATGGATGGCACCGAGGTCTGCTTCAACTGCTGTTGGTCTTTGGCCTCACGGGCCCCTACTAGCTTGAGGTCGGTCTCGGTGCGCTTGAGTTCAAGCTCCGCGTCGTCCAGGGCGTTTCTCGCGGCAAGCATCGAGGCCGAAAGAGCACGTGCCTGCTCTTTGATTTCTTCGTGCTGCTCTGGGCTGCGCAATTTCGCAACGGCTCGCTTAGCTCGCGCGATCTCGCTGTCGATAGCGACCAGCGAAAGTAGTTCCTGCTGCTGAATTTGCGTAGCTTGCATGTTTAGTTTTCTCTCGATTCAGTTGACGACGAAATCCCACGGGTCGGTGCATAGGCCCGACACGACGATCTGCGCGTCTTCAAAGATACCCGCCAATTGCTGCTCGGCGACTCTGAGCCAGAGCGATTCGGCCGCCCAATGCGGCACATCGATGAGGGCAAAGGCACGCCCCGCGGCTCCTGCCGACTCGAGCGCATCCTGTGCAGGGTGGTGGCGCAGGTCACTCGTGACGTAAACATCGGCGCCCGACGCCGCTGCGGCAGCCAGGAACGAGTCACCGGCGCCACCCAGTACAGCGACGCGTTTGATCTGTTGAACGCGCGAACCGGCAACCCGCAACCCCGACGCAGTAGCTGGAAGCACAGTCCCTACGGCTTCAGCAAAGGCAGCCAGGCTCATCGGTGCCGGAAGATTTCCGACACGTCCGTGACCGATTGTGGCTGCCTCAGAAACTGGCTGTAACGGCATCACATCCACCAGACCGATGGCCGCTGCAAGCGTGTCGGATACGCCGCCATGGACGATGTCAGCATTCGTGTGTGCTGCAAAGAGCGCGATGCCGTGCCGAATTGCTCGGGCGACAACAGCGCCCTTGAGAGTGTTTTCCGCGAGCGAAGTCACTCCGCGCATTAGGTATGGGTGGTGACTGATGACTAGGTCAAAGCCTCCATCAAGCGCCTCATCGAGGACCTGCGAGGTTACATCCACCGAAAGCAGGATGCGCTTTACGCTCTGGTTCGGGTCACCCACGACCAGCCCAGGCGCATCCCAATCCTCGGCACCGGCACTAGGCCAATAGTTCTCGGCAGCCGCCACTACCTGTGCCACGGTATAGGTCATTGATCGAATCCCAACTCTCGGTTGCCATCAAAGATGTCTGCAAGATCGCGTCTGCGAGCCTCAATCGAGAGTACCTCTCGCTCCTGCCGCTTGATGCGCGGGATACCCAGTAGCAACGGGCCCAGGAGGCCGACAACGCCTGCCGCGAATAGACCGAGGTTTGCGGTCAAAGCGCCAGCAGGTTCGACGATGAGCGCTCCTTCGATGCGAGTTCCGAAGAGATCCGCAGCGGTCATCGCGTAGCCCAAGACAACTGCGACCAGCCAGAATGCCAAGTTGACCCAGTTCGCCGAGCCATAAAACCCGTATGCCCGACTCAGCGAAACCTCGTGATAAGCGATGCGACGCAAGAGCACGTCTGCTACGAAGACGCCGGCCCACGCAGCGACCGGAACACCGAACCCGAGGGCGAGGCCAGCAAGGTTCTGCCAGACACCACCCTGCGCAAGCAGGGGGTAGCCGAGTCCGGCAATCAACCAGGCGAGCGCCGCAAGCACGCTGGCCCCGGTGGCCGCCTTCAACTTGAGTCCGATCGCCTGCATGCCGAGATTTGCCGAGTACAGCGACATGGCGATCCAGACAACGAGCGTGGAGACCAGGCCCGGCACGAGAAGCTCGATGGCCCACTGTGGCAACGCAGCGCTGAGTTGCAGGACCGGATTGGAAGCCTTCGCAAGACCTAAGTCCGAAAATGCTGCTGCAGAGACGACGCCAACTATTGTGGGAACGACGGCAAGGCCGACCAACGCCCAACCAACGACCCGCAGGCCCAAAGCGCTATTTGGCAACTTGCGAGCGAAGTCTGCGCCCGAGGAAACCCAGGCCAAGCCCATGCAAGCGACGATGAGGATGGCAGCCGTCAGGACTTCGAGATTTGAGACCCCCTCGCTGAAATCGAGCTTGGCATTGCTGAGGTGCGGAGCCTCCGCGATCAGAATCACCGCGGCCACGGCGACACCGAACAAGCCACCGAGCTTTTGGAGCGAGGCCAGGACGCGACCACCCCAGGCCGTAGCGAGCCCCGCCAACGCAAGCACTAGCGCGACGTACCCGGCACTCCAGGAGACATCGAAACCACCGACCGATATAACGGACTTCTCGGGAGCTGGAAGGTAGTCGGTGCTTGCACCAAGCAGGACCGCAGCCGCAACGGCCGCGGCAACGACCCAAAAAAACTTGCTCAGCAGAACGGGGACGATTGGCAGCACGTTGGCACGAACACCGAACGCCGCGCGACTAATCACGGCGGTTGGCAAGCCACTTCGCTTACCGGCGAGAGAGCCGATGCTGATGATGACAGCGGAGCCGATGAAACCGAGGGCGAGAGCGGCCGCGTTCTGCCCGAAAGAAAAACCGAGCTTGGCTAGCATCGCGGCGACAAGCACCGGTACGGCCGTGCCCGCTATACCGAACCACGCCCAAAACTGCGATGCGGGCTGCTGGCGGTCGTTAGAGGTTGCGAAGTCGAGCAGTCTGCGCCCGATACTCGTCAACGTGCCCGTGACCTTGACTTGCTCTGGTCTTGGTACGGGCAGCTCAAATTCAGTTGCAGGGCCAATCTCGAAGCTGGCGTCTAGCTCGAGGAGTTGCTCTGGCGAAGGCACAAACTGCGAATCTGTGGACGGTTCGATCGGAAAAATGCTGTTCGCTTCCGACGCTGCGACAGCCGAAAGCTCGGCAAGCGCGTGTGGCGCGTAGGTGCTCAGCGCTAATCGCGACTGTGCGCTATTTTCCGAGACCATCTGCGCGACCCAATTTTCGAAGTCGGCTTGATCCTGCTGCCGGAGCTCGGTCTCACGCTCTAGAAGGTGCATCGATTGCAACGTGCCCAGTTCGTCCATGCGATCCGAGCCCAACGCCTCGAGCAGCGCTTCATCGGTCATCGCAGCGCGTGCGGGTGGTTCATAACGCGCTGAAGACATGCCTAAATGCTAACCAACGGTTAAACGAAAACCGAGGTGATTTGCATCACCTCGGTCTATTCGTGGGCCCTACCGGGCTCGAACCGATGACATCCACGGTGTAAGCGTGGCGCTCTACCAACTGAGCTAAAGGCCCCCGCGAAAAAGAATACAGAATCCCTCTTGCGCTTACAAATCGGCCCAGGCGGACCGCCCGCTGGAAACCTAGATGAGTTCGAGGGCCTTCTGGTAGTCGGCCAGGCTGCGAGGCTGCCCCGGAGCGGTTACGAACTTGGCGACTAGCTTGCCGTCCTTGTCGATCACGAAAGTTCCTCGGTTTGCAAAGCCGTTCTCTTCGAGGAACACACCGAACTGCTTCGCAACACCACCGTGTGGCCAGAAATCACTGAGCACGCTGAACGTGTAACCCTCCTGCTCGGCGAACTTCTTCTGAGTGAACTTCGAGTCGACCGAGATTGCGAGCAGCTCAACCTTCTCGTTCTGGAACTGGGCGATATTGTCGCGCAGCTCGCACAGCTCGCCGGTGCAGATACCGGTGAACGAAAGCGGATAAAAAACGACCACTACCGCCTTCTTGCCACGGAAGTCGCTCAGGCGTACCGGCTCGCCGTTCTGGTTAGGAAGTTCGAAGTCTGGTACTTCATCGCCGATGATTAGTGACAATTTGGCTCCTTAGTTGTGCCCAACAGGGCTGGAAGATTCGAGAACACAAACCTACCGAACGGCTAAATGCTTCCGCTTGTTCGCCTAAAGTATTAGGAGACTTCACCCACGAGTCCCCCAGATTTCGCTCCCCCACGAAAGGGATACCGGTGTCAATCAATAACAACGATGCCTACGCAGTCAGCAACCTAGACCAGGATCCACAGGAAACCTCGGAATGGCTTGAATCGCTCGATGCTGTCGCACGAGTTCAAGGACGCGGTCGCGCACGCGAAATCATGCTCAACCTGCTGCGTCGCTCGCACGAGCTGCAGCTGAACGTTCCAATCGTTCCTACCACCGACTACCTGAACACCATCGCTCCCGAGAACGAGCCAGAGTTCCCTGGTGACGAGGCCATCGAGCGCAAGTACCGCGCCTGGATGCGCTGGAACGCAGCGATGCTCGTGCACCGAGCACAGCGTCCTGGCGTCGGCGTCGGCGGTCACATCTCGACCTTCGCATCGTCAGCATCGCTCTACGAGGTTGGTTTCAACCACTTCTTCAAGGGTCAGGACCACGCTTCCGGCGGCGACCAGATCTTCATTCAGGGCCACGCTTCACCTGGCCCGTACGCTCGCGCATTCCTCGAGGGTCGCCTATCTGCCGAACAGCTCGACGGCTTCCGCCAGGAGAAGTCGCACGCGGGTGGCGGTCTCAGCTCATACCCTCACCCGCGGTTGATGCCGGACTTCTGGCAGTTCCCCACCGTTTCGATGGGCCTCGGTCCGATCAACGCGATCTACCAGGCGCAGTTCAACCGCTACCTGGCGGGTCGTGGCATGAAGGACACCGCAGACCAGCACGTCTGGGCATTCCTCGGTGACGGCGAGCTCGACGAGGTCGAGTCGCGCGGTGCTCTGCAGCTGGCTGCCAACGACAAGCTCGACAACCTAACCTTCGTGGTCAACTGCAACCTGCAGCGTCTCGACGGCCCGGTTCGCGGCAACGGCAAGATCATTCAGGAACTCGAGAGCTTCTTCCGTGGTGCCGGCTGGAACGTGATCAAGGTGGTCTGGGGTCGTGAGTGGGACAGCTTGCTGTCGCGCGACACCGACGGTGCTCTGGTCGACCTGATGAACAAGACTCCGGACGGCGACTTCCAGACCTACAAGACCGAGGACGGCGCGTTCGTGCGCGAGAATTTCTTCGGTCGCGACCCACGCACCCTGGAGCTCGTCAAGGACATGAGCGACGACCAGATCTGGGGACTCAAGCGCGGTGGCCACGACTACAACAAGATCTATGCCGCCTACAAGGCAGCGACCGAGCACAAGGGTCAGCCAACCGTAATCCTCGCGAAGACCATCAAGGGCTTCACCCTCGGCAAGTCATTCGAGGGCCGCAACGCTACCCACCAGATGAAGAAGATGACGCTGGACGACCTCAAGGGTTTCCGCGACGAACTTCGCATTCCGATCACCGACGCGCAGCTCGAGGAAAACCCTTACCAGCCGCCATACTTCCACCCTGGCCAGGACGCCCCTGAGATCGAATACATGCACGAGCGTCGTCGCGAACTGGGTGGTTACCTGCCTGAGCGTCGAAGCAAGTACGTTTCGTTCGACCTGCCTGGCGATGACGTCTACAAGGTCGCAAAGGGTGGCTCGGGTAACCAGCCGGTAGCCACGACCATGGCCTTCGTTCGCCTGCTCAAGGACCTGCTGCGCTCCCATGGCCTGGGCGAGCGAATCGCTCCGATCATCCCGGATGAGGCACGTACCTTCGGTATGGACGCGTTCTTCCCTACCGCGAAGATCTACAACCCGAACGGCCAGCACTACATCTCGGTTGACCGCGAGCTGCTGCTCTCTTACAAGGAGAGCGCCGCGGGTCAGATTCTGCACACCGGCATCAACGAGGCCGGCTCGATGGCTGCGTTCACCGCCGCGGGCACCTCGTACGCGACTCAGGGTCAACCGATTGTTCCGATCTACGTGTTCTATTCGATGTTTGGTTTCCAGCGCACCGCCGACTCGGTCTGGGCCGCGACCGACCAGATGGCTCGTGGCTTCATGATCGGTGCAACTGCCGGCCGCACTACCCTCACCGGTGAAGGTCTGCAGCACGCCGATGGCCACAGCCCGCTTATCGCGTCGACCAACACCGGTGTCATTTCGTACGACCCGGCATACGGTTACGAGATCGGGCACATCATGAAGGATGGCCTAGCTCGCATGTACGGCGGTCAGCACGAGGATCCGAACGTGGTCTACTACATCACCGTCTACAACGAGCCATACCTGCAGCCTGCAGAGCCGGCCGATGTCGACGTCGACGGCATCCTTCGTGGAATCCACCGCATCAGCAAGAACGAGAATGCCGGTCGTAAGGCCCAGATCCTCGCTTCGGGCGTTGCCGTTCCTTGGGCACACGAGGCTCAGCGACTGCTGCAGGACGACTGGGGCGTATCGGCCGACATCTGGTCAGTCACCTCGTGGACCGAGCTGCGTCGCGATGGCCTCGCCAAGGACCAGCAGAAGTTCCTGAACCCTGGTCAGGCTGTCGAGCCTGCCTATGTCTCAAAGAAGCTCTCCGGCTCGGAGGGACCATTCCTGGGCGTCAGCGACTACATGCACGCCGTTCAGGACATGATTCGTCCTTGGGTTCCAGGCGACTACGCGACCCTGGGCGCGGATGGCTTCGGCTTCTCGGATACCCGTGCGGCTGCTCGTCGATTCTTCAAGATTGACGGACCATCGATCGCGGTTCGCGTTCTAGAGCAGCTCGTCGAACGTGGCGAGATGGACCCTTCGGTTCCTCAGCAGGCCATTGACCGCTACCGCTTGCACGACGTAACCGCTGGCACCAGCGGTTCGGCCGGCGGCGAAGCGTAAGCAACCAACACGGAGGTAGCAGCATGATCGTTGTCGTTTGCCCTGGACAGGGCGCGCAAGCCCCCGGCATGCTGACTCCGTGGCTCGAGGTGCCGGCATTCGCCGCTTCCCTCGGGTTGCAGCAGGAGGTCGCGGGAATCGACCTCGTTGGCCACGGCACGGTTAGCGACGCCGACACGATCCGCGATACCGCCGTTGCTCAGCCGCTGATCGTTGGCACCTCGGTCGCGGCGCTGGCAGCCCTGATCGACGGCAAGAGTCTCGCCGAAGCGGGCATCGCCGGCACCGCCGGACACTCGGTCGGCGAGATCGCAGCGGCCGTTGCAGCCGGTGTCTTCACCGCCGAGCAGGGCATAAAGTTCGTCAAGCAGCGCGGTGACGCAATGGCCAAGGCGGCAGCTCTCGAAGCGACCACCATGGCCGCTATTCTCGGTGGCGACCAGGCCGAAGTCGAGGCAAAACTCGACGCGCTGGGTCTTCAACCGGCCAACTACAACGGCGGTGGCCAGATCGTCGCAGCCGGTTCGACCGAGGGAATCGCAGCGCTTCAGGCGGACCCCGTCACCGGAACCCGCGTAATTCCTATCGCCGTCGCTGGCGCGTTCCACACCCGCTACATGCAGCCTGCAGTAGACACCCTCGCCACATACGCCGGCACTCTCAGTGTCGCCGACCCAACGGTTAAACTTTGGACTAACGCCGGTGGCCGACAGATCGATTCGGGCAGCGAGTTCCTTTCGCTCCTGGTGAACCAGGTTTCATCACCGGTCCGCTGGGACCTCTGCATGGACGCCATGGTTGAGGCTGGCGTCACCGCGATCCTCGAGCTGGCTCCTGCGGGAACCCTCGTTGGGCTAGCAAAGCGCTCGATGCCGGGCATCGAGACTCTCGCATTGAAGACCCCAGACCAACTCGACGCGGCCCGCGAGCTAATCGCGAACCACAGCTAGACGCGAACCCCAGAGAGGCACGCATGTCACAGCCAGTCCTGAACCAATACACTCCCGTCAAGTACTCGCGTATCTACGCGTTGGGTGCCGCTCGAGGCGACTTGACCGTCACTAACGATGACATCGCGGGTCCGATCGATTCGAGTGACGAGTGGATTCGCCAGCGCACCGGAATCATCACCCGCAAGCGCGCTAGTGCAGGTCGCAGCCTGATGGATATGGCGGTCGAGGCATCGACCGAGGCCATCACAAAAGCAGGAATCGACCCTGCCGAGATTGGCGCTGTTCTGTTCAGCACCATCACCCACCCCCACCAGACCCCTTCGGCCGCAGCGCTTCTGGCAGACAAGGTTGGCGCTAACCCCGCTCCGGCATATGACATCTCGGCCGCCTGCGCAGGTTACTGCTACGGCATCGCTCAGGCCGACGCACTCGTGCGCTCGGGCATGGCAAAGTACGTGCTCGTAGTCGGTGGCGAGAAGCTCAGCGACTTCGTCGATCCGACCGACCGCACCATCAGCTTCCTGCTCGGTGACGGCGCAGGTGCCGCAATCGTTGGTCCGTCAGACACCCCGGGAATCAGCCCGACCGTATGGGGCTCCGACGGCTCGCACTGGGATGCAGTCGGCATGACCGCATCCTTGATCGAATTCCGCGACGGCGTTGCTGCCTGGCCTACGCTGCGCCAGGAAGGTCAGACCGTATTCCGCTGGGCCGTCTGGGAGATGGCTAAGGTCGCCAAGGAGGCGCTCGAGGTTGCCGGCGTAAAGGCCGAGGATCTTTCGGCTCTCGTTACCCACCAGGCCAACATTCGCATCATCGATGAGCTTGCCAAGCAACTGAAGCTGCCTGACAACGTAGTTGTCGCACGCGACATCGTCTACACGGGCAACACATCCGCCGCTTCTATCCCGCTGGCCATGCACTCTTTGCTCGAATCGGGCGAGGTCAAGTCGGGCGGATTGGCGCTCGAAATTGGCTTCGGCGCGGGCCTTGCCTTCGGCGCTCAAGTGGTAGTGCTCCCCTAAACTTAACCCGCTATTCCACCACCAATAAGGAGAAACCATGGCACTCGACCAGAACGAAGTTCTCGCAGGCCTAGCCGAGCTCGTAAACGAAGAGACCGGCATCGCAGTTGAGAAGGTTCAGATGGACAAGTCGTTCACTGACGACCTCGACATCGACTCGATCTCGATGATGACCATCGTCGTAAACGCAGAAGACAAGTTCGGCGTAAAGATTCCTGATGAGGAAGTAAAGAACCTCATCACCGTTGGCGACGCAGTCAACTTCATCGTCAACGCCTAATAAAGCGTTACTAAACAAAGGAAATGACCTTGGCTCAGCGCATCGTTGTCACCGGAATCGGTGCTACCACGCCGCTCGGTGGCGACGCAAAGTCGACCTGGCAGGCTCTGCTTGCCGGTGAGTCAGGCATTTCGACTCTGGAGCAGGAGTGGGTGGCCAAGTATGAGCTGCCTGTCACCTTTGCCGGACAGGCAAAGGTTCCTGCTGCCGAGGTCCTCACCCCTCAGGAGGCCAAGCGCCTCGACCCGAGCAGCCAGTTCGCGCTGATCGCTGGTCGTGAGGCTTGGGCTGACGCCGGTTCGCCGGAGGTTACCCCGGAGCGGTTCGCGGTCGAGTTCTCCACCGGAATCGGTGGCGTCTGGACCCTGCTGGACGCATACGACACGCTCAAGGAGAAGGGCCCTCGTCGCGTTATGCCGATGACGGTTCCGATGCTTATGCCAAACGGCCCTGCCGCTGCAATCGGCATGGACCTGGCTGCACGTGGCGGCGTTCGCACGTCCGTATCGGCATGTGCTTCGAGCACCGAGGCAATTGCGAACGCGATAACCCGCTTGAACAGCGGTGAGATCGACATCGTGGTCGCCGGTGGTGCCGAGGCAGCGATTCACCCGATGCCTATCGCCGCATTCGCCAGCATGCACGCGCTCTCGCGCCGCAACGACGACCCAGCTGCCGCATCGCGTCCATACGACACCGCTCGCGATGGATTTGTCATGGGTGAGGGTGCAGGCGCTATCGTGCTCGAGACCCTCGAACACGCGCAAAAGCGCGGCGCAAAGATTTACGCCGAGCTCGTTGGCGGCGCGGTCACCTCGGATGCACACCACATCACCGCTCCAGACCCAGAGGGAACCGGTGCTGCCCGCGCAGTGCTGGCTACCCTCAAGCAGGCCGGCGCCGAAGTCACCGATGTCGTGCACATCAACGCGCACGCGACCTCGACCCCAGTAGGCGACATCGCCGAATACAACGCTCTAAAGCGCGTCTTTGGCGAGCACCTGAGCAAGATTGCCATCTCGGCGACTAAGTCATCGACCGGCCACCTACTGGGTGGCGCTGGGGCGATTGAGGCAATCTTTACGATTCTCGCGCTATACGAGCGCACTTTGCCGCCGACCATCAACTTGGACAACCAGGACCCGGAGATCCCTCTGGACGTTGTCACCGAACCGCGAAAGATTGCAGCAGGCCCTGCCTTGGCGATCAGCAACTCGTTCGGCTTCGGTGGTCACAACGCGGTCGTCGCGTTCCGCAGCTTCGAGGGCTAGTTAGCCAAAGCGCTGCAGCCAGACGACTGGCGCATCCATTCCGGCCTTGCGGAACACCTCAAGCTCGTCGTCCCATGACTGACCAAGCAGCTTGCGCATTTCGCGCTGCAGCTCTAGCGCGTTTGAGCCTGCCGATTCGAGAGCGGATCGAAGCCGGAATTCGTTGATGAGCAGGTTGCCCGCCCAGTCGATCTGGCACGAGAACATGCCGAGCGTTGGCGTGTAAGCCCAGCGATAGCCCTCTAGGCCCTGCTGTGGTTC